>CANSYW010000010.1 GCA_947651395.1 uncultured Pseudoflavonifractor sp. | reverse complement strand
CCCGTGGGGCCGGGCGCTCTCGGCGCGGTTCGCGCAATCGCCATAATAGCCACTTAACTAAATCCGACCCCACCGGTGGGGGCGGGCCTTAGCGGCCCCCGCCCCCTTCGGGTCATGAGAGGAGGGGCGTCCTGACCGGACGCCCCTCCTCGTCATTTTTCGCTTTTCTTCTTTAACCGGGCGGTGGTGATGGAGCCTTTGCCGTACTTGTCGCGGATGCCGTCCATAGTCCGCTCCAGTTTCTCCACCTTGTCCCGCCGGGGGGCGGCGTCGGGGGAGAGGAGGGTGAGCTGCTCAGCGGCCATATGAGCGGGCATCAGATTCTGGGCGGTGACAGTGAGGGCCCGCACCGGAGCGTTGGGGCGCCAGGACTGCCGGAGCAGCTCCATGGCGGCCTGGGTGATCTCCCGGGCGAGCCAGGTGGGGGCGGAGAGGCCCTTCTGTCGGGAGATGTCCTTAAAATTAGGATCCCGGACGGCAATGTTCACCGTGGCGCACTTCATGTCCAACCGCCGCAGCCGGGCGGCCACCTCATCGGCCAGAAGGGCCATTCCCGCCCCCAGCTCCTCCCACCCCACCAGATTTCGGGGGAAGGTGAGGCCGTTGCCCACCGACTTGGGGGGCGGAAGCTCCCGGGCGGGGATCACCGGAGCGTGCTCGGCGCCGGTGGCGTAATCGTGGAGGGTGGCCCCCTGCTTGCCCAGGAGTTGAACCAGGGTCTCCCGGGGCGTGGCGGCCAGCTCGCCGATGGTGTGGACGCCATAGTCGCCCAGGGTCTTGGCCGCCGCCCGGCCCACGAAGATCAGGTCGCCTACCGGCAGGGGCCACAGGAGGGTCTGAAAGTTATCCCGGGTAATGAGGGTGGTGGCGTCTGGCTTTTTATAGTCGCTGCCCATCTTGGCGAAGATCTTGTTGAAGGAGACGCCCACCGAGATGGTGAGCCCCAGCTCCTGACGTACCTGCCGCCGGAGCATGTCGGCAAGCCCCTTGCCGTCGGTGCGGAACAGATTCAGGGAGCCGGTGACGTCCAGCCAGCTCTCGTCGATGGAGAAGGGCTCCACCAGATCGGTGCAGCGGTCATAGATGGCGTTGACCTTTTTGGAATAGTCGTGATATTTGTCGTGGTGGGCTTTCAGAAGCACCAGTTCGGGACACTTCTTCCGGGCCTGCCACACCGTTTCGGCGGTTTTGACGCCGAATGCCTTGGCGCTCTCATTTTTGGCCAGAATGACCCCGTGGCGGCTCTCCGGGTCGCCGCAGACTGCCGCCGGCTTCCCCTGGAGCTCCGGGTGATCCAGCAGCTCCACCGAGGCGTAGAAGCTGTTCAGATCGCAGTGCAGGATGGTTCGCTCCACGGCGGAGCCTCCTTTCGACGGTGGCGTCTGGGGCCTTACAACCACAGGATAGCACATATGTTCCATAAAATCAACCCCCACGGAAAACCGTGGGGGTTGAAAATTTTGGCGGGAGAGGTCAAATGACCTTGGCCAGCACCAGGCCCAGGAATACGGCGGTGGCCGCCAGAAACAGCGCCACAAGGCTGACAGCCAGGGTGCTGGTTTTGCTTCCCTGGCCGCTGGACTCAGGAACCAGGTGGGCCTTCCGAAGGGCCACCACCACCGGCTTGTAGAGGAGCATGGTCAGGGCCCCGTTCATCAGGCCCTTGGTCAGATTGAAGGGGAGGAACACGGGCAGGAGCATGTCGGCGATGGCCTGACGGGGCATGCCCTGGTAGATGGGGGTCACCAGATAGTTCCACAGCATCATGCTCCCGGTCATGAAGATCCCGCCGATGCAGAGGCCCAGAATGGCCCACTTGAAGGTGCGGTTGCGCTTGTAGAGGTAGGCGGCAGGGCACAGGAAGGTGCAGGTGGAGATGATGTTCATCAAAAGGCCCCAGGGGCCGGTGGTGGAGACGGTGATCATCTCGATAAAGGAGACGGCCACGGACACGCACAGCACGTTAAGGGGCCCGAAGAGGAAGCCGCCGATGGCGATGATCACGTCCTTCAGGTCAAATTTCAGAAATCCGGCCACAGCCATAAAGGAGAAGAGGCTCTTGGATAAGTACATGACCACATAGGCCACGGCGCAGAGCATGGCGGTACAGGCGAGGGTGCGGGTATCCGGCCCGGACTTGGCCTTGGGGGAGGAGGACGCGGTGAATTCGGACATAAAAAACACTCCTTTTTTGTTTGGTAACACCCAAAAGATGATGCCTTCCGGGTGCAAAACAAAAAGGAGCGCGGGGGGTTGTCTCGCACATCTTCTTCCATCCAGACTTCGCACCGAAAGGTACGTCACTGTCGGTCCCGGAGTTTCACCGGGTCAGCCGCATCACTGCGGGTCGCGGACTTTACCGCCGATCGGGATTTTCACCCTGCCCTGAAGACACGTTCATTCAGTTGTTCCGTGTATTATTATAACGCCTGGGGAGAAAATTGCAAGAGGAAATTTGAAAAATACCCCGGGAGCGGACGAAGCCCTTTTGCTTGACGGAAGGGACGCTATCGGGTACAATGGAGAAAAAGAAAGGGGGCGGGGGCGTGGAACGGGAAAAGACCTGCTGCTTCACCGGGCATCGTCCCGGCAAGCTGCCCTGGGGAGAGGACGAGACCGACGGGCGCTGTATCGAGCTCAAGGGAGCGATTGGACAGGCGCTGGAGCGGGCCTATGAGCGCGGCTTCCGCCATTTTATCTGCGGTATGGCCAGAGGGGCAGATCTCTATTTCTGTGAGGCGGCCCTGGCCCTGCGGGCGGCACGGCCCGGAGTCACGGTGGAGGCGGCCATCCCCTGTGAGGAACAGGCGGCCAAGTGGCCGGAGGGGGATCGGGAGCGCTACTTCGACCTGGTGGAGCGGTGTGACTTTGAGACCATGGTCCAGCACCACTATGACAGGGGGTGCATGCTCCGGCGCAACCGTTACATGGTGGATCGCTCCGCCCTGGTCATCGCCGCCTATGACGGTACTTTGGGGGGAACCATGTACACCCTGACCTACGCCATGAAGAAGGGCGTGGAAGTGGACATTATTGATCTTTGAGCGGAAAGGCTGAGACCTTTCCGCTCTTGTCATTACAGGGGTGTGTTTTGACCCCTAATTTCTGCTTTTGCAAAAATACCCCTTGACAAGTCTCTTCTGCAAATGTAGAATAAGAACAGATGGATTTCTGCAAGTGCAAAAGGAGACGGTTTTATGAGAGAGCGGAAGGCTTTGCCCGATTCTGAACTGGATATCATGCTGGTGGTGTGGCACAGGGGAGAGCCCATAAGCGCCCCGGAGATTTTGGAGGCGCTGGAAAAGCCCCTTACCGCCAGCGCCCTCCACAGCTATCTCAAACGGCTGGAGGAGAAGGGCTTTCTCCGCTGTGAAAAGATTGGACGGGTGAACTGCTATACCCCTCTCATCACAGAGGAGGCCTACCGCCGCACGGCGGGGGGCGCGGTGCTGGAGAAGCTGTATGAGGGTTCGCTGAAGACCTTTGCCGCCGCCCTCTGGGACGGGGGACGGCTCAGCCAGAGCGAGGTGGCGGAGCTGCGGGAGTATCTGGATGCGCTGGAAGGAGGACGGGAGTAATGGAGAATTTGTTTCTGCGTGTGCTCACCGTCTCTCTGGCGGTGTCCGTCCTGCTGGCGCCCCTTCTGTTGTGCCGGGGACGCCTGGAGAAGCGCTACGCCCCTCAAACCCGGCAGTGGCTCTGGCTGGTGATGGCCCTGGTGCTGTTGCTGGCCCCCTGGCTGCCCAAGTTTGCGGCCCCAGTGGTGGTGGAGGCCCCGGCCTACACCGTGAGCCTCCCGGCCCGCCCGGCCGCCGGGCTCCAGAGCCCGGTCAACGCTCCGGCGCAGAGCGGCGCCAAGAGCCCGCAGGAAGCCACCGCCGGAGGCCAGGTCCCCGTTGGGGCGGGGCAGGGTCAGGGGATCGCTCCGGCCCAGCCTGGGGCACAGGCTCAACCCGCCGGCCCGTCCCAGCCCCAGAGGGAGGCGGCCCAGAGCGGCGGACTTTCCCTCGTCCTGCTGGCCGCCGGGGTGTGGCTCGGGGGGATGGCCGCCGTCCTGCTGTGGCAGGGGGCACGCTATGGGCTCCTCCGCCGCCGGCTTCTCCGGCAGGCCCGGCTGGTGTCCGGGCTGGAGTGCTATGCCCGGGAGCTGGGGCTGGAGGGAAGGGTGGCCTTCTATGAATGTGAGGGTATCTCCGGGCCTATGACCTTAGGGGTTTTTCGTCCTCTGGTGCTGCTGCCGCCCCAGGGGCTGGCCCCGGCGGCGCTGCGCCATGAGCTTTACCACATCAAGCGCCGGGACGTGGGGTATAAGACCCTGCTCCTGCTCGCCTGCGCCCTCCACTGGTTCAACCCCCTGGTGTGGCGTATGGCCCGCACGGCCGACCGGGACGTGGAGGCCTGCTGTGACGCCGCCGTGGTGGCGGGGCAGGGTGCGGACTATCGGCGCTCTTACGGCGAGCTGCTCCTCTCCGCCGCGGGGACGGGGCGGGAGCTGCCCTTTACCACCAGCTTCGGCGGCGGGATGGAGCAGATGAAGAGCCGGCTGACCCAGCTCTTCCGTCCCGGCAAGCGCAGCCGTGCCCTGGTGTGCGTCCTGCTGGCGGCGGCGGTGCTGCTCTCCGGCCTGGTGGCCTGCCGGGAGGCGCCGGAGGCGGAGAGCGGTCTGGCCGACGGGACTTACTGCGCCCTGTTCAGCGAGGTCACCTGGCCCCTGGGAGAGCCCGACGCCGAGGGGGAGGACTATGAGCATATCAAGGCTATCCTTTACCGCTATGACGAGACGGGCCCCAGCGGCCCCGCCCTGGGGGAGCATACCCTGCCCCTGTCCGAGAATCTGATGCTGCGCCAATCCTGGTGGGGGGAGGATCAAAGCGCCGGGGAGCGGGGGACACAGGCGTGGCAGCAGGCGGTGGCCGACCTTCTGGACTGGCCCATGCGCCGAAACGCCATCTCTCTGGGTACCGACTATCTGGTGGTAGAGGTGGAGAACGGGCAGATTGTTCGCCTTTCCTGGGCCATGGTGAGCCAAGAGGATGAGGAGGGGGCAGGTTCCGAGACGGTTCAGGCCCTCACCGAGAACACCATGCCCCACTTGGATTTCTATGATCCGCAGACCCAATTCCTGGTCTATCACACCCAGACCGCCCTCTATTTTGACTACGGAGCAGGCGAGACAAGGCAGACCTTCCGCTGTGACCAGACCTGGGGCGGGCGGGTGATGGACACGGTGGACGTGCGCTATCAGGACGGGGCGGTCTGGTTCTCCGACTGCGACGCCGAGGGGGGACAGGGAGGACGCTATTACCGCTACGATGTGGAAAACCGCGCCGTGGAGGAGCTGGACGGGCCCTTCGACCCGGGGCCGGAGCCTCTGGAGCCCGCCGACCCCGCCCGGATCTTTGACCGGGGCATGTACCAGCCCACCCACACCTATTCCCTGTGGAGCAACGCCCTGGTCTGCTCCGACGGCACCCTGGCCGCTCTGGCGGTGAACGGGCTTATTGAGGGAGGCGGCACCCTGGACGCCCTGGAGATCGTCCGCATGGGGGAGACCTGGTGGGAGGAGAACCGCCTGCTCACCCCGGAGAAGCTGCCCGCCCACGCCGACTATGTCTCCCCCGACTGGGGCTTTATCCTC
This sequence comes from uncultured Pseudoflavonifractor sp., assembly GCA_947651395.1. Lineage (GTDB taxonomy): Bacteria > Bacillota > Clostridia > Oscillospirales > Oscillospiraceae > Vermiculatibacterium. The sequence goes on along the minus strand of CANSYW010000010.1, from coordinate 65,321 downwards.
CATCTGCCCCGGAGCTTTGAGGGGCAATATCTGATCCAGCGGGATTATAATGCCAGCGGCCTGCCCTGCTGGAGCTTTTATCACAGGGACAGTTACGCCGGGCCCAGCGGCAGCGGTTTCCTCTTCACCCTCTTTGCCCAGGACGCCGAGACTTTCCGGGCCAACGGCTACGAGGGCGATACCGTCCTGAAGGAGCAAAACGGTATTGTCTACACCATGACCACCCTTCCCTATCGGGAGGATTGGTTTAGCGGAGACTATCTGGAGCTGCTGGAGGCGGCGGAGAGCATTACCGGGGAGGATCTGGATCTGTCCGGTGTCACCCGCTCCACCGGCTATCTCTGGCCGGTGCCTGGGACGGGCCAGGGCCAGGACGTGGTACTGCGGATGTTCGGCCAGGACGGCCTTGACGGGGTCAGCCTGCTGTTCCCTTATGGCGGCTGGGCCCAGAGTGTGGCCGCCGGCACCGTGAGCGCCGTCCGGAAGGATCCGGGCAGCGGCTTTTATACGGTGTCTGTGGATCACGGCAGCGGGATCGTAACCAGCTACGGACATCTGAGCAATGTATGGGTCGCCGAGGGGGAGCAGACCCTTCGGGGAGGCGGCCTGGGCCCGGTGGGGGAGAGTGATGGCCGGTATTCCCTGGTCTTTGCCTGGCAGGAAAAGGGTCAGTACATCAATCCCATCAACGACGTGGAGTGGAAGTACAGCGACTTCTCCGTGGTGGATCCGGTGGAGTTGCTCTACGCCGGGGATCAGCACATTCCCGCCGCCCTGCGCGCCGTTCTCCTGGGGGAGGCCACCTTCTACAACGTGGAGACGGGGGAGTATTGCTACGCCGACGCCCTGCCCTTCAGCGACGACGTACCCGTGAAGGTATTCCGCTTTACGGAGTTGGATATGGATAACGACGCCATTCCGGAGGCGGTGCTGTGGCTGGAGCGGGGGGACAATGAATATGTGCTGGGCGGCATCGTCCTCCACTACCAGAACGGCTGGGTCTGCGGCTACCCCATGGGCTACCGCTCCCTGGAGCTGGAGAGCCTGAAGACCGACGGTACCTATGGCTGGTCGGGGGGCGCCTTCCACTGGGGCTGGGGGCGGCTGGACTTCTCCTCCGGCAAGACCCGGGATATCTCCTGGTGCGAGGAAAGCGGGGAGGAGGAGCTCTACTACGTGGAGCAGCTGCCCGCTGCCGCCGCCGAATTCGAGGCGGCCCATGCCGTCCAGGCGGCCAAGGAGAATGTGACCTGGATGGAGCTGACACGGGAGAATATCGCCCTGGTGTACTGAGGGATATGAAAGGCAAAAAGCAGCCTGGAGCCGTACGGCTCCAGGCTGTTTTTTATGGATGCGGCGGCAAAGTGGGGGGCCTTACTCCGCGTTCACCGTCAGGCTCTCGCCGTTGGCGGCCACGGTAAGCTTGGAGATGGGCTCCTTGTAGCTGTCGATGATCTTGGTGGCGATGGGATCCTCCAGATCCTTCTGGATCTGACGGCGCAGGTTCCGGGCGCCGTAGGTCTGGGAGTAGGACTTCTTCACCAGATAGTCCAGCAGGTCGTCGTTGTAGGTGAGGGTGATGCCCTTGTCCTGGAGGTTCTGGCTCAGCTCACCCAGCATGATCCGGGCGATATCCTTGAAGTTGTCCTCCGAGAGTCTGTTGAAGTAGACGATCTCGTCCACCCGGTTGATGAACTCGGGGCGGAGGAAGCCCTCCAGAGCCTTCATGGCCTTGGCCTTGCCCTGCTCGGTCTCGCTGCGGCCGAAGCCCACCGAGCCGGTGGAGCCGGTGGTGGAGCCGGCGTTGGAGGTCATGACGATGACGGTGTTCTCAAAGTTCACGTTCCGGCCCTGGGCGTCGGTGATATGGCCGTCGTCCAGGATCTGCAGAAGGATATTCAGTACGTCGGGGTGGGCCTTCTCGATCTCGTCAAAGAGGATGACGCAGTAGGGCTTGCGCCGCACCTTCTCGGTGAGCTGGCCGGCCTCGTCATAGCCCACATAGCCCGGGGGGGAGCCGATGATCCGGGAGACGGAGAACTTCTCCATGAATTCCGACATGTCCAGCCGGATGAGGGACTCGGGGGAGTTGAACATATCCTGGGCCAGGCGCTTGACCAGCTCGGTCTTGCCCACGCCGGTGGAGCCCACGAAGATGAAGGAGACGGGCTTGCGCTTGGAGGCGATGCCCACCCGGCCACGGCGGACGGCGGCGGAGACCTCGTTGACCGCCTGATCCTGGCCGATGATGTGCTCCTTGAGCCGATCCTGGAGGTGGGCCAAACGCTCGTATTCCTGCTCCTGGATCTGGGAGGCGGGGATCTTGGTCCACAGCTCGATCACCCGGGCCAGATGCTCCACGGTGAGGGGCGGGGCGGACATGGCCTCCAGCTTTTGAAGCTCGGCCTGGAGCTGCATCTCCCGGCTCTTGATCTGGGCCAGCTGCTCAAAGTCCTGCTCGGTCTGCTCTCCGGACAGAAGCTTGGTCCGCTCCTCCACCAGGCGCTCCAGCTCGGCGTTCAGACCGGCCTGCTCCCGCTCGTTGTCCTTCAGGCCGGGGGCCTGGGCGGGGTCGATGGAGAGGGCGGCGTGCTCCCCGGCCAGAGAGGAGAGCTTCCGGCGGATCTCGCCCTGGCGGGCCTCGTTGGCCTTCAGGTCGCTCTGCTTTTTGGCGTCCCGGCTGCTGTTGGCGCTCATCAGGGCCTCCCGCCGGGCGGAGAGCTCCTCCAGCTCCTTTTTCAGCCGGGCCTCCTGGGCCAGGGCCTTGTTGTGGAGGTTGACGTCGGAGCAGGCCTCGTCAATGAGGTCGATGGCCTTGTCGGGGAGGTAGCGGTCGGTGATGTAACGCTCCGACATGGTGACGGCGGAGTGGCAGATGGCGGGGGAGATGGAGACAAAGTGATACTTCTCGTAGTAGGGGGCAATGCCCTGAAGGATCTTCACGCTGTCCTCAATGGAGGGCTCATCCACCATGACGGGCTGGAACCGACGCTCCAGGGCGGAGTCCTTCTCGATGTACTTGCGATACTCGGTGAGGGTGGTGGCGCCGATGACCTGGATCTCCCCCCGGCTCAGGGCGGGCTTGAGGATATTGGCGGCGTTCATGCTGCCCTCGGCGTCGCCGGCGCCCACGATGTTGTGGACCTCGTCGATGACCAGAATGATGTTGCCCAGCTTTTTGACCTCGTCGATAAGGCCCTTCATCCGGCTTTCAAACTGGCCCCGGAACTGGGTGCCCGCCACCAGGGCGGTGAGATCCAAAAGATAGACCTCCTTGTCCTGGAGCTTATAGGGTACGTCGCCGGCATGGATCCGCAGGGCCAGGCCCTCGGCGATGGCGGTCTTGCCCACGCCGGGCTCGCCGATGAGACAGGGGTTGTTCTTCTGGCGGCGGTTGAGGATCTGGATGGTGCGGGCGATCTCCTCGTCCCGGCCGATAATATTGTCCAGCTTCCCCTCGGCGGCCTTGTTGGTCAGGGAGATACAGTAGTTCTCCAGAAACTTCCGTTTGGCCTCCTTGCCCTTGCCGGCTTTCTCCTCCTTGCCGCCCTTGGGGGCGTCGGAGCCCTTTTCCGGGCTGGGGGAGGCGGGATCGGGCGGGGTGGCCGCGGAGGCGGCGGCTCCGCCGCCGAAGAGCTTGTTGAGGAAGGGGAAGGTGGCGGTCTTGCCTTCGTCCTCCTCGCCGTCACTGTCCTCCTCGGGGTGCTCCAGCCCCTCCATGCCCTCTGCGCCGCCAAAGGCGGAGAGCATTTCACTGGTGAGATTTTCCACGTCGTCCTCGGAAAGTCCCATCTTCTGGATCATGTCGTCCACAGGCTTGATGCCCAGCTCCCGGGCGCAGTTGAGACAGAGGCCTTCCGTTTTGGTCTCTCCGTTTTCCATGCGCTGGACAAAGACGACGGCCACATTTTTTTGGCATTTGGAGCAAAGTGTAGGCTGCATGTTCGGTCAACTCCTTTAGGCCGGAGGTTTTTCTTCCGGTGGGCCGGGGGCGGCGTTTGAAGGGCCGGCCCCCTGAGCAAGTTATTCTACGTCGAAATTATGAACTGGGTATGAAGAAACAGGGATTTTTCCCTGGTAGTTCGCACCCTAATTTGAAAGAGCTGTCATTTCCTGACCAGCTGGAAGCATTGGGCGGCATAGCGCAGCAGCGCGGCGATCGCCAGGGCCAGGGCCAGCGTGATGAGCCCGACGGCCCAGGGGCGCGGGACGGGGAAGAGCACCAGAAGGGCCAGCACCACAAAGAAGACGCCGGTGGAGGACTTTCCAAGCCAGTTGGAGGGGGGCATATCCCTGATCTGACGGTAGAGATAGAGTCCGCCCAGCCCCATGGCGGCCTCCTTGCAGAAGAAGACCGCCACCGCCCAGAAGGGGAGAATACCGTCTGCGGCGATACAGGTAATGACCGTAAAGGTCATAAGCTTGTCGGCCAGGGGGTCCAGAATGCGGCCCAGCTTGGTGATCAGGCTGAAGCGTCGGGCGATATAGCCGTCGGCGACGTCGGTGGCAAAGGCGGCGGCATAGACCAGAGCGGCCCACAGGTGGGCGTCGGGCTGGGGGAGAAAGTAGACCCAGGCGAACACCGGCACCAGGCAAAGCCGGAGCAGGGACAGGGCATTGGGAAGGTTCATTGGTTACACCACCTTTGTGGATTCAGGCCTCTCCTGTCAGGCGGCAAGGGAGGTGCCCAGCTTGAGAAGCTCCAGGGGGCCGTGCTGGGAGAGGAAGAGGAGCAGGTGGGTCTGGGCGATGAGCTCGGGGGAGAGAACGCCGGTGAGGGGGCCCAGGATCCAGCTGAGGAGCCAGACGATGAGCAGGCCCTTTACAAAACCCAGCAGGCCGCCCAAAGCGTTGTTGAGGGCGCTGAGACCGGGAAGCCTGGCCACCAGATCCAGAGCGTGGCTCACAAAGAACCAGATGATGAGCATCAGCAGGAAGGCCAGGGTGAAAAGGACGCCCCGGGCCAGCTGTTCGGCCACGGCAGTGGCGGCCACAGCCGCCTGGTGGGCGATGGCGTCGGTGCCCGGCACGTTGTTCAGCGCCTCCTCCAGGCTGTCGGCGGCCCATTCATAGAGCCCGCCCTTTTCCCGCAGGGCGGCCAGGGCGTCGACCGCGTCCAGCCCCTCCTGGGAGCTGACCTCCAGGGCCTTTTCCTCCAGACTCTCCTGAATGGATCGCTCGATGCGGGGCTGGAGGGCCTGAGCCACCTTGGGAGCCAGCGCGTCGGAGACCATTGTGGCCCCGACCAGGGCTACGATGACCGCCACCAGGGAGCACAGGGTGAGGACAAAGCCCCGATGAGCGCCCAGCACAGCGAAGAGAATAAGGATCGCTATGACAAGAATGTCCAAAACGATAGGCATAATACCAACCTTTCTTTAATCCGGGAGATAGAGGCGGGCGGTCTCGGCGGAGATGAGGAACACGGAGCCGTCCTCCCGCTGAAGAAGTTTGCGTACGCCCTGGGTGGCGGTCATGTGGTGATAGGGCTCCAGGGTCTGGGTATAGATGGACAGGCCGTCGGGGGTGAGCAGGGAGAGATACCGTCCGGCGGAGGACAGAGAGATGACCTGATCGGTGAGGGGGAGGGAGGAGAGCTCCTGCCCCTTGTCGTCCACCGTCACCAGCTGGGCGCCGGTCCCCGCCCGGTACCGGCCCAGCAGCAGGGAGCTGAAAGCGTTGCCGGAGAGGGAATAGCCCTTGAGATATTGGCCGGCGTAGGAGTAGGAAGCGATGAGGGTCCCGCTGCGATCCACCAGGGCCAGGGCGTCCTCTTCCAGAACACGCAGGGTGCTCTCCGTCCAGTCCAGGGCCAGAACGGTGTTGTTGCCCAGAGAACACACCGCATCGGGGGTTGGGCCGTCGGCGTTGGCACGCTCGGCGGAGTAGAAGGCGATCTGGCTGTCGTAAAGTCCCCCGGTCTGGCCCGCGGTGGCCAGGGCCAGCGTGGAGCCGTCGGGGGAGAGGATGGCGTCGGTGATAAACCGGGAGGAGAGATTTACCCCCCAACGGGGCTGAAAGGAGGCGTCATATACCGTCACAGAACCCTTCAGTCCGCTGGCCTGGGTCACCACGGTGAGAAGGCCCTGGCGGGAGAGGCTGGCGGAGAGGATGGAGCGGTTGGCCTCGGTGGAGAGGGTGAACACCCGCTCCCGATCCCGATAGACATAGAGCTCGCTGCCTCCGGCGTCGTAGACAAGGCCGGTGGTCCCCACCGCGGTCACCACCGGATGGGCCAGGGCGCAGGATTCCTCGATGAACAGGCCGCCGGTTGTGGAATAGAGCCACACGCCGCTGCCGGAGCAAACCAGAAGATCGTCGCCCAACTGGGCGAAGGCGCTGGAGGCGCCGCCGTTATAGGAGAAGGACTCCACCTGACCGCTGGCGTTTCGCTCCAGGGCGCGGTAGGTGAAGTAGCGGCGGATGAAGTCAAAGTTCAGCTTCTGCCAGTTGGCGATGAGAAACACGGCCCCCAACAGGAGGGCAGCGGTAAGTAAAAAGGCCAGAAGGCGGAAGAGGGGGTTCTTTTTCTTGGCGGGATCCTTGTCCATTCTATTCCAGCGCCCCCTCGTTCAGACCAGGCTCATCATACCACAGCCGGGTCATGTAAAGTCCCCCTGGGGGGGCGGTGGGGCCCGCGTCGGTACGGCACCTGCCCGCTAAGATATCGGTGACCTCCTGGGGGGGAAATTTCCCCTCGGCGGCATAGACGATGGTGCCCACCATGGCCCGGACCATATTGTAGAGAAAGCCGTTGGCGCACACCCGGCAGCTCAGGATACGTCCCTGCCGCTCCACGTCAAACCAGTAGACGGTGCGTACGGTGGATCGCACGTCGGTGCCCACGCTGCGCACCGCAGCGAAGTCGTGGGTGCCCACGAAGCAGTCGGCGGCCTGCTGCATCACGGTCTCGTCCAATTCTTTATAGGGGTAAAACCAGGCCCTGTCCACTTCAAAGGCGTGGGGGAGCCGGGCGTTGTAGATGCGGTAGGTGTATTCCTTTTTCACACAGGAGGAGATGGCGTTGAAGCCCTCCGAGACCTCCAGGGCCTGGGTGACCACGATGTCCTTGGGCAGGCGGGTATTCACCGCCAGGGGCAGCCGGTCGCAGGGGATGGTGGAGGAGGTGCGGAAATTGGCGATGTAGACCTTGGCGTGGACGCCGGCGTCGGTGCGGCCCGCACCGGTGCACTTGACCTTGTGGCCCACCACCTTTTCCAGGGCTTTTTCCAGCACCTCTTCCACGGTGACGGCGTTGTTCTGGATCTGCCAGCCGTGGTAGGCGGTGCCCACATACATCAATTTTAACGCGATATTTCTCATAAATGTTGAACCTTATCTTAAGATTTGGTTAAAGAAGGGGGAAGGGGTCATGACCTGAGGGCTCAGAACACGCCCAGCCGGTTGAGCGCCCACACCGCGATACACAGACCGAGGCCGAGGACCAGGGCGGCGTAGTCCCGCCCCACATACCTGAGCTGACGCATCCGGGTGCGGCCCTCTCCGCCGTGATAGCACCGGCACTCCATGGCCACAGCCAGCTCGTCGGCCCGGCGGAAGGCGGAGATAAACAAAGGGACGAGCAGGGGGATGAGGGCCTTGGCCCGCTGGAGGAGGTTGCCCGATTCAAAGTCGGCCCCCCGGGCCTTTTGGGCGGACATGATCTTGTCGGTCTCCTCGATCAGGGTGGGGATGAACCGCAGGGCGATGGACATCATCATGGCCAGCTCATGGACGGGTATGCGGAGCCTTTTCAGGGGCCCCAGCAGAGTCTCCAGGGCGTCGGTGAGGAGAATGGGGGAGGTGGTATAGGTCAAAAGGAAGGTGCAGGTGATCAGGAGCATGATGCGCAGCACCATGAAGAAGGCGGTACGGACGCCCTCCCAGTAGATCCTGACGATCCAGAAAGCCACCAGGGGCTCTCCGGCGCCGGGGGTATAGACCAGGTTGAGTACGGCGGTGAAGACCACAATGAAGAACACCGGCTTCATCCCGCGGAACACCGCCTGAAAGCCCACACGGGAGATGAGGATGGCGACGATGAGGCTCAGCGCCAGCAAGGCATAGCCCAGGGCATTCCTTGCCATAAAGAGGGCTACGATGTAGAAGACTGCCAGCAGGATCTTTGTGCGGGGATCCAGCCGGTGGAGGAGGGTATCGCCGGGGAAGTACTGTCCCAGGGTAATATCCTTGAGGGCCATTACATTGCCCCCTTTCTTCTGAACGCGGACAGAAAGGCTTCTTTGGCCTGCTCCACGGTATAGACAGAGGAGTCCACGTCGGCGCCCAGGGCCTTCAGACGCTGGAACACACGGGTCATCCGGGGAACGCCCAGGCCCATGGCCTCCAGCTCCGCCCTGTGGGCAAAGACCTCCCGGGGGGAGCCGTCCAGAGGGATGCGGCCGTCGTTGACCACCACCAGACGATCCACCCGGCGGGCCATTTCCTCCATGGAGTGGGAGATGACGATGATGGCGGCGTTTTTGGCTGCGTGGTAGTCTCGGATATTGTCCATGATCTGCGCCACCCCGATGGGATCCAGTCCGGCGGTGGGCTCGTCCAGAATGAGGACGGCGGGCTCCATGGCAATGACTCCGGCGATGGCCACCCGACGCTTCTGACCGCCGGAGAGCTCGAAGGGGGACTGATCCAGCACCTTGTCGGGCAGCCCCACAAAAGCGGCGGCCTGCCGCACCCGGCGGTCGATCTCCTTTTCATCCAGGCCCATGTTCCGGGGGCCAAAGGAGATATCCTTGTAGACGGTCTCTTCAAAGAGCTGGTATTCCGGATACTGGAACACCAGTCCCACCCGAAACCGGGCCTGCCGGGTGGCGGCTTTGCTCTCCCAGATGTCCCTGTCCTCCACCAGCACCCTGCCGGAGGTGGGCTTCAGAAGGCCGTTGAGGTGCTGGATGAGGGTGGATTTTCCCGAGCCGGTGTGGCCGATGATCCCCAGCAGCTCTCCCGGATAGGCGCGAAAATCCACATCGATCAGCGCCCGGTGCTCAAAGGGCGTCCCGGCGGAATAGGTGTGGCAGAGCTTTTCGGTTTGGATAATGGGAGAAGTCAAAACAGCGTCAGTCCTTACTGAGAAGTTGATAGAGCGTTTGGGCGCACGCCTCGTCGGAGAGGGCGTCCAGAGGGAGGGAGAAGCCCTCCTGATTCAGTTCATACAGCAGCTCTACCGTCTCGGGCACGGCGAGGCCCACGGATCGGAGCAGCTCCACCTGTTGGAAGACCTGCCGGGGAGGCCCGTCGGAGATGACCTTCCCCTCCGACATGACAATGAGCCGTCCGGCCTGGGCGGCCTCGTCCATGTGGTGTGTGATGAGTACCACGGTGACCCCCTGGCTCTCATTGAGGGCCTTGACGGTCTCCAGCACTTCCCGGCGGCCGATGGGATCCAGCATGGCGGTGGGCTCGTCCAGCACCACGCACCGGGGCTTCATGGCCAGCACACCGGCAATGGCGATGCGCTGCTTCTGCCCGCCGGAGAGGAGGTGGGGGGCATGCCGGCGGTAGTCGTACATCCCCACCACCCGCAGGGAGTCGTCCACCAGCTTGCGGATTTCGTCAGAGGGTACCCCCAGATTCTCGGGGCCGAAGGCGCAGTCCTCCTCCACCACGTTGGCCACGATCTGATTGTCCGGGTTCTGGAAGACCATGCCCACCGTGCGGCGGATGGCCAGCAGCTTTTCCTCGTCGGTAGTGTCCATACCCGCCACATAGACCTTGCCCCCGGAGGGGAGGAGAATGGCGTTCATATGCTTGGCCAGAGTGGATTTTCCCGAACCGTTGTGGCCCAGGATGGCCACAAAGGAGCCTGCCTGAATCTCCAGATCCACGCCCTCCAGCACCAGCTTGGAGCCCTCCTCAGCGGGGTAGGAGAAGGTGAGGGATTCGGTTTTGAGGATGGGATTTTCCATAAAAGGCTCCTTTTATTCTGCCATCCACCGCCCTGTGGCCCCACAGGGGAGGAAGAGGCCGGAGCTGGTCACGGGAAGGCTCAGCTCCTGGCTCTCAGTGTGGCCGCCGAACCGCTTGGTGACCAGGGTCTCCAGGATATAGGTCAGTACCGAGGGGGCCAGGCCGGTGGTGTAGGTGTTGATGAGGAAGAAGAGGGGCGCGTCAGAGAGCAGTTGGGCCACCAGCTCCACAAAGGGCCACAGGTTCTCCTCCAGCTTCCAGATCTCTCCGGAGGGGCCGCGGCCGTAGGAGGGGGGATCCATAATGATGCCGTCATAGGTGTGGCCCCGGCGGATCTCCCGCTGGGCAAATTTAGCGCAGTCATCCACGATCCAGCGGATGGGCTTCTCCGCCACCCCGGAGGACTGGGCGTTTTCCTTGGCCCAGGCCACCATGCCCCTGGCGGCGTCCACATGACACACGCTGGCCCCCGCCGCGGCGCAGGCCACGGTGGCGGCGCCGGTATAGGCGAAGAGGTTGAGCACGGAGACGCTCCGGCCCGCCTTGCGGATGGCGTCCATACAGAAGTCCCAGTTGGCTCCCTGCTCGGGGAAAAGACCGGTGTGCTTGAAATTCATGGGCTTGATGTTAAAGGTGAGGTCCTTATAATCCACCGTCCACCGTTCGGGCACATCCTTTTTTGCCCACTGCCCGCCGCCGGTGGCCGAGCGGGCATACCGGCCGTGAGGCTTCTGCCAGCGGGGATCGGTGCGGGGAGTCTGCCAGATGGCCTGGGGATCGGGGCGTACCAAAAGATACTTTCCCCAGCGCTCCAGTTTTTCCCCACTGCCGCAGTCGATGAGCTCATAATCCTTCCAGCCGTCGGACAGCCACATAGAGCAAGCCCTCCCATCTCATAAAAATTCAGTCTATTATATCATCGCAGCCCCTGACAGTCAATGAAAAATAGGAAGGGCCGCCCTGTTTTGGGCGACCCTTCCCCGGCTGGTTCAGTTGGAGAGAATATGGGGATCTTTGGAAAAAAAGGCCTGGATCTCCGACCGGGTGGCCTGCACCGAGCCCTGGACGAAGTCGGGCTTGCCGCCGCCCCGGCCGTGAAGGGCCTCGTTCATGGTCTTGCTCAGGGTGCGCAGGTCGCCTCCACGCCGGGCCAGGGCGTATTTATAGCCCTCGCCCTCCGTGCCGGAGAAGCAGGCGCACAGACCTTGGCGCTGCTGGGATATGACGTCGCACAGCCGGCGCAGGCCGTCGGGGGAGAGGCCCTCCTCAAAGAGAAGCAGGTCGCCGTCGCCGGCATGCTCCCGGGCCAGGTCGGAAAAGCGGCGGGCTTCCATCTGCTGGATGCGCAGCTTCAGGGCGTTGTTCTCCTCCAGGAGCCGCTCCACCGCCCGGTCGGTCTCAAAGGGCTTGGCGGAGAGGAGGTTCATGATGCGGCGGTTTTGCGTGAGGAGGGCGTCCATGTACCTCAGGGCCCTGCCTCCGCATATGAGCTCGATGCGCACACCCTCCCGGAATTTCTGTGCCGAGAGGAGCTTGACCAGCCCGATCTGTCCGGCGGAGGAGATGTGGGTGCCGCAGCAGGCGCAGGTGTCGGCCCCGGGGAAGGAGACGATGCGTACCCGGCCGGTGAGGGCCTTTTTACTCCGATAGTTCAGCTTTTCCAGCTCATCGGAGGAGGGGTAGGTGATCTCCACCGGGGCGTCCCGCCAGATATAGCGGTTGGTCGCCTCCTCCAGCTCCCGGAGCTGCCCCTCGTCCAGAAGTATGTTCAGGTCGATGGTGATCACGTCGGCGCCCATATGGAAGCCCACATTGTCGCAGCCCCACTTGGCGTGGGCGATGCCGGAGACGATGTGCTCTCCGGAGTGATGCTGCATCAGGTCGAAGCGACGGGGCCAGTCGATGGAGCCCTCCACCCGGCTCCCGGGCTCCAGAGGGCCGTCGCAGGTGTGGACCACCTGCCCCTCCCGTTCATGGACCTCCAGTACACGGGCTCCGCCCAGAAGGCCGGTGTCGTAAGGCTGGCCGCCCCCCTCCGGATAGAAGGCGGTCTGATCCAGGATGACGTCATAACCCTTTTTTCCCTGGTTACAGGAGACTACCTGAGCGGAAAAAAGGGTCAGATAGGGGTCGGCTTCGTATAGTTTTATCATCATTTGTCACCTCAGGGAACCTGTTTTTATCATCTTAGCATATTTTGAGAAAAAAGGGAAGGATGGAGGCCGAGAGGTTTGCATTGCGGGGGAAATGATGGTATACTGATAAAAATATGCTAAAGATGAGAGAAGGAATAACACAGATGCCGAAATTCACGAATCCGGAAGAAAAACATCAATGGCTTACCACCGCACCCATTCCGGGCCTGGTGGGACGGCTGGCGGTGCCCACCATTATCTCCATGCTCATCACCTCTATTTACAACATGGCGGACACCTACTTTGTGGGCAATCTGGGCACCAGCGCCCAGGGGGCGGTGGGGGTGGTGTTCTCCCTCATGGCCATCATCCAGGCCATCGGCTTTACCTTTGGAAACGGGACAGGGAACTATATCTCCCGGCTTCTGGGCCAGAAGTGTCAGGAGGAGGCGGAGACGGTGGCGGCCACCGGCTTCTTTTCCGGTGTGCTGTCCGGCGTGGTGGTGACGGTACTGGGCCTTTTGTTCCTGGAGCCGCTGGTGGGCCTTTTGGGGGCAACGGACACCATCCTGCCCTACGCCCGGGACTACGCCAGCTATATCCTCATCGGGGCCCCCTGGATGATCGGCTCCATCGTGCTCAATAACCTGCTGCGCTTTGAGGGCAGCGCCACCTACGCCATGGTGGGCATTACCACCGGCGGTATTCTGAATATGGTGCTGGATCCCATCTTCATTTTCGTCCTGGATCAGGGAGTGGGGGGCGCGGCCCAGGCCACCATCATCAGCCAGCTGGTGAGCTTTCTGATCCTGCTGGTCAGCTGTGGCCGCAGCGGGACGCTTTCCGTACGCTGGAGCCGTTTCAAGCTTCGGGGCGGAGGGCTGGGCGTGATCCTGCGGGGCGGCCTGCCCTCCTTCTACCGGCAAGGGCTGGCCTCGGTGGCCTCCATCCTCCTCAACTGGGCGGCCAAGCCCTTTGGGGACGCCGCCATTGCCGCCATGGGCATTGTCAGCAAGGTGGGCATGTTTTCCGGTTCGGCCCTTATCGGCTTTGGTCAGGGCTTTCAGCCGGTGTGCGGCTTCAACTACGGCGCGGGGCTCTATGACCGGGTGCGCAGGGGCTATTGGTTTTGTATCAAGGTCGGCGTTGTGGGCCTGGTGGCCATCGCCGCCCTGGTCATGACCTTTGCCACGGCCATTGTCACATGGTTCCAGCCGGGGGATCCGGAGGTGGTGGCCCTGGGGGCCAAGGCCCTTCGGTGCTATATGCTCACGCTGCCCTTGGCGTCCTATATCATCATCAACAATATGATGCTTCAGACCGTGGGGGAGAATGCCAGAGCCTCGGCGCTGGCCATGACCCGCCAGGGACTGTTTTTTATCCCCCTGATCCTGATCCTGCCCCGGATATGGCAGTTTGACGGGGTGATCACGGCGCAGCCTATAGCCGATCTCTGCACCTTCCTGCTGGCCATTCCCTTGTCCACCGGCTTTTTGCGGAAGATGAAACGGATGGAGCAGGGGCAGAAGGAATTGAACAGCGGAGCGTGATATGAGCCCCCTTATATCCCTCCGACGGACACAGGAGGGGAGGTGGGACCATGGAGAATATGGAGCGGGAGGAGCAGCTCAGGCAATGGAATGAGTTGCTTGGGGACAAAAAGCTCCGGGATCTGAAGACCGCCCTCACGGAGGCCAATGAGGTCGACGTGGCGGAATTTATGGCGGAACTGAGCCCTGAGCGGACTGTGGTGCTGTTTCGGATGCTGCCCAAGGAGGTGGCCTCCGATATCTTCACCAACTTGGAGCCGGAGAAGCAGCAGACCATCATCGCCTCTATCACCGACCGGGAGATCACCGAGCTGGTGGAGGAGCTCTATGTGGACGATGTGGTGGACATGCTGGAGGAACTGCCCGCCAACGTGGTGACCCGGGTGCTGAAAAACGCCAGCCCCAGCACCCGGAAGGTGATCAATCAGTTTCTGAACTATCCGGAAAATTCGGTGGGCTCCATTATGACCGCCGAGGTCACCGATCTGAAAAAGTCCATGACGGTGGCGCAGGCCATCGCCCGGATCCGGGCGCGCTGTGAGGACAGTGAGTCCATCTACACCTGTTATGTCACAGGAAGCCGCCGGATCCTGGAGGGGGTCATCACCCTGCGGGAGCTGCTGGTGGCCCGGGACGATCAGCTGGTGGAGGAGGTCATGTCCGACGACGTGATCGTGGCCTACACCACCGAGGATCAGGAGGAGGCCGTTCAGCGCATCATGCGCTATGACTTTATCTCCCTGCCCGTGGTGGATCAGGAGGGGCGGCTGGTGGGCGTTGTCACGGTGGACGACGTGATGGACGTCATGGAGGAGGAGGCCACCGAGGACATTGAGAAGATGGCGGCCATCACCCCCACGGATAAGCCCTATCTGAAAATGACGCCCTTTGAGATCTGGAAGGCCCGTATCCCGTGGCTCATGTTGCTGATGATCTCGGCCGCCTTTACAGGCTTCATTATCGCCTCCTTTGAGTCCGCCCTGGCCCGCTGGGTGGCCCTTACCGCCTTTATCCCCATGCTGATGGATACCGGCGGCAATACGGGATCGCAGGCCTCAGTCACCGTGATCCGGGCCATCTCCATCGGCGATCTGGAATTTGCCGATCTGCCCAAGGTGCTGTGGAAGGAGCTGCGGGTGGCCCTTTTGTGCGCGGCCACCTTGGGCGTGGTGAACTTCGCGAAGATCCAATTCATCGACATCATGCTGCTGGGCAACCCCAATGTGACCACGGGGGTGGCCCTGGTGGTGTGTCTGACGCTGGCCTTTACGGTGATCTGCGCCAAGCTGGTGGGCTGCTGTCTGCCCATGCTGGCGAAAAAGCTGGGCTTCGATCCGGCGGTGATGGCCAGCCCCTTTATCACCACCATTGTAGACGCCCTGTCTCTGCTGATCTATTTTCAGATCGCCAATGGATTGCTGGGAATTTGAGGTTGCAAGGGGAAAAGATCTGTGCTATTATTTTTCTTGTGAAAGAAATAGCTTTGACAGAAAGGAGTGGTGGAAATGGGAAAGCGTCAGGCGCTGGCGGAGTATCATCGAGGGTCCATTTTGGCCGCGGCGGAGCGGTTGTTTGCCGAAAAAGGAACAGAGGGCACTACCATGGACGACATCGCCAGGGAGGCTGAGTACAGCAAGGCCACCCTCTATGTCTATTTCCAGAGCAAGGAGGAGATCGTGGGAGCCATTCTCCTCAACGGGCTTGCCATGCTGAAAAAGCGGGTCCACCAGGCCATTGAGAGCAATGAGGACTGGTACGGGGCCTATGACGCGGTCTGCCAGGCCATCCTTGGCTTTTACATGGAAAATCCCGCCGCCTATGAGGCGGTAATAGGCGCTGCCGGAGCGGGAGAGGGCAAGGGAGACCAGGATGTACGCCGGGCCGTTCAGGAGTTCTGTAAGGAGCTGGCCGCCTTCCTGGAGCGCGGCAGATCCGCCGGAGCGGTGACCGGGGAGGAGGATCAGATGGAGCTGGTGCTCCTGTTCTGGGCCAGCGTGTCCGGAATGATCCATATGGCCGACCATGCCGGGGAGCTTGTGGCTGCCCAGACAGGCAAGGACAAGGAGACCTTTTTGAAGGACGGCTTCCATGTGATCCTCCGGGCCATCACCGGAAAGCAATAAAGGGAAAAGGGAAGGGGCGGCCCTGGGGGCCGCCCCTTTTTTCACGCCGTTTTTTACTGGGCGCCTGTGCCCTTGCTCACATGGACCACAAAGTCCTGGACATTGGTGACGATGGTCTTCACCGCCAGGCTGCCCCGATCCCGGAGCTTGTTGACGGCAAACTCGGAAACGTCCACCGAGTAGAAGTAGAGGGGCCGCACCACCCCCTCCGCCACCCGGTAGGAGGGGGCCATGTTCCCGGTGGCGATGGTGTGGAGGGCGGAGGCCATGCAGATGACGGTGGTGGCCTGCCGCACCTGGGCGCGCATGGCGTCCTGGGCGGCGTAGACGTCGGCGTAGACCTCCGGCAGCGGGCCGTCGTCCCGGATGGAGCCCGCCAGCACAAAAGGGACGCCCTTCTTCACGCACTCGTAGATGATGCCGTCTTTCACCGCGCCGCTTTCAATGAAGGCGGGAATGGAGCCGGCCGACCGGACGGCGTTGATGGTGTCGATGTGGTGGTAGTGGCCGTTTGGCCGGCTCTCCTGGGTGTAGATGTCCTGGCCCAGGGCGGTGTGGAGATACCCGGCCTCCAGGTCGTGGGTGGCCAGGGCGTTGCCCGCCATCAGCCCGTGGACATAGCCGGAGCGAATGAGGGCGGCAAAGGCGGCTCTGGCGTCGGCGTCAAAGGCACAGGCGGGGCCAAGCACCCACAGGATACGCCCGTGCTGCCGTTCGTGGCGCAGGAGCTGGTAGAGGAAGTCGTAATCTGCCGAGTAGGCGGTCTCCCGGCTTCTGCCCTGGCGGAAGCCAAACAGCTCCGTGTCGGCTCCGGGTCGGGAAAAGCCGTCAGGGTGGACATAGATGCCCTCGGAGCCGTCCTCCGTACGGCCGACGGCCACCAGATCTCCGGCCTTCAGATTGCGGAATTCCACCACCTGAATGCGCCCTTCGGCCAGAACGGGCACGCAGTCCATGCGGCTCTCCTCCGCCAAAAGCCAGGCTCCGTCCACATGAAAATACTCGGGGAAGATGCTGGTGGCGTGATATCCCTCCGGAGCCACGGTGTCCCGGGGGGCGGGAAGAAAACGGGCCTGGGGAGCGGCCCGAAATCGGGGAAGGGTGAAATCGGGGGCGTGATATTCCGGTAAAACAAAGGACATGGAAAAAACCTCCTGGGAAACGATTTTGGATAGACCTCATTCTATCATGCTCAGGCGGGAAAAGCAAATCAGGGGATAATGTACCAGTCGTGATGGAAGGTCTCGATGAGAAAAGCGCCGGGATCGTTCGGATCGGGGGTCATTTCTCCCTGGGTGTGGGTGAGAAAACCGTCCACGCCCCAGGCGTCAAAAAAAGGTTTTCCACCGGCAGCCAGAGTGCCGTTTTGCACCTCCGGGGTGAGGGCCATCTTGACCGGCCTTCCGTCCACCATGGCGATGTCCACGCCGGGGTGTAGGACGATCTCAACACCCCGGTAGATACAGGTCACATCCCCGGTGACTGGATCCCAATGGCAGACACCGCCCAAAGTCTCGGTGAGAGCCCGGACAGGGAGAAGATAGTTCTCCATCTGGGGGAGGGTAAAGGGCTCCAGGGAGGGGTCGTATTCCGCGGGGAAGGGCTCTGAGCCGTCCAGAGGGTACTCCATGCCAAAGACAAGGATGGAGGCAATGCTGTCCAGATCCTGAACCTCATAAAAGCGGTATTTCTGGACATAGTCGTTGGTGTCGGAGCCGTGGACTATGCTGCCCAGCCAGCCCTCCCTAAACTCCATCATCTGGGCTTGCGTGCGGATAGAGCCGTCGGCCATACGGAAGAGGAACCGTGGTTTGAATGTCAGCCCGCCGTTTTCCGTGTTCTCCATACGGAGGGAGAAGGGGGAGAGCTGGATCTTCCGGATGGTGAGGGAGCCGGGGGCGGCGCTCTCGTCGTGGTACCCCGTACCGGTGGCGTTCAGTTCCAAAGTCCGGGAGGGGGCGGGGGTCACGGGGATGGACAGGGAGCATTCCCGGCCCATCTGCCCCAGCCAGAGCTCTACCTTGTCCGGGGTGCCGAACAGTTGGGCGTGGAGCTGGAAGCTCCGAGTGTCCTCACTCTGGAGCCTCACCTCCCCACCGCCAAAGCCGCCGTATGCGCCGGAGGGCTTCTCGTCCTGTTCTCTGCGTGTTTGCCGCTCCTCATCCCAGGCGGGGATATAGAAGTTGAAGGTGTCCATATCGTGGAAATAGGGGGCAAAAAGGGCCTCTCGGGCGTTTTCGTTCAGGGCCTTCACCGTGGCGACCACATAGAGGGTGCTCTCGTCCGCCACCGAACTTTCCACAGTGAAGGTATAGTTTTCATCGCTGATGGAGTAAGCGGTACCGTTTACATACTCCTGGGCGGGGGAGACATCCCCCCGGAAGAAAGCGGAGAGGACGTTCCAGTTCTCGCTGGCCGCAAGGGCGCTGCCCATGACAGCGGCTGCCGCCGCCGCGGCCACCAGCGCCACACGCAATTTCTGTTTCATATAGACCTTCCTTTCTCCCGGGTCGGCGTCCAGTGCGGCGTTGACCCGGTTTTTCACGGCCCGAACGCTGACCCCGGGGGCCTTTCCCGGTCCACCCACGTCCTGCCACAGCTCACTTATTCGGTCCATCCGCCGGCCCTCCTTTCATCAGGATCTGTTTCAGCTTCTGTCTGGCCCGGTGAAGCCGTACCTTGGCTGTCGAGGGAGACAGTCCCAGATCGGCGGCGATATCTCTGAGCCTGTCGCCCTCGAAGTAGAAGCGAAGGATCAGCGTGTTGTCTGACGGCTCCAGCGTCTCCACCGCCGACCGGAGCTGAGCGGCGAATATCCGCTTCTCTACCTCCTCATCGAGGCCGGGCCCCGCCGCCCCCTCTGCCGCCTCCAGCGGCAGGGGAGGGAGGGGGGAGGCACGCAGTCTGTCGATAGCCTTGTTCCGGGCCACTGCTGCCAGCCAGGGCTTGAGAGGCTTCCCAGTGTTCAAGGTTTCCCGGTGGGTCCACAGGGCCAGGAAGGCGTCGGAGACAACCTCCTCCACGTCCTGGACGGTGGCGGCAGGACCCATGGTGTGCCACACCACCGCAGAGAGGTAGGATGTATAGAACTCCATCACCTGGTTGAGGGCAAAGCGATCCCCTGTCTGGAGCCGACGGATCCATTTTGCTTCATTCAAAGGCCTCACCTCGTCTTTCGAACCGGTTCTATCAGTATATACGAAAAAGGGAGAAAAAGGTTACAAAAAAACGGCTGGTGATTTCTCACCAGCCGTTTTTCAGCTGCGACAGGGAAGGGGGCTGATTACTTCAGCTCCACCTTGGCGCCGGCCTCCTCGAGCTGCTTCTTCAGCTCCTCGGCCTCGTCCTTGCTCACGCCCTCCTTGACAGCCTTGGGGGCAGCCTCGACCACAGCCTTGGCCTCGCCCAGACCCAGGCCGGTGATCTCACGGACCACCTTGATGACCTTGATCTTGGCGGCGGCGTCAAAGCCGGCCAGAACCACGTCAAACTCGGTCTTCTCCTCGGCGGCGGCGCCGGCAGCGGCCCCACCGGCGGCGGGAGCGGCCATAGCGGCGGCGGAAACGCCAAACTCCTCCTCAAGGGCCTTCACCAGGTCATTGAGCTCCAGAACGGTCAGGGACTTAACTTCCTCGATCATAGCGGTGATCTTCTCGCTAGCCATAATTGTATACCTCCTAAATTTGATATGTTGTTTTTGTTGATTTACTCAGCGGCAGGAGCCTCGGCCTCAGCGGCGGGGGCCTCCTCAGCGGGAGCCTCGGCCTCGGCGGCGGGAGCCTCCTCAGCAGGGGCGGCGGCCTCAGCGGCAGGAGCCTCTTCGGCAGCAGGGGCGGGGGTCTCCTCGGCCTTCTCGGCGGGGATGCCGCCCTTCTCGGCGATGGCCTTGATGACGATGGCCAGGCTGGTGATGGGGGAGAGCATCATGCCCAGCACCTGACCCAGCAGCACCTCCTTGGAGGGCAGCTCGGCCAGAGCGGAGATGTCCTCCAGGGGCAGGACCTTACCGTCCATGAAGCCGGCCTTGATCACAAAACGGTCACCTTCCAGGCTCTTGGCGAACTTGTTGATGACGCGCATGGGGGCGATGGGATCCTCCTTGCACACGGCCAGGGAAGTGGTGCCGTGAAGCACGCCGTCCAGCTCGCTCAGACCGGCGTCGTCCAGGGCGCGGCGCACCATGGTGTTCTTCACCACGGCGTAGTCCACACCGGCCTTGCGCAGCTCGTTACGAAGGGCCGTATCTTCCGACACGGTGATGCCCTCGTAGTTGACCAGCACGCCGCTGGCAGAGGACTTGAGGGTCTCAATGAGCCCGGCCACGATGGCCTGCTTCTCACTCAGGACTTTTGCGTTCGGCATATTGGTTTTTCACCTCCAGATTGATTGAAATGCGACGACAAAAAATGCCGTCTTCGTGTTCGCACGAAAACAGCACAATAAAAGCTTATTGTAGGCTGTATTCTCGGCGGGGGACGGATGTCGTTAGAGCCCGAGGGCTCCCCGCTGTCTCTGAACACGCTTGGTAATATATCACCCCTGGGGGATTTTGTCAAGCAAAATCCCCCAGGGAAATATATTTTTGGGAAAGATGGGGCTGTCACGCTGCACAGCGGTCTGGACGCCGTCGGTTCTAACTCCTCCGACTTTGCAAAATCCCGCCGGGGCGACAGGCCCCTCTGCGATTTCGCTCCGCTCCGTCGTTAGCCCGCCGACAGACCGCTGTTCCGTGCTTCTTACACAAACTTGGCGGCGTTGATCTTCACACCGGGGCCCATGGTGGAGGCGGCCACACAGGAGCGGACGTACTGGCCCTTGGCGGCGGAGGGCTTGGCCTTGATGATGGCGCCCATGAGAGCGTTCAGGTTCTCGGTGAGCTTCTCGGTGCCGAAGGAGACCTTGCCGATGGGGCAGTGGATGATGTTGGTCTTGTCCAGACGGTACTCCACTTTACCGGCCTTGATCTCGTTGACGGCCTTGGTCACGTCCATGGTGACGGTGCCGGCCTTGGGGGAGGGCATCAGGCCCTTGGGGCCCAGGACCTTACCCAGACGGCCCACCAGACCCATCATGTCGGGGCTGGCGACCACTACGTCAAACTCGAACCAGTTTTCCTTCTGGATCTTCTCCACCAGGTCCATCTCGCCCACGTAATCGGCGCCGGCCTCTTTGGCGGCGTCGGCCTTGTCACCCTTGGCGAAGACCAGCACACGCTGGGTCTTGCCGGTGCCGTGGGGGAGGACGATGGCGCCGCGGACCTGCTGATCGGCGTGACGGGAGTCAACACCCAGCTTCACGTGGAGCTCAACGGTCTCGTCAAACTTGGCGGGAGCGGCCTTGACCACCAGGTCCATGGCCTCCTGCACGTCGTAAGCGGCGGCCTTGTCGATGAGCTTGGCGCCGTTCTGATACTTCTTACCTCTAAACATATCTCTGTACCTCCTCGCCTTAGTCGCCCACCAGGACGCCCATGGAACGGGCGGTACCGGCGATCATGCTCATAGCGGCCTCGATGCTGGCGGCGTTGAGGTCGGGCATCTTCTGCTCAGCGATCTTGCGGATGTCTTCCTTGCTGATGGTGGCGACCTTCTCCTTGTTGGGCACGCCGCTGGCCTTGTCCAGACCGCAGGCCTTCTTGATGAGGACGGCGGCAGGGGGGGTCTTGGTGATGAAGGAGAAGGAGCGGTCAGCGTAGACGGTGATGACCACGGGGATGAGAAGGCCGCCGTCGTTCTTGGTGCGCTCGTTGAACTCCTTGGTGAAGGCGGCAATGTTGATGCCGTGCTGGCCGAGGGCGGGGCCCACAGGGGGGGCCGGGGTCGCCTTGCCGGCGGGGATCTGCAGTTTCACGTAACCGGTAATTTTCTGTGCCATTTGAAACAGCACCTCCTACTTGAAATGTGGTATGGACGGGACGCCGTTGCGGAATCCCTCCCACGTCGTCGGCACAAGCGTTGCATCCTTCGCTTCCCGCCGGGCGGGAGCAAACTTGTTTCGCTGTGCCGGCTCTCCCCGCAAGCTCTGCTTCGCAGACACTGCGGGGCCCCCAAAAGGGATGGGGCCTTTTGGGTCTTTAATTGTCGATGGGCTCTACCTGATCCAGCTCCAGTTCCACCGGGGTCTCCCGGCCGAACATGGACACCACCACACGGACCTTGCTGTGATCCATGTCGATTTCCTCCACCGTGCCGATGAAGGATTCCAGAGCGCCGTCGGTGATCTTTACGCTGTCACCCACCTCGTAGCTCACCACCACCTCGTGCTTCTCCACGCCCAAAGCGGCGATCTCGGAGTCGGTGAGGGGGATGGCCTTGTTGCCCGAGCCAACGAAGCCCGTGGCGCCGCGGATGTTGCGTACCAGATGCCAGGTGTCGTCGGTGAGCACCATCTTCACCAGCACGTAGCCGGGGAAGACCTTGCGCTCCACCGTTTTGGGGCCGTTGTCCGTGATCTCGGTCACGGTCTCCATGGGGATGTTGACCTCCTGGATCAGGTCGTGCATGCCCCGGTTCTCCACAGCCTTCTCAATACTGGCGCATACGGTGTTTTCGTAGCCCGAGTAGGTGTGGACAACATACCATTTCGCCTCTTCCATGGCGCGCTCCTTAGTGGAAGAGGTTTCTGAGGGCGACGAACAAGCCCTCGGCCACCTTGTCAAAGAGGAAGATGCACAGACCCACCACAATGCAGAAGGCGATGACGATGAGCGTGTTGTTCATCGTCTGCTTCCATGTGGGCCACTGCACTTTCTTCAGCTCGGCCTTGGTCTCCCGGAACCACTGGGCGATGCGGGAAAACAGACCGGGCTTGGCCTTCTTGGCGGGCTTTTTATCGGCCTTCTTGTCGGCCTTGTCCTTTTTCGAGGGGGTCTCGGGGGTGGTCTCCAGCTCCTGGGCGGAGGCCTCCACCTGCAGTTCCAGCTTGTCGTTTTCAGCCATTCGGTAATACCCTTCTTTCTTGTGAGCTTTCATTGGTGAGGGAGCTCATTACTTGGTCTCGGTGTGGACCGTATGCTTCTTGCAGAAGGGGCAGTACTTGTTCAATTCCAGACGGTCGGGTGTGTTCTTCTTGTTTTTCTTGGTGTTGTAGTTGCGCTGCTTGCAGTCGTTGCACCGCAGGGTGATCTTCACCCGGTTGCCAGCTTTTGCCATATCTTTCGGCACCTCCTTATTACTTGCCGGACCAACAAAAAAGAGCCGGTCCCGGCGATTGTCCGGTCCAGCCCGAAAAAGCCCCCGAGGGGGGCTGACGAGGCGGTGTTGGACCGGCACTTGATTGCCTCCCTATGACCTCGGAGAGGGAAAGGGTTTATGCTTCGCCACACCGTAAAAACGAGCATAAAAAAATAGGGCCCTTTTCATAGGTATTGGTATTCTATCACCAACTTTCAGACAAGTCAAGAAAAATTTATGAAAAATCAAGGCGTTGGAGAATGCGGGGGGAGTTTGGGGGCGTTTCAGAAGGGGCTGACGCAAAACATCAATTTGCGACAGGCCCTTTCGTCCTTTTTTGAGGCGCCGGAACTCTATAATGGACAGGTAGAGGGGGGAGCGGCGTGGAAGTGGTGTACATCGATCAGGTCTTCGGCCTGAATATGCTCATAGACTATCTGCTGCTGCTGTGCGCGGCCAGGCTGACGGGAGAGAGTCTGCGGCGGCTGCGGTTCGCACTGGCCGCCCTGCTGGGCGGGCTGTACGCCGCGCTGGCGGTGCTGCCGGGGGGGGGCTTTCTCACCCATCCGGCCTGCAAGCTGGCCTCGGCGGTGGGGATGGGCCTGGTGGCCTACGGAGGCTCCCGACGGCTGCTTCGGCTGCTTCTGGTGTTTTTCGGAGTGGCGGCCGCCTTTGGGGGCGGGGTGCTGGCCCTCCAGCTTCTCTGGGACGGGGGGAGACCTCTGGATCTGCCCACCGTGCTGCTGTGCTGGGCGGGGTGCTATGTGTTTTTGAGTCTGGTCTTTCATCGGACGGTCCGCCACGGAGGTGGGGAGCTGGCCGGGGCCGAGCTGGAGCTGGGGGGACGGCGGTGCCGGTTGACCGCCCTGGTGGATACAGGCAATACCCTCACCGACCCCGCCACGGGGCGGCCTGTGATGGTGGCGGAGGGGGAGCGGCTGCGGGCGTTGTTTCCCACCGGGGAGAGCCCGGAGCCGGGAGAGCTCAGAGATCCTGTCTCCGCGTTGGAGCGGCGTCGGAGGAGCCCGTGCCGTTGGCGATTGCTGCCTTACCGGGCGGTGGGGGTGGACAGAGCACTGCTGCTGGCGGTGCGGGTGGACAGAGCCCGGGTGGGGGGAGAGGACTACGGCCCCATCCTGGTGGCTCTGTCTCCCACCCCGGTGTCCGACGGGGGTGGGTACAGCGCGCTGATCGGGGCCTGAGAGGCGGGGCCCCCGCACGGAAAGGCGGATGGGGTAAAAATGGAAGGACGGCCGCCCGGAGCAAGGGCCGGGAAAATAAAAGGGAGGAGAGCTTGGAATGAGACGACGGCTGTATAGGGCGTGGAACGCCCTGTGGGCCCTTTTGGCCCGATGGGGGATCGCCCTGCCGGGAAAGGTGATGTACATCGGCGGCAGCGACACGCTGCCGCCCCCGTTGAAGCGGGAGGAGGAGGCGGCGCTCATCGCCCGGCTGGCCCAGGGGGACGAGGAGGCCAAGTCCAGGCTCATTGAGCGGAACCTGCGGCTGGTGGTGTACATCGCCAAGCGCTTTGAAAATACGGGCATCAACATTGAGGATCTGATCTCCATCGGTACCATCGGGCTGATCAAGGCGGTGAGCACCTACAAGGCGGAGAAGAACATCAAGTTGGCCACCTATGCCTCCCGGTGTATTGAAAATGAGATCCTGATGCATCTGCGCAAGACCGCCAACCAGCGGGGGGAGGTCTCCTTTGACGAGCCGCTGAACACCGATTGGGACGGCAACGAGCTCCTGCTCAGCGACATCATGGGGACCGACCCCGACGTGGTGATGCAGCCCCTGGAGGCCGACGTGGATCGGCAGCTGCTGACCCAGGCCCTGGCACGGCTGGAGGAGCGGGAGCGGGTGATCATCACCCTGCGCTTTGGCCTGGACGGGGCGCCGGAGCGCACCCAGAAGGAGGTGGCCGACCTGCTGGGCATCTCCCAGTCCTACATCTCCCGGCTGGAAAAGCGCATCATAGAGCGTCTCAAGCGTGAAATATTAAAAATGATGTAGGCGCGCGCCGTCCGCCGACAGGTCATGGAGGCGGGGATGGAAGGGGGTACGTTCCCGGGGGACGCGGGGCTGAAAAAAGAGGGTTTTCCCTTGCAAAGAGGAGAAATATGATGTAAAATACGGCCAGGTGGGAGGTCTACCTCATAGTCAGGAGGCCATCCCGCGGAGCATTTCCTTTGGGGCGGGTCTCTGCCGGCTCGGGACAGGCCTCACAAAATAAAACAGAGCCGAAAATCCGATGGGCGGAGGTCATCCGCCCGACATTGACTTCCCGAGGGGGAAGCAGTGATGAAAGGAAGCACCCTATGAAAACACGCAGGATCACAGCTCTTTTACTGGCCGGGGCCATGGGCCTCGCACTGGCCGGCTGCGGCGGCGACGCCGCCCGGACGCCGGCGCCCCAGGAGACCCTCCAGCAGGGACCCACCGTCCGTCCCAACGAGATCACGGTGGCCATTGCTCAGGATCTGGACGACAGCCTTGACCCCCACATGACGGTGGCGGCAGGGACCAAGGAGATCATGTTCAACGTGTTCGAAGGTCTGGTCAAGCCCACCCCCGACGGCGACCTGGTTTGCGCGGTGGCCTCTGACTACACCGTTTCCGATGACAGAACCACCTATACCTTCACCCTGCGTGACGGGGTGAGGTTCCATAACGGCCAGACGGTGACCGCCGAGGACGTGGTCTGGTCCATCCGGCGCTGTGCCGACGTCGAGGGCGGCTCCTCTCTGGTGGAGGCATTTTCCGCCGTCACCGACGTCACCGCCAACGCCGACGGCACGGTGTCCATCACCATCGCCGAGCCGGACAACGAGTTTTTTTCCTCTCTGACCGCCGCCATCCTGCCCAGGGACTATGCCGATCAGGCCACCGCCCCTGTGGGCACCGGGCCCTTCCGGTATGTCTCCCGCTCCGCCCAGGACAACGTGGTGCTGGAGCGCTTCGAGGACTACTGGGGCACCCCCGCCAAGCTGGACAGAGTGACCCTCAAGATCATGGAGAATCCCGACAGTATCCTTATGAGCCTCCAGAGCGGCGCGGTGGATCTATGCGCCCATATGACCAGCAACCGGGCCGCCCAGCTGGGGGAGGACTTCAACATCGCCGAGGGCACCATGAACCTGGTACAGGCCCTCTACCTCAACAATGGGGCCGAGCCCTTTGACGACCTCCGGGTGCGGCAGGCTCTGTGCTATGCCGTGGATCGGGAGCAGATCCTGGATCTGGCCTTCGATGGGTACGGAAGCCTCATCGGCTCCAGCATGTACCCCGCCTTTGGAAAGTATTTTGACGACAGCCTCACCAACTACTATACCCACAATGTGGACAAGGCCAAGGCCCTCCTGACCGAGGCGGGTTATCCCGACGGGTTTGAGATGACCATCACCGTCCCCTCCAACTATACCCCCCACATCGACGCCGCCCAGGTCATCGCCGAGCAGCTGAAGGCGGTGGGGATCAACGCCAAGCTGGAGCTTATCGAGTGGGGCGCCTGGCTGTCTGACGTGTACTCCGGCCGGCAGTTCCAGTCCACTGTGGTGGGACTGGACGCCTCCACCATGACCGCCCGGGCCCTGCTGTCCCGGTTCGAGTCCACCGCCAAGCGGAACTTCGTCAACTATGTCAATGAGGAGTATGACGCCCTCTACCGGCAGGCCCAGATCACCTATGACGACGCTGAGCAGACCCGGCTCTACAAGGAGCTGGAGCGCAACCTCACCGAGAACGCCGTCAATGTGTACATTCAGGATCTGGCCGACCTGGTGGCGGTGCGCAAGGGACTGGAGGGACTTCAGTTCTATCCCATCTATGTTCTGGATCTGTCCACCTTGGGCTGGGTGAAGTAAGGATATGAAATACGCGGCGAGGCGGCTCCTGACCCTTTTGGTCACCATGCTGCTGGTCTCCCTGCTGGCCTTTGTGGCCTTTGACCTCATCTCGGGAGACCCGGCGGAAATTATGCTGGGCACTCAGGCCACCCCTGAGCGCCTGGCCGCTTTGCGTGCGGAAATGGGTCTTGATCGCCCCCTGCCGGTCCGTTATCTGGACTGGCTGGGGGGCTTTTTTACCGGTGACCTGGGGATGTCCTACCAATATAAACAGCCGGTGTGGGAGCTGATCGCCCCCAAGGTGGCGGTGACCCTGTGCCTGAGCGGGGTGAGCTTTCTGCTCATCGTGGGGGTGTCCATCCCTCTGGGTCTGCTCACCGCGGGACGGAGCGGCGGCAGATGGGAGGGGCTGCGCACCGCCTTCAATCAGCTGTGTATGGCGGTACCCGCCTTCTTTACCGGTATGCTCCTGTCCTGGATCTTCGGCGTGGCGCTGAAGTGGTTTACGGCGGGGAGCTTTCCCGGCCTGGGAGAGGATCTGTGGGGCAGTCTGCGCTACCTCTTTTTCGCCGCGGTGGCCATCGCCATTCCCCGGATCGCCATGACGGTGCGGATGCTGCGCGGCACAGTGGGGGAGGAGATGGGGAAGGACTATGTCCGCACCGCCATCTCCCGGGGCAATGACCGCTCCGCCGTCCTGCGGCGGCATGTGCTGAAAAATTCCATCGTCCCGGTGGTGGCCTTCCTGGCCCAGACTCTGGCGGAGATCCTGGCCTCCGGGGTGGTGGTGGAGCAGGTCTTCGCCATCCCCGGGCTGGGGCGGCTTCTGGTGGCGTCCATCTACAACCGGGACTATCCGGTGGTTCAGGCCATCGTGGTCATTCTGGCCTTCTGGGTGGTACTCTCCGGGACGCTGGCCGATCTCATCCAGCAGCGGATCGACCCCCGCCTGCGGCTGGGAGGTGACGGAGAATGAAGAGAAGGAACGGCTGCCTCACCGCCGGGCTTTTGCTCACGGGCTTCATGGTGCTTGTCATCCTGGCGGGCTTTTTCCGGACGCCCTACGACCCTGCCGCCATGGCTACGGGGCCCAAGTTTGACGCCCCCTCGCTGGAGCATCTGCTGGGCACCGACGGCTTTGGCCGGGACATTTTCAGCCGGGTGCTCCAGGGGGCGGGGAACACCCTGTCCATCGCGCTGGCCACGGTGGCCGCGGGGGCGGTGTGCGGCACGGCGGCGGGGGCCGTGACCGGTTACTTCGGCGGCTGGGTGGATCGGGTGCTCACCCGGCTCAACGACGCCCTCACCGCCTTTCCCAGCATTCTGCTGGCTCTGGTGATCATCAGTATCGTGGGCCCCGGCAAGAAATACAATGTGGTGCTGGCCCTGGGCCTGGCCTTTATCCCGGGCTACGCCCGGATCGCCCGCACGGCCTTTGCCTCCCTCCGGGAGGCCAACTATGTCAAAAGCGCTCAGCTCATGGGGGCGAGCCACTGGCGGATCCTGTGGGTGCATATCCTGCCCAACACGCTCCCGGTGCTGCTGCCCGCCCTCACCATTGGCTTCAACAACGCGGTGCTGGCTGAGGCCTCCATGAGCTATCTGAGCATCGGAGTCACGCCGCCGGACGCCTCTCTGGGCTATATGCTCTCCGAGGCCCAGAGCATGCTCACCGTGGCCCCATGGTATGCCCTGGGGGCGGGCGGGGCCATTATTTTGCTGGTGTTCGGCGTGGGCCTCATAGGGGCCGGCCTGCAGAGCCGGGACAAGGGGGTGGTCTGATGCTGGAGATCCGTGACCTGCGGGTCAAATTTCACACCCGAGACCGCTATGCGGTAGACGGGGTGTCCCTTTCCATCGGGGGTGGGGAGATCCTGGGCCTGGTAGGGGAGTCGGGCTCAGGCAAGTCGGTGACCGCCATGGCGGTGGCGGGACTGCTGCCCCGGAAGCAGTGTGAGTATGCCGGACAGATCCTTCTGGACGGCACGGAGCTCCTCCACGCCCCCCGGGCCCGGCTTCGGGAGATCCAGGGCCGGAAGATCGGGGTGGTGTTCCAGGAGCCCATGTCCGCCATGGACCCCCTGATGCGGGTGGGCCGACAGGTGGAGGAGGCCCTTCTGATCCACACGGATCTGTCCGGGGCACAGCGCCGTGCCAGGGCCCTGGAGGCCATGGCTCAGGTGGAGCTCCCTGATCCGGAGGCGGTCTATGAAAAGTATCCTCACGAGCTCTCCGGCGGAATGCTTCAACGGGCCATGATCGCCGCGGCCATAGTGTCGGGGCCCGGCCTGCTGCTGCTGGACGAGCCCACCACGGCTCTGGACGTGACCATCCAGGCCCAGATATTGAAGCTGCTCAAAAAGCTCAACGGGGAGTTGTGCATGTCCATGCTCTTCATCTCCCATGACCTGAACGTGGTGCGGGGGCTCTGCGCCCGGGTGGCGGTGATGCAGGGGGGACATATCGTGGAGAGCGGAGACAGCGATGAGGTCTTCCACCACCCCAAAGAGGAGTATACCAAACGGCTCATTGCCGCCATTCCCCGGCGGAGGAAGGAGGGGCGGCCATGAGCGGAGAACTGGTGCTCTCCGTGCGCCATGTGAAGTGCGGTTATCGCAGCCGCAGTCTCATAGGCAGAGGAGAATATAAGGAGATCCTCCACGACGTGAGCTTTGACATCCGCCGGGGGGAGATCCTGGGCCTGGTGGGGGAGTCGGGAACAGGCAAGTCCACCCTGGCCAAGACCATTCTGGGGATGGTGAAGCCGGAGGAGGGGGAGGTCATCCACTATACCAAGCGGCCCCAGATGATCTTTCAGGATCCCTACAGTTCCCTGAACCCGGCCTATCCGGTGGAGTGGATCCTGGAAGAGCCCCTTCGCATTTACGGGAAATATGACGCCGGGGAGCGGAAACGGCGGGTACGGGAGATGCTGGATCTGGTGGAGCTGCCCCAGGAGTGTCTGAAAGCCAGGCCCGCCCAGCTCTCCGGCGGTCAGCGTCAGCGCCTGAGCATCGCCGTGGCCCTGCTCCAGCGGCCCCGGTTCATCCTGGCCGACGAGCCGGTATCCGCTCTGGATGTGACCATCCAGGCCCAGATCCTGAAGCTGTTGAAGAGACTGGGAGCCGAGCTGGAGCTGAGTTATCTGTTCATCTCCCACGACCTGAACGTGGTCTATCAGCTTTGTGACCGGGTACTGGTGATGAAGTCGGGGCGTATTGTGGAGCAGGGGACGGTGGAGGAGGTCTTCGACCACCCGAAGGAGGAATACACCCGGCAGCTCCTGGCCGCCGGGGAGTGAGGCTTGACAAACCGATGGGGGCGCCTGTATAATGAGACCAATTATAGGAATGAAAGGATGAGTTCTCGTGAAGAGACTTCTCGCGGCCATGCTGTGCGCCGCGCCGCTGGTGAGCGCTCCCGCCGCTTATGAAGCCGTCCAGCCGGCTCCCGTGGTGGAGACCGCCGTTGTGATGGAGACTCTCGCTGCGGCGGAGCCGGCCTATCTGGGCAGCATGGGCTGTTATCTGACGGACTGTACCGATCCGGCCCATTACCACCACTGTGCCGCCGACTGCGCGGTCGCGGAGCACTACCACAACTGTTACGCGGGCTGTGCCGACCCTGCCCACTACCACGGCTGCTACGCGGGCTGCACCGACCCCGCCCACTACCACGGCTGCTACGTGGGCTGTACCGATCCCACCCATCCCCACAGCAACCAGTGCTGGGAGACTGAGACCCAGGCGGGCCCCACCTTCTGTCCCAGTATGGGGTGCGCGCTTGAGGGCTGTACAGATCCCGCCCATTACCACGGCTGTCCTGAGGACTGCGCTGTGGCCGGTCACTACCACGACTGCCCCGTGGGCTGCGCCGCGCATTTCCACGGCGGCTATGGCTACGGTCACGGGCACGGCAGAGGCCGGGGCCGCCACGGCGGACATCACTGCTGAGGGCTTTGTTTTAATCCATCGAAAACCGTCCCACGATAAAAAATAAACCCCGGTCCCATCCGGTATGAAACCCCCTGTCACGGAGATACTGAATGCAGTATTTTCATGGCGGGGGGTCTTCTTCATGCAGGGGAAAGTGGAGATTTGCGGGGTCAATACCTCCAAGCTGAAGGTGTTGAAAAACGAGGAGACCATGGAGCTCCTTCGACGCACCAAGACCGGAGACATGGACGCCCGGGAGAAGCTCATTGCCGGGAACCTGCGGCTGGTGCTCTCGGTGATCCAGAAGTTTGACCGTCGGGGAGAGAATGTGGACGACCTGTTCCAGGTGGGGTGCATTGGCCTCATCAAGGCCATCGACAACTTCAACATCGACCTGGACGTGCGCTTTTCCACCTACGGGGTGCCCATGATCGTGGGGGAGATCCGCCGCTACCTCCGGGACAACAGCGCCATGCGGGTGTCCCGCTCCATGCGGGACATGGCCTACAAGGTCCTGCAGGCCAAGGAGAAGTTCATGGCGGAGCACCAGCGGGAGCCCTCCATCGAGGAGATCGCCAAAATACTGGACGAGCGGCGGGAGGATGTGGTCTTCGCCCTGGAGGCCATCACCGACCCGGTGAGCCTCTATGAGCCGGTCTACTCGGACAACGGGGACGCGGTGACCGTGATGGATCAGGTGCGGGACATCAAGAATACCGATGAGAAGTGGCTGGATCACATTGCCCTCCAGGACGCGGTGGACAAGCTCCCCGAGCGGGAGAAGAAGATCCTTGCCCTGCGCTTTTTTCAGGGCAAGACCCAGATGGAGGTCTCCGCCGAGGTGGGCATCTCCCAGGCCCAGGTCTCCCGGCTGGAAAAGAACGCTTTGGAACAGATCAGAAAGAGCCTGTGAGCAATGCTCACAGGCTCTTTCCTAATTTGCTTCCCGACCCAGAATGTAGTCTACAGAGACGCCGTAAAAATCAGCTAAGACCATTAGATGGGACAGGGGAATGTCCCGCTTTCCGGTTTCATAAGTGCTGTATACTCGCTGGTCAATGCCAAGAAGTGCAGCAATTTCTTTTTGTGTCATATCTTTATCTTCGCGTAGGTCAAGCAGTCGTGGAAAATACATATCATTCACCTCGTGATCATTATATAGTACTACCGAATGATAGTATTGACATTACTATTAAATGATAGTAAAATATTTGCGGAGGTGAAAACAATGGCAATAAATTTGCTCAAAAGCCTGGAGCCGCCGGTGTGCGGTACCTGCGCCAACTACCACCAGCACTATGTCCTGGGGGTCAGCCACCGGTTTGACGCGATCTGGTGCGGCCACTGCGTCTATCCCAGGACAAAGCTTCGTCAGCCGGACGACACCTGCCCCAATTGGAAGGCCAGAAAAAAGGCGGACGGTCAGTAAAACTGACCGTCCGGTGCGTGGGAAAGGGAGGGCGTCACAGGCGCTTCTATGTCCCGGTCCGCTTCAGCAGGGTCTCGTGGGCGAGGGTCATAAGGGCCAGGATGGCCAGCAGGTAGAGGGGGAGAAGGGCGGAGGTGAGGCGGTTGGCCACCAGGCCGAAAAGAGGGGGCATGAGGCAGTTGCCGATGTAGGCGGAGGCCATCTGCACTCCGATGATGGCCTGGGATCGGTCAGCCCCGAAGCGCGCCGGGGTGGCGTGGATGACGCTGGGGTAGATGGGGGCGCAGCCCAGGCCGATGAGAAGAAGCCCCAGGAGGGAGGGGGCCTGGCCCAGGGGGAGCAGCATGGCGGCGAGCCCCAGGGCGATGACGCCCTGGCCCAGCCGGACCATCTGGCCGTCCTCCAGCTTCAGGGTCAAAAAGCCGCCGAGCATGCGGCCGGCGGTGATGCCCAGATAGAAAAGACCGGAGAAGGCGGCGGCGGTCTCCGGCGGGATGCCCTTTTCCAGCACCAGATAGCTGCCGGCCCACAGTCCGGCGGTCTGCTCCAGGGCGCAGTAGCAAAAGAAGGCCACCATCACCGCCTTCACCCCGGGGATGCCCAGAAGCCGGGGCAGGGAGAGGGCTTTTTCTTCTGAGCGGTCTCCGGGACCGGCGGCAGAATGGGCCCCCAGCCCCCACAGGGGAAGGGTGACGATGAGCAGGACGGTGAGGGCGAACTGGATCATGCTGATGATCCGGTAGCCCACAGGCCATCCCGCCCCGCCGGTGAGGGCGCGGCTCATGATATAGGGCCCCAGGGAGGCACCCAGGCCCCACATGCAGTGGAGCCAGCTCATGTGGCGGCTGGCGTAGTTGAGGGCCACATAGTTGTTGAGGGCGGCGTCCACGCTCCCCGCCCCCAGGCCGTAGGGGACGGCCCACAAACACAGGGCGGGGAAGGAGCCGCTGACGGAAAAGCCGAAGAGGGCCAGGGCCGTCAGCCCCGTGCTCAGGGCGGTCACTCTGCCGGCGCCCAGCCGTCTGGTGAGGCGGTCGCTCAGGAGGCTGGAGATCACCGTGCCCAGGGAGATGATGAAGAAGATGACGCCGGAGCAGGAGAGGGGGACACCGAAGGACTGATACATGGAGGGCCAGGCGGCGCCCAGCAGAGAGTCGGGCAGGCCCAGGCTGACAAAGGCGAGATAGATGATGGCCAGCAGCAGGTGAAGCATGGGGTGATCCGCCCCCTTTACAGCGGAGCTTTGAGCTCATCCGCCAGTCGGGCAAACTGCTCCAGGCTCAGCCGCTCGCCCCGGACGTCGGCGGGGAGGCCGGCCCGGGCCATCGCCCGGGCAAGGGCGTCCTTGTCCGGGGAGAGGCCCGCGGCGCTCAGGGCGTTGAGAAGGGTCTTGCGCCGCAGGTTGAAGGCGGCGCGGACCAGGCGGAAAAAGAGCGCCCGGTCATGTACGCAGGCCGGAGGCTCCTGACAGGTAAGGCGCACCACCGCCGAGGTCACCTTGGGCTGGGGGAGGAAGCATTCCCTGGGTACGTCGAAGAGGAGCTCCGTTTTTGCGTAGTATTGACACAGAAGGGTGAAGGCGCCGTAGTCCTTGGAGCCGGGGGCGGCGCAGATCCGCTGGGCCACCTCCTTCTGGATCATCACGGTGACGGCGGAAAACAGCCCGCACTCCAGCAGCAGGGTGAGGACGGGGGTGGTGATGTTATAGGGCAGGTTGGCGCACACCATGGGCGTGAGGCCGCCGAAGTGCTCCGATACCAGAGCGGCCAGATCCAGCTTCATCACGTCGCCGGGAATGACGGCCGCGTTGGGAAAGGGGGCGAGGGTCTCCGCCAGAATGGGGAGCAGATCCCGATCCAGCTCCACCGCCGCCACCCTGTCCGCCCGTCGGGCCAGCTCGGTGGTAAGGGGGCCGATGCCGGGGCCGATCTCCAGCACGCCTGTGCCGGCGCCCGCCCCCGAGGCTTCGGCAATGTCCCGGGGTACCCAGCTCTCAATGAGGAAGTTCTGGCCCAGGGACTTGGAAAAATGAAAGCCGTGGCGGGCAAGGAGCGGCTTGATCTCGTTGATATCGCAGAGGTTCAGAGTGACCACACCCTTTCAAAGGATCCTGGCCAGTATATCATGTCTCATCCTCCCCCGCAAGGGGTGAAAGCCGACTCTGAGCCTGTTTGTCCTTGGCGCGCAGCCGGAAAAAGTATCCTGCGCACAAAATGATCTGTACCAACGTGGAGCAGGGGGTGGCAAGACCCACCCGAAACAGAGACACCGGGGAGAGCTTGCTCATGCAGAAGGACAGGGGGATGCGGATCCCGAAGGCCCCCGCCAGTCCTTGGAGCATGACAAAGCCGGTCTTGCCCATGCCGCTGAAATAACCGGTGAAGGGGAAGAGAAAGGAGGTCAGCAGGGTGTCGATGGCGTAGGCTTTCAGATAGTCCGACGCCGCGGCCACGATCTCCGGATCCCGGTTGAACAATCGCGCCAGTACATCCCCGTGGAAGAAGGCCAGATATCCGATGACCACGCCGAAGCACAGGGAGGCCAGAATGCCCTGCCACAGCCCCCGCCGGGCCCGATCCAGCCGCCCTGCCCCCACGTTCTGAGCCACGAAGGTGGTCACCGATTGGGAGAAGGCGGAGGGCACCAGCATAATGAAGCCGCACAGCTTTTCCGCCACGCCCATACCGGCGGAGTAGACCAGCCCCAGGGAGTTGATGATGGACATGACCACCAGGAAGGAGACGGACACCAGGCCGCTCTGGAGGGCCACCGGGCTTCCCAGCCGCAGGATCCGGGCCACCTGGCGGCCCCGGAGGGTAATATCCTTGCGGGCAAGGGCAAAGGGGAGCCCCCGGCGGCGAACCACCAGAAGGGAGACCATCACACTGACCCCCTGAGCACACACAGTGGCAATGGCGGCCCCCAGGGCGCCCAGGCCCGCCACGGCCACCAGAATGAAGTCGCCGGCAATGTTGACCACACAGGCGATGAAAACGGTGAGCAGAGGGGTCTTGGAATCCCCCAGCCCCGGAAGATACTGCCGAAGACGTTGTAGGCCGTGATGAAGCACAGCCCCGCCCCGCACATGCGGATGTAGGCCACTGTAGGGGAGAATGCCTCTGGCGGGACCTGGGTGATCCGGGCGATCCAGTTGGCCCCGCCCATGGTGAAGAGAGTGAGAGCGGCGGCCAGAACGGTGAACAGGGTGATGCTGTTGCCGATGACCGTTCCCGCCTCGTCGGACCGCCCCTGCCCCAAAGTCTGGCCCAGCAGCACGGTGGTGCCCGTGGTGAGCCCCACCAGCACCTGGGTGATGGTGTTCAAAATCTGGCTTCCGGTGGACACGGCGGATACGTCGGCAGCGGTGGCGAACTTGCCCACCATCCAAAGGTCTACGGCCCCGTAGGCGGTCTGAAGGATGAGGGCCAGCAGAATGGGGACGGAAAAGCGGAGCAGGGGGAGAAAGATCTTCCCCTGCGTGAAGTTGTTGGTGGGATGCATGGGATAAAACCTCCTTACACAATAAAAACCGGATAAGAAGCGGACCTCTCGATCCGCCATCTTATCCGGCCAATACGTCTCTTGGAAAGCCCTGAGGCGTATTTCCTCCGATGAACGAAGGCTATTGTAACGATTTCCCCGAAAAATGTCAAGAGGTCATTCGATCTCCAGGGTCACCTCCGGGTCAAGCTCTGCGGTGCGAGTGCGGGAGAGCTTCAGCTCCACGGTATCGAAGGAATAGTCGGGCAGAATGATATATTGCTCCTCATACTCCTGCCCGTCATCGTCGGTAAGGCGGGAGTGGCCCCCGGAGGTGATGGTCAGGTCGCGGCCCTCCGGATCCCGGTAGTCCCAGGAGAACAGCTGACTGTCCCCGGGGCCCTGGGAGGAGAAGGTCAGCTCCACATCGCCGTTACTTTGCCGCCGGGCGGAAATGAACCGGGTATTCTCCGGAAGGCCCTGGGCCGCTCCGCTGTTTAGGTCGATGCTTACCCAGGCCCTGTCCTTGTCCAGCCAGTCGACCCCGGTGATGTGGAGGGTGTAGGGAGGCTTTCCGGTAAAGTGGGGGCTTTCCAGATAGTAGACCACCACACCCTCCTCGCCGGTGCCGGAGGAGATGAGGTTGCTGCCGGAGCTGGCCCGGCTGCCAGGCCCGTAACGGTTGCCGCCGGCGTCGGAGAGATAAAAGTCCAGGCCTTTGCACCAGGCGGTGTTGGCCTCGTCGGAGACCACGGTCAGCCGGGCGTGGGTGGGGTTGATCTCCAGAGAACGGATCAAAAGCCGCTGGCCGTCCACCGTTACCCACTTCTCAATGGGGAGAGTCCTGCCGGGAGCGGTGAACCGGGGATCCAGAGCCAAGTCAAAGGTGAATCGGGCGATGACCTCCGGCTCCCTATGGGTCTCGGGGTCGTGAGCGGAGGAGTCCGCCGGAGCCACGCCGGTGCGCTCCCTGTGGCCTGTCACCCTGCAGGTCAGCTTCAGGGCCTCAGGGGCCCGGAAGCCCTCGTTGAAGGTGACGCCGAAGTCGGAGAGCTCACCGGGCAGGGACATGGCGCTGGTGATGCCATAGCCCTCCAGTTCCTCCCCGTCGGGGCCGGAGATGCTGGGGTAGACATGGAAGCTGTCATAGTCGCCTCCGTCCACGGTGAAGAAGAAGTGGAGCTGGGTGGGGTCAAAGATAAGATATTCCATCTTCAGGGTGATACCGTCTGCCGTCTGGGTCTGGCCGATGAGCTGGACGTAATCGTTCTCCACCGCCGTCTTCAGGCTGGGGGAGAAGGCCACGGCGGCGGCCAGCTCCCGCAGGCCGGGGATGCGGGAGCAGGCCATGGCAAAGGGAGCGGAGACGTTCACCATCAGCACAAAGGCGGCGGCCACGCCCCCCAGGGAGGCCAGAGAGGTCTTCCAGCCCCGGCGGCGCCGGGAGCGCTTTTGGGCCTTTGCGACGCAGTCCTCCAGGGCGGCGGGAGTCGCCTCCAGTTGGGCGAGAAGGGCCTGATATTCCTCGTTTCGATTCATGTGTCATCCTCCTCCAAGGTAAGACGCAGAAGGGACAGCCCCTTCCGCTGGCGGGTGGATACAGTGCCGGGAGGCACATCTAAGGCGCGGGCGGTCTCAGCCAGGGTGAGGCCGGTGAAGTAGCGCAGCACGATCACCGCCCGGATATCCTGGGGCAGACGCTCCACCGCCTCCTTGAGAGGCAGGGCGTCAAATTCCTCCGCCGCCGTTTCCGGAAGTTCTTCCACCGCCGTCTCCCGTTTCCGCCGCCGCAGTTCCTGGTTGCATACATTGATGAGGATCCGGGTGAGCCAGGTGGCGAAAAACTGAGGTTCCCTCAGCTTCTTTCGTGCCAGAAAGCCTTTATAGACCGCCTCGTCCACCGCGTCTACGGCGGCGGAGTCGCTTCCCAGATAGAGCAGGGCGGTGCGGTAGAGCCTGGCTTTCAGTCCCTCAGCCTGCCGGACAAATTCCTGTTCGTTCAAGCTCCCTCGCCTCCTTTCTTCACCCATTAGACGTTTTGGGAGGATCATTTCATTTCCCTGTTTGAAAAAATATGGAGCGGCTTGCGCCGCCCCATACTTTTTTACCCGATAGGAAAGGAGTACAGCCACACGGGCTCAGTCCCCCGTCTTCTTCCAGCGCAGCATCTGGGGGAAGAATTTGCGCATCTGCTCCCTGGCGGCGTCCTCCGTCATACCGGGGTTTGCCTTGGACATCATGGGAGCGCAGAAGTCGATCATTTCCTCCATGGTCATCTCTCCGGCGAACTTGCCCTTGTCGTAGCAATATTTACAATAGTGCTTGCTGGGCGTGCCGTCGGCCTCGGTGCCCCGCAGGGCGGGGTCGGTGAGGGGCATGGCGCAGGATTGGCAGAAGGGGGTGGTCTCTTTGTTCATGGGGGGTGCCTCCTTTGTGAGTGATGGCTCTATGATAGCACCCAAACCCTGACACCTTGTGTCAGGGTTTTCGCAGCGAAAAATAATTTGTCGGGCCAGCTCCGCGATCCTTTTCCGCACCCGCGCCGGCGCTAAGATCTCCACCAGGGGGCCAAAGGAGAGGAGATAGCCGTAGACCCAGTTGTCCTCGGGGAACTCCGCCTCCACCCGGAGGGAACCGTCGGGAAGGGGGGTGATCTGCTCGGGGTCAAATTCGTCGTAGAGCCGATAGGCCAGGGCGGGGGAAAAGCGAAGCGTCAGCCGCACCATGGGGCAGGTAGGGGCCGTCCCGCCGTCAATGGGAGGCGCCGCCGGGGGAGTGGGGAGGGTGCGCTCGGTGACGGTGAGATCCCGGATGCGGGAGAGCTTGAAGGTGCGATAGCTCTGAGCGTCAAGGGATATTCCTTGCAGATACCAGGCCTGCCCTTTGAATACCAGCTTGGCGGGAAGGACTTGTCGGGCCGTGGTTTTTCCGTAGGAATCGGAATATGTAAAGGAGATGGCCTTGCGGGAAAGGATGGCGTCCCGCAGGGCGTTGAAGGTGTTTTGGATCCGTTTGTCCCCACCCCAGCGGGAGAGATCTACCTCCAGCCAGTCCGGTTGGGCGCGCCGGAACAGCCCGGAGAGCTTGTCCAGAGCCTGGTCGGCCCCCAGACCGGGGGTGCCGGACAGAGAGCGTAGGGCGGTGAGCAGCTGGGTCTGCTCCTCCTCGGAGAAGGAGGCCCGGCTCAGCACGTACTGCTCCATCAGCGCCACGCCGCCGTTTCGCCCGGGCTGTGTGTAGACGGGCACCCCGGCGGCGGAGAGGGCGTCCACGTCCCGGTAGATGGTGCGCACCGACACCTCGAACCGTTCCGCCAGCTCAGCTGCGGACAGTTTGCCCTTTTCCAGCAGGAGGTAGACCAGCTCAAAAAGTCTTGCCTGGGACATGGAAAACACCTCCTCTCAAAAAGGGGCGGATACTATCCGCCCCTACAGTACGGGAAAAGCCCTTGCAGGGGCGGATGGTATCCGCCCAAAGACGTCACATTTCTCTCCGGCCCTCCAAAGCCCTTGTCAGTGTGGCGTCGTCGGCGAACTCCAGCTGTCCCCCCACGGGGACCCCATAGGCCAGCCGCGTCACCTTCACCCCGAAGGGCTTTAAGAGGCGGGACAGGTACATGGCGGTGGCCTCTCCCTCGGTGGTGGGGTTGGTGGCCATGATGACCTCACGCACTCCTCCGGCGGACACCCGCTCCACCAGCTCCTTGATGTGGAGGTCGTCAGGCCCCACATGGTTCATGGGGGAGATGACCCCGTGGAGCACGTGGTAGCGCCCGTTATACTCCCGGGAGCGCTCCAGAGCGGCCACGTCCTTGGGGTCGGCCACCACACAGACGATGCCCTCGTCCCGCTTGACGCTGGCGCAGATGGGGCAAAGGCCCTCTCCCTCGGTGAAGCTGCGGCACACCGGGCACAGGGAGATGGTATTCTTGGCGGTGACGATGGCCTCGGCAAAGGCGCGGGCCTCCTCGTCGGGCAGGCCCAGCACAAAGAAGCTGAGCCGCTGGGCGGATTTTTTGCCCACCCCGGGCAGCCGGGCGAACTGCTCGGTCAGGGCCTCCAGGGCCGGGGGAAAGTATTCCATGGTCAGGCTCCTCTCAATGCGGCGATGGCGGCGGGGATATCTTCGGCCCCGTAGACCGCGCTGCCCGCCACCAGTACGTCGGCCCCCGCGGCCACACACTGCCGGGCGGTCTGGGCGTTGATGCCCCCGTCCACCTCCAGGTGGCAGGAGGGGCAGTACTTCTCAATGTAGGAGCGGATGGCGGCGATCTTGGGCAGCTGGTCGGCCATAAAGGCCTGACCGCCGAAGCCGGGCTCCACCGTCATCACCAGGATAAGATCCAGCCCCTTCTCCAGGTAGGGAAGCACCGCCTCGGCGGCGGTGATGGGCCGCAGAACGATTCCCCTCTTTACCCCCAGGGCCTCCATCTCATCCAGGGCGGCGTGGAGGGCGGGGGGCATGTCGGCTTCCAGATGGATGGAGAGCAGGTCGGCCCCGGCCTGGGCAAAGGCCTTCACGTATCGCCCGGGCTTTTCCACCATCAGGTGGGTGTCCAGGAACATGTCGGTGCGGGCACGGATGGACTTGACCACCGGCACCCCGATGGAGATGTTGGGTACAAACATGCCGTCCATCACGTCCACGTGGAGCCAGTCGGCGGAGGAGACCTTCTCAATGTCCTCCCCCAGCCGGCAGAAGTCGGCGGAGAGGATGGAGGGGGCGATCTTGACCATGGGGCATCGTCCTTTCACAAGCGTTATCACGGCGGGGGAACGGGGGGCTTATCCCCGTCATAGGATGAACCAAGCGGATGCCCGACGCGCCATCGCCGGCCTCCCCAACGGTAAGCGACCCACGGCGCCGGCATCGGCGCTTTGGCGCGCCGGCGCCGCATCATATAGCCCCCGGCCGGGTGTGCCCGGTCGGGGGTATTGGTTATGTGCCGGTTCCGGACAAATCAGGCGGGGTGACGCGCCGGGGGTCTGGCCGGGTCAATACACCTCGCCCGTAGAGACCTCCACGGCGTTATATCCCTCTTTGCGCAGGGCGGCGAGGATCTGGGCCTTGTGCTCCAGGCCGAAGGCCTCCAGAGTCACCTTCAGCTCCACTCCGGCCTGGCGGTTCAGGTTGATGAACTGGTTGTGTTCCAGCTTAATGGTGTTGCCGTTTTCCCGGGCCAGGATCTGGGACACGTGGAGCAGCTCACCGGGCCGGTCGGGGAGGATCACCGAGAAGGTGAAGATGCGGCCCCGGCCCATAAGGCCGTGCTGGACCAGGGAGGACACGGTGATCACGTCCATGTTGCCTCCGGACAGAACGCTCACCACATTCTTGCCCTCGGGCTTGAGGTGTTTCAGGGCGGCCACGGTGAGCAGACCCGCGTTTTCCACGATCATCTTGTGCTTTTCCATCATGTCCAGGAAGGCGTCTACCAGCTCCACGTCATTGATGGTGAGGATGGCGTCGATATTCTCCTGGATATAGGGGAACACCAGATCTCCGGGGGTCTTTACCGCCACGCCGTCGGCAATGGTGTCCACCTTGGGGAGGGTGACCACATGGCCGGCGTCCAGGCTGGCCTTCATGGAGGCCGCCCCGGTGGGCTCCACCCCGATCACAGTGACCTTGGGGTTGAGCAGCTTGGCCAGGGTGGACACTCCGGCGGCCAGTCCGCCGCCCCCGATGGGCACCAGGATCATGTCCACATCGGGCAGGTCGGAAAAGATCTCATAGCTGATGGTGCCCTGGCCGGTGGCCACGGTGAGGTCGTTGAAGGGGGGGATGTAGGTGTAGCCCTTCTCCTTCACCAGCCGCTGGGCCTCCTCCGCCGCGTCGTCAAAGGTCTCTCCGCAGAGAATGACGTCGGCGCCGTAGTCCTTGGTGTTGTTGACCTTCACCAGTGGAGTGGTGGTGGGCATGACGATGTGAGCCTCCACTCCGGCGGCCTGGGCGGCGAAGGCCACGCCCTGGGCGTGGTTACCCGCCGAGGCGGTGATGAGCCCTTTGGCCTTCTGCTCATCGGTGAGGGCGCTGATCTTAAAGTAGGCGCCACGGAGCTTGTAGGCACCGGTGATCTGCATGTTCTCCGGTTTCAGGTAGACCTGATTTCCCGTGGCTCTGGAAAGGGCGGGAGAGGGGATCAGGTGGGTGTCGGCAATAACGCCGTCGAGCACCTTCCGCGCGGCCTTGAAATCCTCTAATGTCATCATAGGGATCATCTTCTTTCTGAGATGAGGTAGGATAGAAGATTATGATACCGTTTTTTTGCGGAGAAGTCAACGTTTTGTGCCGCCTTTCCTTGACAGGGGGGCGGGAAAAAGGTAAAATCAAACCGTGAAAATGGGGGGGTGTCCCCGTCAGGAGGCAAGCTATGACAAAACAGGTGAAAAAGTCTCCCGTCCCGCTCTATCTGGCGGCGGCGGTATGGCTGTTCTGGGGACTGCTCCTGCCCCTGTATCGGCCCGTCCACATTCTGGGCGCGGCGCTCCTCTCCGGGGCGGCGGGGCTGATCGGCAAGGCCCTCTTTCCCGACAAGAGCTATGATCTGCCCGGCGAGGCGGCCCCTCAGCCCAGGGAAGAGGCCGAAAAGCCCAAGGGTACCGGGGACGCGGAGCTGGACGCGCTCATCACCGAGCGGGACAGGGCGGTGAGTGAGATGCGCCGGCTCAACGCCGCCATTCCCGGCGAAAAGATCTCGGCCCAGATCGACCGGCTGGAGGAGGACACCCGACAGATCATCGATCAGGTGGTGGAGCGCAAAGAGAAACTGCCCCAGATCAAGCGGTTTATGAACTACTATCTGCCCACCACCCTCAAACTCCTCAATGCCTACGACCGCATGGGCGCGGCGGGGGTGTCCGGGGAGAATATCGACGGCACCAGGGGACGGATCGAGGAGATGATGGACACCATCGTCTCCGCCTTTGATAAGCAGCTGGACGCCCTTTTCGCCGATGAGGCCCTGGATATCTCCACGGACATCACGGTGATGGAGAACCTGCTCAAGCAGGAGGGCCTCGGCGAGGGGAGACCCTTCACCGCCAACGGCTGACCCGCCCCGATCCCAACATCGTCCATATAGGGGCGGCGTCAGCCGTCCGCTATTCAATCAAACAGCGAACCGAGGAAAGGAAGAGAAGCTATGAGCAACGAACTGGATATGACCCCCGAACTGACCCTGACCCCCAATACCGACGCCGCTGTGGCGGCGGCTCCCGCTACGGAGCTTACCCTGGATCCCATGGCCGCCGAAAAGGCGGTGACTGAGGCCGACCAGGCCGCCCGGGACGCCAAGGCGGTGAAGCTGGACGAGTCCATGCTCTCCGAGGCGGAGCAAAAGATGGTCTCCGACTTCTCCGAGAAGATCGACATCCGGGACTCCAACCTGGTGCTCCAGTACGGCGCCGCCGCCCAGAAGAACATCGCCGGCTTCTCTGAGAGCGCCCTTTCCAAGGTCCGCACCAAGGATCTGGGAGAGGTGGGCGACGCTCTGGCCGGCCTGGTGGGCGAGCTGCAAA
The DNA here is from genome assembly GCA_947651395.1 of uncultured Pseudoflavonifractor sp. Classification (GTDB taxonomy): domain Bacteria; phylum Bacillota; class Clostridia; order Oscillospirales; family Oscillospiraceae; genus Vermiculatibacterium. Next base: position 22,196 of record CANSYW010000010.1, on the reverse strand, counting down.
ACTTCGGCCAGGAGGAGAAGAAGGGCGTGTTCGGCTTCTTCCAGAAGAAGAAAAACGACATCGCCGCCATGAAGGCCCAGTACTCCAAGGCGGAGACCAACGTAAACAAGATCATCGGCGTTCTGGAGGGCCACCAGGTGACCCTGATGAAGGACGTGGCCATGCTGGATCAGATGTATGAGCTCAACACCAAGTACTATAAGGAGCTCACCATGTATATCCTGGCGGGGAAGAGGAAGCTGGAGGCCACCCGTACCGGGGAGCTGGAGCAGCTGCGCCAGAAGGCTCAGAGCAGCGGCGCCCAGGAGGACGCCCAGGCCTACAACGACCTGGCCAATATGTGTAACCGCTTTGAAAAGAAGCTCCATGACCTGGAGCTGACCCGGATGGTGTCCATTCAGATGGGCCCCCAGGTGCGGCTCATTCAGAACAACGACGCCCTCATGCTGGAGAAGATCCAGTCCTCTCTGGTGAACACCATCCCCCTGTGGAAGTCCCAGATGGTGCTGGCCCTGGGGATGGAGAACTCCCGCCAGGCCACCGAGGCCCAGTCCGCGGTGACCAAGATGACCAATGACCTGCTGCAGAAGAACGCCGACGCCCTGAAGATGGGCACCATTGAGACCGCCCGGGAGGCGGAGAAGAGCGTGGTGAGCATCGAGACCCTTCAGCACACCAACCAGCAGCTGATCTCCACCCTGGACGAGATGGTGAAGATCCAGACCGAGGGAGCGCAGAAGCGCAAGGAGGCCGAGGCCGAGCTGGGCCGGATCGAGGGCGAGCTGAAGCAGAAGCTGCTGGAGCTGCGGGGCTAAAGCCTTTTCCGGGCTCTTCGTGTATTCCTGTGGGGCCCTCAAGGGTCGTCGGGCCCCACATAAAGCATGTTCCATGCCGGACGGGGAAAGGAACCTTCCATGAAGAAAAACAATAAGTCCTACATGATAGGCTGGGTGGTGCTGATCATCGCCATTGCCGCCGCCCTGCTCTTAGGCCAGGCCCGGAAGCCCTCCGGGGGCGTCAGCCTGGAGCAGTCCACCGGGCTGGATACCAGCCTGGACACCACCTATTACGAGCAGTTCATCTACGACAAGGCGGACGTGCTCTCCAACGGCAGTACGGAAAAGGAGCTGGCCCTCTATAACGCCAACTGGGATGCGCGGTACAACAGCATCGTGGCCTTCATCAGCGAGGACTCTGTCTCCGGCGATCCGGAGGAGTACGCCTACGATCTGGCGGCGGCCTACGGCCTGGGGGAGGGCGACGCCCTTCTCCTGGTGGTGAAGGACGCCGATGTGTACCGGTTTGTCTGGGGAGACGATTTCGGCACCATCATGAACACCAAGGCGGTGGATGAGCTTGCCGCCTGCCTGGAGGGCCATGACTGGGAGTACGGGACGCTGAGCTTCTACAGCACCCTGGACGCCATCTACCGGGCCAACTTCGGCCTGGGCAACGGCTCCGCGGTGGAAGCGCCCCTCTATCCCGACACCGGGGTGTGGGTGGTGTATCTGGTCATCTTCCTGGTGATGTGCTACCTTGTCCTGTCCGCCATCGACCGCTCCCGCTATAACGCCTACCGGGCCCGCTATTACGGCGTGCCCAACCCGCCCGTGGTGTTCCGGCCCATCTTCTTCTGGCACGGGCCCCGCTACGGCTGGTATACCCGCCACTGGCACGCCCCGCCTCCTCCGCCCCCCAGAGGGCCCCGTCCGCCCCACGGCGGCGGAAGGCCCGGCGGTTTCGGTGGGGGAGGGGGCAGACCCATCGGCGGCTTTGGCGGCGCGGGGGCCAGAGGGCCCCGGGGCACGGGCTTCCATGGCGGCGGCTCCTTTGGGGGCGCGCGTGGGGGCGGATTTTCCAGGGGCGGCTCCTTCGGCGGCAGCCGGGGCGGTGGTTTTAGCGGCGGTCGGGGCGGCGGCTTCGGCGGCCGACGCTGACATAGAAAAGGGGAGAATAAGATGATATTCAACCGCATTGAGGCCAAGCTTGCGGCCAAAGCGAGCATGAAGCAGGCCCAGCCCTCCTATATGATAGTCATGCTGATCTATCTGCTGCTCACCACGGGGCTGACCCGTCTGGTGATGACCCTGGTGGGGGTGCCCTGGGCCAATGCGCTGATCTATCTCCAGCAGGGCCATCCCCCGGAGGAGGTTTTTGATTATATCTTCGTCCAGCAGATGGATCGGGTGGCGGTTGCCGGAGCGATACAGTTCGTCCTGGGCCTTTTCTGCACCATCGTGGAATTCGGTCTCATTTCCTACACCCTGCGCCTTTCCCGGAACGAGGGCCCCGGTGTGGCCAACCTCTTTGACGGCTTTGCCAAGGTGGGCCGGGTGCTCTGGATGAGCATTCTCATCAACCTGTTTACCGGCCTGTGGGCCTCCATCCTCATGGTACCCGCTGTGGCGGTGATGGTGGCGGCTATCATGACAAACGAGGAAATTTATCTGCTGCTCTACATGATGCTCTTTGTAGGTGGGGCGGTGCTGGCCGTTGTGGTGAGCTACCGCTACTACCTGTCCGCTTACTTCCTGCTGGATGACCCCGCCTGTACCGCCCGTCAGGCCATCCGCCGCAGTAAGGAGTATCTGAAGGGCCACAAGGGTGAGGCCTTTGTGCTGGATTTCTCCTTCTTCGGCTGGACTTTGCTGGCGGCGGTCCTCCAGAATATTTTCCTGACCTTTGGACTTGCCGTTGTGGGCGTTGTGGCCTCCGGGGTGCTCCAGCTGTGGCTCACCCCCTATGTCCTCACCACACGGGGCAACTTCTACAACTATATTTCCGCCCTGAACGGCGGGCCCTCCCGTCCTGCCGGCGGCTATGCCGGCCCGGACTACGACTATCACAGCACCGGCGGCCCGGAACCCTTCTGAACAGAATAAAAAACGCCCGGCGGTGAGCGCTTCACCGCCGGGCGTTTTTCATTGTTCCAGCCAGTCCAGGATGGGCTCCAGGACTTCTTGATCTGTGGTGCCCGGGACGACCCTGTAGCACTCCACCGTCACCTGGGTCGTTCCCCGGCGGATGAGAAAGCCGCGGGTGGTCTCCTGGGCCTTGCGCATTTCCATGACGTATTCATAGACGTCCAGGTGGGATGCGCCGGTATATTCCGGAAGATCCTCTTCATTCGCCGGGCCCCGCCGCCAGACTCCCTCCAGCCCCGGCACGGGCTCCAGTTCCTCCGGGACAGGCCCAAAGGCCCAGTCTGCCAGGGTGGGGAAGGCCCAGGCCTGGGCGGAGAAATAGAAGTCCAGCCGCTCGGAGGCGGAGAGCTCTATGTTCTCGCTCCAGTGGGCTTGGCTGCCCAGCGGGGTGTCGGAGCGCCGGCCCTCACTGACCCGATAGGCGTCGCTGTGGACGGGGACGGCCGGGATACGGCCGGAAAAGCTCTCCCGCACAGGGCCGTTGAGCAGAATGCAGGCGGCGGCCAGGGGGGCGATGAGAAGGGCGCGCTTGCCCCGCCGCTGGCGGATGGGGTCGTCATAGGCAAAGATGCAGATGAGGGATCCGATCATAATGCCGACCGCCCAGCCCAGGTTCAGGAAGTGGTTGAGCAGGGCGTCGGGGAAGAGCAGAAGGGCGATGACGGCCTCGGAGAGCAGGCCAAGGGCCCGGAGAAGCCCCCAGCCCTTCAGGGCCCCGGCCCCCGCTTCGGGGGGCTCCAGCCCCGCCCGGACGGCCTCCCGCCACCCCTTCAGCCGCCGGAACAGATAGAGGAAATAGGCCGCCCCGCCAAGGCACCACAGGGGGAAGAAAAGAAAGACGGCGGAGAAGGCCAGGCTGGAGGAGAGAAGGGTGGGGAGGAGCCGCTCCTGGGCCAGCCGGAAGGCGTCGGAAGCGTCATAGAGCCCGGACAGGAGGAACCAGCAAAAGGCCAGAAGGACGGCCACTGCCAGAGTGGAGAGGAGCATAGACCGGAGCGCTTTCTTGCGGAACCGCTGGTATTCCAGCTCAGGATCGGTCTGGATGGGGAGGGGGTGGGCGTCCGGCTTGGAGACGTAGATGTTCAGATAGCTCACCCGGTCTACCCACTCCCACCCGGCGTCGGAGAGGAGCTGGGCGTAGTCCTTGGGATCCTTGGCGTCACTCCAGTCCAGGAAATAGGTGGGCGTGTCGGACCGCTCGATCCGCCGCAGCCGGACGAAGGGGCCCATGACCTCCACCAGCTCCCAGCCCTCCCGGGCCCAGGCGTTGAGCTGATCCTGAGCGGCTTTATAGTCCACATTCAGGTAGGAAAAGTATCTCCAGCGGGTATCTCTCATCACGGTTCCTCCTCTCTCAACAGTGCGGCGCCGTCGGCCAGCTGCCGGCCCAGACGGCGGTATTCCTCCTGTAGGGTGTGCCGGCCCTCGGCGGAGAGGGCGTAGTATTTTCGCCCCTCCTGGGTGCCGGTGAAGACGATGAGCTTCTCCTCCTCAAACCGAGCGAGCAGAGCGTAGAGGGTGCCCGCCCCGATGGCCACCCGACCCCGGGTGAGCGTGTCCACATACTGCATGATGCCGTAGCCGTGCCGGGGTTCCGCCCAGAGGGAGAGCAGCACGTAGTACATCTGCTCGGTCAGGGTCTCCAGCTTTTTTCGCGCCACTCTCTCACCTCCTATATCGAATATCGCTATTATGATAATATATCAATATTCGATATATGTCAAGAAAAAACGGACCGCCGCTGAGGAGTCCCTCGGCGGCGGTCTGTTTTTGGTGATTGAAGCGCTTACTCCAGCACCGCGCCCTTGGCGGCGGAGGTGACCTGCTTGGCGTACCGGGCCAGGTAGCCGGTCTTGATCCGGGGCTCGGGGCAGACCCACTTGGCCTTCCGGGCGGCCAGGGTGGCCTGGTCGACCTTCAGCTCAATGGTGTGGTTGGGGATGTCAATGGCGATGACGTCCCCCTCCTCCACGAAGGCGATGGGCCCGCCCAGGGCCGCCTCGGGGGAGACGTGGCCGATGGAGGCCCCCCGGGTGGCGCCGGAGAAGCGCCCGTCGGTGATGAGGGCCACGCTCTCACCCAGACCCATGCCGCAGATGGCGGAGGTGGGGTTGAGCATCTCCCGCATGCCGGGGCCCCCCTTGGGGCCCTCGTAGCGGATGACCACCACGTCTCCGGCGACGATCTTCCCCTCATAGATGGCGGAGATGGCGTCCTCCTCACAGTCGAACACCCGGGCGGGGCCGGTATGTACCATCATGGCCGGGTCTACAGCGGCCTGCTTCACCACACAACCCTCGGGAGCCAGGGAGCCCTTGAGCACGGCGATGCCGCCGTAGGGGGAGTATGGGTCGTCGATGGGGCGGATGATGGCGGGATCCAGATTTTCCACGCCCTCCAGATTCTCCGCGACGGTCTTGCCGGTGCAGGTCATGAGGGAGGTGTCCAGAAGGCCCTTGCGGGTCAGCTCCTTCATCACGGCGTATACGCCGCCCACCCGATCCAGATCCTCAATGTAGGTGTCCCCCGCGGGGGCCAGGTGGCAGAGGTTGGGGGTCTTGGAGGAGATGGCGTTGGCCATGTCGAAGCTCAGCTCGATGCCGCACTCGTGGGCGATGGCGGGCAGGTGGAGCATGGAGTTGGTGGAACAGCCCAGCGCCATGTCCAGGGCCTCGGCGTTGTGGAAGGCGGCCTCGGTCATGATATCCCGGGGGCGGATGTTCTTTTTCACCAGCTCCATGATCTGCATGCCGGTGTGCTTGGCCAGGCGCAGCCGGGCGGAGTAGACCGCCGGGATGGTGCCGTTGCCCCGCAGGGCCATGCCGATGCCCTCGGTGAGGCAGTTCATGGAGTTGGCGGTATACATGCCCGAGCAGGAGCCGCAGGTGGGACAGGCGTTCTCCTCGTACTCCTCCAGTTCCGTGCCGGAGAGCTTGCCCGCCTTGTAGGCGCCCACCGCCTCAAACATGTGACTGAGGCAGGTGCGGCGGCCATCCCGCATGGTGCCCGCCATCATGGGCCCGCCGGAGCAGAAGATGGTGGGGATGTTCAGACGGGCGGCGGCCATGAGCAGGCCGGGGACGTTCTTGTCGCAGTTGGGGATCATCACCAGACCGTCAAACTGATGGGCCATGGCCATGGCCTCGGTGGAGTCGGCGATGAGCTCCCGGGTCACCAGGGAGTATTTCATGCCCACATGGCCCATGGCAATACCGTCGCACACGGCGATGGCGGGGAATTCCACCGGGGTGCCTCCGGCGGCCCGGATGCCCGCCTTTACCGCCTGGGCGATCTTGTCCAGATCCATGTGGCCGGGGACGATCTCGTTCTGGGAGCAGACCACGCCGATGAGGGGGCGTTCCAGCTCCTCCCTGGTGTAGCCCAGAGCATAGAAAAGGGATCGGTTGGGAGCGCGCTCGGCGCCTTTTGTCACGTTATCGCTGCGCATGGGGACTCCTCCTTCGAAGGAAATGTTGAGGTTATTTTACTCTTCCAAAGCCCCAGCGTCAAGGAAAACAACCCATTCTACCGGCAGTGGATTGACGCAAGGGGAGGAAAATGCTATGCTGAACGGGAAAAGGAGGGAGAGCCATGGAGTCTATTGACCGGGAGCGGTTTGGCCGCTTCCTGAGCGAAATGCGCAAGGAAAAAGGCTTTACGCAGCAGGAGCTGGCGGATAAGCTCTTTGTGTCCAATAAGGCGGTGAGCAAGTGGGAGAGAGGGCAAAGCCTTCCGGATATTGGCCTGTTGACCCCGCTGGCCCAGCTGCTGGACATATCGGTGGCCGAGCTTTTGAAAGGGGAGCGGCTCACAGAGGAGACAGTGGATAGCTGTGAAGCAAAAGAGCTTGTCGACCAGGTCCTTCAGTTTTCGGAGGAGGAGCAGGGGAAGAAGCGGCGCTTCTGGCGGCGGGCCTGGGTGATATGCGCCCTGGCGGCGGCGATGGAGGTCATACTTCTGGCGGGCACGGCCCACCTTACGGATCTGGAGCTGTGGGACTACCTGATGCTGGTGGAGGGCCTGGCCCTGGGCTTTGGGGCTTACTTCTGCTTTGCGGCCAAGGAGCGCCTGCCCGCCTTCTATGATGAGAACAAGCTGAACTATTATAGCGACGGCTTTTTTCGCATGAACATCCCCGGGGTGCGCTTCAATAACAGCAACTGGCCCCATATTCTCCGGGCCGCCAGGGCCTGGCTGCTGGGCACGGCGGTGGTCTGGCCGCCCCTCTTTGCCGCGGCCAGGGCCTTTCTGCCCACGGGTGCGCTGTTGTGGGTGACCCTTCCAGCTGCTCTGAGCTTCTTCATCCCCATTATGGCGGCGGCAAAAAAATACGAATGAAAGAAGCCCCGGCGGATCTGGATCCGCCGGGGCCTGCCCTATTTGCGCGTGTTTTTCTGGTTTTGATCAGTTGGAGGCGGTGTCCAGGTCGGCGTCGCCGCCCCTCGTCGCCACAAGCTTCATATCCCTCGCTTTCGCCTGTCGGCAAAAGCTCGCTCATTCCGCTGCGGCTCCTCTCCCCACAAAGCCTGAGGGGCGGCTTTGCGGGGCCCCTCTTTTAGTTGGAGGCGGTGTCCAGGTCGGCGTCGCCGCCCCAGATCATGTTCTTGCGCAGCTCCTCGCCCACGATCTCCATCTGGTGCTTTTTGAGCTGGGCACGCTTGGAGTTGAAGAAGGTGCGGCCATTCTTGTTCTCGGCGATCCACTTGCCGGCAAAGGTGCCGTCCTGAATGTCGGAGAGCACCTTGCGCATGTTGGCCTTGACCTCCTCGTGGGGCAGGACCCGGGGGCCGGAGACGTACTCGCCGAACTCGGCGGTGTCGGAGATGGAGAAGTTCATGGCGGCCACGCCGCCCTTGTTGATCAGATCCACAATGAGCTTGAGTTCGTGAATGCACTCGAAGTAGGCGTTCTCCGGCTCGTAGCCCGCCTCCACCAGGGTCTCGAAGCCGCACTGCATCAGATCCACCACGCCGCCGCACAGCACGGTCTGCTCGCCGAAGAGGTCGGTCTCGGTCTCGTCGTGGAAGGTGGTCTCCATGACGCCGGCCCGGGCGCCGCCGATGCCGGCGATGTAAGCCAGGGCGATCTTATAGGCGTTGCCTGTGGCGTTTTGCTCCACCGCCACCAGGCAGGGGACGCCCTTGCCGCTGACATAGGTGGAGCGCACGGTATGGCCGGGGCCCTTGGGGGCGGCCATGAACACGTCTACCCCGGCGGGGGGAACGATCTGCTGGTAGCGGATGTTGAAGCCGTGGGCAAAGGCCAGGGCCTTGCCCTCGGTCATGTAGGGGGCGATGTCCTTCCTGTAGACGTCGGCCTGAACCTCGTCGTTGATGAGGAGCATGACGATATCGCCCCACTGGGCGGCCTCGGCCACGGTCTTCACCTTCAGCCCGGCCTTCTCGGCCTCAGCCCAGTTTTTGGAGCCCTGGCGCAGACCCACGCACACGTCGCAGCCCGAGTCCTTCAGGTTCAGGGCGTGGGCATGGCCCTGGGAGCCGTAGCCGATGATGGAGATCTTTTTTCCGTCCAGATAGGAAATGTCGCAATCCTTTTCGTAGTACATTTTTGCCATGTTGAACACTCCTTCATTTTAAAGTGGTCTTCTGTCTTGTTGTCAGTATGGCACAGGGAAGGGGAGAAGAATGTAACGTGTGATACATTCTTACAGCACACTTTTGCCCAGATTGAACTCGGTGGTCTCCTTGTTGTCGTCGCTGATGGTGTAGGCGCCCCGTTCCAGAGCCACCATGCCGGTGCGTACCAGCTCCAGAATGCCGAAGGTCTCCAGTAGATTCTGCATGGCCTCGGCCTTGCTCTCGTCGCCGATGAGGGCGATGGTGAGAGATTTGATGGACACGTCGATGATGGAGGCCCGGAAGACGTTGGCGATCTGGACGATCTCGTTGCGCACGTCGGAGGTCTCGGCCTTCACCTTGAACATCACCAGCTCACGGCGGATGGAGCGCTGGGGAAGGAGCTCCTGGACGGAGTAGACGGAGAACTGCTTGCGCAGCTGGTTCATCAACTGTTCCATCATGGCGTCGTCCCCCATGACCTCGATGGTGATACGGCTCACGGCGGGATCGTCGGTGGTGCCCACGGCCAGGGACTCAATGTTGTAGCCTTTCCGGGAGAAGAGGCGGGAGACCTGGGAGAGGACGCCGGAGGCGTTTTCCACCAGGACGGACAGAGTGTGGCGGGTATGGATCTCGGTTTTCATATTCTCCACCTCCTCAATCCAATAGGAATTCCGTGACGGGGGTCCCCGCCGAGACCATGGGATGTACCATGGCGTCTTTGTCGATGTCGCACTGGAGGAAATAGGGGCCCTTGCTCTCCAGCGCCCGGGCCATGGCCTTCTCCAGCTCGGCCTGGCTGACACAGCGCTCTCCGGGAATGCCGTAGGCCTCAGAGAGTTTGACAAAGTCGGGGGCGTAGTCCAGGTCGGTCTGGGAATAGCGCTCGCCGTAGATCAGGTGCTGCCACTGGCGGACCATGCCCAGGGTGTGGTTATCAAACAGGGCGATGATCACCGGGATGCGGTAGTGGGAGAGGGTGGCCAGCTCATTGCAGTTCATACGGAAGGAGCCGTCTCCCGTGCAGAGCACCACCGGCTTGTCCGGGTTGCCCAGTTTGGCGCCGATGGCGGCCCCCAGGCCGAAGCCCATGGTGCCGAAGCCGCCGGAGGTCACCAGCTGGCCGGGACGGGAGAAGTGGTAATACTGGGCCGACCACATCTGGTGCTGTCCCACGTCGGTGGCAATGATGGCCTCCCCGTCGGTGAGGGCCTGAATGGTCTCCAGGATCTCGTGGGGGTGGAGGATCCCGTCCTTTTTCAGCGGGACCTCCGGGTGGGAGAAGACCCATTGCTTCCACTGGGGATAGTCGTGGTCGGGGAGCTTTTCATTGAGCAGCTGGAGCACCCTTCTGGCGTCCCCGATGATGTGGTGGTGGGTCTTCACGTTCTTGTCGATCTCGGAGCGGTCAATGTCGATCTGGACGATCTGGGCCTGCTTGGCAAAGTCATCGGGCACCGTGGCCACCCGGTCGGAGAACCGGCAGCCGATGGCGATGAGCAGGTCGCACTCCGCGGAGGCCAGGTTGGAGGCGTGGGAGCCGTGCATGCCGATCATACCGGTGAAGAGGGGATGGTCGCCGGGCAGAGCGCCGCCGCCCATGATGGTGGAGGCAACCGGGGCGTTCAGTGTCTCCGCGAACTTGCGGAACTGGGGCACCGCCCCTTTGGAACGGATGACGCCGCCGCCCACCAGCACCAGGGGACGCTTGGCCTTGGCGATCATATCCAGCAGCCGGTCGATATCCCCGAAGTCGGGCTCCGGAGTCTTCAGGTCGTGGCTGGAGCGGCGGAGCATGGCGGCCAGACGGCCGTGGGCGGCGTGCTGCTCCACGGGCAAAGGCTCGTAGTCCACGGCGGCGGCGGTAATGTTTTTGGGAATGTCGATGAGCACCGGCCCGGGCCGGCCGGAGCGGGCGATGGCAAAGGCCTCCCGGATCACGTCGGCCAGCTCCTCAGGAGAGCGCACCAGGAAGTTGCACTTGGTGATGGGCATGGTGATGCCGGTGATGTCCACCTCCTGGAAGGAGTCCTTGCCGATCAGATTCTCGCTGACGTTGCAGGTGATGCACACCACGGGGGAGGAGTCCATGTAGGCGGTGGCGATGCCGGTGGTCAGATTGGTGGCGCCGGGGCCCGAGGTGGAGAAGCAGACGCCCACCTTACCGGTGGAACGGGCGTAGCCGTCGGCGGCGTGGCAGGCGCCCTGCTCGTGGGCGGTGAGGATGTGGCGGATCTTATCCTTGTAGCCGTGGAGCTCCATCTCGTCGTATACGTTCAGGATGGTGCCGCCGGGGTAGCCGAAAACGGTGTCTACGCCCTGTTCCAGCAGGCATTCCATGATGATTTGCGCGCAGGTCATTCTCATGGCTGTGATCCTCCTTGTTGAATGAAGGTATCATACTTCCCGAAGGGGGATTTGTCAAGTGAGAGCGCCGGGAAAAGGACAAAAACTAAACCGGGAGTCTGAAATGAAAAAACCGCCGGATTTTTGTGCGTTTAGGGCTGGACTTCTGATGGATTCTACACTATAATATACAACGTATGTAAAGTACCATTGGGGAAGAGAAAGCGAAAAAATTGAGGTGAGGCTATGTTGCATCAGTTTTTCGGCGGGGTACATCCCGCCGAGCACAAGGATCTGACCGAGCACAAGGCCACCGCCCCTATGGCGGAGGCGCCTGCCCAGGTGGTTATCCCCATGACCATGCATGTGGGCGCGCCCTGCAAGCCCGTAGTGGCGGTGGGGGACGAGGTGAAGGTGGGTACGCTCATCGGTGAGACTACCGGTCTGGGCGCGCCTATCCATGCCAGTGTGTCCGGCAAGGTCGTGGCCGTGGAGCCCAGGCCCTACGGCGGCGGTGGGATGATGATGTCCGTGGTGATCGAGAACGATCTCCAGGACACGCCCGATCCCTCCATCAAGCGCCGGGACAATGTGGAAGCGTTGACCGGAGCGGAGATCATTGAGATCGTGAAGAACGCCGGTATCACCGGTATGGGCGGCGCGGGCTTCCCCACCCACGTCAAGCTCTCCGGCGCGGTCGGCAAGGTGGATACCGTGATCCTCAACGGCGCGGAGTGTGAGCCCTACATCACCTCCGATCACCGGCTCATGCTGGAGCGGGGGGAGGCCGTCATCGGCGGCGCCCGGCTCATTGCCAGAGCGGTGGGGCTGAAAGAGGCCACCATCGGTATCGAGCTCAACAAGCCCGACGCCATTGAGCATCTGAAGGCTCTGGTGGGTCAGGCCGGCGATGTGCACATCGAGGGCCTGAAGACCCGCTATCCCCAGGGCGCTGAAAAGCAGCTCATCCAGATGATCACCGGCCGTCAGGTGCCTCCCGGCAAGCTGCCCGCCGACGTGCAGTGCGTGGTGTGCAATGTGGCCACCGCCGCCGCCGTCTACGACGCGGTCACCGAGGGCAAGCCCCTGACCCGCCGCGGCGTCACCCTTACCGGCGGCGCCATGGCTGAGCCCATGAACGTCATGGCTCCTGTGGGCACCCCCGTCAGCCATCTCATCAAGATGGCCGGCGGCTTCAAGGCGGATCCCGATCGGCTGCTCTACGGCGGCCCCATGATGGGCAACCCCATCTATGATCTGGACGTGCCCATGATGAAGTCCACCAACTGCATCCTGGCCCTGACCAAGGACGAGGCGGCCGAGCAGGATCCTGCCCAGACCTGTATCCGCTGCGGCAAGTGCGTGGACGCCTGTCCCATGCGCCTGACCCCGCTGTTTATGCGTATGCGGGTCAACAAGCGGCTGTGGTCTGAGGTGGAGGAGCTCCGGGTGATGGACTGCATTGAGTGCGGCTCCTGCAACTACATTTGCCCGGCCCGTCTGCCCCTGGTCCAGTCCTTCCGTACCGCGAAATTCGCCATCCGCGACGAGCAGGCCAAGACCCGCGCCGCCGCTGAGGCCAAAAAGGAGGCGACTAACGCATGAATGAGAATAAAGAACTGAAGCTGACAGTCGCTTCCTCGCCCCATGTGAGCTCCCCGGTGAACACCCGCTCCCTGATGCTGGATGTGCTCATCGCCCTGGTGCCCGCCCTGTGCGTGGCCGTGTTCGTGTTTGGACCCCGGGCCCTGGTGCTCACCGCCGTCAGCGTGGTGGGCTGTGAGGTCTTTGAGTGGCTCTACCGGCTCCTGCTGAAGAAGCCCCAGACCGGCGGGGATCTGTCCGCCGCCGTCACCGGCGTGTTGCTGGCCTTTGTGTGCCCGGTCTGGCTGCCTTACTGGTGCATCCTTATCGGCGACTTCTTTGCCATGTTTGTGGTCAAGCAGCTGTTCGGCGGCCTGGGGAAGAACTTCCTGAACCCCGCTCTGGCGGGTCGTGCCTTCCTGATGCTCTCCTATCCCGGCCTCATGACCACCTGGGCCAAGCCCGGTCCGGCCAACTGGGTGGGCATCACCGACAAGGTGGCCGACGCCGTCTCCTGCGCCACCCCCATGGGCACCATGCACGGTTCCACCACGGCGGCTGCCGTTCTGCCCTGGCTGGGTGAGTCCGGCGGGACCCTGAAGGATCTGTTCCTGGGCACTGTGCCCGGCTGTATCGGTGAGGTCTCCGCCATCGCCCTGCTGGCCGGCGGCGTGTATCTGCTGTGGCGCGGTGTGATCCATATCCGCATTCCCGGCGCCTACATCGCCACCATGGCGGTGCTGAGCCTGATTTTTACCAAGGGCAACCCCAACTTTGAGTGGATGCTCGCGCAGATCTTCGGCGGCGGCCTGCTGCTGGGCGCCATCTTTATGGCCACCGACTATGTCACCAGCCCCTGCACCCCCAAGGGTGAGATCATTTTCGGCCTGGGCTGCGGCCTGCTGACCTTCTTCATCCGCTACTTCGGCGGCTATCCCGAGGGCGTCAGCTACGCCATCCTGCTGATGAATATCTGCACGCCCATCATTGAGAAGTATACACATCCCAGCCGCTTCGGCGTGACCAAGGCAGATCGCAAGGCCGCCAAAGCCGCCAAGAAAGGAGGGGCGAAGGCATGAGCGAAGCTGTTGCCAAGAGGCCCAGGAGCCATCCCAAGAAGGACAGTGACTCCTCCATGGGCAAGCTGACCGTCACTCTGGGCGCCATCTGCGCCGTCTGCGCCCTGGTGCTGGGCGGTGTATATTCCCTCACCGCCGACCAGATCAAGATGAATCAGATGGGCGAGAAGATGGGAGCCATGAAGCTGGTGCTGGCCGCCGACGACTATGACGAGGTCAGCTATACCGGTGCCGACACCAACATCCTCTCCGCCTATAAAGCCGGGGATGCCGGCTATGTGCTTGAGGTCAACTGCGCGGCCAATTCCTTCTCCGGCACTCTGTCCATTATGGTGGGCGTCAATTCTGATGGTACTGTCTCCGGTGTGGAGGTCCTGGAAAGCGCCGAGACCTCCGGCCTGGGCGCCATTGCCAAGGAGGACGCCTCCTGGAGAGCTCAGTATGTAGGCAAGTCCGGTGAGGTAAAGGTGGACAAGGATGGCGGCGAGATCACCTCCATCTCCGGCGCCACCATCACCTCCCGCGGCGTTTCCACCGGCGTCACCGCCGCTCTGGCCGCTGTGGCCGAGCTGAATTAAGGAGGCAGTGACATGAATGTAAAACAGCAGCTCAAAGAGGGTTTGCTCACCCAGAACCCGGTCACGGTCCAGCTCCTGGGTATGTGCTCGGTGCTGGCCATTACCACCAGCCTTTTTAACGGCATTGGCATGGGCATTTCAGTGCTGGTGATCCTGACCCTCTCCAATATCTTTATCGCCGCGCTGCGGAAGATCATCCCCAACAAGATCCGGATCGCCTGCTTCATCGTGGTCATCGCCACCTTCGTCACCGTGGTGGATCTGTTCCTGAAGGCCTATCTGAAGGAGCTCTCCGCCAGTCTGGGCGTGTTTATTCCTCTGATCGTGGTCAACTGCATCATTCTGGGCCGTGCTGAGTCCTTCGCCTCTAAGAACGGTATCGGCGCTTCCGCGCTGGACGGTGTGTTCCAGGGGCTGGGCTACACATGGATCCTTGTGGTTATGTGTGTGATCCGTGAATTCCTGGGCAGCGGCACCTTTGGCGGCGGACTGCTGGGCGAAGGGGGTAAGGGCATCACCCTGTTCCCTGAGCATTTTGCCATGGCCGGTATGGCCCGTCCTGTGGGCGGCTTCCTGACCTTGGCGGCGGTGATCGCGGCCATGCAGTATTTCCTGAACAAGCCCAAGAAGGCTGAAAAGAAAGAGGAGGTGGCCAAGTAATGAACTGGCAGAATCTTGTGACGATCGCCCTTGGGGCCATCCTCATCAACAACTTTATCTTCTCTCAATTCCTGGGCATCTGCCCCTTTATGGGCGTGTCCAAGTCCACGGACACCGCCTCGGGCATGGGTCTGGCCGTGACCTTCGTTATGGGACTGGCCTCCGCCGTGTGCTGGCCCATCAACCACTTCATCCTGGAGCCGGCGGACCTGGTATTCATGCAGACCATCGTCTACATTCTGGTCATCGCCTCTCTGGTGCAGTTCATCGAGATGTTCCTTCAGAAGTCCATGCCCTCTCTCTACACCGCTTTGGGCGTGTATCTGCCCCTCATCACCACCAACTGCGCGGTGCTGGGCGTGGTGCTGCAGAACACCCAGAACACCTATACCTTTATTGAGAGCGTGGCCTACGGCATCACCGGCGGTCTGGGTTTCCTGCTGGCCATCTATCTCTTTGCCGCCGTGCGGGAGAAGCTGGAGTATTCCGAGTGCCCCAAGGCGTTTGAGGGCTTCCCCATCGCCCTGGTCACCGCCGGTCTGCTGGCGCTGAGCTTTGGCGGTTTCTCCGGCCTGAAGCTCTTCGGTTAAGGGGGAAAAATCAATGACTATTATTTATGCTGTAGCGGTACTGCTGGTGATGGGCGCGGCCTTTGGCGCCATCCTGGCCTTTGCCGCTAAGGTCTTCGCCGTGGAGAAGGATCCCCGGGAGGAGGCCATCGCCGGGTGCCTGCCCGGCGCCAACTGCGGTGGCTGCGGCTACCCCGGCTGCGCCGGCTACGCTGCCGCCGTGGTGGCGGGGACCGCTTCCGTCAACGCCTGTGCCGCCGGCGGTGAGGCCGTGGCCAACCAGATCGCGGAGATCATGGGCGTGTCCGCCGGCGATACGGTGAAGCAGATCGCCGTGGTCCACTGCACCGGCTGCGGCGCGGACCACACCAAGTACAACTATGTGGGCGTGAACGACTGTCTGGCGGCCTCCCGGCTCCCCGGCGGCGGCCCTCTGAGCTGTGACTATGGCTGCCTGGGCATGGGCACCTGTGAGAAGGTCTGCCCCTTTGATGCCATCCATGTGAAGGACGGTGTGGCCGTGGTGGACGAGGACAAGTGTAAGGCCTGCTCCAAGTGCGTGGATGCCTGCCCCCGGCACATCATCGCCCTGGAGCCCTACAAGACCAAGAGGCACGTGTCCATTCCCTGCTCCTCCCACGCCAAGGGCCCTGTGGTCACCAAGGTGTGTTCCAACGGCTGTATCGGTTGTTCTCTGTGTGCCAAGGCCTGTCCCAAGGAGGCCATCACCATGGACAACTTCCTGGCTAAGATCGACTATGACAAGTGTATCGGCTGCGGCATTTGCGCTCAAAAGTGCCCCCGCGGCCTGATCACCGTGGACGGCGTGGTGCCGGAGAAGAAGCCCGCGCCCACCCCCAAGCCCGCGGCTCCCGCCGCCGAGGCCCCCAAGGCTGAGGAGGCTCCCGCTGAGGCGCCAAAGGCTGAGGAGACGGCTCCTGCCGCCCCCGCCGACGAGGCGCCCAAGGCGGAGTAAGAACAGACAAAAAGCTCCCCACAGGTCATTCAGATGACCTGCGGGGAGCTTTTTTGTTGGGAGGAGACAGGGGCCGTCTTCCGGGAGAAGAGGACCTTTGGGGAGTCAGTAGGCCACCACCACACCGCCGTCGTTGGCGTAGACTGTGGTGACGCCCCGGGCGTCGGAGACCAGGATGTCCTTGAAGTGACAGGACTTTTTCACCAGCTCCAGTACATAGAAGGCCCGTTCCGAATTGTTGCAGTGGACAATGGAGAGGGTCTTGCCCACGTGCCCCGGATCCGCCGCCATCAGGGCCACCATGCGGCTGAGGGCCTGCTTCACCGACAGGGCCTGGCCCACCTTTTTGATCTGCCCCTCGGGGGTGGCCCCCATGAGAAGCTTGATGCGCAGCGCCTCGGTCACGAGGGACAGGGCGCCGGTGAGTCGCCCGTTTTTGCGCAGGTGATCCAGATTTTCCAGTACAAAGTAGGTGGTCATGGCGGAGATGAATTTGGAGGTCTCTCCCACCACGGTCTGGAAGTCCCGACCCGATCCGGCCAGCTCCAGAAGCTTCAGGGCCACACAGACCTCTCCCGCAGCGGCAGAGCAGGAGTTGAAGATGTGGACGTTGCTCCGGGGATGCTCCTCCAGCCAGATGGCCCGGGCCTGGGCGGCGGAATTGTGGGAGCCGGAGAGGAGGGCGGAGAGGGTGACCACATAAAGATCGTCCGCCTGGGCGGCCTCAAAGGCGTCCAGATACTGGGCGGGGGAGGGGCAGGCGGTCTTGGGAGGCTCGCTGTTTTCCCGCATGAGCAGGAGCAGATGAGTCTGGTCAAAGGTATGGTCGTCCACGATGTCTTCTCCCGCCAGAGAGACGGTCAAGGGTACCCGCAGGAAGGGCCCCTGATGGAGCTGGGAGGCGGTGAGATCGCAGCAGCTGTCCACAATGATCTTAAAGCTCATAGGCCAAATCTCCGAATCTAATATTGAAAATCATATTTGAATTATAACACAGAACATGGAAAAAGTAAAGGGAAAAACCTCGCCCGACCCGGCAAAGTTTGCCGGGCCGGGCGTTTTTCACGGCGGGGAAGGGGGTGTTCAATCGGGGAAGTCCGTGGGATATTCCTCCCGGAGCTCAGCCAGCAGCTTTTGGTCGGCCTTGGCGGAGAGATCCAGCTTGGCGTACATGTCGGGGCGGCGGCGCTTGGTGCGCAGGATGGCCTGCTTGCGCCGCCACTTGGCCACAAAGGCGTGGTTGCCCGAGAGGAGGATGGAGGGGACTTTCTTTCCGTGCCACTCCTCAGGACGGGAATATTGGGGGTATTCCAGCAGTCCGTTCCAGTGACTCTCATTTTCAAAGCATTCCGGGTCGGGGAGCACGCCGGGGACCAGGCGGGACACCGCGTCGGCCACCGCCATGGCGGGGATCTCGCCGCCGGTGAGGACGAAGTCCCCCAGGGAGATCTCCTCATCCACGCACTCCTCAATGAACCGCTCGTCGATGCCCTCGTAGTGGCCGCAGACCAGGATCAGGTGATCAAAGTCCGCCGCCAGGCGCTTGGCGTGGGCCTGGGTGAAGGTGATTCCGGCGGGGGAGAAGTAGATGGTGTGGCCGGGGCCGAAGGTATCCACCACATGCTTCCAGCACTGATAGAGGGGGTCGGACTGCATCACCGCTCCCCGGCCGCCGCCGTAGGGATAGTCGTCCACCTGCTTTTGCTTGTTGAGGGTGTAGTCCCGGATCTGGTGGGTCTCGATCTTCAGGTAATCCCGCTCCTGGGCCCGGCCCAGGATGGACTCAGAGAGCACATCGCCCACCGTCATGTCAAACAGGGTCAGTATGTCGATGCGATACATCAGCTCTCCATCCCTTCGATAAGGTTGACCTTGATATAGCCGCCCTCCACATTGGTCTCGGCCAGAAAGGCGTCCACGGCGGGGATCATATATTCCTTGCCGCTGCCCCGCACCACATAGACCTCGTGGGCAGGGGGGGTGAGGATGTCGGCAATGATCCCCAGCTCGGCGCCGTCGGCGGCGTTGAGCACCCTGAGCCCCATCAAGTCGGCCAGGAAATGGCGGCCATCGGGCAGCTCCACGTCAGTGCGGTCGATGGAGAGGATCTTTCCCTTGAGCTTCATGGCCTTCTCCACCGTATCCACCCCCTCCAGAGTGGCCAGTACCATGGTCTTGTGAGGGCGGGCGGACAGAACCTTTACGGGCCTGCCCTCCATATAGAGGGTGTCAAAGCCGCACAGGAACTCCGGAGAGTCCGCCCAGGGCATGATCTTCAGCTCGCCCCGGATGCCGTGGGTGTTGACGATCTGTCCAGCCTCTAAGAATTGGTTTTTCACAGGGGAGTTCCTCCTTGAATGAGTGTGACCGCGGCCTTCACACGCTGTTCCAGAGCGGCGTAAAAGGCGGCGATGTGACTTCCGTCTACCAGGGCGTGGTGGCAGAGGATGGAGACGGGAAGCAGAAGCCGTCCCTCAGAGGCGGTATATTTGCCCCAGGTAATGCGTGGGTTGCTGTCGGAGGGGGAGGGGACGGGCTGAACCAGGGCGGTGTAGGACAGCCAGGGGAGCGTGGAGAGAAAGAGCAGGCTCAGGGCCTCTTCCTCGCTCTCCTGGATGGAGCCCCGGGCCCTGGCCCGGTCCTGAGTCCGGGCGGCGTAAGTCAGATAGTCAAAAAAGGGCTTGTCGCCGTCCAGGGTGCAATAGCAGTAGGTGCCGTCGTCCAGGGCTACGGTGTGGGAGGTGGGGCAGCGGGGAAATTCGATGATCCTGCCCTCCAAAATACGCTGGCGCAGCTGAGGGACATCGTTGGCCGCCCCGGAGACGCACCAGCACAGGGAGAGGAAAAAGGGCAGGGATTTTTCCTTGACAGCGGCCACAAAGTCGGTGACGTCCACCTGGGCGGTAAGCCCCACATAGGGGTAGGCCATGGCGTTGAAATACTCAAAGTGGGCCCTGCGGGGATAGTCGTCCATATTGATATAGGTGTATTTCGTGGGATACACCCCCTTATATGAGATGGAAAAAGCGGCGGGGCACGCCCCGCCGCCTTTTTAGTCGCTGATCTCGACCGAGACCCGCGTGCCTTTCCGCTGGCCTGCGGAGCGCATGAGGATACGGATCCACTTGGCGATGCGGCCCTGACGGCCGATCACCTTACCCATGTCCTCGCTGGCGACCCGCAGCTCCAGGGTGGTCTCGCTCTCGCCCACGTGCTCGGTGACCTCCACCTGATCGGGATTATCCACCAGGCTCTGGGCGATGTAGGTGAGGAGCTCTTTCATCTGGTGTAGTCCTCCCTTTAGATGGCGCCGGCTTTTTTCAGCAGAGCCTTCACAGTCTCAGTGGGCTGAGCGCCGGTCTTGATCCAGGCCTGGGCGCGGTCGGCGTCCACCTTCAGCTGAGCGGGCTCGGCGGTGGGATCGTAGGTGCCGATCTCCTCGATGAAGCGGCCGTCACGGGGATAGCGGGAGTCCGCCACCACGATGCGGTAGAAGGGGGCCTTCTTGGCGCCCATACGGCGCAGACGAATTTTGACCATTATTTTCACCTCCAAAAGAATTTCATTCGTATATATGGAAACGCCGGAAAGGGCGCTTGCCAACATTTGAGAGAGACCTTAAAAGGGGAAGCCTCTGCCCATTCCCATGCCGCCGCCCATACCGGGGAAGCGGCCCTTTTTCGCCAGCTTGCGCAGTCTGGGATCGTTCATCTGCCTGGTCATCTGGCGCATGGCCTCAAACTGCTTGAGCAGGCGGTTCACGTCCACCACCCCCACGCCGGCGCCGGCGGCGATCCGCTTTTTCCGGCTGTTGTTCAGAAGATCGGGATCCTCCCGCTCCTGAGGGGTCATGGACAGGATGATGGCCTCGGTACGGCCCAGAGCCGATTCGTCCATATTGGCCCCCTCCAGCGCCTTGGCGTCCACGCCGGGGAGCATCCCGGCAATGTCGCTGAGAGAGCCCATATTCTTCATCTGTACCAACTGGTCGTAGAGGTCGGTAAGGGTGAATTTGTTTTTGCGCAGCTTTTCCTGGAGCTCCATGGCCTTCTTCTGATCGAAGTTCTCCTGGGCCTTTTCGATGAGAGAGAGCACGTCTCCCATGCCCAGAATACGGCTGGCCATCCGGTCGGGGTGGAAGATCTCCACCTGATCCAGCTTTTCTCCCGTGCCCGCGAACTTGATGGGCTTGCCGGTGACCGCCCTGATGGAGAGGGCCGCACCGCCCCGGGCGTCGCCGTCCAGTTTGGTGAGCATTACGCCGGTGAGATCCAGGGCGTCGTCAAAGGCCTTGGCCGCGTTCACCGCGTCCTGGCCGATCATGGCGTCCACCACCAGCAGGATCTCGTCGGGGGAGACGGCGGCCTTGATGTTCTGCAGCTCCGCCATCAGCTCCTCATCTACGTGGAGCCGGCCGGCGGTGTCCAGGAATACCAGGTCGTTGCCATGCTTTTTGGCGTGCTCCACGGCGGCTTTGGCGATGTCCACGGGGTCGGCCTGGCCCATCTGGAATACGGGGATCTCCAGCTGGCCACCCACCACCTCCAGCTGCTCGATGGCGGCGGGACGGTAGACGTCGCAGGCGGCCAGAAGGGGGCGTTTGCCCTGCTTCTTCATGAGCCCCGCCAGCTTGGCGGAATTGGTGGTCTTACCCGCACCCTGAAGGCCTGCCATCATGATGACGGTGGGGGGCTTGGGGGAGATGGTCAGCTTGGCGTCCTCGCCTCCCATGAGAGCGGTGAGCTCCTCATTGACGATCTTTACGATCATCTGGGCGGGGGAGAGGGCCTCCAGCACGTCGCTGCCCACGGCCCGCTCGGAGACCTTGGCCACAAAGTCCTTGACCACTTTATAGCTCACGTCGGCCTCCAGAAGGGCCATGCGGATCTCACGCATGGCCTCCTTTACGTCGGCCTCGGTAAGCCTGCCCTTGCCCCGGAGTCGCTTAAAGGCGTTGGAGAGCTTTTCAGTCAGTCCCTCAAAGGCCATGGCTCACTCCTGCTTGAGCTTGTTCAGCACGGCGGAGATGCGTTCTGTGAGAACTTCGATCTCGTCGTCCTGATACTGCCGGGCGTTGCGCTGGGCGATGGCGTCCACGTCGGAGAGAAGCTCCTTGAGCTGATCCTGCATCACGTGGAACCGACGGATGATGCCCGTTTTGTCCTCCAGCTCGGTGAGGCTGGCCTCCGCCCGGACGATCACGTCCCGGACACCCTGGCGGGAGATGCCATAGTTCTCCGCGATCTCAGACAGGGAGAGATCCTCATTATAATAAAGATCGTAAAATTCCTTCTGCCGGTCGGTGAGCATGTCGCCGTAAAAATCGTACAGCAGCGCCATGCGATAAGCCTGGTTTTTCACGGGGTTCCCTCCCTGTAGAAAAATGTAAAGTCATTACGCTTTACAAACAAGAACTATTTTACACCCCAGTCCGATTCCTGTCAATAGGAAGGGCAACATTTTCTGAGAAAAAGAGAAAATCCTCTTGCGCCCGGGGGGAAAAGTCTGTATAATAACAAAACGACAGCAGGATATGCCGGTGTGATGGAATTGGTAGACGTGACGGACTCAAAATCCGTTGGGCTAATCCCCCGTGTGGGTTCGAGTCCCACCACCGGCACCACGTCGGAGCAAGCGTCATATCGCTTGCTCCGACTTTTTTAAAGTCAGAGCGCGCTCATTTTGCTGCTCCTCCTTTCCAACTCAAACCCGCTGCGCTGGGCTTCGAGTTGGTTTTTGGTGTATAATGATCGCCTGTATCTTTTTTATCAACACATGTCAACGGGAAAGGGCCGCCCATAGGGCGGCCCGTTCCCCTTGGTATTGTGGGACGAGTACTGAAAGTTCGATCCCTAGGCTCACAGCCGCCTGGCCGTCAGGTTCTCCATACCAATCCATGCC
>CANSYW010000009.1 GCA_947651395.1 uncultured Pseudoflavonifractor sp. | reverse complement strand
TCTTCAACGCCAACAATGACACCGACGTCAACGGCGACAAGGTCGCTCTGGGCGACGAGTAAGAAGGTGCCGGCGGTGCCGCCTGGATATGTAGCGCAGTACAAACAGAAAAGAAAAACCCAGGGCCCGGATCAGTTGATCCGGGCCCTGGGTTTTATTTCTCTTTTGCCTTGGTCACTTCCTCGATCCGGGGGTCGGTCTCAGGGGGGACGCGGCGCTCATAGTCCTCGTCCAGGGTGCGGTGGGGGCGCTGGGCGATGGTCTCCCGCCAGTCGCCCAGCCATTGCCGCATGACCTTGAGCCCGGCCTCAGAGAGGGGAAAGAGCTTTTCCTCCTCCACAGTGGAGAACTCATAGGCCCAGGGGCCCTCCCACACCTGGGCGGTGAGAGTGCAGTCCTTCTCCTCCTGGGACAGGGAGGGCACCACCCGGTAACGCAGGCGGCCGTCACTGGCAGTCCAGAGGTTGCCGTTGAGAAAGTGGGACAAAACGGGCAAAAACAGCTCAGCCATGGATAGGCTCCTTT
Organism: uncultured Pseudoflavonifractor sp.; assembly: GCA_947651395.1. GTDB lineage: Bacteria > Bacillota > Clostridia > Oscillospirales > Oscillospiraceae > Vermiculatibacterium. Next base: position 71,380 of record CANSYW010000009.1, on the reverse strand, counting down.
CCGTCAGTATGTATTCAGGGGGATCGCCCCGTCGTCCTGGCCCTTCTCAATGGCCCGGATGACCATGTCATAGCCGTAGCTATCGTCCACCTGGATGTGGACGATATCCCCCAGCCCCTTGCCCAGCAGGGCCTTGCCCACCGGGGACTCCAGACTGATCAGGCCGTGGAGGGGATCCTTGCGCATGGTGGTGACGATCTGGAGCTCCTCGGTCTCCCCGTCCTCAGGGAGGTAGACGGTGACCCTGTCATAGAGGGCCACCCCGTCTCCCTTGGGCTTCTCGCTGACGATGCGGGCAGTGCGGATCATGTTCTCCAGATAGCGGATGCGGCTCTCGTTGCGGTTTTTCTCCTGCTTGGCCGCCTTGTACTCAAAATTTTCGGACAGGTCGCCGAAGCCCCGGGCCACCTTCACGGCCTCCAGCAGCTTGGGCCGCAGGACGATGCGCCGCTCGTCCAGCTCCTTCTTCATCAGCTCAATGTCCTTGCGTGTCAGTTCGTTGTGCATATGCTCACTTCCAGGTAAATTTGTCGGGGGCCCCCACCAGGATCTTCGACGAACAGGGAGGGAGGGGGAGCCAGGTGCGGCCGCCGTCGTTGTTGTAAATGGCGTCGCCGTTCAAAACATCCTGAAGCACCGGTTCAGCGTGGGGGAACTCCAGGGAAAACTTCTCGTGGGACAGATTCAGCAGCACATAGATCCGCTGTTCAGGGGTGGAGCGTCTGAACACCAGCTGCTCATTTTTGATGACCACATTCTCGTAGCCCCCACAGCGCAGGGCGGGGAAGGCGGCGCGGATCTTCGCCAGCCGGGCCAGGTGGGCGCACAGACCCTGATCCCGGGCCGACATGTCCCCAAGCTCCAGACAGGGGCGCAGGGGCGCGTCGCTGCCCCCCTGCTTTTTCCCCTCTGAGGCCCACTCGCCGCCGTAGTAGAGGGAGGGGGCGCCGGGCATGGTGTAAAGGAGAGTATAGACGTTCTCCAGAAGGGTGGGATCGGTGAGGGTGGAGGCCAGACGATCCACGTCGTGGTTCTCGGTGAAGTTATAGAGGCACAGCCCCTGATAGATGCCCCCAGGGCCGAACTGACGGTTCAGGGAGTGGGCGATCTCGAAGTAATTCTTGCTGTTGTGGGCCGACCACAGGCCCTTCCAGCACTCATAGTTGGTCACCGAGTCCAGCATGTCCGGATTGGCCCAGCGGGCGTAGTCCCCGTGGATGATCTCGCCCATGAGCCAGAACTCCGGATCCCGTCCCTTGACAAAGGCGCGCAGGGTGCGGAAGAAGTCCATGTCCACGCAGTCGGCGGCGTCCAGACGCAGCCCGTCGATGTGGAAGGCGTCCATCCACATGCCCACCGCCCCCAACAGATGCTCTACCACCGCCGGGTTCCGGAGGTTTAGCTTCACCAGCTCATAGTGCCCCTGCCAGCCGGTGTACCAGAAGGGATCCCCCATGGGGCTGGGCCCGCCGAAGTTCAGGTCGTGGAACCAGGAGCAGTAGGGGGAGTCCTGGCCGTGCTCCTGCACGTCCTTGAAGGCCCAGAACTCCCGGCCCACATGGTTGAATACCCCGTCCAGAATGATCCGGATCCCCGCCTGGTGAAGGGCGTCGCAGAGCCTGGCGAAGGAGGGGTTGTCCCCCAGGCGCCAGTCCACCTGGCAATAGTCTCGGGTGTCGTAGCCGTGTTTGGAGGACTGGAACACCGGCCCCAGGTAGAGGGCGTTTACCCCCAGCCCCTTCAGATGGGGGATCCACTCCCCGAGCTTGTCCAGCCGGGGAACGGGGACAGACTCGGTATTGTATTCCGGAGCCCCCGCAAAGCCCAGGGGATAGATGTGGTAGAAAACGGCGTCTTGGAACCAATGAGACATGAGATCCGCCTCCTCAGGGAATGGAAATCAAAGCTGTCTTTCATTGTACCGATGATCGGTGAAGTTGTCAATGCGGCGGGAGGGAACTTTTTTGCCGGGAAGCAAAAAGTGGCGAAAAAGGACTTGACAACATGTGGGTGACTATGGTAACATATCACTTGCGTTGAACGGCGTGGATAAATGCACGAGTGGTGGAATTGGTAGACTCGCCGGCTTCAGGTGCCGGTGTTCGCAAGGACGTGTGGGTTCGAGTCCCACCTCGTGCACCAAAAGAAAAGGACTGCCTTTTGGCAGCCCTTTTCTTTTGGTTTATGGACCCCGGGAGGAGTGCCCATACCCGCCGGATGTAAAAAACCGACCCGCAGGGGTCGGTTTTTTGTGCCTTTGGCTGTCAAGGCTACCGGCCGCCGAAATGCTCCTTCAGCTTTTGAAAGGTCTCGGCACTGATGTCGTGCTCTACCCGGCAGGCGTCGGCGGCGGCGACCTCCTGACTGACCCCCAGCTCGGTGAACCACAGGGTGAGCAGTCGGTGACGCTCATAGATGCGCTCGGCGATCTCCCGGCCCTGGGCGGTGAGCTCAATGGCCCCTCCCTCGTCCACTGTGAGGGCCCCGTCTTCCCGCAGCAGCTTCATGGCCCGGCTGACGCTGGGCTTGGAGAAGCCCAGCCGGCGGGCCACGTCAATGGCATGGACAAGACCCTTTTCCTGCCGGAGCACCAGAATGGCCTCCAGATAGTCCTCTCCCGATTCATGGATCTTCACACCGATCACCGCCCCATCTCTGTTTTTTCTATCATAGCATACCCCGGAGGGAAAGACAAGACTTCCAGTTCTGGGAAAAATTATGTCAACTAAATTGGGCGGGATTTATTGACGGGAGGGGGGAGATACGGTAGAATGGGGAGGAATTCTGCCGTGAGGAGCTTTTCCATGAAACGACATTTCGCCTTTTTCTGCGCACTGATGCTGGTCCTGACCGGACTGATTCCCATCGCCGGGGCGGCGGAGGCGCGGTACATCCCCATCCAATTTCATAACGAGACCCTGGGGCGGTACGAGGAGGAGACCTCGGCCCGGCAGGTGGAGGTCTCTCTCAACGGGGAGAAGCTGGAGTTTGACGTGCCGGGGGTCATCCGTACGGTGAACGGCTGGGACGGCCGTACCCTGGTGCCTGTGCGGCCCATTGCCGAGGCCTTGGGGGCGACGGTGCTGTGGGTGCAGGAGAACCGGCAGGTGGTCATCTTTACCGACGCCGATACCATCGTCCTCACCCTGGGCTCCGCCACGGCGGTGGTCAACGGCCAGAGCGTTGTCCTGCCCGGGGAGGTCCCGGCCTGCGTGGCCAAGGTGGAGGGCGCGGAACGTACATTGGTGCCGCTGCGGTTCATCTCCGAGCAGCTCCACGCCCAGGTGGAATGGGACAACGGGGCGTTTGCCGCCTTCATCACGACCCAGACGCCGGTGCCTCCCGCCCCGGAACCGGATGGGCCCAAGCCCGCCGACGGGCTCCTGCTTCGGGTGGAGAGCGACGACAACGCCCAGAGTATCACACTCCGGCTCAGCGCCGAGCCCCGGTACACGGTGGTGGATCTGGGGGATCGGGTGGCCATCGATCTCCATGGGGTCACCATTGGAAATGGGCGGGATGGGAGTATGCGCCCGGAGAACCCCACGGTGAAGCGGGTGCGTTATGCCCAGCACGGGGAGGATCTCTACCCCGAATGGGGATCCACCACCAGAGTGGTGCTGGATCTGGAGACGGGCTGTACGCTGGAGGAGAACCTGCTCATTATGGCGGACAAGCAGCGCCGCTCCGTTATTGTCCAGACCTTCCCCGCCCAAAGCGGTCGGCCGCCGGTGTCGGTGGAGGGGCCGGTGGACCCGCTGGCCTTTACGGTGGTGCTGGACGCGGGCCACGGCGGGAGCGCCACGGGGGCGCTGTATGAAGATGTGATGGAAAAGGATATCACGCTGCCCATCACCCTGCGGGTGGGAGAGCTTCTGCGGGAGAAGGGCTACAATGTGGTCTTTACCCGCAACAAGGACGAGTACATGGATCTCTATACCCGCTGTGACATCGCCAACGCGGTGCGGGGGGATATCTTCGTATCCATCCACGCCAACGCCAGCACCACCAACCGCAACTTCCAGGGAACCTTTACCTACTCCTATCCCGGCAGCGTGGAGGGGAAGCGGCTGGCGGGGATGATCCAGTCGGCGGTGTGTGCCGCCGCCGGCTCCATAGACTGGGGCCTGCTCACCAACGACTATGTGGTGCTGCGGGAGACCTACATGCCCGCCGCTCTGCTGGAGACCGGGTTTATGTCCTGCCATGAGGAGCTGGTGAAGCTCGTTGATCCGGACTATCAGGAGAAGCTGGCTCAGGGGACGGCAAAGGGGATCCACGCCTACCTGTCCACCCTGAGTGCCAAGACGGAGGAGAGTATCCGGGCCCGGGAGGCCGAGTTTGCCCAGCGGGATGCGGAGAAGCTCCAAGAAGGATCCCAGGAAGCCTGAGAGCAGACTGAACACCCGGGACCAAAAAGGAGCCGCCCCTCCGAAGAGGGGCGGCTCTTTTTGCTTGCAGAGAGGAATTATTTCAGCAGCTGGGCCAGGATGACAGCCATCTGACCCCGGGTGACGTGGGCGTCGGCCTCCAGGCCGATGCTCTCCACCAGGGCGGCGGCATCCACCTCCACGCCCAGGTGCTGAGCCAGGGCGGTGAACTCGCCCGTCAGCCCCTCAGTTCCGTAGACGGCAAAGCCCAGATAGGCGCCGTAGCCGGTGATGTTGCCCTCGGCGTCGTACTCAGGCGCGCACATGTCGGGCCAGATATTCTCAATGAGCCAGGCCACGCTGGGAGCGGCCCAGTCGGCCACCTCGCCGTGGATGAGGGAGGTGTCTACCCCCGTCAGGTCGGCCCCGCAGGCCCGGGCCAGAATGACGGAAAGCTGGTCGGAGGTCAGCACATCGCCGGCGTTAAACTTGCCCTCGTCATTGCCGTGGAACAGGCCCTTGACGGTGAGAGCCACAACGGCGTCCAGCTGCTCAGCGGGGATAGCGTTCTGGTCGGCAAACTCCCGCACCACGTTGAGGGTGTAAGTGCTGCTGACGGTGCCGTCAGCGGCGTAGGGGTCGGTGTAGGGAGAGGTGACAGTGACCGTCACCGCGTTGGCGCCCGCGTACAAAGGCGCGTCGGCGTCGGCAAAGGCCACCGTGGCCTTCGCGTTGTAGGCGGGGACGGTGACGGCGCCCACAGTGGCGGTGTCGTAGGGCACGGCAAAGACCTCGTCCTTCACGGTGGCGCTCTGGTGCAGCAGGGCCCCCAGCACGGCGTTGCGGTTGATGACGTTGATGTTCTTGGCGTTCTGGCCGGCGGAGAAGTCCATGCTGTCGCCGGGGCCGGGATGGAGGAAGGTGTTGCAGGCGATGTGGTAGACGGTGTCGTCCCCGATCTCCTCGCCGTTCAGCTTGACGGACTCCACCTCGCCGTTGGCCTCGAATTCCCCGGCCTTGTAGGTCACGTCAAAGCCGTACTGCAGCAGGGAGGTGTACTTGCCGTACTGGCTCTCGCCGGCCAGGAGGGTCTTGATGTCCTTGCCGGTCATGTCCATGGTGACGATGTAGTTGTCGAAGGGGGCCACAGTGTAGAGAAGCCGCAGGGCCAGCTCGTCGCCGGGCTCCACCACGGTCTCGCCGATGTTGCGGATGCCGCCGAAGTTCTGGAAGTAGGCCACGGTGGGCTCACCGTAGACCTCGTTGATGTAATAGAGGTTCTGACGCAGATACCACTTGTAGTAGTCGAAGCGGTCCTGGCCCTCGGCGTAGCTGAAGTGGGCGTCGGCGGTGCCCCGGGGGGCGTCCATCAGGGCGGTGAGGATGGCGTTGTACTCGTCATAGACGGCCTTGAAGGCCTCATCCTCAGGCTGGTTTTCCCGGGTGGTCTCGTCAGTGTCAAAGAGGGAGACGGTCTCTTCCCCGTCCTTCATGGTGATCTGGGTCAGGGGGTGGAGGGAGGGGGTGACGGTGACGGCGTCCCCGTCGATCTTAATGTTCAGCTGGTCGATGAACTTGCCGTAGTTCTGGGCCTTGACCACGGCCGTGCCGTCGATAACGGCCAGGCAGGGGGCGGTGGTCTGGCTGCCCATGACGCCGTCCAGACCCTTCACGCCGGCGGCCTTGCAGGCGGCGTTGACCGCCTCAATGAAGGGGCCGATGCCGCCGTTGACGGTGGCGTCCAGGTCATAGGGGGCGTTCTGAACGCTGGCCACATGGGCCAGGGCAATGACCACATCGCACTTCTCCTCGTTGCGCAGCAGCTTGGCCATCTCAATGCCGGCCTCGGTGGCGGGGCGGAACTCGATGCCCTTGGTATTCAGGGCGGAGATGGCGGACATGTTGTCCTCGCCGATGACGCCGAAGAAGCCGATCTTGACCCCGTCCACTGTCTCGACAGCATAGGGAGCAAAGACCCGCTGACCAGCCTTTTCGCCCTCAGTCCAATACACGTTGGCGTTGAGGAAGGTGAAGCCGCCATCGGTCTGCCAGGTGGTGAAGACCTCGTCCCGGGTGTCGATGTTGGACCAGTCAAAGTCGTGGTTGCCCACGCTGGCGTACTTGACACCCATTGCCTTGAGCATCTCGTTGACCGGCTTGCCGTGGTTGGTCTCCGAGATGGCGGAGCCGGTGTAGATGGTGCCGCCGGTGACCACGATGGGGTTGGCCGCCTCGGCAGTCAGGGCCTTCATGGCGCCCACGACACGGGCGCCGCCGGGGTTGCCGGTGGGCTTGCCGCTGTCGTCCAGGGCTCCGCCGAAGTCGCCGATGCCGAAGATGTTGATCTCTTTCACTTCGGCGGCGGAGGCGCCGGCGACGGTCAGAGAGAACACCAGGGACAGGCTCAGGAGCATGGAAACAATACGCTTTTTCACATTGTATTTCCCCTTTCTGAAAATGGTGGGACGAAAAACTGCGTTTCGATGAAAAGACGCTTTTTCACCGAATCTACCCTAAATTTAGCCGTTTTTGCCCCCTTTGTCAAGGTGCCTCCCGGGGCGAAAAAGCACCGGGCCCTACGGCGGGAAGGGAATGGGGGAGCAGGTAAAATTTTGGCCCGATCCACAAAAACGTGGATCGGGCCAAAGGCTGCTCAGAAGGGGGGAGAGGGTCACTTCGTCTCAATGAAAATGCCTTTTTCAGCGCTCCAGTCTACCCGGAAGCCCAGGGCGGCCCCCAGATCCCGGAGCTTGTAGTAGGTAAAGGCTCCGCCGTTGTCGTCCTTTAGCACGATGGCGTCCAGGCTGGCCTCAAAGCCGTTGATCTTGGTGGCGGATTCGGGGAGGGTATAGGCCCGGTTGCCCGAGAAGGGGGTCTTCATCTCCGAGCCGTTGGGGGTATAAGCCTGTCCGGTGACGATGTTCACCACCCCGTCCCAGGAGACCTCAAACTGGGCGGCGGTGCCGTTCAGTGTGGCCGCCACGTCCCGGAGCTTCACATAGTTGGTGTCGTTGCCCTTTTCGTCCTTCAGGGCGTAGCACTGGAACTCCACCGCCCTGCCGTCCACCAGAACATTCTGGGTGGAGGCGTAGGCCGTGCCGCCGGTGGGCTGCTCCGTGGGCTGGGGCTGCTGGGCGTTGGGGGCCGCTCCGGGGGCAAAGACGGCCTCAAACTCGTAGTTGTCCCGGATGTCGGAGATGGTGTAGGTGTTATTGACAAGGTCGCCGATCCCCACGCTCTCGCCGTTGAGCTTGATGTCGGAGACGTGGTAAGCAGTGGGGTCGTAGGGGGTCATGACGAAGGTGACGCTGGAGCCCTCCTTCGCCGTAAACCGGGTGTTGCCACTGTAGAGGTCACGGGCGACGCCGTCGGAGGTTTTTACCGTACCGTAGCTGTTGTCGCTCCTGTTCATGATCCGATAGCCGCCGTCATTGAGATATTTGATGGACAGGGGGATGTGGGCGGTAACGGTGTTCTGCTCTTTGGAGTCCGGGTAGTAGGCGGTGAACTTCAGCACACCCTCCACCACGCCGGGACTCCAGCTTCCGGAGTCCGCCCATACGATCACCTCGGTGGATTCGCCGGCCTTCACCACTCTGTAGTCAGAGCCGACAGTAGTCTTAAAGATCCTGTCCTTGTCCTTCCTCTCGCAGGCGGAGGTGTCCACCTCCGCCTCCAGCCGGAAGGGAAGGCTGCCCTGGTTGGTGATGGTGATGGTCTCTTTCTCTGCTTTGTGAAAGCTCGCGCCCTCAAAGGGAACATCCGAGACGCCGAAATCTATGGAGCTGGCGCTGATAGTCCAGTCGATGTCCCCCTCCTCCGCGTCGGCCAGGGAGCGGAGGTCATAGCTGACGGTATAGGCCTCCTCAATGAGATAGCGGTCGCCCGAAGTCCAGCTCTCGTAATAGACGGGGGTGACCCAGCGCCCCTCCTCCTTGGGCTCCACAATGACCAGCAGATCCAGGGTGTCGCTGCCCTTTTTGGGGGACTCTCCGTTGATTTTGAAGGTGTAGTCCCGGCTCTCTCCCGGCTCGATGAGGAGGATCTTTGAAGCCACGTTGCCGGACAGCACGCCGGTGCCGCCCTGGAAGCCCGCCGCCACCTCCACAGAGCTGTTGTTGGTGATGGTGATGGTGCGGGCGTCCGCGCCGGGCATTTTCATTTGATAGATGGTGCCCAGGTCAATGTGCCTGGAACCAAAGCTGAGGCCCAGCTGGGATTCCGCCTGACTTACCGAGATATTCACAGGGGTACTCTCCCCAGCCGCAAAAGCTGCGGTGGGCAGCAGGCTCAGGCAGAGGGCCAGGGCCAGAAGGGTGGAGAAAATACGCTTTTTCATGGCGTGTCCTCCTTCCCTTGTTACATCGTCATATCGTAGATCCGCATGAGGGTGGCGATGGACTGCTCCCAGCTATAGGGCCCCTGGGGGCCGAACTGGTTATTGCCCAAACCGCCCATAATGCCGGCGGCCTGCATTTGCCCCACGGCCTCGCTGGCCCAGGGGGAGATGGAGCCATTGTCGTCAAAGGTGGGGGCAGCCTTGTCCAGATCGATGTCCAGCACCCCCGCCAGCCGGGAGAGGATGGCGGCGGCCTGTTCTCTTGTCAGCTGACCATCGGGGTCAAATTTCTCGTCCCCCACGCCGGTGATGACCTTCAGATAGGCCAGCCGGCGGACGTTCATGTCGTCCGTGTCGGTGAAGGAGGTGGGCAGGGGGTTCGGGAGTTCGCGATACTCCTCGGGCCGCAGCTTAAGATAAATCTCCATGGCCAGATTGCAGAAATCCTTCCGGGTGATGGGGGCGGCGTAGGAGGAGTCGGGTATCTTCCCGTTGGCGCCGTGGTCGCCCCCGCTGCCAAGACCCGGCATATCGCCGCCGGGGGAGAAGATGCCCAGGGAGTAGGCTCTGCCCACCGCGTCCCGGGCCCAGTCGGCGGGGGGCACGGCGCAGGAGGCGATGACCACCCGGTAATGTTGTCTGTCCGTCACATCCTGGGCCAGAAGGGTAGTGTCATGGCCCACATAGTGGTAGCTGGAGCTGCTGCTAAACTGCTGTATCGCCAGAACGTAACCATGCTCGGGGACAAAGGGGACAATGTTCAGGGACAGATCCCCGCCGTAGGGCACGTCGATGTTCTCGTTGCCCCAGTATGTCGTGGCTCCGTCGGCGGAGGTGAGATACCCCGAGGGGCCCTGGGGGGACTCCAGCTGCACCAGGATGGACAGATTGCCCCCCTTCACCGGGGTGAGGGTGATGGGCACCACCTTCTCGTCCCGGTAGGACATGAGGTTGCCTCCCCCCTCCACCCGGTATTCGGAGGTCAGCACCAGTTCGGTATCATACCGGCCCGGGAGCTTGTTGTTCCCTGTGGTGCCCTTGACGATCTCGACCTGAGCCGTTTCACCGGGGGCCAGAGTCCACTGCTTCTCCTTCAGTTCAAGGCACTGTTGGACGCTCCGCTCAAAGGCCCCATGATTGGTCCCCTCGCTTGCCAGTTTGGCCTGCAGCTCTATCGCCACCTTGGCCCGGTTGGTGACAGAGACGGTCTCGATAACGGTGTCCTCCATCTCCACTGGGCCGAAGTCCACGCTCTCCCGGTCCAGCTCCATTGCCTCCTCACCGCCCATATAGCCGTCATAGACTATTTCAAAGTGGTAGGGCAGGGGGTAGTTGCCCCCCTCGAAGATGGGTTCGTCGTACCGGTTTCTGCCCACAGGCTCGTCGGAAGTGGCAAAGAAGAAGTCCAGCTCTCCGTCATACACCCCGGCAGGGAAACTGGTACTCTCCCGGTATCCGGTGTACGGGGTCACATTCACACTGGCCGAGGAGCCGGGCTTCAGCTCCAGAGCGTAGGTGCTGATGGGGATCACCAGATATTGGCGGATACTGTCCCAGCCCTCCCGGGGCACAGTGACGTTAAAGCGGTCGCCGCCTTTGGAACTGAAATCGTGGATATACCATAGGGTCTGGTCACTGGTGTTGGTAAAGGAGATGGTGAGGGTGGGGCAGTCCTCTTTCCTGTAGCCGTATTCCATTGTGCCGAAATCGGCCACCTCCATATCGTAGGTGATGGCGTCGGGGTCCTCCGGGACTTGGCTCTTCCATTCGTAGAGCGGGGCACCATCCGCCAGAGCGGCGGCGGGCAATAGACCCAGACCAAGGCCCAAAGCCAAAGCGAGGGAAAGGAACCGTTTCTTCTTCATGTCATAGTCTCCTTTGCTTCAAATTCCGGCTCGGTGGAGCCATTAAAAGGCAGGTGCCATTACCATTTATTTTAGCATGGGGCGGAAAGGAAAACAAGTGGGGGAGGGGGAAATTTCCCCCTCCCCTGTGTCGGTTCGGCCGCTGTTATCTTGTGGGCATCTCAAAGCCCGCCAGGGCGCGGTTGAGATAGTCGTTAAAGGGCTTCATGAGCTGAAAGATCCGGGCCGCCCTTTGGACAAAGGCCTCCGGATCCCCCAGCTCCTCATCCCTCAGCGGGTATTCCAGATACCAGCTTTTCATCTTCAGATACTCCGCCTGGGGATGCTCCTTGTCATACCCGGCGGGAACCTTTTTCAAAGCGGAGCCCTGGGGGGTGAAATGCCGCTCAAACTCCGGGTCATGGAGGATCCTTTCCCACTCCCCGCCGTTCTGGGCGATATGCTCCCGCACCATGGCCGTGGCGTCCTTGAACATATCTCCGAACAGGCCGCCCCCCAAAAAGGAGCGGTCGCCGGGCCGTATCATCAGATAGTACCCCACGGGGATGGGCAGCTTCCCCCTGGAGGAGATGTGGGCCCGGAAGGCGGGGAGATAGGGGGATTTATCGTGGCTGAAGCGGGTGTCCCTCACCAGCTTGAAGGTCAGTTCTTTGGGAGAGCTGCCAAAAATGCTCCCGTCAAACTGTCCGATCTCCAGCATCAGGGCCTGGAGCAATCCCTCAAATGCAGCGTTGGCCTTTGCGCGGCGCTCCTTGTTGGCGTGAAACCACTCCCGGTCGTTGTTCTTCTCCAGATCGGACAGAAAATCCAGAATGAGTCCTGTATCCATGGGTAAGACCTCCCTTTAAGAATTTGTGACAACGGAAAAGGCCGGAGAAGCCAAAAACTCCTGAATGAACCCCTTTGTGGCCTCAGGACAGCGGTAGGCCCTGCAGAAGGAAAAATCCTGGGCCAGATCGTCGATCTCCTCCATGGCCCGTTTTACATGGAGCAGGGCCTCCGCGGGGATCTCCACGGCCCCGGTGTGCTCCAGCCGCTGGGGATCGATCCGGTGGCACTGTACGGCGTAATGGATGCGGTCCCGGCATCTGCACTTGCCGCTCCCGTATTCTCCGCAATACCGCCCAAGAAAGTCCGCCATTTTCCTGCGCGTCCGGGAAAGCCGCTGGCGGTACGCCTCCGGGGTCATCCCCAGGATATCTCCCGCCACGCGGCTGTCAAGGCGGAACATGGTGCCCAGTATGAAAATACACCGGCTCTCCCCGTCCAGGCACTGGAGCATCACGTTGGTACAGGACAGCTTCAGCTCCTCCGCCAAAAGCTCCCTGTCCACCTCCTGGCCCAGCTCCGGCGCGTCCTGGACCGGCCCGTTTTCAATGTCCTCCCCATAGTACTCAAAGCTCAGGGGACGGTGGGCGAACATATGCTTTTTGTAGTTTTTCAGGTGGTTCACGGCAATGCGGAACACCCAGGTCTCAAAGGAGCTCTCCCCCCGGAAGGAGGAGAGATGGGTCATGATCTTCAGCAGGATATCCTGGGTGGCGTCCTCCGCGTCCGAAAAGGTGCCCAGCATCCGCAGGGACAGGTTGAATACGGTGTCCTGCACGCTGAGAAGAAGGGTCTCAAGGGCCTTTTTGTCTCCCGCCGTGGCCTGTCCCACCAAAGCCTGTAGATCTGCGTCCTTTTTATCTCTCATTGTTTTTACCTCCCACCTGATTAGACAACGCCGGCCGGCCCCTGTGACAGGAAAAATGAAAAAGATATTGTGTTTTTCTTACTCCGTGCTGCTCTTGTCTAAAATACGCTTCATATCCTCCGGCAGGGGGGCCTCAAAGGCAAGCCTCGTCCCGGTGAAGGGCTGTTTCAGCTCCAGCCTTGCCGAGTGGAGGGCGGGGCGGGGGATCAGGTCCGGGTCCTCGGTACCGTAGAGGAAGTCCCCCGCCAGGGGGTGGCCCAGATAGGCCATGTGGACCCGGATCTGGTGGGTCCGCCCGGTTTCCAGCCGAAGGCGGAGGAGGGAGAACCCCTCCCCCTGCTCCACCACCTGGTAATGGGTGCGGGCCCTCTTGCCGTCGGGCCTCACCTCCTGCCGGATGTAGGAGGTATCGGTTCGCCCCAGGGGGGCGTCAATGACCCCGGAGAGGGGGGAGGGGCAGCCCCGGCACACCGCCAGGTACTCCCGCAGAAAATCCCCCGAGTGAAGGGCCTGGGTCAAAATGTGCTGGGCCGCCGGGTGCTTGGCCACCACCATCAGTCCCGAGGTGCCCTTGTCCAGCCGGTGGACCGGATGGAAGTCGGCCGCCAGGCCGATCTGATGGTAATAATGGACCAGCCGGGCCCCCAGGGAGTCCTCCCAGCTCCCCGCGCAGGGGTGGACCGCCAGGTGGGGCGGCTTGTCCACCACCAGCAGATCCTCGTCCTCGTAACGAATATCCACCGGCCCCTCGTTGGGCACGATGTCCGAGGGGGCCTTGTCGTCGGCCAGGATGGCCACTGTCTGTCCGGCGTGGACCAGATAACTGGTGTAGATGTCCTCCCCGTCCACCAGAAGCCCGTGGGGCCGCCGCTTGGATCGGCGGATGGCCGAGGTGGACAGCCCGTGGCGGCGGAGGATGGCGTCCACCCGCTTGCCCTCCTCCTCAGGGTTTACATAAAACTCTAAATACCGCACCGGCGTCATCCTCCCCATGCCTGATCTTATTCATATTTACCACACTTGGGCGGGGAAGTCAATGAAAGAGCCGCCCGGCGCGAGAGCACCGGGCGGCTTGTGTTGTGTGTAGGAAACAGGGCTTACAGGTCGATGCTGATATTCTGCTGAGCGATCCCGTGCTTCTCGGCATAGCCGGTGAGGATCAGGGTCAGAGCGCCGTCGCCGGTGACGTTGCAGGCGGTGCCGAAGCTGTCCTGCAGGGCGAAGATGGCCAGCATCAGAGCGGTGCCGTCGCCGTCGAAGCCCAGCACGCCGGTGATGAGGCCCAGAGAGGCCATGACCGTGCCGCCGGGGACGCCGGGGGCGCCGATGGCGAAGATGCCCAGAAGCAGGATGAACAGAACCATGTTACCCACGCTGGGAAGACGGCCATAGAGGACCTGGGAGACGATCATCACAAAGAAGGTCTCAGTGAGGGCGGAGCCGCACAGATGGATGTTGGCAAACAGGGGAATGCCGAACTCCACCATGTCACCCCGCAGCACCGAGCTCTTCCGGGCGCAGTCCAGAGCCACAGCCAGAGTGGCGGCGGAGGACATGGTGCCCACGGCGGTGAGGTAAGCGGGGCCGTAGTACTTGACGACCTCAATGGCGTTCCGGCCGGAGTAAGCGCCGGCGAAGCCGTAGAGGATGGCCATCCAGATGTAGTGGCCCGCCATGACGATGACGATGGCCAGCAGGAAGGCGGGGAACTGCTTGGTAATGGTGCCGTCATAGGAGAGACCGCAGAAGGTCAGGGCGATGAAGAAGGGCAGGATGGGAATGACGATCTTCTTCACCACGCTCAGCACAATGTTCTGGAACTCCTGAAGCACCACGGTGACGGTCTTGGCCTTGGTCCACACGGCGGCCAGGCCGATGAGGACGGCAAACACCAGGGCGCTCATCACGGGCATGATCTGGGGGATGTTCAGCTCGAAGGCCACACCGGGCAGATCCTTCAGACCCTCCATGGTGGAGGCGATGGGCAGATGGGGCACCAGGACGTAGCCGGCCACCATGCTCATCAGGGTGGCCAGCACGGTGCTGACGTAGGCCACGATGATGGCCACCACCAGCATACGGGTGGCGTTGGAGCCCATCTTGGTGATGGAGGGGGCGATAAAGCCGATGACGATCAGAGGCACGCAGAACATGATGAGCTGGTTCAGTACGTACTTGAGAGTGACCACGATGGTCATGACGCTCTCAGGCAGGAACAGACCGAGCACGATACCGACTGCGATGCCGATAAGGAGCTTGAGGGGCAGGCTCATACCTTTTTTCTCAGTAGCCATGAATAAATTTCCTCCCTTTCTATACATAAAGGACAACACACATTTGCTCCGCGATCAGGGAAACCTTTCCAGTATACGCGCGGCGGAGCCTGCGTATACGTACACCGGAAAAAGGGTTACTGGGGATCGCTCTGGCCGGTCATGATGCGCAGGATCTCACGGTCGGTCTCCCGCATGCCCAGACGGCCCAGACGGCCCACATTGCCGATGGTGTTCTCCACACCCTTGGTGACAATGCCGTCTCCGCCATAGAACTGCTGTCCCTCCCGGAACATCTGCCAGCCCATGATGCCCGCGTCCACCGAGGCGGCGATCTTGGCCGCGCAGGAGGCCTTGGCCCCGTCGCAGACCATGCCGGAGATGGTGGCCAGGGAGTTCACCAGGGTATGGGAGATCTCCCGGAGACCGCCGCCGTTGAGCCAGGAGATGGCAGCGCCCGCGGCGCACCCGGCACACACCGCGCCGCAGTAGGCGCTCAGACGGCCGATGCCCGTCTTCATGTGGATGGCCAGCAGGTCGCTGAGGGTGACCGCCCGGAGCAGAGTCTCCTGAGAGACCTTCAGCTCTTTGGCGTACTCGATGACGGGTACCGAGGCGGTGATGCCCTGGTTGCCGCTGCCCGAGACGATGATCACCGGCATCTCGCAGCCGTTCATCCGGGCGTCGGAGCCGGCCGCGGCCATGTAGCGGGCCCGGAACTTCACGTCATCGCCATAGCTCTTTTTCAGAACTTTGCCCACGTTGGCGCCATAGTCATTTTTCATGCCTTCCTGGGCAATGGCGTAGTTGTACTCGATCTGCCGTTCCACCATCTCCCGGACATCATTGACGTCCATGCTCTCCACAAAGTCCACGATGGCCTCCACCGACAGACAGCTGTGGTCGGTAAGCCCTTCCGCGTCGCCGGCGTCAGTGGTGCCATCAGCGGTCATCAGGACTTCACCGTTGCGCTCGATGAGCACGATATTGGTGTGGTAGTCGCAGATCCGCAGCTTGACGGTATCGCTCCCGGCGGTCATGGTGAGGATGATGTCGAACACCACGTCGCCCTCGGCGGGCCGGACCTTGATCTCATGGGTGTCCATGTAGGCACGGATGGCTGTTTTCTGCTCGTCGGAGACCTGGGCGATGACCTCCAGGATCTTCTCGGACTTGCCGGCCACGATGCCCGCGGCGGCGGCGGCCTCGATGCCCTTGAGCCCGCCGGTGTTGGGCACCACCACGCTCTTGACGTTCTTGATGATGTTGCCGCTGGCCTCTACCAGTACCTTTTCGGGCTCCTTGCCCAGCACCTCACGGGCCTTGGCGGCGCCATAGGCCAGAGAGATGGGCTCGGTACAGCCCATGGCGGGGATAAGCTCTTCGTGGAGGATCTGGATAAAGCTATGGTATCTGGAATCTGTTTTTTTCATGTTTTCCCTCCTTTCTCTCACTGCGTTTGGGGATGGCGCGCCACACAACGAACACGCCGCCCAACCGAAAGACCTTTTCGGTATCTGGTATCATAGCACACGAAGCTTACAATGTCAAGTTTACAAAAAACTGCATAATTTAACTTTGTCAATTGTGCAAATTACATAAAACCGACGGGGAGATGAGGAAAAATATGGAGGGAAAGGAAAGGAACTATGCAAACGGAGGAAAAAGGAGTATAATGCAGAAAAGAAAGCTTACACTCCGATGGGCGAGGTGTCTTATCATGGGCGAAAAACTGGGCGTCTATCTCCATATTCCCTTTTGCAGGGCCAAGTGCGACTACTGCGATTTTTACTCTCTTCCGGATCGGGAGGGGGCTATGGACGGGTACCTGAAGGCCCTCACCGCCCACATTAAGGAGGCGGCTCCGCTGGCCAAGGGATGGCAGGTGGATACGGTCTACATCGGCGGAGGTACCCCGACGGTCTTTGGGGCAAAACGGCTTGCCCTTTTGCTCAAGGAGGTGAAACGGCGCTTCGATGTGGCCCGGGACGCGGAGATCACCTGCGAGGCCAATCCCGAGAGCGCCGACCGCAAGACTCTGGCCGCCCTTCGTCACGCGGGGGTGAACCGGCTGAGTCTGGGGATGCAGTCGGCCTGTGACGGGGAGCTCCACGCCGTCCACCGGCTCCATGATTTTTCCCAGGTGGTGCAGGCGGTGGCCGCCGCCCGGAAAGTCAAGCTGAAAAACCTTTCCCTGGATCTGATCTATGGACTGCCGGGGCAGAGCATGGACAGCTGGAAGAAGAGTGTGGAGGCGGCCCTGGCCCTGGAGCCGGAGCATTTGTCCTGCTACGGACTGAAGGTGGAGCCGGGCACTCCTCTGGACGGGCGGGTCACCCGGGGAGAGGTCCTGCCCGACGATGACGCCCAGGCCGATATGTACCTGTGGGTGGTGGAGCGGCTGGAGCGGGCGGGCTATTCTCAGTATGAGATCTCCAACTTTGCCAAGGCGGGGCTTCAGTCCCGACATAACCTGAAATACTGGATGGGTAAGCCCTATCTGGGCTTCGGGCCCGGCGCCCACTCGGATTTTGGCGGGCGGCGCTATTCCTTTGTGCGGGATCTGGACAAGTATGTGGGCGGGATCCTGGGGGGCGGCCAGGTGATCGACGAGTCGGAGCTCATTCCCCGGCGGGAGCGGGGAGGAGAGTACCTGATGCTCCGGCTGCGTACCGTTCGGGGAATTGAGGAGTGGGAGTACCGCCGGGAATTTTCCATGAATTTTGACCCCCTGGAGCAGAAGCTGGAGGAATATGAGCGCCGGGGCTGGGCGGCCAAGAAGGACCGGCGGTGGCACCTGACGGCCAAGGGGTTTTTGGTGTCCAACCAGCTCATCGGTGACCTGATGGCCATCCAGGAAGCGGCCACGCTGGAAAATACGCTGCCTAAGCTTCGGGCAGAGGGGGCTTTTTTGAAGGAAAAGTGAAAATTTCTTCCTTTTCCCCCGGAGCCGTTTACACCCCATTCAAATCGTGCTATGATACAAAGCGTATCGGGACAAGCCCGATACGCTTTGTTTTGCACCCAAGGAGGAACTATGAAAAGCTGGAGACAACGTTTTTTCGCGGCGGGGCTCAGCCTGTCGCTTTTGACAGGCCAGGCCGCCCTGGCCTCTGACGCCCTGGGACATGATCTTCACGCCGCCTTCCGGCCGCTTTCAGAGGGAACGGCGCTGAGTACAGGCTGGTTCTGGAGCGATACATATTCCGATCTGCGTACCGAGCGGTATATGACCTATCTGCCCAACGAGGCGGTCAGGCCCACGGTGGCCTATGGGGACAATGTGCTCCAGCGCGCCACCCTCACCGCCATGGCCCAAAAGCTGGAGGCGGGAGGCAAACGGGTGGTGGGGGGCTCCAACGGGGACTTCTATGTGCTCACCACCGGACAGCCCCTGGGCATGGTGGTGACCGATGGGATCCTGCGCTCCTCCTCATCCTACCATTCCGCCGTGGGCTTCCGGGCCGACGGCACCGCCTTTGTGGGCGCCCCCAACCTTCAGATCACTGCGACCATGTTTGATATGCCGGTGACCGTCTTCGGAGGGGTGAACAAGGTCCGCCAGATCCGCACCGCCGACGGGGGCGGACTGACCCTGCTCACGGAAGACTTTGGCGAGACCACCCAGAACACCTCGCCCGGTGTGGACGTCATCCTTCACCCGGTGGAGGAGGGGCTGGGGGAGACGGTAAGCGCCGAAGAGACTCCGTCCGGTCAGGAGCTGACCCTCTCCAAAGAGCTGCGCATCGGAGGGCGGGTCAACTGTGTGGTGGACTATGTCACCGAGGCCGCCGGGGTCAATCCCATCCCCAAGGGCTCCTTTGTCCTCACCATGAACGGCCAGGACGATGAGGGCACGCTCAACATGCTCCGGGCCCTCCAGCCGGGGGATCCGGTGGCCATCGACGTCACCAGCGCGGATCTCCGCTGGAATGAGGCGACTGAGGCCCTGGGAGCCATGTACCGCCTGCTGGATAACGGTCAGGTGGGCCCCAACCTCTCCACCGAGCGCACCGCCCGCACCGCCGTGGGGATCAAGGCCGACGGCACGGTCATCTTCTATACCATCGACGGCAAGCAGCCTGGGCTCAGCGTGGGCGCCACCTGCACCCAGGTGGCCATGCGGCTCTTGGAGCTGGGCTGTGTGGAGGCGGTGGGTCTGGACGGAGGCGGCTCCACCACCCTGGGGGTCACCGATCCCACCCAGAGCGCTATGGGGGTGGTGAACAGTCCTTCGGACGGGGCGGAGCGGAAAAACTCCACCGCCCTCTTTCTCACCACAGAGCTCAAGCCCACCGGGGAGCCGGGAGCCCTCTCGGTCACCCCCGGGGACATCATCCTTCTCTCCGGAATGGATACCCGGTTCTCCGCAACCTATCTGGATACCGCATGGTACGCCATGGACGGAACTGTGAATGGAGTTTCCTTTACATCAGAAGGCCCGGGCCAGCTCACGCCGGAGGGCCATTTCACCGCCGGGGAGGCGGGCTCCACCCGGATCACCGCCCGGGCCGGAGAGCTCACCGGGGACGCCAACGTGACCACCGTGGTCACGCCTGACCGGATCCTGGTGAGCAAGGAGGCCACCGGCGGCGTGCTGGGGGCGTTGTCTCTGGAGCCGGGAGAGAGTATCTCGCTCAGCGCCGACGCCGTCTGGCGGGGGCTCACGCCTCTGAGCCGGGATGAGTGCTTTACCTGGGCGTGTGACCCGGAGGTGGGCGTCGTCACGCCGGAGGGGCTTTTCACCGCCGCGGATAAAACCGTTTCAGGGGAGCTGCGGGTCACCGCCGGAGAGAAGACGGTCACTCTTCCTGTGAATGTGGCGGGACACATCCTGCCCCTGGCAGACTTTGAGACAGGGGAGAGCCCCGCGGAGAGCTCGGAGACTGTGACCGCGGAGCTGGAGACCGATCTGGCTCAGGTGCGCGCGGGCCGCCGGAGCCTGCGGCTGGAATACAGCCTGGACGCCATGGGTGTGGCCGGACTGGAGGCCAGGCTGCCCATTTCCGCCGGGGAGAAATACCTGGGGCTGTGGGTGAAGGGGGACGGCTCGGGCAATAACCTCTTCGCCGTCTTTACCGGCGCCGACGGGGAGGAGAGTCTGTCTCCGGTGGCTGTGCTGGACTTTGACCAGTGGCAGCACGTGCTGGTTCCCATCCCCGCCGGGACGGAGACGTTCGGCGGCTTGCAGCTGATCTACGGCGGCGGGGCGAGCGCCGCGGGGACGGTGTGGTTGGATCAGCTCACCACCTCCAACGAGGCCCTGGAGGACTTTGACCCGCCCATGGTGAGTATAGACCTTCGGGGCGGCCGGGTCACCGCCTCGGTGAGCGACAATGTGGATCGGGCCTTTGCCGCCTCCGGGATCACGGTTGCTCTGGACGGCAAGGCGCTGGAGTTCCAGTGGAATGCCGACGCCGGCTCCCTCACCGCCGCGCTGCCTGACCTGGGGACGGCGTCCCATCGGATCACGGTGACCGCCGTGGACGCCAGCGGCAATGTGGGCATGGCCACCCAGGAGATCCCGGGAGACGGCCCCGATCCCTTTGCCGATATGACCGATCACTGGGCCCTGCCCTATGCCAAATACCTCTATGAGCAAAAGGTCACCACCGGTGTGCCTGTGGAGGAGGCGCTGTACTATAACCCCGGAGAGAACATCACCCGTGCGGAGTTCTTCACCATGACGGCCCGGTGGATGGGCCTGGATCTTACTCAATATGAGAGCGTGGAGCTGCCCTTTGTGGACGTTGCCGCCATCCCGGAATGGGCCGTGCCGGCGGTAAAGGCCATGTACGCCGAGGCCATTGTGAAGGGCAGCCTGGAGGAGGGGGGCTATTACGCCCATCCCAACGCCACCATCAACCGGGCCGAGGCCATGACCATCCTGGGCCGAACCCAGGGCAAGGGCAGGCCGGAGGCGGAGGTGGAGGGCTTTGCCGACGCCGGACTGATCCCCGAGTGGGCCCTGAGCTATGTCAGGACTCTGGTGGGCCAGAAGGCGGTGGGCGGCTATGAGGACAACACCCTGCGCCCCCTGGCCTCCATGACCCGGGGCGAGGTGGCCAAGGTGCTCACCACCCTGCGGTAAGAGGAGAGAATAAAAATTCAAGTATGAATTTGCCGGAGCTCATCAATGGGCTCCGGCAAATTTTTTGCCTCAAGGCGTTGCGTTTTTCTATTTTGCATTGTTATAATAAGGGCGTGAAACGGAGCGGGTGTTGTTCTTCCAATCCGGGTTCCAACTTGTACAGTTTACACAAAATTGTCTGAATTTGAAAATAGGCGCAACAAAAGGGCGTACTCATCACATATATCTTATAGGGGCAATAAATGGAGGTGGCGATGGGGTGCGGAAGAAACTGCTTTTGGGGGTCTCGTTTGTCGCTGCCGTCCTGCTTTGCGCCCTGCTGATCTGGCGCTATGCCCCCCGCCCTGTTGCGTTGACGCTTCCCGCCTGTATCCGGAGGGAGGGGGGGACGAACTGGGAGGAGACCTCCCTTTGTATCCAGGGGACTTGGAGGCCACGTTTTTCCAGCGTCTATGTGCTGGATTTTGAGGGGCGTCTGGAGGTGGAGGCGATCCCGCTTACCCGGGATACTGAGACATGGAACTCAGGCCTGACGATTGTTCGTACTTCCGCAAGATCGCTGCATGGCAGTACCTTTTATAACCGCAGCGGACAGACTCCGGGGAGCGCCACCTTGTGTTGCGACGATCATTATACTGTCTTTTTCATGGAGATTATGGATCGTGTGACCAATGTGCGGTATTATGTGGCAGCTCCGGCGGAAACGCCGGCCGAGGCTGAGAAGATCGGAATGACCTTATGTGGAACGGCGGATGGGGTCGCTGTTCCGGGGTAAAGGAAAAGGAAACAAAAAGCTCCCGCCTGCAGGCGGGAGCTTTTTTGTGTTGAGGGGATCTTCCCTGCGCGCAGGGTTTGCCGACCTTATCGGCGCTTCCCAAACCGGGCTCGGAACAGGGGCTTTTTCCACCCGGGCAGGGCGGTATAGACCCGGCGGGTCTCCTGCTCCAGCAGAGTGAGGGCGGTTTGCCGCTCGGGCTCGGTGAGGGTGTGACGGCTGAACCGGGCCTTTTGGGCCAGGGCGGTGAGGTCTTCACTTTCCTGACCGCCCCAGGCGATGAGAGCTTGGTGACAGTGCCAGGCCCAAAGGACGGCGGCGTTGGTATCCGGGCGAAGGAGGCTCTTCCGCCGGCGCTCCAAGAGCAAATATCGGCCCAGCAGGGTCAGGATCAGCAGGGCGGCGGTCACGAAGGGCCACAGGGGGAGCCTGCCGGTCCCGTCGCCGGGAGTGGCTGTGTCCGGGCCCTTGGGGGGCTCGCTGGGAGCAGCGGAGGGAGCGGCCGAGGGGGTGGGGGCAGCGGAGACGGCGGGAGTGGGTCTGGGTGTGGGCGTGACCTCCGGGGCAGCGTCCTCAGAGAAAAAGTCCGAGGCGCTCAGCGTCCCGGTGCCGTCCCACTGGAAGCCGGGGGTGAAGTCCACCGGGTACCAGCCCACTCCGTCGTAGTAGACCTCCACCCAGGCATGAGCGGCGGAGTCGGGCACCGCGGCGTTCCCCGAGCGGGGCACATTCACCACATAGCCGCTGACGTACCGGGCGGGAACGCCCAGCGTGCGCAGCAGCAGGGCGCCGGCGGTGGCGTAGTGCATGCAGTAGCCCTGCTTGCTCTCATTGAGGAACCAGTTTACATAATCTTCTCCCGACGGGGGCGCGGGGGTGTCCATGTCATAGTGGGTGTCATCCTCCAGTGTCCAGCGGAGCAGATCGCAGGCGGTGAGGGTGAACTGGGCGCGGAAGGAGGCCCTTTCCGCTTCGGAAAGTCCGGAGAGATCCTCCTGCATCCAAAGTTTTTCTCGAAGATTTTCGGCACTGCCGTAGACAATATGATCACCGTATCTGCTGTTGTTTTCGTGCCACAGGATCATTTTGGCGTAGTCCTCCGCAGAGCGGACGCCAAAAAGGGGGTCGTGCTCATCCAGCCAGTCCAGCAGGATCTTCCGGGTGTCCTCAGGCACCTGGAGATAGTGGTCGTAGACAAAGTCCCGGTAGGCGGGAAGCTCTGAGGACTCCTCTGAAGCGCCGTCGGCCCGGTTACCGTAAAAGGCCCACAGAAAGGACTCCTCCCAATCGGAGAGGAACTGATAGGTGTGCTCCCAAACCTGGCCCTCCCGGCGCAGGTGGGAGTCCTCCCCAAAGGAGGCCCCCTCCGGAAGCTGTGTCAAGGCGTAGGGATAGTAGGCGCAGCCTCCGGGGGCACCCACGTTTTCCACCGTCATGGTCTGATAGGCGGGCTCCGGGGATGCCGCTGGACGGTAGTGGGAGGAGTAGAACGGGATGTAGCCGGCCAGCTGCCCGGCGGCCTCGCCCAGCCGGAGCAGGGGGGAGTTCTCCTCCCGGGCCAAAATGTCCGTCAGTTCCTGCCGGTCGGCCCGGCCCAGGGGTTCCCACCGGGTGCCGGTATACACGTCGGCGGAGTAGCCCCGCAGATAGTGCTTGCCCGGTTCATCGGTGTGTACCCGCAGGGCGATGCGCCCGGTGCGTGAGGCCCCGCCCCCGGTGAGGGAGACGTATTGGGTGGAGCCGCTGCCCCGCCAGCCAAAAAAATCGAACCGGCTGAGCAGGGCGGAAAAGTCCATGCGGTAGGCCGCGTTGTAGGCGTCCGCTCTGGCCTGGGCCGCCCAGGAGGGCTGACAGGGCCCCTCCACTACGCGGACATTTCCCACCAGAAAGAGAAGCGCCAGACAGCCCCACACCGCCCCCATAGTCAGCGGCCGCAGCCGGGCGGTACCGGCGGGATCTTTGGCCGCCGTCCCGGCGGTGAGCAGAAGGGTGAGCCACACCGTCAAAAGAGCGCACATGGGCAGGGCGTCGGGGGCCTCGGTGACGCACAGGGCGGGGAGGATGGGCAAAAGAGTGAACAGGATGACGGGGAGGGCCCGGCGCAGGCGCAGGAGAAGAAAGGCCAGCGCCAGGATATAGGGGAAGCCCGCCATGAGCAGCCAAAGGGTGGTGAGCAGGGGCCAGGCCTCTTCGGGGAGCTGGGTCACCGGCGCGATGGCGGCGACGGCGGGGAGCTTTTTGGCCCAGGTGTTCACCACGCCGCACTGAACGGCCGCCGAGCCCAGGCTCATGGGTTCCCAGAGCCTCCAGAGCCCCCAGCACCAGCCGCCGAAGAGGAGCAGGCAGCTGGGGAGCCTGAACCGGGGCAGGGAGAAAACGCTGAGCCACAGCAGGCAGCCCGCCCCGCAGCCGATGAGCAGGGCCCGGTGATCGGCCTCCAGGCCGTAGACGGTGAGGACGCAGAAGATCACGCAGACCACAGTGAGGAAGAGGAGAAGTCCGTCCGTGAGGAAGGTCAGGAGCCGGCCTGATCTCCGGGGGGAAGAAACGCTCTTTTTCATAGGGCGGCACCTCCTGTCAGGTGGAAGGAGGTCTCCGGCAGCTGGGTGTCCAAAATGGACTTGCCCCGCTCCGGACAGGGCTGGGAGAGGACGGCCTCCACACAGCGGCGCAGATCCTGTTCTCCGGCCACGTCAAAGCGGTGGAGTTCACCGTTCAGCGGCTCCGCCCAGGCCACGCAGAAGGGCCGGCCCTGGCTTAACAGAGCCTTTCCGGTGCCCTGAAGGACGTCCAGCAGCCGATCCATCACCGCCGGGGCACCGAAGCAGTCAAAGGTGAGCAGGGGAAGGGGGTGGACGGTCTCCAGAGTCTCCCGCACCACCAGGTCATCCCGCTTGGCGGAGAGCTTCCAGTGGATGGAGTTCAGGGGATCGCCGGGGCGGTAGGCCCTGGAGTCGTAATCCTCGCCGGGGCCGCCCCCGGGCCGGGGGCGCAGACCGGGCCTGGCCTGCTCGGGGAGAGGGGGCAGATCGGAGATCTGGGTCAGGGGCGTCACCCAGGTTTGTACGCCCTTGCCCCGGAACAGGGGGAGACGAAACAGACCCAGACAGTCGCAGGCCCAGGCGGAGGAGATCCGGGCCTCCAGCAGGCCACAGTGCTCCGCGGGGACAGGGAAGGGGAGATCGGCTCCCTGCCCGGGGAGAAAGAGGGCGGAGCGGGCGCTGCCGGTCTGCCCCGTCATACGGTTGGTCCAGGTCAGGGTGACCCAGATCCGGCCCAGTGGGAGGCCCAGGAGGCTTTTGACCGTGAGGAGGCACCGGGCCTCACCCTCACGCTCCGTCCGTTCCGGGGCGGAGAGGGAAAGACGGCAAGACAAAACGCCGGGCAGCGCCAGCAGTATGCCCAGCAGGGGAAAGCAAGCCACCGCGGGGAGGACGAGTCCCGGAAGCCAGCCGGTATAAAAGATCCGAAAGGCTGCAGCCCCCGCAAGGGCCAGGGCGTAGGCCAGCCAGCGCCGTACCATCAGGTCAGCCGGGGGGCCTTCACCTGCCCCAGAGCATCGGCGGCGGGGTCGGCCCCCTGGGAGAGGCCCCGGCCGGTGAGGAGGAGCCGGTGGGCCACCGTGTCCCGGAAGACCCGCTTTACATCCTCGGGCAGAACATAGTCCCGACCTGCCGTCCAGGCCGAGGCGCGGGCCATGGCGGCCACCGCCAGGGTACACCGGGGGCTTCCCCCCTGGTGAACCATGGGGTCGGTGCGGGTGGCGGAGATCAGGGCGATGATATATTCGCCCACCTCGTCGCTGAGGTAGACCGAGGCCACATCCTGACGGGCGCGCTCCAGGTCGGCGGGGGAGGCCACCTGCTCCACGGCATCCAGGGGATTGCCCCGCTGTTTGCGCCGGAGCATCTCCAGCTCCTCCGCGGGGCCGGGATAGCCCAGGGAGAGCCGGAGCATGAACCGATCCATCTGCGAGTCGGGCAAGGGCTGGGTGCCCGAGGCCCCCGCCGGGTTTTGGGTGGCGATGACCAGGAAGGGACGGGGCACCGGGCGGCTCACGCCGTCCACCGTCACCTGGCCCTCCTCCATGGCCTCCAGCAGGGCGGACTGGGTCCGGGAGGTGGCCCGGTTGAGCTCGTCGGCCAGAAAGAGATTGCACAGCAGGGCGCCCGGCTGATAGTCCATGGTCCCGGTCTCTTTGTTGAAGATAGAAAAGCCGGTGAGATCGGAGGGCATCACGTCGGGGGTGAACTGCACCCGCTTATAAGCCAGCCCCAGAGCCCTGGAGAAGGCCACCGCCAGAGTGGTCTTGCCCACGCCGGGGATGTCCTCCAGGAGGATGTGACCGCCGGCCAGAATGGCCAGCAGAGCCTTGGTCAGAACCTCGTCCTTGCCCACAACGGCCTTGCGGGTCTCAAAAAGTACTTTGTTTGTCAGATTTTCCATCATATCCGCCCGTTCCTTTCCGTTGAAACATATCGCTGTTCTGCGTGGTGGAGTTCATATGTCTGTTCCCTTTTATTTTACAGGGCTTTTGCAAAAAAGGCAAGAAAAAAGGCAGGGAGCGGATCTCGCCGCTCCCTGCCCTGTCAGGCCGGGGGATCTTCGGTTCAAAGACAGGCGTTGTGGATATCGTCATAGGCCCAGAAGTCAAAGAGGACGTCCACATATTCCAGAACATTGTGGTCGATGTTCTCCCGGCCCGCCACCCGGTTCAGCAAAGCGGCGAACTCGGCCCGGGAGACCGCCCGGTCGGGACGGAAGGTCTCATCCTCATAGCCGTTGATACAGCCCGCCTTTACCAGGGCGCCGATAAAGCCGGTGGCCCAATGGCCCTCCACGTCGGAGAAGGAGCGTTGGGCCAGATCTGCCTCCTCCTTGTAGTTCAGAATGAGGCAGAGGATCTTGCACAGCTGGGCCCGGGTCATGCTGAGCTCTCCGTGGAAGGCGTTGTCGCCCATGCCGTTGATGAGGCCCGCCTCCACCAGCTTGGCCACGGCGGCGGCGTGCTGGGCGTGCATGTCGGGAAACTTTTCCGCTGTGGAGCCGTCGCCCAGCACCAGCAGGTGGATCAGGGCTTCCGCCACCTCATACCGGGTGATGGGGCTGTCAGGACGGAAGGTGCCGTCGCTGTAGCCCGCCAGATAACGGATGGAGGCGGCGTCCTCCTTGAAGGAGCCCAGCCGGGGCTCCTTGCTGTCGTCGGCGGCAAAGGCGGAAAGGGCTGAGCCACACAGCAGGGCGGTGGACAGGGCGAGGGAGAGAAGTCGTGCGCGCGTATGTTTCATGGATGACCCGGCTTTCTTTGTGTAATGGGGGGCGGAGTTTACTGGATCCCCAGCCGCCGGAAGCTCACGTCGAAGGGGGGATAGGCGATGCCCTTCTCCGTGATGATGCCGGTGACCAGGTCGTGGTCGGTGACGTCGAAGGCGGGGTTGAAGACCTTGACCCCCTCGGGGGCCATCCGCTTGGCGTACCACATCTCGGTGACCTCCTCCGGCTTGCGCTCCTCAATGACGATGTCGTCGCCGCAGGTTACCGCCATGTCGATGGTGGAGGTGGGGGCGCAGACATAGAAGGGGATGCCGTAGTGTTTGGCCAGAATGGCCACGCCGCTGGTGCCGATCTTGTTGGCGAAGTCTCCGTTGGCGGCCACCCGGTCGCAGCCCACGAAGATGATGTCGATCTTGCCCCGGCGCATGGTGAGGGAGGCCATGTTGTCACAGATGAGGGTGGTGTCCACCCCGGCGGTCTGCATCTCAAAGGCGGACAGCCGGGCGCCCTGGAGCAGGGGGCGGGTCTCGTCGCAGTATACCCGCAGGTCCTTCCAGCCCTCTTCCAGGGCGACGTAGACAGGGGCCAGAGCGGTGCCGTACTTGGCGGTGGCCAGAGTTCCGGCGTTGCAGTGGGTGAGAATGCCGTCGCCCGGCTTCAGGAGCTCAAAGCCCAGTCTGCCGATGGAACGGCTGATGGCGATGTCCTCCTCCCGGATGGCATGGGCCTCCGCCAGCAGGAGCTTTTTCAGCTCGGGGACGGAGTGGGAGCCCTTTTCCGCCTGCGCCACCTTCTCCATCCGGTTGAGGGCCCAGGAGAGGTTCACGGCGGTGGGACGGGCGGAGTTGAGATAGTCCTTATGGCCCTTAAAGGCCTCCAGGAAGCGGGCCATATCCTCGGTTTCCTCCTGGGCGGAGAGGAGGTAGATCCCATAGGCGGCGGCCACGCCGATGGCGGGAGCCCCCCGGACCCGGAGGGAGTAGATGGCCTCCCAGATATCCCCGGCCTTGGTGAGGTGGAGGAACTTTACTTCATTGGGCAGCAGGGTCTGATCCAGGATCACCAGCTCTTTTTCATCAGAGGAGAGGACCACGGAATCCAGACTCAAAGCGTTTGACATGAATATGACCTCCTTTTATTGGTTGACTGAGGCCGCCAGGGCGTCGGCCAGGGCGTCCAGTTGGGCGTCGCTGTCGGGGGCGAGGGCGGAGGTGAGGGTGACCTTGGGCTCCAGAAGGGTCATGTTCTTCAATTCGGACAGCGCCTCGGTCATGAGGGCGCCGGAGCGGATGGCCCAGGAACCGTTCTCCACCAGCGCGCACACCCGGTTTTGAAGGTTCAGGGCCTTCATGTCCTCCAAAAGGGCGTGCATGGGGGGGAAGAGACCCATGTTGTAGGTCACCGAGGCCAGCGCCAGGTGACTGTATTTGAAGATGTCGGAGATCAGGTCGCTGACGTGGACGGTGGATACGTCGTAGAGCCGGGTGTTTACCACGCCCCGCTGGGCCAGCTTGGCGCACAGGGCCTCGGCAGCCTGCTCGGTGCCGCCGTACATGGAGGCGTAGACCACTACGACGCCCCGTTCCTCGGGCTCATAGGCGCTCCAGCGGACGTACTTGTCCACAAACCAGCCCGCGTCCTTGCGCCATACGGGGCCGTGGAGAGGGCAAATGAAGCGGATGTCCAGGCCGGAGACTTTTTTCAGCAGAGACTGGACCTGGGGGCCGAATTTACCCACGATGTTGGCGTAATAGCGCCGGGCCTCCTCCAGAAAGTCCCGCTCGAAGTCAAATTCGTCGGCAAAGAGCTTGCCGTCCAGGGCGCGGAAGGTGCCGAAGGCGTCGGCGGAGAAGAGGACGCCCGAGGTCTTGTCAAAGGTGACCATCACCTCGGGCCAGTGGACCATGGGGGCGGAGAGGAAGGTGACGGTGTGGGCGCCGAAGGAGCGCTCGTCCCCCTCCTTCACCGTCTCCACCTGTTCCGGGGAGAGCCGGAAGCCGAACTGATCGAGGAACTGGATCGCCTTGGCGGTGGAGATGAGCTTTACCTGAGGCCAGCGCAACAGCACCTCGCCCAGAGAGGCGGCGTGGTCAGGCTCCACATGGTTGAGTACCAGATAGTCCAGATCCCGCCCATCCAGCAGGGCGGTAACATTGTCTATGAATTGACGTCCCACCGCCCAGTCGGCGGTATCAAAGAGGACAGTCTTCTCGTCCAGAAGAAGATAGGCGTTATAGGAGACGCCGTGGCGGAGGGGGTGGACATTTTCAAAGAGGGACAGCCGACGGTCATTGGCCCCCACCCAATAGAGCGCGTCGTCTATTTTACGGTAATGTTGCATGATGGAACTCCTTCCCGATTTTTCTATGCTACAGTGTACCAGATGGTAGAAAAAAGTCAATGCCCTACAGGGGGAAACTGTTGTCTTTTCCACTATTTTGGACTATAATACCACATAAAATACCATGCTGATCTCGGGGGAGGGAAAGGACAATGGAGATCCGGAGAGACGGAGACGGTCTGGCGCTGCTGAAAAAGGGACAGAAGGGGCTGGTGCGGGCCATATTCAGCCGTATGGGGCTCATCGTGCTGCTGCTGGCGGTTCAGGTCGTGTTTCTGTTCAGCCTCTTTTTCCGCTTTGAGGACTTCCTGCCTCATATCCTGGGAGGCACCGCCCTTTTCACCACGGTGATGGTGCTCTACCTGCTGAACCGTCCCATTGATCCCACCGCCAAGATCACCTGGCTTATCGTCATCATGCTTCTGCCCGTCTTTGGAGCGCTGCTCTTTCTCTTTACCCAGAGCGAGGTGGGGCACCGGGCGGTGAAGAGACGGCTGGAGCAGCTCAACGTCCAGACTAGGGAGAGTGTTCCCCAGGATCCCGGGGTCATGGCGGAGCTGGAGCAGACCGATTCCGGCGCCGCCGCCCTGGCCCGGTATGTCCGGCGCAGCGGCTGTTATCCTGTGTTCCGAAATACAAAGACCACCTTTTTCCCCATGGGGGAGGACAAGTGGAGCGCCCTTCTGCGGGAGCTGGAGGAGGCCAGGGAATTTATCTTCCTGGAGTATTTTATCATCGATGAGGGGCTTATGTGGGGCAAGATCCTGGAGATCCTGGCCCGGAAGGCGGCCCAGGGGGTGGACGTGCGGGTGATGTATGACGGCACCTGCGAATTTTCCACGCTGCCCCATGACTATCCCAAGCGGCTGAACAGGTTGGGCATCCAATGCAAGATATTTGCCCCCATTACCCCCTTTGTCTCCACCCACTACAACTACCGGGATCACCGGAAGATCCTGGTCATCGACGGTCATACCGCCTTTACCGGCGGGGTGAATCTGGCCGACGAGTACATCAACCACGTGGTGAAGTTCGGCCACTGGAAGGATGTGGCCGTCATGGTCAAGGGGGAGGCGGTGCGTGGATTTACCCTCATGTTCCTCCAGATGTGGGCCGTAGATGAGAAGGAGCCGGAGTTTGACCGCTTCCTCACCTCGCCCATCCCGCCCTGGGAGAGAGGGGAGGGCTTTGTGCTTCCTTACGGGGATTGCCCCCTGGACAACGACAAGGTGGGCGAGCGGGTCTATATGGACATTCTGAACCGGGCCCGGCGCTATGTCCACATCATGTCCCCCTATCTCATTCTGGACGGGGAGATGGAGACTGCGTTGAAGTTCGCCGCCGAGCGGGGGGTGGACGTGGAGCTCATCCTCCCCGGAGTGCCCGACAAGTCGGCGCCTTACTCCCTGGCCAAGACCCACTATGCCTATTTGCTGGCCTCGGGAGTAAAGATCTATGAGTATACCCCCGGCTTTGTCCACGCCAAGCTCTTTGTCAGCGATGACAGGGAGGGGGTGGTGGGCACCATCAATCTGGACTATCGGAGCCTTTACCACCACTTCGAGTGCGCCGTCTGGCTTTACGGAGTGAAGTGCCTGGAGGAGATGGAGGCGGATTTCCGGAAAACCAGGGAGAAGTGCCGGCGGGTGACGGCGGAGACCGTGAAGAGAGAAAAACTGTGGCTGCGGCTTATGGGCTTTGTGCTCAAGGCGGTGGCTCCGCTGATGTGAGACCCGTCTTGCGGAACGGTGGGGTTTGTGGTAAGATAAAACCACCAATTTATGGAGGGGATCCGTATGTATACACAACAGACCCTGGAGGCCCTGAAGCGGGCGGAAGAAGAGTTCGTATTTGACAAATTTGACCTGGAGGACGCCCACGAGCTGGGAGAGCGGCTGCGTCGGGACGCCGCCGGAGAGCCCAAGCCCATCGCCATCCGCATCGTGTTGGACGACCTGATGGTCTACCAGTCCTTCCTCCCCGGCACGGGAGAGGACAACAACGGCTGGATGGATCGCAAGTGCGCCACTGTCCGCCGCACCCATCACTGCTCTCTCATGGCGGGAGTGGAGCGGGAGCTCTTCGGCGAAAAGGAGATCTGGCAGTCTGACGAGGCGCACTATGCTTTTAAGGGCGGCGCCTTTCCCATTGTGGTAAAGGGGGAGTTCCGGGGGATCGCCGCCATCTCCGGCCTGCCCCACCTTCAGGATCACCGCCGCCTGACCCAGACCATCGCCGGAATGCTGGGCAAGGAGCCCATCCTCATTCCGGTGGAGGAGTAACAACAGGACGATCGCTTTAAAAGAAAGCCCGGGCCGATACATATTGACAAACAAGAAAAACAAGGCCGGCCTTCCAAATGGAGGGACGGCCTTGTGTGGTGCATAGCCGAACTTCGTGGGGGAAATCCTTTTCCTGAAGGGAGAGGATGAGCATGAAACGAAGCGACGGGCCCTATCCGTTTTTACCCAAGGATCCCCGGGCGGAATGCTATTTCCGCAGTCTGTCGGGGGAGCTTCAGAACCGGATCCGGGCGCTGGACCGCTATCCGTCCACGTATCAGGAGCTGATGGACGCGGTGGACAGAGCCAGAAACACCATGATGTGAGCCCCCTAAAGGGCGGTGGAGGCTCCGGAGGGGACGTACAGGCCGGACAGATCCGCCTTTTCGTGCTTCAGGAGCCATACCTTTTTGTCGATCCCCCCGGCATAGCCCGTCAGACTGCCCTGGGCGCCCACCACCCGGTGGCAGGGAATGATGACGGAGATGGGGTTATGCCCTACGGCGCCGCCCACGGCCTGACCGGACATACCGGTCAGGCCTTTTTGCGCGGCCAGGGCCTTTCCCAGCGCGCCGTAGGTGGTCACCTGGCCGTAAGGGATACGGCACAGCAGATCCCAGATAGCCTGCCGGAAGGGGCTGCCGACGGGGGCCAGCTTCAGCTCCGTGATCCCGGGCCTTTCCCCGGCAAAGTAGCGATCCAGCCACCGAACAGTTTGACGGAGCACGGGCAGGTCGCCCCTGGGCTCCGGCGGCTGGGGCAGGGAGCCCAAAAAATATTTCTGACCCTGGATCCAAAGCCCCACAAGGGCTTGTCCACTCTCGTCGCAGGCCAGGGTGAGTTCCCCCAGAGGGGAGGGGTAGAGGGCGGAGAAATACATGGCGTCCTCCTCGGCTTTTTTGATGAGGCGCGGTCCGGCTGGAAGGGCGTGTCTGGTCACACCACCTGGAACAGATAGAATTTCAGGTAGTCGGTCTCGGGGACCCCGCGGAGAATGGGGTGGTCGGGGGCCTGCTGACGGGCTTCGATCTGCTTGAGCTGGACGCCGGCGTCCCGGGCCGCGGCGGAGATGACCCCCTCAAAGCGGTGGGCCTCCATGAAGTGGGAGCAGGAGCAGGTGGCCAGATAACCGCCCCGGGGCAGCAGGCGCATGGCCCGGTAGTTGATCTCTTTATACCCGCGGGCGGCCTGATCGGCGGTGCGGCGGGACTTGGTAAAGGCGGGCGGATCCAGAATGATGAAGTCCCAGTCCCGGCGCTTCTCCTCCAGCAGGCGGGGGAGCAGATCGAAAACGTCGGCGCGCAGAAAGTCCATGCGCTCCTCCAGCCCGTTGAGCGCCGCGTTTTGCCGGGCCATATCCACAGCGGCCTGGGATACGTCCACGGCGGTGACCCTCTCCGCCCCGCCCAGGGCGGCGTTGAGGGCGAAGGAGCCGGTGTGGGTGAAGCAGTCCAGAACCCGCTTACCTTGGGCCAGACGGGCCACGGCCTTGCGGTTATACTTTTGATCCAGGAAAAAGCCGGTCTTTTGTCCGTTTTCGTAGTCCACCGTGTACCGCACCCCATTTTCCTCGATCCGGGTGACGGGCTGGTGGGGGCGATCCTCATCGGGGATGGGGAAGAAGCCCTTGCTCTGGGGAAGTCCTTCCTTGTCCCGCAGGGGCTCGTCGTCACGCTGGTAGAGGGCCCGGATCTCCTGCCCGTCCTCCCGGAGGGCCCGGATCAGCAGGGGGAAGAGCCGGGCCTTGCGCTGCTCCATCCCATAGGAGAGGGTCTGGGTCACAAGAACGGGCCCGAAGCGATCCACGGTAAGGCCGGGTAGGCCGTCCGCCTCCCCAAAGACCACCCGGCAGGCGGAGAGATCCCGGGGAGAGAGCACGCTTTTGCGGTAGGCCCAGGCGTATTGGAACCGACGCAGCCAGAAGCCGTCATCAAAGACGTCGTTGGCATTTCGACTGAGCAGCCGGACCCGGATGAGGGAGGAGAGGCTCAGAAGGCCCGCGCCCAGCCAGGTCCCTTTTTCGCTCATAACGTCCACAATGGCGCCGTTTACCGCCTGGGGAGGGCAGGAGAGGATCTCCCCGGCATAGACCCAGGGGTGGCCTCCCTCAAGGGCACGCTGGCCCTTTTTGGTGATGGTGACGATGGGATAGGGACGCTGCTGCTTCATGGGATGACCTCGTTTCAAAGCGGAGGGGCCGGCCAAAAGGCCGGCCCCTCAAAGTTGTTTATTCGGTGGTGTAGTTGTCGAAATAGCCCTGGATGAGTACGATGGGCGTTCCCTTGTCGCCGCTGCCCGAGGTCAGGTCACACAGGGAGCCGATGAGATCGGTGAGCCGACGGGGGGTGGTGCCCTCGGAGGCCATATTGCCCTTCAGGTCGGCGTCCTTTTTCTTGATGGCGGCGTCGATGGCGGCCTTGAGCTCGGCCCCGGAGAGATCGCCGAAATCATTGTCCGCGAGATATTTCAGCTTGAGCTCGTTGGGAGTGCCCTCCAGCCCGGCGGTGTGGAAGGGGGAGACCACAGGATCGGCCAGCTCCCAGATCTTGCCCACGGGATCCTTGAAGGCGCCGTCTCCGTATACCATGACCTCCATGTGCTTGCCGGTGGCGTCCAGCATCCGCTTCTGGATATCCTCCACCAGGCCCTGCGCGTCCCGGGGGAAGAGCTTGACCTTGTCCTCGGTGGCCTTGTTGGAGCCCAGCAGGCCGTAGTTCTTGTTGTAACCGCTGCCGTCCACAGGGGCGGTGAGAATGTCGTCCAGGCCGAAGACCCGCTCGCCGCCGGCGGCCTTCAAAAGCCGCTTGGAGCGCTTGCGGGTGTGGATGTCACAGGTGATCACGTTCTTGGTGTAGCTCAGCACCGCCCGGGGATCGTTGGCGAAGATGACCTCCACCTGGGCCCCGCTGTCCCGGATGAGGCTTTCATAGTATTCTACGTAATCCACGCCGGTAAAGGGGTGTTTTTCATAGCCGAAGAGTGCCCGGTACTTGTCCAGAGTGAGCACATCCTTATAGGGATCCACCCCTTTTTCGTCCATGACGTCCACGGAGATAAGATGGTTGCCCACCTCATCGGAGGGGTAGGAGAGCACCAGCACCACCTTCTCACAGCCCTTGGCGATGCCGCGCAGACAGATGGCAAAGCGGTTGCGGGAGAGGATGGGGAACACCACGCCCACCGTACCGCCGCCCAGCTTGGCGCGGACGTCAGCGGCAATGTGATCCACAGTGGCATAGTTGCCCTGAGCCCGGGCCACGATGGCCTCGGTCATGGCGACGACGTCCCGGTCATGGAAGGAGAAGCCTTCGTCCTTTGCGGCGTCCAGAACGGACTGGGTGACGATGGCAGCCAGGTCGTCCCCCTCACGGATAATGGGGGCT
The DNA here is from genome assembly GCA_947651395.1 of uncultured Pseudoflavonifractor sp. Lineage (GTDB taxonomy): Bacteria > Bacillota > Clostridia > Oscillospirales > Oscillospiraceae > Vermiculatibacterium. The sequence goes on along the minus strand of CANSYW010000009.1, from coordinate 36,691 downwards.
CGCACACCACGGGAAACAGTACCGACCATACGGCTCATAACAAACACTCCTGACTTGAGAATTTAGGGTGTATAAAAAATACACGCGCTATTATATCCAATTTCGAGGGAAATGTAAAGAAAAAAGAAAGCCGACAGGCAGTTGCCTGTCGACTTTTGGAGCAGGTGAGGGGAATCGAACCCCCGTGTTCAGCTTGGGAAGCTGACATTCTACCATTGAACTACACCTGCGTAGCGGCCCTTTTAAGGAGGACAGCTTATACATTTTAGCATATCCTTCCGCAAAAGGCAAGGGCTTTTTTCGGAGAAAGGGGTCGAATTTAACGCGGCGGCCCCTCCCGGATCCGGGAGGGGCCGCCGCTTATGGAGAGAAATGAGAGAGTGTGTTACGCAATGTATTTGAAGGGATACAGACAGGCGGCAATTCTGGTGCTCAGAGATCAAAATGTCAGAACGGACGTCAGGGCAGAGCTCACTTGCTTTTTCTGCCGTAGCCGGTGACCACCGCGATGATGAGGATGACGGCCATGGACAGGGAGTAGAAGTTGACGAAGGGGATGGCCGCGGGCGCCACCGCGAAGGCCTCGCCGAACTCGGCGGCTTTCATGGCGGGGATGACGCAGTGGACGGTCCAGGGAGCCAGGAAGCAGAACACACAGCCCGTACAGTCCATCAGGTTGGCCCGGCGGTAGGGATCCAGCCCGGCCTTTTCGCCCAGCTCCTTGACCAGGTCGCCCATGGCCACGATGGCCACGGAGATGACGCCGGTGATCATGCTCAGAATACCCACGCAGCCGATGATGGTGATCTCGGTGCTGGCGCTTCCCTTGGCAAAGCCGGTCAGGGCCTTGCCGATATCCTCGAACAAGCCGCTGCGCTCCATGATGCCCAGCAGGGCGAATACGGCGATGAGCATGGCTACAGTGCCCATACAGCCGGTGATGGACTCGGTGAGCAGACCGGCCACGGCAAAGCCGCCGGGGAAGCTGAGCAGGGAGGAGAAGGTGTAGATGCCGCTGAGCAGGCCGGCGATGACGCCAGCGATAACACCCCAGGCCAGGGCGGTGATGAGGTGCTTGCGCATCAGACACAGGGCGATGATGACCACGGGCACCGCCAGCATCACAAGGCTCAGGGGCTTGGGAGAGACCTGGGCGGCCTCCAGGGCGGCGGTGCCGGTCTCGGTTTTGGTAAACAGCAGGAAGCACACCAGGGCGGCAATGGCCGCGGGGAGAGAGTATTTCAGACGGGTGCGCACCACCTTGCCCAGCTCCGCCTCTTGGGTGGTGGCGGAGGCGATGGTGGTGTCGGAGATGGGGGCCAGGTTGTCACCGAAGGCAGCGCCGGAGACGATGGCGCCGATCATATAGATGGGGGCCACGCCGGTCATCACGCCTACGGGGAACAGGATGGGGATGACCACCATGTAGGTGCCCACCGAGGTGCCGGTGGAAAAGGCCAGCAGGCAGGTGATGAGAAAGGTGGCGGCGGCGAAGAGCTTGCCGGTGAAGCCCGCCTGGACGGCGTAGGCGGCGATGGTCTGCACCATGCCGCTGCCTGAGATCAGCTTGCCGGAGATGGCGGCCAGGATGACCGCCAGGGCAATGACGGGGAACATGGGCTTTGTCAGGCCGGAGATGATGGCCTGACCGTAGGCCTTTTCGTCCTTGGCCACCACAATGCCCAGGATGACTGCCATGAAGAACGCTACCACGTAACCGTTGACGTTGGAGCCGTTGACGGCGGCGTAGATAATGAAAGCGATGGCCACAAGAAGGGGGATCAGCTTGCCGAAGAAGCCGAACCGGAACTCCAGACGTGTGTTTTCGTTCATGATAGAACCTCCCTTTTTTGTTGTGTATGGGTTGGAAGTGCCGCTTTCCGATCCGCGTGGGACGCGGGCTCAGTCCTGCAAAAGCTGCCTGGACAGGGCGCGCAGGGATCTGTCACTTTGCGCCTGGTGGTACTGACTTTCGGGGACGCAGGTGAGAGCGCCGGTGGGACAGACCCGGACACAGGCGGGGATGAGTCCCTGGCGCAGCCGCTCCACACAGCCGTCGCACTTGACCATCTTTCCGTCCCCGTTGAAGGAGGGGGCGCCGAAGGGGCAGGCCATGGCGCAGGAGTGACAGCCGATGCAGCTGGCGTTGTCATAGAGGGTCAGACCGCTCTCCGGATCCTTGTAGAGACAGGCGGAGGGGCAGCCCATGACACAGGGGGCGTCGTCACAGTGCATGCAGGCCACGGACAAAAAGCTGAACCGGGGCTTGCCTGGGGCTGTGGCTTCCAGCTCGGCCGCGTTGCGGAAGGGGTGCTGACCGTGGAGGGTATCCACGTCGTTCTGGTCGAAGCAGGCCATGACGCAGGCCTGACAGGCGGTGCATTTGGAGGGGTCAAAGTCAAAGATCATCTTTTCCATGGCGTTACACCTTCTTTACACAGACCCGGGTCTCCCGGTAGGTGGGGAAGCCGGAATAGGGATCCAGGATCTCGTTGTCCGTGAGGGAGTTGACGTCGGCCTCGGCGTAGCCGTGGTAGAGGCAGATAACGCCGGGCTCCGCCTTGTGCGTCAGATTGGCCTTCACCCGGATGGCGCCCTTGTGGGAGGAGATCTCAATGGTGTCTCCCTGGACGATGCCCAGTTTGGCGGCGTCGGTGTGGCTCAGATCCGCCGTGGGCTCAGGGCGAAGAGAGCGGTTCCAGGGCACCGGATGGAGCCGGGAATGGAGGGCGTTGGGGATCCGGGGAGAGGAGGAGAGCACCATGGGCAGATCCTCGTCCGGGCGGCCCTCATAGGGGGGGCGATAGGTGGGCAGGGGATCGAAGCCGGGGTGCTTTTCGATGGACAGGGACCACAGCTCAAACTTGCCGCTTTCCGTGGCCAGTCCCCTGTCCAGCATGGCGCCGGGGACATAGGCCTCCACGCCGGGGACCTTCACCGGTGTGTCGCTGGCCTTCAGCTCCTCCAGACCCACGGGCAGATCCTGAAGGATATATTCCAGACAGGCCTCGGGGCCCTTGGGGAGGAGCTCGTCCTCCAGCTCCAGGGCCCGGGCCAGATCGCAGAGGATCTCGGCGTCCGGCCTGGAGTCATAAAGCCGGTCGATGACGGGCTTGGTGTAGTAGAGATAGCCGCCGCCGTAGCTTTTGAGTTCGCCGCGCTCAAAGGAGGTACAGGCGGGCAGAACGATGTCGCAAAGCTTGCAGGTGTCGGTGAGGAAGAGATCGATGTTGACCAAAAAGTCCAGCTTCATCAGGTTTTCCTTCAGACGCCGGTCGTCGGGAGAGATGCGGTAGTTCATCCCCACGCCCAACATGGCCCGGATGGGGTAGGGACTTCCGGTCTCGATCTGCCGGGACAGGTCGTTGGCCTGGGCCTCGTGGATAAAGTCGTTCCAGATGGGGAAGCGCTCCGCACCCACGGCGGGGGCTTTTACCCGGTCATAGTGGGCCATGATGAAGTCGTTTTCCCGGGTGGGGAAGCCGCCGGGGAGATAGTTGTAGCTGAACTGGATGGGGATCTGGCCGCCCTTGCGGTCAAAACAGCCCAGGATGGCGGACAGGGCCATGATGGCCCGATAGTTCTGGAAGCCGTTTCGGTGGTGGGCCAGAGGGGCGGCGCTCTCGTTGATGGCCAGGGGCAGATTGCCGGCGATCATGGCGGCGGCCTGCTCCAGCTGAGGGGCGGGGACGCCGGTGAGCTGTTCCACCTTCTCCGGAGTGAAATCCTTTACATATTCGGCGAACTGGGGATAGCCGTGGACGTACTTCTCTATGTAGGCCCGGTCGGTCTTGCCGTCCCGGATGAGAATGTGTGCCAGACCCAGGGCCACGGCGCCGTCGGTGCCCGTCCGGGGCCGCAGGTGGATATCTGCCAGCTTCAGAGAGGCGGGGGTGATCCGGGGATCCACGATAATGACCTTCATGCCCTCAGCCTTCCGCTTTTCCACATTGAGAGCGGCCAGGTGCCTGGAGTAGTAAGGGTTATAGGCCCAGCCCAGGAACACTCCGGCGTTGAGCACATCGCCCGAACACATGGGGTTGCCGGTGGTGACCCACCAGTTGAGGAAGGTGGAGGTCATGCAGCTGCTGGACTCGGTGAGGAAGTTGGGGGAGCCGAAGGAGTAGGCGAGGCGGTGGAGGAAGGGGCGGTACCACTTGGAGTAGCCTGAGTAGAACAGTACGCTCTCCGGCCCGCTCTCCTTCCTGACGGCGTTGAGCCTCTGGGCGATCTCCCGGTAGGCCTCGGCCCAGGAGATGGGTTCAAACTTGCCCTCTCCCCGCCGGCCCGCCCGGCGCAGGGGGGTGCGGATCCGATCATCCCGGTAGATATATTGCCGGTTGGACAGACCTTTGGGACAGAGCAGACCGTGGTTCACGGGGTGGTCGGCGGTGCCCTCGATCTTGACCACTCTGCCGTCCTTTATGTAGGCGTCGATGCCGCAGTGAAAGGAAGGGCAGCAGATGTCGCAGATGGTGTGCTTCACTTCAATGCCCGTTTCGGGGCCGGGGATCTTGGCCTTGAGCAGGCGTTCCTTTTCATCCATGGATGAGACCTCCTTCCAGTTCGGTGTTTTCCAAAAGGCGGATGACGTCCTCGTTGAGTCCGTTTCGCAGCAGGATGACCCGCTGCATGGGGCTGATGGGCTCACAGTTGCCCAAGAATTTGCGGGACATAAAGCTCTTGATGACCCCGCTGATGATGTGGTTATCCACGATATTCACCAAAGCCAGTTTGCCCTCCCGGCGGACGGCATAGAGGAAAAAGCCCTCGTTGCGCCATCGGATGATCTCCCCCTGGGCCTTCACATCGCCGAAGCCGATAAAATCCATGTCCATGAAGTGGGTGATGTTGTGCAGGAGGGTGCCGGGATAGCTTACCGGATGCCCCAGCATGGCCCCCGCGGCGGTGACCCCCTGATAGCCGGCGTTGGCCCACAGGCCGATGACCTGATGACGGCCGCTCTGGATATCGTACCCGCTGGAGCAGTCTCCGGCGGCGTAGACGCCGGGGACGGAGGTTTCCATCCGCTCGTTGACCAGCACGCCCCGATCCACCTGTGGGCCGGTCTCATCCAGAAAATCCAGGTTGGGGCGGGTGCCGATAGCCAGCACCACCGCGTCGGCGGGGAGGCTCTCCTCACCAAAGACCACCCGGAGACCCTGAGGGGTCTCCCGGATGGCGGAGAGGCCAACGCCGAATTTCAGCTCCACCCCCTTGGCCTCCACCCGGCCCGCCAGTTCTTCCCCCACCTCGGGCACGGCGGCCAGGGGGAAGAGGGAGGGGGCCAGATCGGCCAGGACGCAGTGGCAGCCGGCCCGCTGGAAAAGCTCCGCCACCTTGATGCCCACCATGGAGGCGCCCACCACCACGGCCCGCTTCACATCCCCCTTGTCCAGACGTTCCCGAAGGACTTTGGCGTCGTTGGGGGTGCGCATGACATAGACGTTTTTTTCGGGCAGGTCGGGGATGGGGGGGACGAAGACCCGGGCCCCGGTGGAGATGAGGGCGGTATCAAAGGGGAAGGAGGTCCCGTTTTCCAGCACCACCAGACGCTCTTTGCAGTCCAGCCGTTTTACCGCCGAATTGGTGTGCGGGGTAAGGCGCAGGGAACGGGCGATGCTGTTCAGGGAGCCAAAGGGGAACAACCCCTTCCAGGGCAGCCTGCGGCCGGCGTAATAGGTGGTGAGCATGGGATTGTAGGGAGGCAGATCAGTGTCGGAAAAGATATGGATGTCCCCACTGAAGCCCTCGGAGCGAAGAGACATGGCGCAGTGGTAACCGGCACAGCCAAAGCCCAGTATGGCGACGTTTTTCATGGGAGGCCTCCTTTTTAAGATGAAATGACGATACGTCGAATGGCTTCCAGGTCGTAGATGATCCATCGGTTCCCTTTTTTGGTCAGCCAGCCGTTGGATTCAAACTCCACCAGGATCTGGTTGACGGTGAGCCGGGAGGTGCGCACCAGGTTGCCGATGCCCTGCTGGATGACGGGCAGTTCGATGCGCAGTCCCGCGGGGGTGGTCACGCCAAAGTTCCGGGCCAGATCGACAAATACGGCGGCGACCCGCTGTTGGGCGGTCATAAAGCACAGCCGCCGGATATGCTCCATAAGTACGTGGATCTTGTGGGACATGGAGGAGAGGACCTGGGCGTTGAGGGCGATATCCATAGAGAGATAGGAGAGGAATTCGTCCTTGGGGATGCGGTAGAGCTCACAGTCCACAATGGTGGCGGCGTGGAGGAACTGGGCCTCGGGCTCGAAGCAGGTCTCCTCGCCGAACATACAGCCCTCCAGGGCAAAAATATAGATCTTTTCCGCTCCGTCACTGGTGAAGTAGGACAGGCGGACACGGCCGCTTTTGACAATGTAAATGTTGGAGATGTCCTCTTCCTGATTGTAGAGTACGGTCTTGCCCTTGAGGCGGATGAGATATTTGGAGTCGGTGAGCGGCCCCCATTCCTCCAAGTCGTATCGGATCCAAGGGGAATAATTTTCGAAGATAGTCATACCGGAGCCCCCTTTGATTCTTTTATAGCATGTTATACAAAGATAAAACTATAAACTTCTTTACATTCTGTGCAGAAAAAACAGAGCGGCACCGGGAACAAAAGGACCTGCAAAAAGAAGGGTGAGAAAAATATTGGAAAAACGGCGGCACGTTTTCTACGTGCCGCCGTTTTAAAAACAGGGAGGGGGCTTTTCCTGGTGTGAAAACAAAAGAGAAAATGGGGTAAGCCCAATCGGGACAGAGGAAAGAAATGAGAAAATGATTTTAAATATTAACACAGTTTTTCTCAAAACACAAGGAATTTTTTTCTTGCGGAAGAAAAGAGATCCCGGGGGCGAGGGCGGGGGCGGCTATCCGGCGGGAAGAGCCGCAGTGGAGGGGAGAAGGGTGATGCGGCCCTGGTGTTCCGACACGGTGAGGAGAGAGCCACCGGGAAGCTCGCCGGCGAGGAGAAGCTCGGCGGCGGGATCCTCGATCTGGGTGCGGATGGCTCTTCGCAGGGGGCGGGCCCCATAGTCGGGATCAAAGGCGGAGCGGATGAGAAGATCCCGGGCGGCGTCGGTGACGGACAGCTCCACCCCCAGCGCGCCCAGCCGCTGTCCCAGGCTGTCCAGCATTCGCTGGGCGATACCGGCGAGCTGCTGGGAGGAGAGCTGGCGGAAAACCACGATCTCGTCCAGCCGGTTGAGGAGCTCGGGACGGAAGGTGCGGCGCACCTCCTCCATCACCGCCGCCTTCAGCTCCTCGGGAGGCCGCAGGCCGTCGGAGACATCCTGGGCGGAGAAGCCCAGAGTGCCCTTGGCGGTGATGCGCCGGGCCCCCACGTTGGAGGTGAGGATGAGCACGCAGTTGCGCAGGTCGGACTTCCGGCCCTGGGCGTCGGTGAGCTGGCCGTCCTCCATGGCCTGGAGCAAAACGCCCCACACATCCTCGTGGGCCTTTTCGATCTCGTCAAAGAGCACTACGGAATAGGGCTTGCGGCGAACCGCCTCGGTGAGCTGGCCGCCCTCCTCATGGCCCACATAGCCCGGAGGGGAACCCAGCAGCCGGGAGACGGTGTGCTGCTCCATATATTCCGACATGTCGAAGCGGATGAGGGCGTCCTCCGTGCCGAAGAGAGCCTGGGCCAGGGCCTTGCACAGCTCAGTCTTTCCCACGCCGGTGGGCCCCAGAAAGAGGAAGGAGCCAATGGGGCGGTTGGGCTCCTTCAATCCGGCCCGGCCCCGGCGGACCGCCTTGGCCAGATTGGAGACCGCCTCCTCCTGGCCCACCACCCGGCGGTGAAGCTCTCCCTCCAGCTCCAGCAGCCGCTGGCTCTCGGAGCGGGTGAGGGCGGTGACGGGGATCCCCGTCCAGCCAGCCACCACCGCCGCCACATCCTCTGCCGTCACCGAGCGGGGCAGGCCCTTGCCCAGGGCCTGTCCGATGAGCCGGGAACGGCTGGCGGCCTCATCCATCAGATCCACCGCTTTGTCGGGGAGGCGGCGGTCGGGGAGATAGCGCTGGGAGAGGGAGACAGCGGCGGAGAGGGCCTGGTCGGTGATGGACAGATGGTGATGGCGCTCATATCCCGGCCGCAGTCCCTGAAGGATGGCCAGGGTGTCCTCCGGGGAGGGCTCGGAGACAGTGACGGGCTGGAACCGGCGCTCCAGGGCGGCGTCCTTCTCAATATATTTTCGATATTCGTCGGTGGTGGTGGCCCCCACCACCTGCAGATCGCCCCGGCCCAGCGCGGGCTTGAGGATGTTGGCGGCGTCGATGGCCCCCTCGGCGCTGCCCACTCCCACAATGGTGTGGAGCTCGTCCAGAAAGAGGATCACGTCTCCCGCCCGACGCACCTCATTGAGAATATTCTTCACCCGCTCTTCAAACTCTCCGCGGTACTTGGTGCCGGCCACCATGGAGGGGAGGTCCAGGGCCACCAGCCGCTTGCAGGAGAGCTCCTGCGGGGCCTGCCCCTGGGCGATGGCAATGGCCAGGGCCTCGGCCACGGCGGTCTTGCCCACTCCGGGCTCTCCGATCAGGGCGGGGTTGTTTTTCCTGCGGCGGGAGAGGATCTCCATGACCCGACGCACCTCCCGGTCCCGGCCGATGACCGGATCCAGCTCCCCGTTGGCCGCCATGGCGGTGAGATCCCGGGAGAACTGGTCCAGTAGCTTGGTGGGCGCGCGCTCCTCCCGCTCCGGGCGGCGGATCCGGGGCTCACAGGCCCCGAAGGCGTTGGAGGCGACCCCCAGCAGACGGCGGGGATCCTTCCCGACGGCCAGCAGAAGGCGGGTGGCGGTGGAGTCGCTTTGCCGCAGAAGGCCGGTGAGCATATGGCCGGTGTCCGCACGCTGGGCCTGGCACCGGCGGGCCTCTGCCAGGGCCAGCTCCAGGCACTCCCGGCAACGGGGGGTAAGTCCCTGGGCGGGAAGGCCTCCCGTCGCCCCCCGTCCCACAAGCTCAATCAGGGAGCTTCGGAGCAGTTGGGTGGACAGTCCCGCGGCGGAGAGGGTCCGGGCCCCCGGCCCCCGCCCCTCCCGGGCCACCCCAAGAAGCAGGTGCTCCGTGCCCACATAGCTGTGACCCAACTCGGCGGCGCTGGCCTGGGCCAGCCGCAGGGCCGTTTCCGCCCCGGTGGTAAATTCGATCCCGCTCATTTGTTTCGCTCCTCTCTACCGGCCCGGAAGGGGCGCACAGGCGGGATAGTTATCGGACACTAACCGTGTGAAACCGGGACTCTTAGGGCCCCATCGCCTGACGGTAAGTAAAATATACCCGCTTTTCCGGAAAAATTACGTTGCAATTTAAAAATCATATGTTATAATAGCCTCACGGCTATTATATTTGATGGCCCAATTTCTCCCCGGCTGTGCCGGGAACCGAAATTGTCGGCCACCATTATAACAGAGCCTTCGACTCTGTTATAATGATGCCAGTTTGAAGTGAGTTGGAGGTGTAACCAATGGCCTACGTGATCAGCGATGCTTGTGTCAGCTGCGGCGCCTGCGCCGATTCCTGCCCTGTGTCCGCCATCTCTCAGGGGGACAGCCAGTACGTGATCGACGCCGGCGCCTGCATCGACTGCGGCACCTGCGCCGGCACCTGCCCCACCGGCGCTATCTCTCAGGGCTGAGAGTAGCTTGGGGTACATGAGCTGATAACAGCGCTGTCCTTTGACAGCGCTGTTATTTTATGCCCGGAGGCCCGCCGCGGAAGGTCCCTTTGGGGGCGAAACAATAGGGGCTTGCGGGAAGGGGCGGGGTCTGCTATACTGTAGGGTACAAAAACGCCAAAGGAGGCGGAAAATGTGAAACGGCTTCAGGGTAAGGATCTGCTCCTGGTGGGGCTGACTCTTTTTTCTATGTTTTTCGGGGCGGGGAATCTGATCTTTCCGCCCTTCCTGGGGGCCCAGGCGGGCGTCCATACCTGGCTGGCCATGCTGGGTATGGCGGTGAGTGCCGTGGGTCTTCCCGTGTTGGGCGTGGTGGCGGTGGCCCGGTCGGGTGGACTGGATGAGCTGGGCAACCGGGTCCACCCGCTCTTTTCCAAGGTTTTTACCGTGGCCTGCTATCTGGCCATCGGCCCCTGTCTGGCCATTCCCCGCACTGCCAGCACTTCCTTTGAGATGGCGGTGCCCCCCTTTGTGGGGGGAGAGGCCCCTCTGGGCTTGTTCCAGCTGTGCTATACGCTGGTTTTCTTTGGCCTGGCCCTGATGCTGGCTCTGAGGCCGGAAAAGCTCACCGACCGGCTGGGGAAGATCCTGTGTCCGGTGCTGATCGCCCTGATCGTGGTGGCCTTTGTGGGCTGCCTGATCCACCCCATGGGGGGCTATGGAGAGCCCCAGACCGCCCGGCTTGCAGAGAGCCCTGTGATCTCCGGCTTCCTGGACGGCTATCAGACCATGGACGCCATTGCCGCCTTGGTCTTCGGCATCACCATCGCCATTGCCATCCGGGCCCGGGGGGTGTCGGACGAGAGGGAGATCGTCTCGGGGACGGTGCGCGCGGGTTGGATCGCCGGGGCTCTGCTGCTCATCATCTACGCCATGCTGGCCCATATGGGCGCTCTGTCCGGGAGCCGTTTCCCCGGCGCCACTAACGGGGCGGGGGTGCTGACCGATCTGGTGTTTGAGCTTTTCGGCCCGGTGGGCCTGATGCTCATCGCCGCCATCTTTGTCATCGCCTGCTTCAACGTGTGTGTGGGCCTTATCACCTCCTGCGGCGAGTACTTCTACAAGCTCTGGCCCCGACTGCCCTACAAGGGCTGGGCGGCCATCTTTGCCGGAGTGAGTCTGGTCATCGCCAACGCGGGCCTGGATCAGATCCTGAAGATCTCCGTTCCCGTACTCAACGCCATCTATCCGGTGGCCATCGTACTCATGGCCCTGTCCTGCTTCCACAAATGGATCGCGGATCGTCCCGGGGTCTATTCTGTGGGTGTGCTCTTTACCACGGTGGTCAGCGTGCTGCTGGCCGCGGCGGATTACCTGCCGGGGCTCAAGGAGATCCTGTTCTACCTGCCCCTGGCCCGGGAGGGCCTGGGCTGGCTCCTGCCGACGGCGGTGGGCATCCTGGCGGGACTGGCGCTGCCTAAAAAGAAGGGAGAGGCATGCTGAGAAGGGATTGCCTTGGACAAGGAGAAATCTTGATAAAACAGCACCGGGCGGGATCCTTCAGGATCCCGCCCGGTGTTTTTATGAGAATTATGGGGCGCTTATTTGCGGCTCACGGAGTAGCCGGTGAGGATCTCGGAGGGGCGATCCTCGTCAATGGGCGTGTGCTCAATGGTGACGTTATCGCCCACATCCAGGATCACCGCCAGGTTGCTGTCGGCGGCGGAGACGGAGTAGAAGACCTCCTCGCCCTTGAGGCGGATAAAGTAGTAGGTGTTGCCGTCCAGCACCGCCGAGCGAAGCTCCTCAATGACGCCGGTGGCTGTGGTCTGGGGCAGGGCGTCGGGAACCACCACGCCCCGGTCGCCCAGCAGGCGGATATATTGCTCCTCTGTGGCGGTGACGGTGGCGCCGGTGGCCACAATGTCGTACCGGGCCACGTTGACCATGGCGTAAGTCTTCACCAGATTGGCCGCGTCTTTCAGGGGGATGAAATAGGTGGGCTCACCGGAGATGTTGAGCAGAATGGGGAAGGTGGAGTTATAGCCCAGATCCTGGACCACGCCCTCAGCGGAGGCCCGGGCGGCCTCCTCAGTGGCGCCGGGGGCGGCGTAGAACTTGGTGTCCTTGGTGCGCAGGTTGCACAGCAGGAAGCCCAGGTTGGACTGGTCGGCGTTGGCCGAGGTGACGCCGGTGTACATATACACGTCGTCGTTCATGGCGATATAGTTATAGCCTGTGGTGGTCTGGGTCACGTCACGCTGGCCGAAGAGGGAGTTGATAAAGCCGTGAACCAGGGTGCCGTGGTAGTCATACTGCTGCATTACCAGGGCGGGGGCATAGAGGTTGTCCACCCAGGCGGGAACTTCGTCATGATACTGGCACTCGCCGGTGACGGCGTTGAGGAGCACGGCGCCCTGAATGTCCGTGCCGCCGAACAGACCGATGGTCTTCACCAGCCGGGGGGCGATCCACCAGGGGTCGCCGTTTTCGTCGATCTCGAACTCGGGCTGGGCGAACATCATGGTGGGGAAATTGAAGCGCAGGTGGCGCATCACGTTGCGGTTGAGGGGCTCGGAGAAGGAGTACTTCATCCCCTCGCTGAGCCGTTTCACCGTGGCCTGCTGGGTGACCATGTCCACCACCACATAGGCGGGCAGACCGTTTCCGCGGTTGGTGAACCACTTGAAGAGGTCGGCGTAGGCGATGGGAGCCACCCGGACGGGACGGCCCTGATAGTTGATCTGGGTGGAGTCGTTGGAATATTCAAACTGGCTGACCATATCGGAGAGAGTTCCCATCTGCCGGTCACCCAGATAGTTGGCCGAGTCCCGATCCAGGGTGGGGATCTCGTCAAAGGAGATCTGGGATACATCGGAGATGAAGTCACCGGTGGGGGCATCCAGCAGATCCCGGTAGGCGCTGGCCCGGAAGATGGGCTGGGAGATGACCTGGCCCAACAGGAACACCACCATCAGTCCTACCAGCAGAATGCCGATGGGAAGACACTGGGATCTGATGAAGAGCACATACTCCTTGAATCCGCCGTTCTGCTTGACCTGAAAGCCGGAGGTCACCAGGGCGGTGAGAATATACACCACGCACAGGGTCAGTACAAAGGTATAGAACTCGGGGTTTTGCAGGTTGACGGCGGGCAGGGTCAGGTAGAAGTAGATCCCGCCCAGAACCAGGGTCACCAGCAGGTTGGTGAGGATGCGTCCGAACTTACTCTTTGGCTTGCGGCTCTTTTTTGCGGTGGCTCCGTTATCCATAAAGCTCACGCTCCTTTTGAGGTATCATAGCACAATTGGCAGGATTTAGCAATGTGAAAGGGGGCCTGAGGGATGAACAGTTTGTAAATTGTGAAAGAAAGAGGCCCCGCCACAGGGCGGGGCCTCTTTGACAGAGAATTACCAGAGGAACCAGCCGCCGCTGTCCCTGGCCTCCATCACGTCCAAAGCGCCGGAGAGCATAATGGCGGCCTGGGCACGGGTGAGAGGCTGATCCAGAGCGGCGGAGGCGGGAAGCATCCCGCAGCTGTCCAGATTGGCCGCGGCCTGGGCGCACCAGACAGGGGCGTCGGCCATGGTGTTCTGGACGTCGGTGACGTTAAGGGCCCGGTCCAGCACCACGGCGGCCTCGGCGGCGGTGATAGGCTCACCGGCCTGGAAGACCACCCGGCCCTCGGTGTCATAGGAGCCCTGTACCACACCGGAGCGCAGCGCGGAGGACACATAGGGCTTACACCACATGGCCATGGCGGCGTCATCGGCAAAGCCGGTGAGCTGGACGTCCTTCAGGGCCTCCACCCCGGCGGCGGAGAGGGCCAGGGCGGTGAACTGGGCCCGGGTCATGGTCTGCTCCGGGTGGAAGAAATACTGTCCGTCCATGGTCTCGCCCACCAGCACGCCGGCCTCGGCCAGACGTACCGCCTCCCGGTGGCCCTCCACCCCGGCCATATCGGAGTAGGTGACCTTACTCTTCTGCTTTTCGATCCGGATGGAGACGGTGGCGGGCTGAGAGGTGTTGCCCAGGGCGTCCACCGCCACATAGGTGAAGGCGTCCTTGCCGGTCTTGTTCTCATAGGGCGTGTAGGTGAATTCCGCCGAGCCCTCCTGGGCCTGGGTCACGGAGCCCCGGGCGGGCTTGCTCACCAGTTGGAAGGTGAGCAGATCCCCCTCGGGATCCACCCCGGCAAAGGAGCTTTGGATCTCCACGTTCTTATAGGTGCACAGCTTGAGCTCCTCCGCCACCGGGGGCTCGTTGGGGGAGGAGAGGAGAAAGAGCCCCACCGTTACGTCCTCGCCGGGATCTCCGTCTTCAAAGACGGGGGAGAAGGTAAAATTGGTGGAGGAGAGCATGGGGGAGGACAGGGGATCGAACCGAAGGCCGGACACGGCGCTCATGGCCACCTCGCTGCCCTCGGGGACGATCTGGCCGCCGATGGTGAGAATGCCGGCGGCGGGGTCGGGCAGGGAGGTGAGGACGATGGAGCGCAGCTGTCCGTCCCCGGTGACCCGGAAGTCCTCGGCGGTAAAGGCGATGGGCTGGTTGGCGGGGCCATTTTTGGAGAAGGTGGCCACGGCGGCGGGCTCATTGCTTCCGCCGAAGAGGGCGGAGGCGGCGGGCAGAGTGAAGGACAGAGCCCCGGCGCAGGCGAGGGCCAGCATACGGCGGGTAAGACGATGTTTCAACGTAAAAACCTCCTTGTGTTGGATCGGATACCAAAATTGGGGTATCGGTAGTCTTCACCGATGACAAGGAGGTTATTCTTTTTCCAGAGGGAAAAGGTCTTTTTATTCCATGAGGAAAAAAGGGACGGGCGGAAAAACCGCCCGTCCTTACATTTTATATGTGACTTCGGTCTCTCAGCCAGCTGGGCAGAGACCTTGTTTTGATGGAGGATACCGCGCCCATGGCGGCAAACATGGTGATAAGGGAGGTGCCGCCGGCGCTGACAAAGGGGAGGGTGATACCCACCACCGGGAAGAGGTAGAGGCACATGCCCACATTGATGCTGACCTGAGCCAGAAGCATTCCCGCCATACCCGTGGCGATGAGGGCGGACTGAAAGCTGCTGGCCTGCCGGGCCACCCACAGGCACCGGACGATGATGGCCGCCAGCAGGGCCAGCAGGATCAGGCAGCCCACCATGCCGAATTCCTCTCCGCACACGGCGAAGATCTCGTCGTCCATCCGGGCGGGCAGAGAGGTGCGATAGGGACTCTGAGTTTGGACGCCCTTGAGATAGCCCTGGCCCCAGAGGCCGCCGGAGCCGATGGCCATGATGGAGCGGGTCTGCTGCCAGCCGGTATCCATCGTCTGGTCGTAAAGGGTGGCTTCATTGCCGGTAAGATGGTCGATGACAATGGAGATGCGCCGGAAGTGGACGTCATTGGACAGATAGGGCCACAAAAGGACGGCGGCCACGACGATGACCGCGGCGCACAGCACGAACCAGCGCACTCTGACCCCCGCGGCCCAGGCCATCACCACAAAAATAAGGCCGTAGATAAGGGCCATGCCGAAGTCCCCGGAGGCGATGGCGATGACGGCGCACATGAAAAGCGTATGGCCCGCGGCAAAAAAAACGGAGGTGGGTCGGGAGATGCCCCGTTCCCGCAGTCTGCTGAACTGGAAGGCCAGCAGAAGGATAAAGAAGACCTTGGCCACCTCGGCGGGCTGGATGGTGGTGGGGAAATGGGGGATCTGGAGCCAGCTGCGGTTGCCATTATACTCCACGCCCCATGGGGTGAGGGTGGTGAGGATGAAGAGGACGGAGAAGGGGAAGAGGAGCTTCCAGGAGCGCTGGGTGAACAGCTCGAAGTCCACTGAGGACAGCAGGATATAGAGAAACACGCCCAGAAGGATGCCGATGACCTGGACGACGGCGCCGCGGTGGCTGCGGGTATAGTTGGTGGCGGAATAGACCAGCACCACGCCGCAGGCGCTGAGGATGAGACACAACGTGAGCAGCAGCTTGTCTCCGCGATCACGGAACTCCCGCAGGGAATCGGTGAGCCAGGACATGTCCGCCACCTCCTTTCCGAAGAAATCTTCCCTGATAGTATACCATTTCTTCCCCGGTTGTGCTATACTATAAAATTGAAATTTAGAAAAAGATCACAAAAGGGGGGGACGGGGCCGTGGAATACCGGACTCACAGCGAACAGGAGACCGAGGCGGTGGGAGAGAACCTGGCACGGGCCCTCCCGCCCGGCGCGGTGATCGCCTTTACCGGAGACCTGGGGGCGGGGAAGACCGCCTTTACCCGGGGATTGGCCCGGGGACTGGGGATCGGGGATCGGGTCACCAGCCCCACCTTCACCATCGTCAATGAGTATGAGGGGGGGCGGCTGCCCCTGTTCCACTTTGACATGTACCGGCTGGAGTCCTCCGATGAGCTCTTTGATATCGGCTGGGAGGATTACCTCCGCCGGGGCGGCGTGTGCGCGGTGGAGTGGAGTGAAAAGGTTGCCGACGCCCTGGCCGGCGCCATCCGGGTGGATATCCGCCGGGGGGATGGGGACACGGACAGGGTCATTACCGTAAGCGGGGACGGCAGACAGGGGGACGGTTCTTCTGTCTTACCGGGACAGCAAGGACCATCTTCCTGTCTGCCGCCTGAGGAGGGAACAGGATGAAAATTTTGGCCCTGGAGTCCTCGGCCGTGGCCTGCTCGGTGTGTCTGACCGAGGAGGAAGAGCTCATCGCCCAATCCTATGAGAACAGCGGTCTCACCCACTCCAAGACCCTGCTGCCCATGGCCCGGGAGCTGCTGAAAAATTGCGGGGTACCTCTGGAGGCGGTGGATGTGTTCGCCGTGGCCGCGGGGCCCGGATCCTTCACGGGGCTGCGCATCGGGGTCTCAGCCTGCAAGGGGCTGGGCTGGGCGCTGGATAAGCCCTGCGCCGGGGTCTCCACCCTGGAGGCCATGGCCTGGGGGCTCTCCGTGTGGCGGGGGGAGCTGTGCTGTGTGATGGACGCCCGCAGAAATCAGGTCTACAACGCCCGTTTTTCCTCCGACGGGGCGGCGCTCACCCGCCTGACCCCCGACCGGGCCATCAGCCTGGAGGAGCTCTCCGGCGAACTGTGGGAGAGCGACCGGCCCATCCTTCTGGTGGGAGACGGGGCGGAGCTGAGCTTTAAAACACTTACCGAGCAGGGGATCCGCGTTCATATGCCGCCCCCCAACCTGCGCCATCAGACTGCCTGGGGCGTGGCCCGGGCGGCGCTGGAGCAGACCCGGGCGGGGGCGCTGACCACCGCCGCCGCGTTGACGCCGAGTTACTATCGCCTCTCCCAGGCCGAGCGGGAGAGACTGGAGCGGGAGAAAACCAAAAAAATGTCGGAAGGGGAATGACAGCAATGTACGAAGGAAACAGCAAGATCCATATTATGGATCACCCTCTGGTGGCCCACAAGCTGACCATCATGCGCAGGAAGGAGACCAGCGTCAAGGATTTCCGGGAGCTGGTGGGGGAGGTGGGGATGCTCATCACCTATGAGGCCACCCGGGATCTGCCCCTGACCACCAAGGAGATCGAGACCCCTATCTGCAAAAGCCAGCAGCCCTCACTGGCGGGGAAAAAGATCGCCGTGGTGCCCATCCTGCGGGCCGGCCTGGGGCTGGTGGACGGCGTTTTGAAGATGGTACCCTCCGCCCGTGTGGGACATATCGGCATGTTCCGGGATGAGGAGACGCTGGAGCCCCATGTCTATTTCTGCAAGATGCCCAAGGACATCGCCGACCGGGATATTATGATCGTGGATCCCATGCTGGCCACCGGCGGGAGCGCCTGCGCCGCCATCGACGAGATGAAGAAGCGGGGCTGCAGGAACATCAAGCTCATGGTCCTGGTGGCCGCCCCTCAGGGCATCGATACCGTCCATGCCCAGCACCCCGACGTGGATATCTACGCCGGCGCCGTGGATGAGAAACTCAACGAGGTGGGCTACATCGTCCCCGGCCTGGGAGACGCCGGGGACCGTATCTTCGGGACGAAATAAGTCTCGCCGGGCGATCGCCCGGGCCTGTTATGAAAGAGAGAAAAGGAGGGGGAGCGCATGCCTTTATCCACGCTTCAAAACGGCAGTGACGTCCGGGGAGTGGCGCTCCAGGTCCCCGGAGGGGGAGCGGTGACCCTTACCCGGGCCGCTGTGGGCCGGATCGCCGCCGCCTTTGTCCGGCAGCTGGCGGAGCGCCGGGGCGAGCCTGCCGACCGGCTGCGGATCGGTGTGGGACATGACTCCCGCCTGACGGCGGAGGAGTTGAAGGAAGCCGCCCTTCAGGGGATCATGGGCCAGGGGGCCCGGGCCCTGGACTGCGGCCTGGCCTCCACTCCGGCCATGTTTATGGGCACCGTTTTTCCCGCAACGGCCCTGGACGGCTCGATCATGCTCACTGCCAGTCACCTGCCCATGGAGCGCAACGGGATGAAGTTTTTTACTCCCCGGGGTGGCTACGATAAGGGGGATGTGGCCGAGCTGCTGTCGCTGGCGGAAACTCTGCCTGAGCCGGAGGTCCCCACGGTCGGGGCGGAGCGGCTGGAGCTGATGGCGGAGTACTGCGCCCATCTCCGGGGCAGGATCACGGCCGGGATCGGGAGAGGGGAGCGCCCGCTGAAGGGCCTGCACATTGTGGTGGACGCGGGCAACGGCGCCGGGGGCTTTTTTGCCCGGGAGGTGCTGGAGCCGCTGGGCTGTGACTGCTCGGGGAGCCGGTTTCTGGAACCGGACGGACACTTTCCCAACCATGTGCCCAACCCGGAGGACAGGGCCGCCATGGCCTCCATTCAGGAGGCTGTGCTGGAGCACAAGGCCCACTTGGGCCTTATCTTTGACACCGATGTGGATCGGATGTCCGCCGTCCTCCCAGACGGCGCAGAGGTGAACCGGGACGCCATCATCGCCCTGGCCGCCGCCATTCTGGCGCCTGACCACCCGGGGGGGACCGTCGTCACCGATTCGGTGACCTCCGACCGGCTCACCGCCTTTTTGGAGGGGGAGCTGGGGCTCCGTCACCGCCGGTTCAAGCGGGGCTATAAAAATGTCATCAATGAGATGCTCCGGCTGAACGCCGAGGGGGTGGATTGCCCTCTGGCCATGGAGACCTCCGGCCATGGGGCCCTTATGGAAAACTACGCCCTGGACGACGGGGCTTATCTGGCGGTAAAGCTGGTGGTGGCCCTGACCCGGCAGGGGGCGCTGAAGGAACTGATCCGGGCCCTGCCTCCGGCAGTGGAGGAGATGGAACGACGGATCCCCCTGATCGGGGCGGATTTCAGGGAGAAGGGCGCCGCCGCGCTGGAGGCCTTTCAAAGGAGAGCCTCGGAGCAGGGGCTTATCCTGGCTCCGACCTGCGAGGGGGTGCGGCTGAGCACACAGTGGGGCTGGATGCTCCTGCGGGCCTCCCTTCACGACCCCCTTCTGCCCCTGAACGGGGAGGGGAAGGCCCCCGGCGATTGCGGTCGGCTTCTGGATCTGGCAAAAGAACTGCTCACCGGCCTTCCCGGCCTGGAGCTGTCCGTATTAGACTGAAACAAAAACAGGAAGGTGATCTCATGGACGCGAAAGAACTCCATTCCCTGGCGCTGACCGCGGCAAGGGTCCGATCCCTGGCGCTGGATCAGGTGTACACCGCCGCCTCGGGCCACATCGGCGGCTCTCTGTCGGTGGCCGACATCCTCACGGCCCTCTATTTTCACACCATGCGGGTAGACCCCAAGGTGCCCACGGCCCCGGACCGGGACCGGCTGGTGCTCTCCAAGGGGCACACCAGCCCCGCTCTCTACGCCGCTCTGGCCCTGAAGGGCTTCTTCCCACTGGAGGAGCTGAAGCTCTTCCGGTCGATCGGGGGCCACTTCTCCGGCCACCCGGATATGCGCCATGTGAAGGGTGTGGACATGTCCACCGGTTCTCTGGGTCAGGGGATCTCCGCCGCCGTGGGCATGGCTCTGGCGGGGAAGATGGACAAAAAGGACTACCGGGTTTACACTGTCCTGGGGGACGGCGAGATCGAGGAGGGTCAGGTGTGGGAGGCCGCCATGGCGGCGGCCAAGTTCGGCCTGGACAACCTGTGCGCCGTTGTGGACGTCAATGGCCTCCAGATCGACGGCGCTACCGCCGACGTGATGCCCTCCGAGCCCCTGGACAAGAAATTTGAGGCCTTCAACTGGCACGTGCTGAAGGTGGACGGCCACGACCTGGAGGCCGTTGCCGCCGCCCTGGACAAGGCCGCCGGACTGAAGGATAAGCCCACTGTGATCCTGGCCAAAACGGTGAAGGGCAAGGGGGTCTCCTTCATGGAGAACGACGCCGGCTGGCACGGCAAGGCCCCCAACGACGAGCAGTATCAGCAGGCCCATGCCGAGCTGACCGCTATGATCGGGACGCTGGAAAAGGAGGGGAAGTAACATGGGAGAGAAGATCGCAACAAGAGCCGCCTATGGCAAGGCCCTGGTGGCCCTTGCGGAGGAGTATCCCGATCTGGTGGTGCTGGACGCCGACCTGTCCACCGCCACCATGACCAATTCCTTTGCCAGGGAGTATCCGGATCGGTTTTTTGATGTGGGCATCGCCGAGTGCGATATGGTGGGCATCGCCGCCGGTCTTGCCGCCTGCGGTAAGAAGCCCTTTGCCAACTCCTTCGCCATGTTTTCCGCCGGCCGGGCCTTTGAGCAGGTGCGCAACAGTGTGGCCTATCCTTGTCTGAACGTAAAGATCGTGGGCTCTCACGGCGGACTGAGCGTGGGGGAGGACGGGGCCACCCACCAGTGCTGTGAGGACTTTGCCACCATGCGGAGCATTCCCGGTATGGTGGTGTGCTGCCCCTGTGACGGCTCGGAGATGACCGCGGCCGTGAAGGCGCTGCTGGACTATGAGGGGCCCGCCTATCTCCGGTTGGGCCGTCTGGCGGTGGACACGGTCACCGACGCCATCCCCGGCTACAAATTTGAGCTGGGCAAGGGAGCTACCCTCCGGGAGGGGAGCGACGTGACCGTCATCGCCGTGGGCCTCATGGTCCAGAAGGCCCTGGCCGCCGCGGAGACTCTGGCCGCCGAAGGGATCAGCGTCCGGGTCATCGACATGCATACCGTCAAGCCCCTGGACGTCGAGCTGGTGGAGAAGGCCGCCCGGGAGACCGGCTGCGTGGTCACCACCGAGGAGCATAACATCATCGGCGGTCTTGGGGAGGCGGTGTGCGCCTGCCTGAGCGAGCGCTGCCCTGTGCCGGTGCTCCGCCACGGCGTGGAGGATACCTTCGGCCGTTCCGGCAAGGCCGAGCAGGTGCTGGAGCACTACGGACTCACCGCCGACGGGATCGCCGCCAGGGTCAGAGAGGCCCTGAAGCTGAAAAAGGGGTAATTGACTTGTCCATCAAACTCATCGCTATGGATATGGACGGCACCCTTCTGGGGGGCGACCATGTCCTTATTCCGCCCCGGAATATCGCCGCCCTCCGTGCCGCCTCGGATCGGGGGGTGAAGCTGGCCCTGGCCAGCGGCCGGACCTGGAGCCTGCTCACGGACGCTTACGACCAGCTGGGAAGGCTGGATTACGCCCTGGTGGCAAACGGCGCCGCCGTCCGGGACGTGGCCACCGGCAGGACGGTCTATTCCCGTGCCATGGCCAACGCTCAGGCGGTGGCGATCATTGAGCTCCTTCATGCGCAGGGGATCCCCTTTGAGGTCTACTGCGACGGCCAGAACTATGTCCGTGCCCGGGACAGGGCTCTGGTGCGGGAGCACAACATGGTGGAGTACTCCGACTTTTTTGAGACCAGGACCGTCTTTGCCGAAGACCTTCCGGAAGCCCTGGCGGGCCGGGATGTGGAGAAGTTCAACTGTTTCTGGGTCCCGGTGGAACAGCGGGAGGAGGTCGAGGCCGGCGTCAGGGCCCTTGGCCCGGTGGAGATCGTCACCTCCTTTGAACTCAACATGGAGTTTGCCGCCGGCGGAGTGAGCAAGGGGGCGGCCCTTCAGGCGCTGTGCGCCAAACGGGACCTTGGCCCCGGGGAGGTCATGGCCTTCGGGGACGCGGGCAACGATCTGGAGATGCTCTCCTGGGCGGGCTGGTCCTTTGCTATGGAGAACGGAACCGATGAGGCCAAGGCCGCCGCCCGGTATCTGGCCCCCGCCAACGTGGATGCCGGGGTGGGTCGGATGGTGGAAAAGTACGTATTGGAAGCATAAAAAGCGGTTCCCGACCGAAAGGTCGGGAACCGCTTTTTTAAAAGAGCTGCCTGCCCCGGACGAATTTGTGGAGGATATCCCGATCCTCCGCCAGGTAGATGGCCCGCTCCAGCCGCTCGGCCACGGACAGGGGGGAGGGGGGCAGGCCGGGGGCGTCGTCGATGACCACCGCGTCCAGCTCATAGCCCGGCTCGAACCGGCCCACCCGGCCGAAAAATTCTCCGCCTCCGGCGGTGCCCAGCCAGAAGGCCTCGGCCACGGTGAGGGGTTTCAGACTCTTATCCTGGATGGCCCAGCGTAGCTTGGAGCACTGGATGGCGTCCGCCATGGCCCGGAGGATGGACATGTGCACCCCGCCGGCCACATCGCTGCCCAGTCCCACCCGGAGCCCCCGCTCCAGATACCGCCGCACCGGGGCGACGCCGGAGGCCAGATTGGCGTTGGATTGGGGACAATGGGCCACAAAGACGCCCCGCACGCCCATCAGGGCGGTTTCCTCCTCCCCGGAGAGGACGCAGTGGGCCATAATGGCCTTGCCATGGGCGCCGAAGAGGTCGTCACGGTCATATGCCTCTCCATAGAACCGGGCGTCTGGCCGGAGCCGGGAGACCAGCTCCACCTCGCCCCGGTTTTCCGACAGGTGGGACTGGACCGGCAGGCCACGCTCCGCCGCCAGAGCGCCCAGACCCTTCATCAGAGTGTCGGAGCAGGAGGGTACGAACCGGGGGGTGAGGATGGGAGTGACCCGCTCAAAGCGGCCCGCGGTCTCCTCCAGCCACTGCCGGGTCTCCTCCAGGGAGGCGGAGGTCTCCTCCCGAAGGGCGTCGGGACAGTCCCGATCCATGTTTACCTTACCCACGGCGCACACCAGGCCGCTGTCCTCCAGAAGCTCCATAAGCGCCGCCGTGGCTGCCCGGTGGACGGTGGCGAAGACGCAGGCGCGGGTGTTGGGGCTCCGGCGCAGGTCGTGGACGAATTTGCCGTAGGCGGCTTGGGCGTAGGTGAGATCGGCGTATTTGGCCTCCTCGGGGAAGGTACGCGCCTGAAGCCAGTCCAGCAGCTCCAGATCCATCCCCAGGCCCCGGAAGGGGTATTGGGGGGCGTGGACGTGGAGGTCGGTAAGGCCGGGAATGACCAGCTTGCCGGCACAGTCTATGAGGGGCAGGTCGGCATACGCCTCGGGCAGGACGGGGAACCTTCCCGCGCACAGGCCGTCGATACACACCAGATATCCCTTTTCCAGGGTTCGCAACTTCTGAGGCGAGCGGCTGTCGCACAGGTCGCCCCGGAGGACGAAAGAGTTGGATTTCAAGGGGATCCCTCCGTAAAAATCAAATTGCCGTGGACTTCCGACAATAGCCATGCCCCAAGGGGCGGCTTATAGTCGGCAGTTCACGGCAGCCGGTAGAAACGTCCAACCAATTATGGACTTATATAAGCAGATTATGTGGTCGATACATTAAAAATACCAGAAACCGGACGGAAAGTCAAGGGGACGGAGGAAAAGCCTCCGTCCCCTTGGATCATTTCCTGTTGTATGTATCGCACCAGGGGCGCAGGGAGCACTTCTCGCAGTATGGGACCCGGGCGGTGCACACCGCCCGGCCGTGGAGCACCAGCCGGTGGCAGAAGTCATTGCTCTCCTCAGGCGGCAGTATCTTCCGGAGCTGCTCTTCCACCTTGCCGGGATCCTTGGTGCCGTCGGTGAGGCCCAGCCGGCCGGAGATGCGGATACAGTGGGTGTCGGCAATGACCACCCCGGGAGTCCTGTACACATCCCCCAGGATCAGGTTGGCCGTCTTCCGGCCCACCCCGGGGAGCTTCAAAAGCGCCTCCATGGTGTCGGGGACGCGTCCGCCGTAGTCCCGCAGGAGCATCTGGGCAGAGCCCACGATATCCTTTGCCTTGGCCCGGAAGAAGCCGCAGGAGTGGATGAGCTCCTCCACCTCCGCCACGTCGGCCTGGGCAAAGGCCTCCAGGGTGGGGAAGCGGGCGTAGAGGGCGGGGGTGACCTGGTTGACACGCTCGTCGGTGCACTGGGCGGACAGCCGCACGGCGAAAAGCAGCTCATAGGGCTTGGGGTACTGGAGGGAACAGATGCCTTCGGGATAGTCCTTTTTCAGAGACTCCACGATCAGCGCGGCGCGTTCTTTTTTTCTCATGGCCTAATCTCCCCTTGAAAAATCGGTGAGAATATCATATCATAGAAAAAGCAAAAATGCGACAGGAATTTAACGTCAAGGGAGTTGTGGATATGCTCAAGGAAATGATGGACTATATCGCCGCCCGGGATCCTGAGGTGGGGGAGGCTATTCGGGCTGAATACGCGCGCCAGCAGCGCAATATCGAGCTCATCGCCTCGGAGAACTTTACCAGTCCCGCCGTGATGCTGGCCCAGGGCAGCGTGCTCACCAACAAGTACGCCGAGGGCTATCCCGGCAAGCGCTACTACGGCGGCTGCCAATGTGTGGACGTGGCCGAGGAGCTGGCCCGGAAGCGGGCCTGCGCCCTGTTCGGAGCCGACCACGCCAATGTCCAGCCCCACTCCGGGGCCCAGGCCAACTACGCCGTCTACGCCGCGCTGTGCGCCCCCGGCGACACAGTGCTGGGTATGGATCTGTCCAACGGCGGCCATTTGACCCACGGCTCCCCCGTAAATTTCTCCGGCAAGAACTACCGCATGGTCTTCTACGGCGTGGGAAGCGACGGCCGTATCAACTATGATAAAGTGCGGGAAATTGCCAAAAAGGAAAAGCCGAAAATGATCATCGCCGGGGCCTCCGCGTATCCCCGGATCATCGATTTCAAGACCTTTGCCGACATCGCTCACGAGGTGGGAGCCTATCTCTTTGTGGACATGGCTCACATCGCCGGCCTGGTGGCGGCGGGGCTCCATCCCTCTCCGGTGCCTTACGCCGACGTGGTGACCACCACCACCCACAAGACCCTCCGGGGCCCCCGGGGCGGACTCATCCTCTGCAAGGAGGAGTATGCCAAAAAGATCGACTCCGCCATCTTCCCCGGCAGTCAGGGCGGCCCGCTGGAGCATGTCATCGCCGCCAAGGCGGTGGCCCTGGGGGAGGCGCTGAAGCCGGAGTTCGGGAGCTATCAGGAGCAGATCGTGAAAAACGCCTCCGCCCTGGCCAACGCCTTGCTCTCCGAGGGCTTTGACCTGGTCTCCGGGGGCACAGACAACCACCTGATGCTGCTGGATCTGCGTCGGATGGGCCTCACCGGCAAGGAGCTGGAGCGGCGGCTGGACGAGGTGCACATCACCGCCAACAAGAACGCCGTGCCCGACGATCCGGAGAAGCCCTTTGTCACCAGCGGCGTGCGCCTGGGCACTCCGGCGGTGACCAGTCGGGGGTTCAGGGAGCCCGAGATGGAGGTCGTCGCCCGGTGTATCGCCTTGGCCGCCAAGGACTTTGAGGCCAAGGCCGACGAGGCTCGGGCCATGGTGGCGGAGCTGACAGGGAAATACCCTCTCTACGAGGGGTGAGCGCCCGGGAGGGCTCCATGAGAACCGAACTGACGGTCATCCCCGGCGTGGGAAAGGGTATGGCGGGACATTTGAAGGCCCTGGGGGTCACCTGCGTGGAGGAGCTGGCGGGCAGGGATCCGGAGGAGCTTTACCGGCTGGATCAGCTTCGCTTTCCCGGTGAGAAGCTGGATCGGTGCTGTCTCTATGTCTATCGCCTGGCGGTGGCCTATGCCGAGGGCCGGGCCGATACGCCGGAAAAACAGAAATGGTGGAACTGGACAGATGAAAAGGGAGGGAGCGCCCCATGACATACCGGCCCCTGGCGGACGAGATACGCCCTGAGACCCTGGACGAGGTGGTGGGTCAGAAGCACATCCTGGGGGAGGGTGGGCTCCTTCGGCGTATCATTGAGACGGGAGACATCCCCAACCTGATCTTCTACGGCCCTTCGGGCACGGGAAAGACCACGGTGGCCAACCTCATCGCCAGACGCACCAACCGCACCCTCCACCGGCTCAACGCCACCACCGCCTCACTGTCCGACGTGAAGGACGTGATCGCCCAGGTGGGTACGCTCCTGGCCCCCGAGGGGATCCTGCTCTATCTGGACGAGATCCAGTATTTCAATAAAAAGCAGCAGCAGTCCCTGCTGGAGGTCATTGAGCGGGGAGACGTGACCCTCATCGCCTCCACCACCGAGAACCCCTACTTTTATGTCTATAACGCCGTGCTGTCACGCTCCAGCGTCTTTGAGTTCAAGCCCCTCACCGCCGGGGATCTGAAGCCCGCCGTGGAGCGGGGCTTCCGGCTGATGGCGGAGCGCCTGGGGGCCAAGGCGAAGGTGGAGGAGGGGGTGACGGAGCACCTGGCGGTGGCCTGCGGCGGGGATTGCCGCAAGGCCATGAACGCGGTGGAGCTGCTGATGAATGCCGCCCCCCGGAAGGGAAAGACCCTGACGGTGACCCTGGCCGACGCCCAGGCGGCGGCCCAGCGCTCGGCCATGCGCTATGACCGGGAGGGGGACGACCACTACGACATCGCCTCCGCCCTGATGAAGTCCCTCCGGGGCAGCGACCCGGACGCCGCCCTTCACTACCTGGCAAGGCTTTTGGAGGCGGGGGACATGCTCACCGCCATCCGCCGGCTTCTCTGCTCGGCCAGCGAGGACGTGGGCATGGCCTATCCCCAGGCGGCGTCCATTGTGAAGGCCTGTGTGGACAGCGCCCTTCAACTGGGCCTGCCCGAGGCCCAGCTCCCCCTGGCCCAGGCGGCCATCCTGCTGGCCACCGCCCCCAAGTCCAATTCGGTGGTCGCCGCCATCGGGGCGGCCTGGGCGGATGTGAAGGCGGGAAAGACCGGGGACTACCCCCGGCACCTCCAGAACGTCCACGCCGACTCGGCGGGCCAGGAGCGGGATCAGGGCTATCTCTATCCCCATTCCTTCCCCGGCCATTGGGTCAGGCAGCAATATCTGCCCGACGTTCTTCTGGGCAGTCAATACTATATCTTCGGCGACAACAAAAACGAGCAGGCCGCCAGGCAGTATTGGGAAAAGATCAAGGGGGAGGAGGGATGAGTCCCTCCTGTCCCTCATAAAAGTAATGTAGAGAAAATCGAAAGGGGAGCATTGCAATGAAACAGCATCGAAGTGTGGGAATGTGTATCGTCCTGTCCATCATTACCTGCGGGATCTACGCCTTTTACTGGATGTACTGTATCCACAACGACGTTCAGGAGGTCAGCGGCCATCCCATGGGAGTGGACGGAGGCATGGTTATCGTGCTGACCATCGTCACCTGCGGGATCTACGGGATCTATTGGAATTATAAGATGGGCCAGGCCCTGGACGAGGCCAGGGGTACCCCCGGCGGCAGTCAGGGGATCGTCTATCTCCTCCTGAGCCTTTTCGGTCTGGACATTGTGGCCTTTGCCCTGATGCAGAGCGAGCTCAACAAGTTCCAGGGCTATGGCGGGCTCTGAGAGGCGGCTGGGAAAGTTGCTGGTCCTGCTGGGAGGACTTCTGACCCTGGGGCTTACCTACGCCTGGGCGATGGGTCGCCTGGGAAGGGGACTCCCATGCCTCTTTTATCGGCTCACCGGCCTTTTGTGCCCAGGGTGCGGCGTGTCCCGGATGTGCATGGCCCTCCTCCGGGGGGACTGGGCAGGCGCCTGGGCGGCCAATCCCGCCATATGTCTGCTGGCCCTTCCCATAGCGGCGCTTTTGGTCTGCCGGGCGGTGCGCTATGTGGCTGGAACGCCCTCCCGCCGATGGGAGGGGAGGGCCTGGCTGGTCATAGTGGGCCTTTTGCTGGCCTTCGGGGTGATGCGCAATCTGCCCCTCTGAGGGCGTTATGAGATCCTGCGTTGTGAATGAGCGAGGAGACCGGTCTTTTTGGCCGGTCTCCTCGCTCATTTCTCCGGGCCGCCGGGTTGGACCTGTCTTTGACGGTGGAGATGAGAGCCGGCCCCTTTCCTCTAATACACTCGGTGTTGTGATTTTCGCACAGTGTTGTGCGGAAACCGAACGGATATTTTGTCGAAAATATGGTAAACTGAGGATGAAAGCGGCAGTGCGGAGAGAGCATTGCCGCGGCCACGTGGCAGAATTCCAAAATTATAGGAGGGAACGGGAAATGGTAGCGCAGAAAAAATTCAATTCTTATGCTCTGGTTATGCTGATCGGCGGATTGTTTATGCTCCTGTTCGGGTTCATCGTTCCACCGTTCAGTACGGTGACGGAAACCGGTGTAAAGATGCTTGGTGTTCTGATCGGCCTGATCATCATTACCTGTTTTAACGGCGATATGCTGGGCGGTTCGCTGATGGCCCTTCTGGCCACGGTGTTCCATGGCTATTATACCGCCAACGCTCTGCTGGGCGAGTGGCTGGGCTCCACCTCCACCATCCAGCTGGTCTTCTGCGGCGCGCTGTGTCTGGCCCTGAAGGAATCCGGCGCCATGAACGTGCTTGCCAAAAAGCTGTTGACCAATAAGCTCTGCCGCGGCCGCCCTGTGGCCACCATGGTCATGCTGTTTCTGGCCACCTATGTTGTGGCGGCATTTGTGGGCGGTCCCCCGACCTACATCCTGTTCTTCGGCCTGATCGAATCCATCCGGGATGTGTGCGGGTATGACAAGGACGACCCCTTTATCAAATTCTCCCTTCTGGGGGCGTACATCGCTGCCACCGGTATTTTCTTCTTTGCCTTCAAATCCCCCCAGGTCATGACCATCGCCATGATCAATTCGGCGATGGAGCCCTATGGCCGGACCTTTGGTGAGGGGACCTGGATGCTGGTCATGTTCACCGTGACCATGGTCTACATGCTCATCTATGCCGTGATGATGAAAACGGTATACAGGGTGAATCTGGAGCCGCTGAAGACCCTGGACTTCAATGAGATCGAGACCATGCGCAATACGCCGGATCATTTCAACAGGGATCAGCTGGCCTGCATGGGCCTGATCGTGGGCTGTATCGCCTATATCCTGTTTACCACCCTCTATCCCAAGACCGCCCCGGCGTACGCCGCCCTGACCTGTCTGGGCAACTCCTGGATCTGGGTGCTGGGCTGCGCCGTCTGCTCGGTTATCCGCCGCAAGGGCACCAAGGAGAGCTATATTCCCATCGGCAAGCTGCTCTCTCAGTCCTCCATGTGGGCCATGATCGCCCTGGTGGGCGCTCTGATCATGCTGGGCAAGATCACCTCCGACGCCGAGCTGGGCATCCGCCCCTGGCTGGTGGAGGTTCTGAGCCCGGTGTTCGGCGGCACCAACATCTGGGTCCTGATGGCCATCGTGATCGTGTTCTCCACCCTGGTCACTCAGGTCGCCAACGGCCTGGTGCTCTCCATGGCCGTATGCCCCATCGTGACCCCCTTTGTCTGTGAGCTGGCGGCCACCACCGGGATCAACCCCGACGTGATCCTGATCATCTCCAACGTGTGCTCCGGCTATGCCTTCTGGACGGTGGCGGCCTCCACCAACGCGGCGTTCATTCTGGGCCGTCCCGAGATCACCCAGAAGTTTGTGTGGACCAAGGGCGTTCAGCTCACCGGTGTGTTCATGGTCGTCACCTACGTGATGGGAATGCTGTTTACCTACATTCTGTAATTTCGGGATCCATACTCTATGGAAGGAGCTTTGAATCTATGAGCAAAACGATATTGGAAGGTGAGAGACAGATCCCTGTCTACGCCGAATGTGACGTTCTGGTGGTGGGCGGCGGCGCCGCCGGCCACTCCGCGGCCATCGCGGCAGCCCGGGCGGGCTGCAAAAACGTGGTTCTCATGGAGCGCTATGGATATATGGGCGGTGATGTGACCGGCGGCTACGTCATCATGGTCCCCCGGCTGTCCTTTTTCAGCAAGCAATATGTCCGTGGCCTTCAGGAGGAGTGGTTCACCCGTATGGCAAATATCCCGGGCGCGGTGCTGGGCCCCTCCCAGGAGGAGATCGGCTGTGAGGATCCCGCCCTGGTGGAGGCCTGGAGGAATATCCACGATACATTCAGCACCGACGCGAAGCTCCCGGTCCGGCTGGTGCGCTCGGTATATTTCGAGCCCAATCAGCTGAAAATCGAAATGGACAAAATGCTGTTGGAGCACAAGGACTCCATTCAGGTGCTGTGCCACTCCTGGGGGACCCGCCCCATCATGGAGGAAAATACCGTCAAGGGCGTGATTTTCGAAAGCAAGGAGGGCCGCAAGGCTGTTCTGGCGAAGATCGTCATTGACGCCACAGGAGACGGCGACATATTCCGGCAGACGGGCTGCCCCTACTTTGGGCTGGCGGACAAATATACCCGCTGTGCCACTACGGCGCTGGTCTGGCGTGTGGGAGGCTGTAACTGGGACGCCTACTGTGAGTGGAAAAAGATCAATCCCCAGGCGGCCCAGGCCCTTCGGGAGAATTTCTCCCGGATCTGCGGCTTCCGGGCGCTGCCTCTGCCGGGCCCCACTAATGACGTGTGCTGGATCAACAACTGGCACCCCGAGCGGGACTGCGCCACGGTCAAGGATTGCACGGAGACCGAGATGGAGACCCGGGACACGATGCGCGCCGCCCTGGCCTACCTGCGGGAGGCGTGCCCCGTGGGCTTCCGCAACGCCTTCCTCTACGATATCGCCCCCCAGCTGGGCACCCGCTGCTCCTACCGTCTGGACGGCGAATACGTGATCACCTCCAA
This sequence comes from uncultured Pseudoflavonifractor sp., assembly GCA_947651395.1. Taxonomy (GTDB): domain Bacteria; phylum Bacillota; class Clostridia; order Oscillospirales; family Oscillospiraceae; genus Vermiculatibacterium. Next base: position 6,220 of record CANSYW010000009.1, on the reverse strand, counting down.
CGATTTCGCCTTCCCCCGGGAGCAGGAGGACGTGATCGCGTGGCACTCCACCATCTGCTTTATCAATGACAACTGTCCGGTGGAGATCCCCTATCGGGCCATCCTGCCCAAGAAGGTGGAAAACTTGCTGTGTCCGGGCCGTCATATTTCCGCCGATGAGCTGGGGATCGACTATGTGAACCTGATCCCCCAGTGTGTGGGAACCGGTCAGGCGGCGGGCGTGGCCGCCGCGGTGGCGGTTGCGGACGGCACCACGGCGCGGGCGGTGGATATCAGGAAGGTGCAGGATATTCTGGCGCGGGATCAGGACGTGCCTCTGCCCAGAAACCAGTACACCGACCCCTCCTACATGGAGAATGTGGTGGAGCATGAGTACGGGCTCTATACCGACCTGGCGAAAAAGGCACGGGAGCAGGCGGATTATCTCAACGGAGTCCGTCAGTTCGGCGCCAACCAGGGAGAGATCAAAGACACGGATCCCCACAGCTTTAAGGATTGATCCAACAGCCAACCAGGTATAAGCCGGTGTCATTCGGCCTATGCCTGGTTGGTACTGCATACGGGGAGAGGAAACCATATCCGGAGGGAGTGATCTTATGGAGGAACGGGGAGAAAGAGGAGGGGAGGAAAGGGCCGACGGGCGGACGGAGCCCCCTGCCCTCCCCGGGGATTTTTTCGCAAGTCTGCTGAACCTGCCTGTCTGTAAGACAGAGGGCCGCTGCAACAACTGTGGCCGCTGTGAGCGGTAGATCATAAGGTGATTGATATGAATTTAAAACAAGCCCAGTATTTGGAGGCCGTTTGCAAAACGGGAAGCATCAGCGTCGCCGCCATGGAGCTCTATGTGTCAAGGACCGTGATCTCCCGCAGCCTGCGGGATCTGGAAGAGGAGTTCAACGCGACGCTTTTTAAGCGGACCCGGACAGGGATCTCGCTTACCGAGGCCGGTGAGATCGTCCGGGAGTATTGCTGCCAACTGCAGGCGTCCTATACCCTTGTAAAGGACAAGGTCAATGAGCTGAGCTTTGAAAAAGCTCCGCCCCGCTTGAAATTTGCCGTTACCGTCACAACAGGCGTGCGCTTTTTTCCGGAATTCTTTTCCTGTTTTCAGAAGGAATGCCCCAACATAAAATATACCATCGAAGAGATGTCCGCCTATGACACCATAGAGAGCATCCGGAACGGCAGGGTCGATTTTGCCATTACACCGGTGATCCTGCAGGAGGAAGACCATGAGGACATTATGAAAATTTTCCTCCACACACTGGAGTCCGTGGTCTGCGTCAGCAAGGATGATCCGCTGAGCAAGGAAAAATGCTTGACCAGAAAGCAGGTCAAGGACAGGGAGTTTGTGACGCCGGCGAGCCGGAATCCCCTTGATTTTCCCATAAAGATACCCATGCGGATCAACCAGATCGATCTGATCCACAGGATCGTAGCCAGCGGTATGGCCATTACCGTTCTGCCGGCCGATTATGTGAAGGACTGGGACGATGTGGTTCGCCTGCACTTTCAGGAGCCTGTGGTCAGTGACGTGAATATCATCTGGAACAAAAACGCGCCCCACTCCGGTACGTTCTACAGATTCCTCAGCTTTGTAAAGAAATATGACACAGCCAAGCTGGCGGAATACTGAGCCGGAAGATAAAGGCAAGGGCTCAATATAAAACGGACAGGTGTGGCCGCCGCGGCATAAAATCCGCGGCGGCCACACCTGTCTGCGTTTTGAATATTATTCCTGTTCCTGCTCTGCCTCCTGGCGCACCTTGGACAGATAGCGGTAGATGCTGGCGGGGGAGGAGTGGAGCTCTTTGGATACGTGGGCCACCGCACCCTTGAGCCGGAAGATGCCCCGCTGGTCCAGCTGGGCGATGATGCGGATCTTCTCGCTCTGGCTCAACCGCTCCACCGGAATGTCGCCCTCGGAGAGTACCTCCTCGATCACCGAGTTGGCCGCCGAGGTCATGGAGTCACCGAAGCGCTCGGTGTCCGCCTCGTTCAGAGATTCCAGCACATCGCTGCGGATGACGATGCTGTCCTCAATATAGACGTCGGGGTGGATGAGCTGGAAGAGTTGATTGGAGAGATCCTGAAACTTGCTGTCGTCGAAGTTGATGCACAGCATACCCACCAGGTCGTCATTCTTGTCTTTGATATAAAAGGTGGAGGAGCGCAGAGCGCGGTCAGCTCCGGCCAGACCGTTGTAGTTGGTGCGGTAGTCCAGGCCCCCGGCGTTGTCCTCCACCGCCCGCAAGGCCATGGCGGTGGGGGGAGAATCCAGATCCCGGCCGCTGATCCCGCCGTTGACAATGGCTACAATGGTGCTTTGTTTGCCGTGAACGTCGTGAAGGGTGATCTCGTAGGTGGGGCCCAGAACCAGGCCGAGAAACTCCACCAGTTTGGTGTATTGTTTGAGCATGGTACGGTTCATAGACTCACCTCATGGTTAAAAATAGGCTTTGAAAGCCCTTTTTCTGGCTTCCTGTCAGGTATCATATCATGGAAGGGTGGGAGAAGCAAGAGAGAAAAAATGTAATAGTGAGAAAAAATGAATCATAATCTGGGAGGGCGAAAAAGAAATAGATAAAATGCACAGGAAGAGACATGGATTTTTGGGCACTTTTTCACAGCTTTCTCTTGACTGGATGAGAAAATAATGATAATATAATTCTCGAAAGGTGCTGTCCGCCAGTTGGAGCTGGGGCGATCCGCCCGCACTCGACGACCGGGGTATCCTCTAAAATCAGACGTCTGGCGTCAAAATAATGGAGGTAATCAAAATGGACAAGAAAGCCACCAACTATCCCCTGAACGTTCCCATGCCCCAGCACTGCGCATATGTGGTGCGTGACCTGCCCCACGCCACCATCGAGCAGCGTGAGCGCGCCCTGAACGCCACCCACTGGAACGAGTTTGCTTTCCCCTCCGGCATGCTGACTGTGGATATGCTCTCCGATTCCGGCACCACCGCTATGACCAACCAGCAGTGGGCCACCCTGTTCCTGGGCGACGAGGCCTACGGCCGCAATACCGGTTATTACGTACTGCTGGACACCTTCCGCGACATTTTTGAGCGCGGCGGTGAGAAGAACTGGAAGAAGAGCATCGACCTGGTCCGCACCGACTGCCGGGACATCGAGAAGATGATGGACGAGCTCTACCTCTGCGAGTACGAGGGCGGCCTCTTTAACGGCGGCGCCGCTCAGATGGAGCGCCCCAACTCCTTTATCATCCAGCAGGGCCGCGCGGCTGAGTCCGTGCTCATGGAGATCGTGAAGAAGATCCTGGCTGCCCGTCATCCCGGCAAGGTCTTTACCATTCCCTCCAACGGCCACTTCGACACCACCGAGGGCAACATCAAGCAGATGGGCTCCATTCCCCGCAACCTCTACAACAAGGAGCTGCTCTATGAGATCCCCGAGGGAGGCAAGTATCCCAAGAACCCCTTCAAGGGCAACATGGATATTGAGAAGCTGGAGCAGTTGATCCAGGGCGTGGGTGTGGAGAACGTGCCTCTGATCTTCACCTGCATCACCAACAACCCCATCTGCGGCCAGCCCGTGTCCATGGCCAACATCCGTGAGATCAACCGGGTGGCCCATAAGTATGACATCCCCCTGGTCTTCGACGTGGCCCGCTGGGCGGAGAACTGCTACTTCATCAAGATGAACGAGGAGGGCTACGCCGACAAGTCCATCGCCGAGATCGCCACCGAGATGTTCTCCTACTGCGACGCCTTCACCATGTCCGCCAAGAAGGACGGCCACGCCAACATGGGCGGCATGCTGGCCTTCCGGGACAAGGGCCTGTTCTGGAAGAAGTTCTCCGACTTCAACCCCGACGGTTCTGTGAAGACCGACGTGGGCGTGCTCATCAAGGTCAAGCAGATCTCCTGCTACGGCAACGACTCCTACGGCGGAATGTCCGGCCGTGACATCATGGCTCTGGCCTGCGGCCTCTATGAGTCCTGCGACTTTGACTATCAGCATGACCGTGCCGCCCAGTGTGAGTATCTGGCCCAGGGCTTCTACAAGAACGGCGTTAAGGGCGTTGTCCTCCCCGCCGGCGGCCACGCCGTGTACATCAACATGGATGAGTTCTTTGACGGCAAGCGGGATCACAGCACCTTCGCCGGCACCGGCTTCTCCCTGGAGCTCATCCGCCGTTACGGCATCCGTGTTTCCGAGCTGGGCGACTTCTCCATGGAGTACGACCTGAAGACTCCCGAGCAGCAGGCTGAGCTGGCCAATGTGGTCCGCTTCGCCATCGACCGCAGCCGTCTGACCCAGGAGCACCTGGACTACGTCATCGCCGCTGTGGCCGAACTGTACAAGGATCGCGAGTCCATTCCCAACATGCGCATCCTCTGGGGCCACAAGCTGCCCATGCGTCACTTCCACGCCTTCCTGGAGCCCTACCCCAACAAGTAAGGCAGGAAGACAAGAGAATACCAATCAAGAGGGGTACCCCTCTTGATCTTGGCTCCAAGGAGCCAAGAAAGGATAACTTAGCGTACCGTGCCACGTAGAAGCGCACGGTGAAGAGGGCGTCCGCCACAAGGGATCACAATACTGACCTCCGCGCGGACGCCCTTTTTGTCTTCTTTTTTGGTTTTCCCGCTTTTGGAGAGAGGCGAGAAAATAGGTTCGATTTGTTCCGCAATTGAAAAGAGAGGTGTGAAATTATGGCAGAGAATACTCAGTTGCAGCAGCGCGATGGTTTTAAGAGTCAGTGGGGCTTCATTCTGGCCTGTATCGGCTCCGCCGTCGGTATGGGAAACATCTGGCGGTTCCCCATCATGGTGGCCCGTTGGGGCGGCCTTACCTTCCTGCTGCCTTACTTCCTCATCGTTCTGCTGGTGGGCAACTCCGGCGTAATTGAGGAGTTCGCTCTGGGCCGCCGTGCCCAGGCCGGCCCCATCGGCGCCTTCGGTTACTGTACCGAGGCCAAGACCGGCAATAAGAAGATCGGCGAGATGATCGGTATCATTCCCATCATCGGCGCTCTGATGCTGGCCATCGGCTACACCGTGGTCATGAGCTGGATCTTCAAGTATACCTTCATGTCCATTACCGGTAGCCTGTTTGCCATGGGTCAGGATATGGCCGTCATTGGCGGCACCTTCGGCGGCGCGGCTCCCGAGGCCGGCACCCTGGGTGAGGCCGTGAGCATGATGTTCAGCAACGGCATCTTCGGCATCGGCAACGGTGTGTGGCTGCTCATCGGCCTGGTGGTGGCTCTGATCATCATGGCCATGGGCGTGGCCAACGGCATTGAAAAGGCCAACAAGATCATGATGCCCATTCTCTTCGGTCTGTTTGTGATCCTGGCCATCTACATCGCCTTCCAGCCCGGCGCCTCCGAGGGCTACAAGTACCTGTTCACCCTGGATCCCGCCGGTCTTGCCAACGGCAAGGTCTGGATCTACGCCTTCGGTCAGGCCTTCTTTTCCCTGTCTGTGGCCGGTAACGGTTCCGTGATCTACGGTTCCTACCTGCCCAAGAGTGAGGACGTGGTGGCCTCCGCCCGTCGGGTGGCCTTCTTTGATACCATCGCCGCCCTGCTGGCCGCCTTCGTCATCATCCCCGCTATCGGCGCTTCCGGCTTTGCCATGGCCGACGTCACCCCCGGCCCCGGCCTGATGTTCGTCTATCTGGTGAACATCCTCAACGGTATGCCCGGCGGCCGGATCATCGGCGTGGTGTTCTACGTGGCCGTCCTCTTCGCCGGCCTGAGCTCCATCGTCAACCTGTATGAGGCCCCTGTGGCCACCCTGCAGGAGCAGTTCAAGTTCAAGAGAGGCGCCGCCGTGGCCACTATCGGCGTTATCGGCGCGGTCGTGGCCCTGATCATCCAGCCCTGGACCTCCCAGTGGATGGACGTGGTCTCCATCTACATCTGCCCTCTGGGCGCCGCCCTGGCCGCCATCATGTTCTTTGTGGTGCTGCCCCGGGACAAGGCCATGGAGGAGATCAACCACGGCGCCAAGAAGGCCGTGGGCGGCTGGTTCGTGCCTCTGGGCTATGTATACTTCGTCCTGTGTCTCGTGGCCCTGGTGGCCGGCGCTATGCTGGGCGGTATCGGCTAAGGCAGAATATCCACATTCCTTATTTCTCTCCAACCGGAAGGGGGGGGGGGGGGATTGGGCCCCCCCCCCCCGGGGGAGAAAAGAGGGGGGGGGCGGGGGCGCCGCCCCCCCCCCCCAGCTAATTGTTTTGGA
>CANSYW010000008.1 GCA_947651395.1 uncultured Pseudoflavonifractor sp. | reverse complement strand
TGGTGTCTTGTGTTTGCTTCTTCTCACGTTGTTTAATTTACAAGGTGCACGCCGCATCTGCTTTCGGTTTTTCGCTCTGTTGTCTCCGCCCCGTCATCGCTGTCCGGCTTCCTCAGAAAACCTCGAAAACCGTTCTCGCTCAAGGGCTTCAGCGGTCAGAGCTTTGGGCCCGTCTCGCAGGTGCCCTATTAATATACCAAATCAAGCAGAGAATGTCAACACTTTTTTTCATTTTTTCCGTAACTTTTTTCCCCTGCTTCCTCTTCCGCAACATCTGCCTCTTCCGGTCCTTTTTTCACACAAGATATGCCTTCTTTTCCCAGGGCCTTTCTCCCCGCTTCCGTCAAAACGGCAAGGGTGGGCAACCCGATCCCAAACAGGGCCCCTCCCCAAAGCAGCAGCGGCTCTCCCCGCGCCCCCGCCACCGGGTGGGCTCCCGCCCACCAAAAAGCAGCCCCCGCCACCAGCCATACGCCCCTCCCGGCCCGGCCGGGGAACAGGCCCCGCCAGAGGCAGGCGCACCCCCGCAAAAGCAGAGCCAGAAGCATAAAGTCGCCCAGGGTGAGCACCGACGCCAGCGCCGCCTCCCCCCGGCGAAAAACGCCGGGGGCGGCCGCCCCCTCCAAAAGCAGCAGAAAGGGCTCCTCCATCCTGCCGGTCAGCGCAGGGCCAAAGGTGCCCAGGGTCACCGCCAGCAGCCCGGCAAAGAGCCCGCAGCCCAGCGCCGTCCAACCCCAGGGCCGCTCCCGCTCCTCTCCCGGCAGGCAGAGGCCGAAGATCCCCCACCCCGCCAGGCCGGCCACCGTCAGCGCCCCCGCTCCCAGGCCCGTCCAGTCCGCCGGGTCGGGGGGCCACAGGTTTTCCCATTTCAGCGCGGGCAGGGACAGGGCCGCGCCCAGGATCACGGCGGCGGTCAGCGCCCCGAAGAGCAATCTGCCCGTCCGGAGGAGGATCACTCCCTCCCCCCGGCTCAGCCACAGGACGAGGAGCAGGGCCGCGCCCAGATAGAGCCACCTGACGTTTTCCCCCGGCGCCGTGATCAGCAGCCGACGGACGTACCGCCGGGCGGCCACCGACATCAGCCAGAGACCCCACAGCAGATAAAGGAGCTGCACTCCCCGCCCCGCCCAAAGGTCAAAGCTCTCCTCCAGCAGCCGGGAAAGGCTTCGCCCCGCCGCGCGCCGCCAGATCCAGCACATCAGAGCCCCCGCCGGCAGAGCGCACAGCGGCGTCAGCCAGCCCAGCCGACCGGCCCGGAGGCTCAAGGGCCCCAGCAGCGCCAGCATAGGGGGGATCAGTCCGGCGATCACCGCCATGCCCCGTCCTCTCTCACGGCCCATATCCTTCCACCCACCTTCCCGTCACTTCCACATCCAAAAGCCTGACGTCCACGCCCCGGATCTCCTCCCAGTCCCAGGGCCGGCCGGCGGCCAGCTCCCGATCCAGTCCCCAGCAGTCCCATCCGGAGGACAGGGCGGCGCGGAGGTTTGCCGCGGCCCAGGCCTCCAGTTCTTTTAGTCCCGGCTCTCCCTGGACCCGACGCGCCTCCAGGCGGCACTTCACCGCCCCGTCCCGGGCTCCGATCTGAACTCCGGTCACCTCCGCCGCGCCCGCGGAAAGGGTCACCACCTCCCCCGCGCCGCCGCCCAGAAGCAGAAAGGCGCCTACAGCCGCCTCCCCCTCCAGATAGCCGGCCACTCCCCCGGGACCCGCCACCGCCCAGCCCGCCGGGGCCGCCGTCCCGTCCCCGCCGGGGGCCAGGGCGGGGATCAGCGCATATTCCTCCTGGGCCAGCCGGGCCAGCGTCTCTCCCACCGTCCGGCCCCGGGGATCCCGGCCCCCGGTCTCCTCTCCGGCCCGCTCCACCGAGGCCTGAAGGACCTGCCCGGCGTTTCCTTTTACTATATATAAGGAGGCGTCCATCCGAAGCTCCCGATCCGTGAGGACGAAATCCAGCGTCTGCTCCAGATCGCACCCCTCCCCCAGCAGGAGCTGCTCGGTCTGGCCCAGGTAGGCCCGCCGGGCGGAGCTCTCCCGCAGGTTCCGGCAGGCGGAGGCCAGACTGCCCCCCACGCCGGAAAAGGTCTCCGGCTCCTCCTCCCCGGAGGCCCGCACGGCGGTGAGGGCGGTGACGGACACCTCCCCACCCCCATCCACCGCCAGGGCGCTCACCAGCTTCAGTCTCTCCATCTCCCGGCTCCGGGGCAGGAACCCCGCCCCTCCGGCCAGCAGAACAAAAGCCAGAGCGGCAGCCCATACGCGGCGCTTCATCCCTGTTTCCTCCGATTCTTTGATCTCAGATGGGCCGGTCTCAGCTTGTCCTCAGGCAGAGGCTGACGCACCAGGGGCTCCCCGTCGGCAAAGGGGATCAGGTAGGCCGTCCCAAAGCTCTCCAGTCCCGCAAGATGTCCCGCCAGCGCCGCCGCGCCCACCGTCAGACCGAACAGTCCGGCCAGACCCGCGAGCACCGCCAGAAGAAAGCGCCACAGCCGCAGGGCCCCCGCCAGATCCTGGGAGGGCATGGTATAGCCCGCGATGCCCGCCACGGCCACCACCACCAGCACCGCCGGGGAGATGAGCCTGGCCTCCACCGCCGCCGAGCCCACCACCAGACCGCCCAGGATGGACACCGTCTGTCCGATGGACTGGGGCAGGCGCAGCCCCGCCTCCTGCAGCACCTCAAAGGCCAGGAGGAGAAGAAGGGTCTCAAAGAGGGCGGAAAAGGGCACGTCCCGCCGGGCCGCCATAATGCTGAGGGCCAGCCGGATCGGGATCATCTCCGGATGGAAATTCACCATAGCCACATAGAGCCCCGGCAGAAACAGGGTCACTAGCAGACACACCCAGCGCAGTACCGTCAGGGAGGCGGCCACCATCCAGTTTTCCGAGCGGTCCTCCGGCGTGCGTAAAAAGTCCCCCAGCACCCCGGGGACCAGATAGCCCAGGGGGATCCCCTCCACAAGCACCCCCACCCGGCCCTGACAGAGGCCGTAGCAAAACCGATCCGGCCGCTGGGTGGACTGGGCCAGCGGAAAGGGGGTGTCCAGCCGGTCAACGATATACTCCTCCAGATTCCCGGTGGCCAGAAGGGCGTCGATGTCGATGGCCTCTATCCGCCGCTGAAGCTCCTCCACCGTGCGGGGATCGGCGATCCCGTCCAGCCAGAGGATATCCACCGGAGTGAGGGACTGCCGCCCCACCGTCTGCTCCGCCACCCGGAGCTCCGGAGCCTTCAGATGCCGTCGGGTCAGGGAGGTGTTGGTGCGCAGGTTTTCCACAAAGGAGTCCTTGGGCCCCTTGACCGCCACCTCATCCTCCGGCGTTCCGATGCTCCGCTTCTCCTCCGTCCCCACATTAAAAGAGAGCGCCCGCTCCTTTCCCGGGAAAAAAAGCAGGCAATCGCCGTCGATCAGGCGGCTCACGGCCTCGTCCAGGGTGGCCACCTCAGTCACCGACAGGCTGTAGAGGGCCCCCGAGCGCATCTTCTCCCAGGCCACCGCCTCCCCCAGCTCCCCCAGCTCCCGATCCTGGGCCAGAGGGCGCAGCACATAATCGCTCACCCGCTCCATGCGCACCATCCCGGCGAGAAACACGAGCTCCATCCGCAGGGCCTCGTTCCCCCCCACGGCCACGGCCCGGCGGTTATAGTCCACGCAGTTTTCAAACGCCCGGCCCAGAGCCTCCGCCGTCAGCGGCCCCTCCAGTCTGGGCACCCGGCGCGGGTGGGGCGGATCGACCGCCCTCTTTTCGGTGAAAAAGCCCATGGTATCCCCCCATTTCCCCTCCAGTGTCTCCCAAAAAGAAAATTTTATGCCAAACCGGGTTGCTTCCGCTCCCCAACCCGTCTATAATAAGGAGTACTTTGGTTACAAAAGGAGCGTCATCCATGGATTTTTACGCCAATGAGGGAAAGAGCGTGATCATTGAGGCCGAGGGCAAAAAATACGCCCGTCACGCCATCGCCACCCACTTTGTCCAGGTGGGCGAGAGCTACCTGGATCTGATGGAGAAGTACGTCAAGCCCCTCTATCAGCCCGGAGATATCGTCTCCTCCAGCGAAAAGGTCATCGCCCTGTGTCAGGGCCGGGTGGTCACCGAGGACGAGTGCAAGCCCGGCTTTTGGGCCAGGCTCCTCAGCCGCTTTGTCCATCAGACCTCCGCAGGCCCCGGCATGGGCCTGCCGGTGAAGATGCAGTTCGCCATCAATATCTGCGGTCTCCCCAAGGTCATCTGGGCCGCGGTCTGCGCCGGCTTCGGCAAGTTGGTGGGCAAGCACGGGGTCTTTTACGACATGCTGGGCGAGGAGGTCACCGGCCTGGACGGCTTTTACGGAGAGGACATCCCCGAGTACGAGCATATGGGCGTCCGGGTCCCCGCGGATCCGGCCAAGGTCTGCGACGAGGTCTTCGAGAAGACCGGCATCGTCATGATGATCGTGGACGCCAACGACCTGAACGTGGAGCTGCTGGGCAAGGGCGAGGCCCTGAAGGGCTGGACCGACGAACAGCTCCTGGCCCTCATCGCCGACAACCCCGCCGGCCAGGATCGCCAGCTCACCCCCTTCATCCTCATCCGGGAAGTCAGCGAATAAAAAACAAAAAAAGCCGCCGACGGCAGACGCCGTCGGCGATTTTTGTTTACGCCCTCTTTTTCCTTCTCAGCCACTTCCCGATCTCGCACACCACCACCGGGGTGATCCCCAGCGCCAGCACCACCGTCCACTCCACCGGATTCATGTTCACCGTCTGGAAGATCCGCTGGAGCGGGGGCAGGCACAGCACCGCCAGCTGCATCAGCAGGCCCACCAGAAAGGCCTTGTTCATGGCCCGGTTGCTGAAAATACCGATGTGGAACAGGGAGTGCTCCTCACTGCGCACATCAAAGGCGTGGAAAAGCTGGCAGAAGGTCAAGGTGGCGAAGGCCATGGTGTTGGCCGCCTCATAGGCCTCCCCCGGGTCGGAGAGGACATATTCCCCCAAAAAGTAGGCCGCCAGGGTGAGCAGGCCCACCATGGCCCCCTGCCAGGCCAGGCGCAGGGAAAAGCGCCGGTTGAACAGGCTCTCCTCCGCCCCCCGGGGCCCCCGCTCCATGGCCCCCTCCTCCACCGGCTCCACCCCCAGGGCCAGGGCGGGCAGGGCGTCGGTGACCAGGTTGAGCCAGAGCAGCTGTACCGGCACCAGGGGCATCTGATGAAAGCCCAGCACCGTGGCCAGGAAGATGGTCAGGATCTCTCCGATGTTACAGGAGAGGAGATAGTGGATGGCCTTCTTGATGTTGGCGTAGATGCCCCGCCCCTCGGCCACGGCGGAGACAATGGTGGCAAAGTTGTCGTCGGTGAGGATCATATCGGCGGCCTCTTTGGCCACATCGGTGCCCGCCTGACCCATGGCGCAGCCAATGTGGGCGGCCTTCAGGGCGGGGGCGTCGTTGACCCCGTCCCCCGTCATGGCCACCACCTTCCCCTTCTTCCGCCAGGCGTTGACGATGCGGGTCTTGTGCTCGGGGGACACCCGGGCGTAGACGGAAAACTTCTCCACGTCCTGCTCCAAAAGCTCCTGGGGCATAAAATCCAGGTCGGCCCCCGTCACCGCCATGTCCCCAGGGCGGAAGATCCCCAGCTCCCGGGCCACCGCCACGGCGGTGAGCTTGTGATCCCCGGTGATCATGACCGGCCGGATCCCGGCCCCCCGGCACTGCTCCACCGCCCCCTTGGCCGATTCCCGGGGCGGGTCCATCATCCCCGCCAGCCCCAGGAAGGTCAGATCCCGCTCCAGGGCCTGGCTGTTCCACTCCGCCGGCAGTCTCTCCAGATCCCGCACGGCCACCGCCAGCACCCGCAGCGCCTCCCGTGCCATTGCGTCGTTGGCGCTCAGGGCGGCTCTGCGCTGATTTTCCGCCAGAGCGCACCGGCTCAGCAGTACGTCGGGCGCCCCCTTCACGCACACCCGATACCCTCCCTGGGGCAGGGCGTGGACGGTGGACATGAGCTTGCGCCCGGAGTCAAAGGGCAGCTCCCCCTTCCGGGGCAGCTCCCGCTCCAGCTCTCCCTTGTCCAGTCCCTCCTGAAGGGCGGCCTCCACCAGGGCCCGCTCAGTGGCCTCTCCCACCACCGTCGTTCCCCGGAGCTGGGCGTCACAGCACAGCGCGGCCGCGGTAAGCAGCTCCCGCCGCCCCCGGCCCTCAGGCAGCCACAGCTTACGCACCGTCATCCGGTTCTGGGTCAGAGTGCCCGTCTTGTCCGAGCAGATCACCCCGGCACAGCCCAGAGTCTCCACCGCCGGCAGTTTTTTGACGATGGCGCCCCGGGCCGCCATACGCTGTACCCCCAGCGCCAGCACAATGGTGACGATGGCGGGCAGTCCCTCGGGGATGGCCGCCACCGCCAGAGATACGGCGGTCATGAACATCTCCAGCATCCCCCGGCCCTGAAGCAGTCCCGCCCCGAACATGACCGCGCACACGCACAGGCATACAAAGGACAGGATCCTGGAGATCTCCCCCATCCGCCGCTGGAGGGGGGTCTCCGACTCCTCCTGCTCCATCAGAAGGCCCGCCACCCGGCCCACCTCGCTGTCCATGCCGGTGGCGGTGACCAGCGCCGTGCCCCGGCCCGCAGTGATGACGGTGGAGCCGATGACCATATTCTTTCGATCCCCCAGGCCGGTCTGGGGGGGAAGCCCCTCCCCGGCCTGCTTTTCCACCGGCAGGGATTCCCCCGTCATGGCGCTCTCGTCGGCCTTGAGCCCCGCGCTCTCCAGAAGCCGGGCGTCGGCGGGCACCAGGTCTCCCGCCTCCAGCCGGATCACGTCTCCGGGCACGATTTGGTCGGAGTCCACCCGCAGCTCCTTGCCCCCCCGAACCACTCTGGCCTGGGGCGCAGAGAGCTTCCGCAGCGCCTCCAGGGCCCGCTGGGCGCTGTTTTCCTGGGAGATGGAAATGATGGCGTTGACCACCACGATAAGTAAAATGATGGCGCTGTCCAGCCAGTCCTCCCCGCCGCTGGACACAAGGCTCAGCCCCGCCGCCGCCAGCAGCACCAGGATCATGGGATCCCGCAGCTGATCCAGCACCCGGAGGAAAAGGCTTCGCTCCTTTTTCCCCTCCAGTTGGTTGGGACCGTACTTTTTCAGCCGCTCCCCGGCCTCCCGTTCCTCCAGGCCCCGTCGGGGGTCGCTGCCCAGCTTGTCCAGCAGTTCACGCAGACTTCCGCAATGCCCGTCCCGCACACTTCACCAGTCCTTTCCTTTTCACTTTCCGGTGAAGCTCATTATAGGGCGAAGCCCATCCGTTTCCAAGGGAATCCTGGCGAACGCACCTTATCCCTCCCGGTCTTTGGCCGCCCGGGCCAACGCCAGAAGGAAGGTCTTGTTGGTGGGGGCCTTTTCCGGTCTTTCCCCAAAGAGGGACTGAAAGAGCGGGGTGTTTTCCCCGGCCAGAAGCCCGATCAGCTTCCGGACGTTCTTTTCCACACAGACCACGGAGCTTCCGCTCTCCCTGGCGGCCGCCCAGTAGGCCTCCTTCAAAAGCACCCGCCCCTTTTCCTGTTCTCCCAGCACTCCCGCGCACCGGGCAGCCTGACGGCGCCCCTCCCAGTCGGGAGCGGCCATCTCCTCCAGCAGTTCCTCACAGGTTCGGGTCAGCCCTCCGGCCAGAAACCGGACGGCCCGCCGTATCTCCGTCCAGGCGGCGGGCTTGCACAAAAAGAAGTCCGCCCCGGCGGCAATGGCGGCGGCGTGGACGCGCTCGCCGCCCGCTTTGGAGAGCACCAGAACGCCGGCCTTCCCGCCCCGGCGCCGGTAGCGCTTGAGCAGTTCCATTCCGCTGATGCCCGGCAGGATCAGATCCAATATGATCACGTCGCAGCTCTCCGTCAGGGCCAGTTCCAGTCCCTCCAGGCCGTCGTGGGCAACCGCAAGGCACAGCCCCTCCACAGTTCCGAGCAGCATGGACATCATCTCCCGCTGGAGTCCGTCATCCTCTACCAGCAGGACCCTGAGCCCCTTACTCATTTTCCGGCGCCAGCTCGTCCAGCATCCCGCGCATATGGATCACCATCCGGGACGCCAGTTCCCGTTCAATGGGATTCATTCCCGCCAGATACTCCGCCGCCAGGGCGGCGGCTCCGCTGGAGTACTCCCTGCCGAAAAGCAGGTAGTCGCTGGACACGCCAAGCGCCTTGCACAGCCGCTTAAATTTCATCATGGTCATACTCTGCTCCCCCTTTTCGATCTGAGAGAGAAATTGGGTGGAGGTCTCTGCGGCCTCTGCCAGCGCCTCTTTGGTCATTCCCCGGCTCAGCCGGGCCGCGCGCACCCGCTGTCCGATCGCCACCAGTTCCGAATCCCGCTCTTTTTTCATTGTAGCCCTCCTATATCATCGAAGTGATAGATATAGATTGCCACAATTATCAGGAAATAAAATCAACTATTATATTGTTTTGATACAATTATCGTTTCTTTTTCGCGAAAAAATTCAGCAGGGCACGAATGCTCTGCTGAATTTCAAAGGGGCCCTCAGTTTGCGGGGGCGGACTCCTCCGGGGCGGAACTCCCCTCCGGCGCGGCGCTCTGGGTCGGCGCGGGGGTGGTCTGAGCGGCCCGGGCGGCCTCCCGGGCGTCCAGCAGCTGCTGGAGTTTGTTGTAAAAGGCCTGGGGGTCCAACTCGTCATAGGCCTTGGTGGTCACCACCTCCGCCTCCTCCGCCCAGCTCCGGAGCAGTTCGTTGAACTTGTAGTCGGACGAGACGTATTCCTGCCGGGCCTGCTCCATGTCCGGCTCCTTGCGGAGGATCAGGTGGTAGCCGTAGTCGGTCTCAATGGGCTCGCTGATCTGTCCCACCTCCAGGCTCAGCGCCCCCGCCTCAAATTCCTGCACCATGGCCATCTGGGTATAGTAGGATGTGACCTTCTCCTGGGGGTAGACGTAGAGATAGCCCTCCGGCGCGTAGAGGTTCCCCTCCCCGTCCCGGCCGTCCTCGCTGTACTCCCTCATCAGCTCGTCAAACATTTCCTCGCTGTCCCCCGAAGCCCGGAGCTGCTCCCGCAGGTCCTTCACCAGCTCCAGGGCCTGGGCCCGCTCGGCCTCGGTGAACTCCTCATGGGAGCCGTCGGCGTTGGTGTGACGGGTGGACACCAGGATATGCTTGGCGCCGTAGATCCCCTTCTGGGCCACATAGGCCTCCAGATCCCCGTCGGTGACCGTCAGCGTCCCGTCCGCCTCCAGCTTCTCCTTCAGCGTCCGATTCAGATAGGCCACCTCGTTCAGGGCCCGGTAGCCCTCCATGGAGATGCATTGCTCATCCAAAATGCCGCGCTGGAACTCCTCCTCGCCCCCATACCGGGCGAAGACCTCCTCCAGCTCCGTCTCCATCTCCTCCCGCTCCTCCGCCGACAGCTCCACGCCCAGCTGGGCGGCACGGTTGCGGATGGTCTGGTAGACCTTGGCGGTCTCCAGCGCGTCGGCCTTCAGGGTCCCGGCGGAGGGCTGCCCCTCCTGGGCCTGAGACCAGTCGGCGTCGTCGGAAAGGCCGCCGGAATATTTCTGTATGGCAATGGCGTTGACCAGCCAAAACAGATATTCCTCAGCGTTGACCCCCACCCCGTCCACGGTGAAGAGCTGGCTGTCCCGCTTCAGGTCGGCGGCCTGAAAGGCCAGATCGTCGGGCGAGGCCACCAGATCAGGGCCGGCGGAGCAGCCTGTCAGCAGCGTCAGAGCCAGAGCTCCGGCGAATATTCTTGTCTTTTTCATGGTATCCTCCTTGTCCGCTTTTGCGGCGAGGGTCATTGTACCACTTTTCTCCTGTCGAGACAACGAAAATAGGGCAGGCTTTTTGAAATGTTTACAATTTCCGCAAAAAACGAGAGCCCCCGGGGGAGCTCTCGTTTTTATGGTTTTTTCTTATGCCGCTGCGTCGTTAGCCCCTCAGCAGCCTGCTTCTCCGCGCTTCTTCTTTGTCACGCTGCGAAACCGGCTGACCGCTTCGGGTTCTAACTCCTCCGACTTCGCAAAATTCCTCCGGGGCCCTCGCCCCTTCGAAATTTCGCGCCGCTGCGTCGTTAGCCCCTCAGCAGCCTGCTTCTCCGCGCTTCTTTCTCAGCACTTTTCGAAGATGGTCGCAACGCCCATACCGCCGCCGATGCACAGGGTGGCCAGGCCCTTTTTGGCCTCGGGCCGCTTCTGCAGCTCGTGGAGCAGGGTGACGATGATCCGGGCGCCGGAGCAGCCCACGGGGTGGCCGATGGAGATGGCGCCGCCGTTGACGTTGACCTTGTCCATGTCAAAGCCCAGCTCACGGCCCACGGCGATGGACTGGGCGGCAAAGGCCTCGTTGGCCTCCACCAGGTCGATGTCTTCGATCTTCAGGCCGGCCTTGGCCATGGCCTGACGGGAGGCGGGCACGGGGCCCACGCCCATGATCTTGGGATCCACGCCGCCCTGGCCCCAGGAGACCAGCTTGGCCATGGGCTTCAGGCCATACTTCTCCACCGCCTCGCCGGAGGCCAGCAGAATGGCGGCGGCGCCGTCGTTGATGCCGGAGGCGTTGGCGGCGGTGACCCGCTGAATGTGCTTTTTGGCGTCGTCGGCGTGGCACTGGGTGACCTCAAAGGTGTGGACGATCTCATCCTCCACCCCCTCGGGGCCGGCGGGGAAGGCGCCCCGGAGCTTGGCAATGCCCTCGGCGGTGACCCCGGCCTTGGGGTACTCGTCCACCTTGAACTCCACCATCTCTTTCTTTTTCTTCACCATGACGGGGACGATCTCCGCCTCAAACTTGCCGGCGGCCTGGGCGGCCTCGGTCTTCTGCTGGGAGGCGGCGGCAAAGGCGTCCTGCTCCTCCCGGGTGATGCCCCACACGTCGTTGATATTCTCGGCGGTGGTGCCCATGTGGTAGTTGTTGTAGACGTCCCACAGGCCGTCCTTGATCATGGTGTCCACCAGCTTCTTATCCCCCATCCGGGCGCCCCAGCGGGCGTCCATGGAGGCAAAGGGAGCGGAGGACATATTCTCGGTACCGCCGGCCACGATCACGTCGGCGTCGCCGCAGAGGATGGCCCGGGCGCCCTCGATGACGCTCTTCATACCGGAGCCGCAGACCATGCCCACAGTGTAGGCGGGAACGGAATAGGGCAGGCCGGCCTTCACGCCCACCTGGCGGGCCACATTCTGGCCCTGAGCGGCGGTGAGGATACAGCCGAACATCAGCTCGTCCACCTGCTCGGGCTTCACCCCGCCGCGGGCGAGCACCTCCTTGACCACCACGGCGCCCAGGTCGGCGGCGGGCACGTCCTTCAGGCTCCCCCCAAAGGAGCCCACAGCGGTGCGGCAGCAATTGACGATGTACACTTCCTTCATGGTCTTGACCTCCAATATCAATATGTTTTTGGTTTTTTCCAGAGAGATCACTCGTACGTCTCCTATTATATTCGTCCGGATCGGAAAAAGCAAGAGAAACTTTGTTAAAACTTTAACGCCTCATATTCTTTCCCCTGAAACGGCGTGAAAAACAGACTTTTAAGTTTATATTTTGACAAATAAGTTTGTGATTTGACAAACGCCCCGCCCGTTCTCTGATGAACGGGCGGGGCGTTTTCATTGACTGACCTGGGCGGACAACGCCGCGTTATCTGCCCGCTCTCGCCCCCCGCTGGGTGAGGCGATCCTTCAGCCCCAGCTCCTCCAGGGCGGCCATCACAGAGGTGGCCGACTTTTCGGGGGTAAAGGTGAAGTCCTGACTGCGGGTGGAGCGCTCTCCACTCCCATCCACCACGGTCCAGCTCAGAGAAATGTTGATGTCGCTGACATAACAGTTCTCCTGCCGGGCCTTGTCGTCCAGCAGATAGCGGTGCACCCGTCCGGCGGAGAGATCCTCCCAGAAGGCCTGCCACAGCATCCGGGCAGCCTGGTCGGTGAGGGTCAGGTCGTCGCTTTGGGTATAGGTGGCGCCCGCCGGGGATCCGCCGAGCTCCACATCCTCCTCATATTTTTCCGCCGGGGCGGCCCGGAAGATCCAGCCGCCGGTGGGCTTCACGTCACTGCCGTCGATCTCCCCAAGATATCGCCAATAGGTCTGGCCCATCACCCGGGGGTCGTTGAGCAGGGCATTGAGCATTCCGGCATAGGTGTCGGGATCCTCCAGGGTCTCCTGGTAAACGGGAATGGGATCATACCAGCGGTTCACCACACTGCCGTCGGCCATGGTGTAGCTCAGGCGCAGGTACTGGGTACCCATGATCTGATACTCGCCCTCCTCGTCCCAGCGCTCATAATCACCGGAGTGCTCCTTGAGATCCCGAAGGGTCTGCATATCGGCGTTGAGGGCCTTATGGAGCGCCACGATCCGACGGATATCCGCCGCGTCGGTGAAGGTCTGATCCAGATATTTGCCGTCATCATCGGGCAAGGTGTGGGGTCCATGGATCTGGACACTCACCACCTGAGCCGGGTCGGGAGTCCAGCGCTGGAAGCCCAGGAAGTCGGCCCGCACCCCGAACAGGGCCAGCGCCATCACCACCCCCAGGGCAAAGCAGCCCTTCCAGCCGTCGGCAAAGACCCGCAGGGTCTTTTTCAGCAGCATCCGTCCGGCGAAGGCGCCGATGACGGCGCACAGGGCGGTGAGGAAAATATACGCCCCGCAGCCGAAGGAATAGAAAAAATTCGTGTAGAGCACCAGGCCGAAGAGCAGGCCCACGCACACACCCAGACCATACTGGAACACCGGCCGCACCCAGCCCACGGTGATCACATCCCCCGCCCGCTCCAGCTGGCGGCGCTGATAGACCAGCACGGCAATCAGGGTAAAGGCCGCCCCCAACACCACGCAGTAGCCCGCCACCGCCGTCACCGCCTGGGCGGTGATGTCATACCTTCCGGAGACAAGCAAATGGTAGAGCTGATAGACGGGGGTGCACCAGCGGGCCAGGTCGGAATCCATCAGATGGTTCCCGTTGTAGTTGTAGAGCATCAGGCCTCCGGCAAAGTCCATCAGGGCGCACACCCCGATGACCAGCACATTGAGGATGCCGTAAAACACCGGCAGGGCCAGAACATGGCCGGTAAACATGGCGATACAGACGGTAAAGCAGAAAAAGAACATGGGGCAGACCGTGGCGGTGACCAGCCACAGGACCAGTCCCCGCGGATCCAGCACCCCCATCCCCGCCTCGATCAGGGCCGAGATCAGGAGCAGCGCCAGGTTGGGCGCCAGGAAAAAGGCAAAGCCGGACAGCCAATTGGTGAGGAACAGTCCCTCCCGCCGGATGGGCAGGGCGTGGAGCATCTGCACCGACCGGGCATTCATCAGGTAGGAAAACAGGGCGATGGCCGCCATGGCCCCGAAGAGGAAGCCCACCGTCGGCATGGCGGCGGTGGCAACGCGGACAATGTTGCGCACATCCTCCAGATTCCCCACGTTGACCAGCAGATTGGAGCGGCTGGTCAGGGTCAGCAGCAGCTCCACCGGCAGCAGAAAGGCCAGAACGGCGGTGTAGACCGCCCATATGGGCCAGAACCGGGTGAGGTTTTTCTTGAACAGAGTGGGGTTGAACCACCCGTGGAATTTAAAGGACGACGTCCCGGACCCCATAGTCCTCACCTCCCAACTCATAAATAAAGATCTCCTCCAGCGTCAGGGGCAGCGCGTCCATCAGGATGGGCTGATAGACCGCCAGGCGGTTGGTGACCTCATCCGCCCGGCCCCGGACGATGAGGGTGTGGATCCGTCCCACCCGGGAGACGTTGAGCACCTCCATATCCTTAGGCAGCTCGGGCAGCTCGGGGGTCTGGAAGACCACCTGCATCTTCACCAGATTCTCCTGGAGATCAGAGAGGGTCCGCTCCACCAGCACCTTACCTTTGGAGAGGATGCCCACATGGTCGCACACATCCTCCAGCTCCCGCAGGTTGTGGGAGGATACCAGCACCGTGGTGCCCTCCTGGACCACGTCGGACATCAGAAGGCTCCACACCTGGCGGCGCATCACCGGATCCAGCCCGTCCACCGGCTCATCCAGCACCAGGATCTCCGGCCGGCAGCACAGGGCCAGCCAGAAGGCGGCCTGCTTCTGCATGCCCTTACTCAGTCTGCGGATGGGCCGCCGCTCCTCCACCGTGTGGAAGATCTCCTTGAGCTTCTCATAGCGCGCCCGGTCAAACCTGGGATAGAACCCCTGATAAAATCTGGCCATATCCCGGGTGGAGGCGGAGACAAAGTAGTAGAGGTCGTCAGGAATATTGGTCACCTTGACCTTCACTGCCGGGTTTTCATAGGCCTGCTCCCCGTCCACCAGGATCAGACCGCTGTCCTGCTGGTAGACCCCGGTGATATGCCGCAATACGGTGGATTTTCCCGCCCCGTTGGGCCCCACCAGACCGTAGATGGCCCCGGTGGGCACCGTCATGCTCAGTCCGTCCAGCGCGGGAAAGCCGTCAAAGCGCTTGACCACATTCTGCACCTGGATCATTTTCCCTCTCCCCCTTCCTCAAGCTCCGCTCCGGGGCGGGCCGACCCGGCCAGGCTGATCCTCTCCGCCAGCTCCTCCGGCGTCATGCCCAAAAACAACAGCTCCCGGGCCGCCTCGTCAAACCGCCGCAGCAGCTCGCCCCGCCGGGGATTCTCCCCGCCGCCCCGACGGGCAAAGGCCCCCTTCCCCGGCTCGGCGGCCAGGTACCCCTCCTCCTCCAGCGCGGTATAGGCCCGCTGGATGGTGTTGGGGTTGATCGCCAGGCTGGCGGCCAGCGCCCGCACCGAGGGCAGCTTCTCCCCCTCGGAGATGGCCCCGGTGACCATCAGGTGACGAAGTCCGTCCCGCACCTGCTCATAGATGGGCCTGGCGTCCCGATAATTGAGGCTTATCATGGCCCCACTCCCTTCCGACCGTTCATATACTGTATGAAGTGCCTTGGTACAGTTTTCAGTATATCCCCTTCTTCCGCCGGAAACAAGAGGATAACCCTTACGATAATCTTACGATTTTCGGTGGATTCTCTTTTTTCCAGTGACAAAGACAAAAAAAGCCGCTATAATGGATCTTACAAAGCAGCTTTCCCATCCCAAAGGAGGATACCCTATGCGCCTGATCAGTTCTTCCGACTGGAACGCCTTTCTTTCCTGCCTGGACGGTCTGTTGGACACCCCCCAGGTCCAGTCCATGCGCTCCCTGCCCCACCATCCGGGGGTCAATTGCTACGAACACTCGGTATTTGTGGCCTACGTGGCCTTCCGCCTGGGCCGGCGCTGGGGTTTGGACTACCGTGCCTGCGCCCGGGGCGGCCTGCTCCACGATCTCTATCTGTACGACTGCCGTGACCGCACCGCCCACCCCGGCAACCAGTGCCTGGATCACCCGGTATTTGCCCTCCGGAACGCCTGCGCCCTCACCCACCTCTCCAAATTGGAGCGCAACATCATCCTGGCCCACATGTGGCCCCTGGCCCTCCACCTGCCCCGGTCCAAGGAGGCCTGGACGGTGTCTCTGGCCGACAAGTTCTGCGCCACCGTGGAGGTCTTCCAGCTTTTCAAGCGTCTGAAGCTGCGCGCGGTGCTGGCCGCCTGAGTCCTCTCGTCAAACCGCCCAAAAAGGCCTGCGGAAAGCAGGCCTTTTTCTTGTTTTTTTCTGTAATATTTTTTCCCATTTTCCCCCGGTTTTTCTTTGCATTTTGCCCGCTTCTTTGCTATAATGACCAAGGAAATGCTTTTCTTGTGGGGGTGCGTATTTATGGAATCCCTGGGCGCCGTTGTTTTTCTGCCCCGGGAGGGGGAGCTCCCCTCCCTTATGCTGGAACCCATCCTCTTTGATCCCGCCGCCCTCTGGCTCTCCCGCACGCTGATGGAGGAGGGCGTGCGGCAGTTTCTGGTGCTCTGTCACAGGGACGACCAGCCCGCCGCCCAGGCCTGCTTCCCCGCCGGCACCCAGTTTGCTGACGCCGGGAGCAAGGGTCTGTCCGAAGCGCTGTCCCGGTTCCTCTCCCAGTGTCCCGGCCAGATCGTGGCGGTCACCCAAGCCCTTCTTCTCGCCCCCAAAGGCACCAACTTCGCCCGGACGGGGAAAGAGTCCCGGCCCGGGCCGGTCACCCTCAGAGGCTCCGCCCTGGCCGCCGCCCTTCAGGGCGGGCAGAGCCTTGACCAGGCCCTCTCCGCCCTGGGAGACCCCTCTCCCTGGCAGGGCCGGGCCCTGCCGCTGAAAGCGGACATCGGTTACCGGGCCACAACAGTGGAGCCCCTGGCCCGGAGCCTGAGCGTGGATCGTCTCCTGACCGCCGGCGTGCGGATCGTGGACACCGAGAGCGTCTACATAGGTCCCGCCGTCACCGTGGGGGCGGGCACCGCCCTTCTCCCCGGCACCATCCTGCGGGGGGAGACCGCCATCGGCTCCCACTGCGTCATCGGCCCCCACACCGTGATCCGAGACTGCTCCATCGGAGATCGGGTCACCGTGAACGCCTCCCAGCTCAACGAATCCACCGTAGACGACGACGCCGCCGTGGGCCCCTTTGCCTATATCCGCCCCAACTGCCATGTGGGCAAGAAGGTCAAGGTGGGAGACTTTGTGGAGCTGAAAAATTCCACCGTGGGAGAGGGCACCAAGATCAGCCACCTCACCTATGTGGGAGACACCGACGCCGGCGCCCACATCAACTTCGGCTGCGGCACCGTCACGGTGAACTACGACGGGAAAAAGAAATTCCGCACCACCATTGAGGACAACGCCTTCATCGGCTGCAACACCAACCTGGTGGCTCCGGTGACGGTGGGCGAGGGAGCCTATACCGCGGCCGGCTCCACCATCACCGAGGATGTGCCCCCCGACGCCCTGGCCATCGCCCGGGAGCGGCAGACAGTCAAGAAAAAATGGGCCGCCAAGCGCCGGGGCAAGGCCTGAACTTCGTACTTCGCCCCTTCGGGGGAAAAGAATAGC
The DNA here is from genome assembly GCA_947651395.1 of uncultured Pseudoflavonifractor sp. Classification (GTDB taxonomy): domain Bacteria; phylum Bacillota; class Clostridia; order Oscillospirales; family Oscillospiraceae; genus Vermiculatibacterium. The sequence goes on along the minus strand of CANSYW010000008.1, from coordinate 85,249 downwards.
TCCTGAACACGAGACAAAATAAAGATGAGAGGATGTTAGCACATGATCGCCCATGGAAAAGACATCAAGATCTTTGCAGGCAATTCCAATCGGGCCCTGGCCGAGGACATCTGTAAACGACTGGGAACCCAGCTGGGCCAGGCGGAGAGCGGCTGCTTCTCCGACGGAGAGAACTTCGTCTCCATTTACGAGACGGTCCGCGGCTCCGACGTGTTCGTGGTCCAGTCCACCTGCTCTCCGGTCAACGACAACCTGATGGAGCTGCTCATTATGATCGACGCCTTCAAGCGGGCCTCCGCCGGGCGCATCACCGCCGTGATCCCCTACTTCGGCTATGCCCGTCAGGATCGGAAGACCAAGCCCCGGGATCCCATCTCCGCCAAGCTGGTGGCCAACCTCATCACCCGGGCGGGGGCCGACCGGGTGCTCACCATGGATCTCCACGCCTCTCAGATCCAGGGCTTCTTCGATATCCCCGTGGACAATCTGCTGGGCAACCCCATCTTCACCCACTACTTCCACGAGCGCTTCTCCGGCCAGGAGGAGAAGACCGTGGTGGTCTCCCCCGACGTGGGCAGCGTGGCCCGGGCCCGGGCCTTTGCCCAGAAGCTGGGCATGCCCCTGGCCATCGTGGACAAGCGCCGCCAGAAGGCCAACTCCTCCGAGGTGATGAACATCATCGGCGACGTGCAGGGTAAGCAGGTCATCCTCTTCGACGACATGGTAGACACCGCCGGCAGCCTGTGCGGCGCGGCCCAGGCCCTGGTGGAGATCGGCGGCGCCACCGACGTGTACGCCTGCGCCAGCCACGGCGTCCTCTCCGGCCCCGCCTATGACCGCATCGAGCAAAGCTACATCAAGGAACTCATTTTCCTGGACACCATCCCGCCCCAGGATCACCCCAGCGACAAGATCAAATATCTGTCGGTGGCCGATATCTTCGCCGACGCCATTGAGCGCATCTATCAGGAGGTCTCCGTCTCCAAGCTCTTCAACTGAGAAGCGTGGAGAAGCGGGTTGCGAGGGAACTTGGACTGGAGCGAGGGCGAGCACAAGGCCGCAAAGCGGCCTGGAGACCAGCCCGAGCCGAAAGGAAAGTGACCGAGCGGTCAGCCCGCTTCGCAACGTGACATGGCTCTCACATGGGGCGGGGATTCCCCGCCCTTTTTTGGAGGTTTCTATGTTCTTCTTCAACAAGCCCCAGGGCCCCGTCACCTGGCTTGTGGTGGGTCTGGGCAATATGGGCGACAAATATGACCACACCCGCCACAACGTGGGCTTCGACGTCATTGACCTGATCGCCGAGGATCTGGATATCCCCGTTCAGCGACTGAAATTCAAGGCCCTCACCAACACCGCCGACCTGGGGGACGAGAAGGTGCTGCTGATGAAGCCGGTGACCTTCATGAACCTGTCCGGGGAGGCGGTGGAGCAGGCCTCCGCCTTTTATAAGGTGCCCCCGGAGCGGATCATCGTCATCTCCGACGAGGTGGCCCTCCCCCCTGGCAAGCTGCGCATTCGGCAGAGCGGCTCCGCCGGCGGCCACAACGGTCTGAAAAACATCATCGCCCACCTCCACTCCGACGCCTTCCCCCGGATCCGGGTGGGGGTGGGACAAAAGCCCCACCCCGACTACGATATGGCCGACTGGGTGCTGGGCAAGCCCCAGGGGGCGGATCGGAAGAACATCGACGACGCCCTGGACCGGGCCGCCCGGGCGGTGGAGTGCTATATCAAGGAAGGGCCCCAGGCGGCTATGGGGAAGTTTAATTAAGCCCGGGGCCCGCACTTCGCAGCGGGCTTCGGGGCACGTGCCCCGTCGGGCGCATACTATGCGCCCCTACTTTTGTCTGCCGGCCCTTCCCCTTCGTGCCAGAGGACTGCCACAGAGTGCAGGCCTCGGGCTTACTTTCTGCAATAGGGCAGCCCCGGGTGGGTTTCCAAAGGGCAGGGCCCGCAGGCCCTGCCCTTTGGTCGTTTTAAGGGGGTTGTCCAGAAGGGGGGAAATCGAAATCCCCCCTTCTGGCGGTTCTTGGGGGGGGGCCGGGGGGCCATTCTTGACGTCAAGAATGGTCCCCCGGTCTCTCTCAGGCCAGGGGCCGGAGTCTCAAACGGAATATCCCCGACGCCCTTGACCCTCGCCCTTTGTTGCCAAGCCGCCGGAACCATGTTATACTCTTATCATAAAACAAGAATCGGAGGGATCTTTATGAAACGCCGGCTTCTTTCCCTGCTCCTCTCCCTTTGCCTGCCCTTCACTCTCCTTCCCGCCGCCTTCGCCCAGGAGGAGATCGCTCCGGTCACCGCCCTGTGCGTCTGCGCCCCCGGTGAAAGCACCCTGCTGGACGCGGACGAGCTTTTGCTCCTGTGCCAGCAGGCCACCCGCCGCGATCTGGAGTCGGTCTCCTTCGACCTCCTCCCCGCCTCGGTGGGAACCCTCACCTGCAAGGGGGAAAAGGTGATCCCCGGCGAGCCCTACTATATGTACGAAGATCCCCAGCTCTCCCAGATCCGCTTCACCCCCTATGCCTACCACTCCCGGCAGTTCACCGGCCGGAGCGAGCTTTCCTTCACCATGACCGACGAAAGGGGAAACACCATCCCGGGCACGCTGATCCTCTATGTGCCGGAAGGGGAGGAGCGCGCTGAGAACTACCTGGATGAGACCATCACCGCCAAGGCGGGGGAGGCCATGGATCTTACAGATCACTTCCCCTTCTACACCTCCACCAAGGGGGACACCGTGGCGCATGGCGACTACGGCACTGTGAACTCCCTCACCTTTGAGCTTCCCTCCTCCGACCAGGGCGCCCTCTGGCTGGACTACGGCTGGTCTACCGCCCGGAAAGTCCTCCCCGAAGAGGTGCTCTATCCCGACAGGGAGCCCAACTTCTACAACGTCACCTTTGTCCCCGCCGGCAAGGAGGGGATCACCGTTGAGCTGGGCTACACCGTCTCCTGTGAAAGGAACGAAAAGAAACAGAACGTCTCCGCCACCTTCACCCTTAATCTGGTGGAAAATAAGTCCCCTGCCGGGGAAAAGCCCTCCACCGGCTCTGAGCCCTCCGCCGACCCCGTCACCATTTCCACCCGCACCACCCAGATCAGCCTGGCCGGTCCTCTGTGGGACGCCTGCGCCGCCCGGAAGGTCGGGGAGTTGGTCACCGTGGCCTTTGACACCCTGCCCGCCGCCGATACAGGCGTCATCCTCTGTGACCGCACCCCCGTCGCCCCCGGGAAATCCTATGAATACAGCCGCCTGTCCTTTCTCCCCGGCGAGAACTTTCAGGAGGCTGTCACTCTGCGCTATGTGGGTACCGACAGCATCGGATATCCCTATTCCGGAGCGCTGATTCTTGAACCGGGCTATCCCTCCGACCTGACCTTCCAGGATCTGGAGGGCTGGGACTGGGCCATCCCCGCCGCCCGCTTCCTGGAGAAAAATTATTTCGCCTATGGGGACTCCTATTTCCGCCCCGGGGACGAGGCCACCCGCATGGACGTCATCTACGCCATCTATGTGACCCTGTACTTCCATACCTCCACCCCCGCCCTCCCGGACTTTTCCGATCTCCCCCAGGACAGACTCCTCCGTGATGCCGTAGCGGCATTGGCCAAACGGGGCATCGTCCACGGCGACGGAGAGGGACGGCTCCTCCCCGACGCCCCGGTCACCCGCCAGGACGCCCTGGTCATGGTCTGCCGGGCTCTGGAAGAGCAGCGGAACATCCTCCCTCCCGCCGCCGATCTCAGCGCCTTCTCCGACGCCGGAGAGCTGGCCCCATACGCCCGGGATGCCGCAGGGGTCCTCTACGCCATGGATATCCTTCAGGGCGACGGCTCCGGACGTCTCTCCCCCCGCGCCTCCATCACCCGGGCTGAGATGGCCTGCCTGATCTACCGGGCCTTCTCCTGATCCGTTGGATGACCTCCCGCCCTTGGGGCGGGAGGTCATTTGTTTTTCTTGACCGGGGGGCTTTTTTTGTGTATACTGTACCCCACTGACACCCCCCTCCCTCCCGGGACGGGGGCTTTCGTCGTCGCAGTCCCTTTCTCGTTTTTCCATTCTACTCTCGGGAGGCCCCCTATGCGAAAGCTTCTCTCCGCCCTCCACGCCCTGCCTGAATTTCAACAGCTTGCCGCCGCCCTGGACAACGGCGCCTCCCCGGCCGCGGTCTCCGGTCTGGGCCTGGCCCACCGGGCCTGGTTCGCCGCCGCCCTCCGGGAGCTGTGGGAGCGCCCGGTGGTGGTGCTGTGCGCCGACGACGCCGACTGCCAGCGGCTCTCCGCCGACCTGAGGGCCCTCTCCGGGGAGGAGGCCATCACCCTCCCCAGCCGGGAATTCACCTTCCACAACGCCGCCGTGGTCTCCAGGACCTGGGAGCATCAGCGGCTGGAGACCCTGTGGCGCGTGTCCCAGGGGCAGTTCTCCTTCTTGGTCGCGCCGGCGGAGGCCTTTTTGCAGCGCACCGTTCCCCCCGCCCTGCTGACCCGGGCAAGCAGGGTGCTGAAGATGGGGGAGCGCTATGACCTGAACGAGCTGGCTGAAGTTCTGGCCGCCGCGGGCTACTCCCGGTGCGATCAGGTGGAGGGCGTGGGCCAGTTCGCCCTCCGGGGCGGGATCCTGGATTTCTTCTCCCCCGCCCATCCCCAGCCGGTGCGCATGGAGTTCTTCGGGGACGACGTGGACTCCATGGGCCTGTTTGACCCCTCCACCCAGCGGCGCACCGAGCAGCTGGACGAGGCCCTGATCCTCCCTGCCGCCGAGGTGCTGCCCCAGCTTGCCCCGGGGGGCGCGGCGGGGCTCAGTCGGGCCCTGGAACAGCGGCTCATCGCCCTGGCCAGGAAGGGAAACGCCCCCGAGGCCCTGACGGTGACCCTCCACCAGGACAAAGAGCTGTTGGAAAACGGGCTCACCTTCCCCGCCGTGGACCGGTACCTGGGTCTGATCTACCCAGAGATGGCCACAGCGGCGGACTATCTCCCCCAGGACGCCCTGGTACTCATCAGCGAGTCCCCCCGGTTTATGGAGCGGTGCAAAAACTACCTGTGGCAGCTGGGCGAGGACGTGACCGCCCTGGCGGAAAGCGGCCTGATGCTGGCCGAGCTGGGCCGACTGTGCGCCACCGGTGAGGAGCTGGCCGCCCAGCTGGAGGGCTGGCCGGTGGCCTATCTGGACTCCTTCACCTCCTCCCAGTACCCCCAACGGCCCCGCACCCTCATCCCCGTCACCGCCAAACAGCTCCCCTCCTACGGCATGAGCCTGGAGACGGCGGTCAGCGACCTGAACCATTACCTCTCCACCGGCTTTTCCGTGGTGGTTTTGGCCGGCTCAGAGCAGCGCTGTCTCAACCTCCAGACCCTTCTGCGGGAGCAAAAGGTGCGCTCGGCGGTGGATTTCAAGCTCTCCGCCCTCCCCCAGCCCGGGCAGGCGGTGATCTGCTGCGGAGGCCTCTCCTCCGGCATGGAGCTGCCCACGGTGAAGATAGCCGTCCTCACCGAGGGCTCCGCGGCCCCGGTGAAGAAAAAGCGCTCCAAGGCCCCCACCAACCGGGAAAAGCTCCGCTCCTACGCCGACCTCTCCCAGGGGGATCTGGTGGTCCACCGCCAGTACGGCATCGGCCGCTATCAGGGCATTGTGAAGATGCCGGTGGACGGGGTGGAAAAGGACTATATGAAGATCGCCTACGCCGGGGCCGACGTGCTCTATGTCCCCGCCACCCAGCTGGACATGGTGAGCAAGTATATCGGCGGCGGCGAGGACGCCAATGAGACCAAAAAGCTCTCCCGCCTGGGTGGCGGCGACTGGGAGCGGCAGAAGTCCCGGGCCAAAAAGGCGGTGCAGGATCTGGCCAAGGGGCTCATCGAGCTCTACGCCCAGCGTCAGCGTCAGCCCGGCTTCGCCTTCTCCCCCGACTCCCCCTGGATGAAGGAGTTTGAGGAGGAGTTCGAATACGCCGAGACCGCCGACCAGCTGCGGTGCGTGGCGGAGATCAAGCGGGACATGGAACAGCCCAAACCCATGGATCGGCTTTTGTGCGGCGACGTGGGCTACGGCAAGACCGAGGTGGCCTTCCGGGCCATTATGAAGTGTATTTTGGACGGCAAGCAGGCCGCCATCCTGGTGCCCACCACCGTGCTGGCCCGACAGCACTACCTCTCCGCCAGACAGCGCTTTGCCAGGTATCCGGTGGACATCGACGTGATCTCCCGGTTCCGCACCAGCGCCCAGATGAAGGCCACCCTGGCCCAGCTCTCGGCGGGAAAGGTGGATCTGCTCATCGGCACCCACCGCCTTCTCCAGAAGGACGTGAAGTTCAAAGATCTGGGCCTGCTGGTGGTGGATGAGGAACAGCGCTTTGGGGTCACCCACAAGGAAAAGCTCAAGGAGCTCGCCCGCCAGGTTGACGTGCTCACCCTCTCCGCCACCCCCATCCCCCGGACCCTGAACATGGCCCTCTCCGGTATCCGGGACATGTCCACCCTGGAAGAGCCACCCCAGGATCGGCAGCCGGTGCAGACCTACGTGATGGAGCACGACTGGTCGGTGCTCGCCGACGCCATGCGCCGGGAGCTGGAGCGGGGCGGGCAGGTCTACTATCTTCACAACCGGGTGGAGACCATCGCCCGGACCGCCGCCCACATCCAGGAGCTGCTGGGGGAGGAAGCCGCCGTGGCCGTGGCCCACGGCAAGATGACCCAGGAGGAACTGAACGATGTGATGACCCGCTTCTCCCAGGGGGAGGTGGAGGTGCTGGTGTGCACCACCATCATCGAGACCGGCATCGACATTCCCAACGTGAACACCCTCATCATTGAAAACGCCGACAATATGGGTCTGGCTCAGCTCCACCAGATCCGGGGCCGGGTGGGCCGCTCCTCCCGGCGGGCCTTCGCCTACCTCACCTACCGCCGGGGCAAGGTGCTCACCGAGGTGGCCGCCAAGCGGCTGGGGGCCATCCGGGAGTTCGCCGAATTCGGCTCCGGCTTCAAGATCGCCATGCGGGATCTGGAGATCCGGGGCGCGGGCAACGTGCTGGGCCCCGAGCAGTCCGGCTTCCTCATGAGCGTAGGCTACGACATGTACCTCCAACTTCTGGAGGAGGCGGTGCTCAACGAGCGGGGGGAAAAGCCCGAGGCGCCGGCGGAGTGCTCCGCCGACCTGACGGTCTCCGCCTCCATCCCCGACCGGTACGTCCCCTCCCCGGAACAGCGCATGGATCTCTACCGCCGCATCGCCCTCATCCGGGGCGAGCAGGACGCCGACGACCTCACCGACGAGCTCATCGACCGTTACGGCGACCCGCCCCGGCCGGTAAACAACCTCATCGCCGTGGCCCTTCTCCGCGCCGACGCCGCCCGGCAGGGGATCACCGAGCTGGTGCAGAAGGGGAGCAATCTTGTCTTCTTTCTCTCGGAATTTCAGCTCCGCCAGGTCTCCGGCCTGTGCGCCAACGAGCGGTGGAAGGGCCGGGTGCTCTTCTCTCCCGGGGAAAAGCCCGCCCTCACCCTTCGCCTGCGCAAGGGGGAGGATCCCCTGAAGCTGGCCCGGGCCCTGGTGGAGGATTACGGAAGGGTGGCTTGTGATGAACGATGAATTCTATATGTCCCGGGCCCTGGAGCTGGCCCGGGAGGCCCTGGCCGACGGGGAGGTCCCCGTAGGCTGCGTCATTGTCTGGGAGGACGGACGGATCGTGGGGGAGGGCCGCAACCGCCGGGAGCGGAACCGGGACGCCCTGGGCCACGCCGAGCTGGAGGCCATCTCCATGGCCTGCCGGACCCTGGGGGGCTGGCGGCTCCACAAGGCCACCCTCTATGTCACCCTGGAGCCCTGCCCCATGTGCGCCGGGGCCATCCTCAACGCCCGTATCCCCGTGATCCGCTACGGCGCCAAGGACGAGAGCATGGGGGCCTGCGGCTCGGTGCTCAACCTCTTTGAGGAGTCCTTCGGCCACCGGCCCCACCTCTACACAGGCCCCTGCCAGGCTGAGTGCGCCGGGCTCCTTCGGGATTTTTTTACAAAGGTCAGAGATAAATAACCCTTTTCCCACGATTTAAAACTCCCGTAACAATTCAGCGTTTCTTTTTTAACAACCTTTGGGTAAAATCATGTATGTAAAGAGGCAGACATCTTTTTCATTCTATCCTCCAATCCTTTGCAAAAAAGCAGCGGTTTTCACCGCTGCTTTTTTGTATCCTCCCCCCTCCGGCCCCTGAGATCCCCTTCTTTTACAGAAAAATGACAAAAATTTTTTTATATTTAATCTTTCTGTAACAGATTTTGTTTTTATCGTTCACAACTCTTGGGTATGATAATACTCGCAAGAGACAGTTTCTTTTCATTTCATTGTATCCTCTTTCCTTACGGGAAAGGCCAAGCGTCAGGAGCAGGCGCTTGGCCTTTCCCGTTTTTTGAACCCCCCAATAAAATCAATGATTTTATTGGGGAGAGGAGGGGCAGCGAAGTGTGCGAGCTCTGGCGGCAGCGCCGGGGCGAGGGGTACGGAGCTTGCCCCGACGAAGGAGCAGGCGTCTGGGCCGCATTGTATTTCGGGGCCCCCGATAAACAGGCTCCGTCGCCCCTTTCCCCCTTGCTCCTTCCCCACGGGTGTGATACAATGGTCTCAATCTGTTTTTAGGGGGTCATTTTGTGCTTGAGATCCTCCTCATCGCGTTGAGTCTGGCCATGGACGCCTTTGCCGTCTCCGTCTCCACCGGCATCGCCGTGCCCGGCTTCGGGCCCCGGCAGGCCGCCCGGATCGGCCTGTGGTGCGGGGCATTTCAGTTTGCCATGCCGCTCATGGGCTGGGCTCTGGGCTCCAGCGTCAGCGCGTACATCGAGGCCGTGGATCACTGGATCGCCTTCGGCCTGCTGGCCCTCATCGGCGGCAATATGATCCGGGAAGCTCTCTTCGGCGGAGAGGAGGAGGCGGTCACCGACCTGTCCGTCCGGCGGCTCTTCCTCCTGGCCCTGGCCACCAGCATCGACGCTCTGGCCGTGGGAGTCTCCCTGGCCTTCGTGAAGGTGGATATCCTCCTGGCCGCCGGCGTCATCGGCGCGGTGGCCTTTCTGCTGGCCATGCTGGGCGGGCTTCTGGGCCGCCGGCTGGGCCAGCTCTTCCAGCGCCGGGCCACCCTGCTGGGCGGACTGGTGCTGGTGTTCATCGGCGGAAAGATCCTGGCGGAGCATCTCTCGGGGTTGGCCTGAGATGAAGCTTTGGACTGCCCTGGGCCTGGAGCCCCGGCGCTGCCCCCTTCTGGCCCTGGTGGGGGGCGGGGGCAAGACCACTGCCCTTTACGCCCTGGCCCGGGAGGCCGCACAGGCAGGGCTCTCGGTGGCGGTGACCACCACCACCCATATCCGCCCCCATCCCCGGCTTCTCCTTGCCGGCGACCCCCAGACCCTCACCCGGCTCTTGAAGCAGAACCGGGTGGCCCTCTTCGGGGTCCCCGGGCCGGACAACAAGCTCACCTGTCCCCTTCCTCCCCAGGCCCTCCGGGGCCTTGCCGACGTGGTGCTGGCGGAGGCGGACGGGGCCCGGGGCCTTCCCCTGAAGGCTCCGGCGGAGCATGAGCCCGTCGTGCCGTCCAACGCCGACGCCGTGGTGGCCCTGGCGGGGCTGGACGCCCTGGGAAGGTCTTTTTCGGCCTGCTGCCACCGGCCCGGGACGGCCGCCTCCCTTCTGGGGACAAACCCCGCGCGCGACGTGACCCCCGCCCATGTGGCCGCCCTTCTCTCCTCCCCCCGGGGCGGACGGAAGGGGACGCCCGCCGGGGCGGAATACCGCTGCCTTTTGAACAAGGCGGACACCCCCGCCCTCCTGACGCAGGGCGGGATCATTCGGGAGCTTTTGGCGGCCCAAGGGATCCGGGCCCTTTTGTGGAGCTTCCCACCCGAGGAGCGTGACGGACTGTGCTGGTTTTGATCAAAGGGGCGGGGGATTTGGCCACCGGGGTGGCGGTACGCCTTCTGAACAGCGGCTTTCAAGTGGTGATGACCGACCTGGAAAAGCCCACCGCCGTGCGCCGCGCCGCGGCCTTTTCCCAGGCCGTCTATGACGCTCAGACCACGGTGGAGGGCTATACCGCCCGACACTGCGACTCCGCCGCTCAGGCCAGAGCCCTTCTGGCCCTGGGGGAGGTGCCCGTCCTGGTCGACCCGGCGGCGGAGATCCGCGCCCTGCTCCCCTTTGACGCCCTGGTGGACGCCATTTTGGCCAAGCGCAACACCGGCACCGCCATCACCCACGCCCCCATCGTGCTGGCCCTGGGCCCCGGCTTCACCGCCGGGACGGACTGCCACGGCGTGGTGGAGACCATGCGGGGCCACCACCTGGGCCGGCTGCTCCTCACCGGCTCCGCCCAGCCCAACACCGGCGTCCCCGGCGACGTGGGCGGCTATACGACCGAGCGGCTCATCCGGGCCCCGGCGGACGGGCCCTTTGAACCGCTGGTCTCCATCGGCGACCGGGTGGAAAAGGGACAGGCCGTGGCCCGGGTAACGGGCCTGGAGGTCGCCGCCGCCATCCCCGGCATCGTCCGGGGCCTTCTTCCCCGGGGTCTCCCCGTCACCAGGGGCATGAAGGCGGGGGATATCGACCCCCGGTGCCGCCGGGAGCACTGCTTCACCGTCTCGGACAAGGCCAGAGCCATCGGCGGGGGCGTACTGGAGGGGCTCCTCCACTTCTCCCGTTGACCCAAAGAAATTGCAAAAGGGGGTTTTCCCATGCGTCTGATCCTCTGCGGCGGCGGCCATATCTCTCTGGAGCTGGCCCATATCGCCCATCGGCTGGACTTTGAGGTGACGGTCATCGACGACCGGCCCGAGTTCGCCAACCGGGAGCGTTTTCCCATGGCCCACACCCTCGCTCTCCCCTTTCCGGAGGCCCTGGATGCTCTGGGCAGCCGGGAGAGCGACTTTTTCTGCGTCCTTACCCGGGGCCACGTCTTTGACCGGGACTGTCTGGAGCATATTTTGAGGGGCAATTATGCCTATGTGGGTATGATCGGCAGCCGCCGGAAGGTGGCCACGGTGATGGAGGCTCTGGCCGCCCATGGCTTCTCCTCCGATCGCCTCGCCTCCGTCCACGCTCCCATCGGTCTTCTGCTGGGGGGACAGACCCCCGCGGAGGTGGCGGTGGAGATCGCCGCTCAGCTGATACAGGAGCGCGCCAGACTGGGCGCCGCCCTCACGCCTCCCCCTCCGGACCCCGGCGTGCTGTGCGTCATCACCCAAAAGACCGGCTCCGCCCCCCGGGGCGAGGGGGCCTGGATGCTGGTTGGGCCGGAGGGTCAGATCACGGGCACCATCGGCGGGGGGATCACGGAGCATCAAGCCATTCAGGCCGCCCTGGAGCTGTGGCGCGGCGGCGAAACCCAGGCGGAGAAGACCTTCGATCTCTCCGGGCTGGATCCCGCCATGATCTGCGGAGGGACGATCACCGTCCGCTTCCTGCGGCAGGGGGAGTAGGGCGGAAAAGAAAAATTCCTTCTTGACAGCCGCAAAAAACAGTGATATTATAACCCACAAATCAAAACCTGATAGAGGCGCGGTTCTCATCAGTACCTCCCCGCACAGGCCAGACAGCCGCCGGGAGGGAAAGGGAGCGCCGCCGAAGGGAGCGTCCGGTGTCTGCCGGCGCTTGCCTGGGCCGTCGGGAAACACCCGCCGGACTGTCACATGTATGTGAAGCGCTATCAAGTCTGAGCTGGACATTCTTTTTCCATGTCCATTTTGCTGCGGGCGCTTTTCATAGAAGGCGCCCGCATTTTTTATTCCCCGGGCGTGAGAGAAAGGATTGAACGCGTATGAAAACAAGAAACAAGCTGCTGTCCCTGCTGACGGTGGGGCTCGTCCTCTGCGCCGCCCTCATCGTCCCCGTCATGGCCGCCGGAGAGGACGCCGAAGCCGTGAGCCGGTTCTACAACACCGCCTGGGCCTTCCTCCCCCCCGTCATCGCCATTCTTCTCGCCCTTGTCACCAAGGAGGCCTACTCCTCCCTGTTCATCGGCGTCCTGGTGGGCGCTCTGCTCCACTGCGGCTTCGCCCCCGTGGCCACCATGGACGCCATCATCAACGACGGCCTGGTCACCGCCATCGCCGACAACGCCGGCATCTTCCTGTTCCTGGTGATCCTGGGCACCATCGTGGCCCTGATCAACGCCGCCGGCGGCTCCGCCGCCTTCGGCCGCTGGGCGGAGAAGAACATCGGGACCCGGGTGGGCGCCATGCTCTCCACCTTCGTGCTGGGCATTCTCATCTTCATCGACGACTATTTCAACTGCCTCACCGTGGGCTCCGTGATGCGCCCCGTCACCGACAGCCACAAGATCTCCCGGGCCAAGCTGGCCTACCTCATCGACGCCACCGCCGCCCCGGTTTGTATGATCGCCCCGGTCTCCTCCTGGGCCGCCGCCGTCTCCGGCGTGGCCGCCGATCTGGACACCGGCGTCAGCGGCATTCAGCTCTTTGTCCAGGCCATCCCCTTCAACTTTTACTCCCTGCTCACCTTCGTGTTCATTGTGGGCATGGCCCTTCTCAAGCTGGACTACGGCCCCATGCGTCAGCATGAGCGCAACGCCCTGCACACCGGCGACCTGGGAGCCCTGGAGACCGAAAGCAAGGACGAGGGCAACCCCAAGGGGAAGGTGATGGATCTGATCCTTCCCGTGGTGGTGCTCATTGTCTTCTGCATCATCGGCATGATCTATGTGGGTGGCTTCTGGGGCGACAACGCCGGAGATTTCATCGCCGCCTTCGGCGATACCGACGCCTTTGTCTCCCTGCCCTGGGGCGCTCTCATCGCCCTGGTGCTCACCATCGCCTACGTGGTGGCCCGGGGACTTATGAGCTTCAAGGACGCCATGGCCTGCGTGCCCAAGGGCTTCATCGCCATGGTGCCCCCCATCACCATCCTCACCCTGGCCGTGAGCCTGAAGACCATGACCGGCTACCTGGGGGCCGCCGAGTTTGTGGAGGCCGCCATGAAGGGCGCCTCCCAGCACCTCTACAGCCTGCTGCCCGCCGTGATCTTTGTGGTGGCCTGCTTCCTGGCCTTTGCCTCGGGCACCAGCTGGGGCACCTTCGGCATCCTGATCCCCATCGTCACCGCTATCTTCCCCACCGGCTCCACCCTCCTCACCGTGGGCATCTCCGCCTGCCTGGCCGGCGCGGTGTGCGGCGACCACTGCTCCCCCATCTCCGACACCACCATTATGGCCTCCGCCGGCGCCCAGTGCGACCACGTGACCCACGTGTCCACCCAGCTGCCCTACGCCATTACGGTGGCGGCGGTGAGCTTTGTGAGCTTCATCGTGGCGGGCTTTGTCCCCAACATCTTCATCGCCCTGCCCGTGGCCGTCGCCCTGATGATCGCCACCCTCTTTATCATCAAGGCCAAGGTGGGCACGGCGGACTGAGTCCTCTCTTCCGTCTCTGTCTGAACACAAAGAGCGGCCGGCCCTTGTCGGGCCGGCCGCTCCGTTTTATCCGCAAGTGATCCGCTTATAATTTGTAAAAACCGAAGCCCGGCATTTATGCTTTATCGCGCTATCGCAAAGCGGGGGGCCAACTGATCATTCGGTTGGCCCCTGTTTTTATTGCGGCGTATCCATATCCTCCAGCTCCCGGGGGCTGCCGGCCTCCGCCAGGCGGAGTGCCTCCGGGTGCCGCCTCAGCACCGTGCCGCCCCCCACGTCGCCGGTGAGCCCGGCCAGCTCCGGAAAAAAGCGGGCGGGGAAAATGACGGGATTCCCCCGCCTCCCTTGGGCGGAGAGGGCAAAGATCCTGTCGGGCTCCCCCCTCCAGGCCGTGACCAGCCCCTCCACGCTCTCCCGCCGGAGCCAGGGCTGGTCGCACACGGCGAAGAGCACCCCGTCGGCCTCCGCCCACACTGCCTGAAGACCCAGCTTCACCGACAGGCTCTGCCCCTCCTGAGGCCGGGGGTTGGAGACGGGGAGATACCCTCCGCCCCGGGCGGCAGTCAGGATCTCCTCCCGGCCGCTGACCACGGCGGCCTGATGAAAGAGCGCCGCCGGAACGGCCTCAAAGGCCCGCAGATACAGAGCCCTTCCCTCCACAGGGTGCAGCAGCTTCTCCCCCCCGAACCGCCGCCCCAGGCCGGCGGCCAGGAGGACGGCGGAGACCCTTGGGGCCCTCATCGCCAGAACTGGGCGCCGCCCCGATGGACAAACCGGCCCAGGCCCGTGCGTACCGGTTTCCCCTCCGACACCGCCACCTCGCCCCCCAGCAGGACCGTATCCACCCTGCCCCTGACCTCCATACCCTCGTAGGGATCATAGTCACAGGCGGAGTGGTTGGTCTTCGTGCTGATACGCTCCGTTATATTGGGATCATATATTACAATATCGGCGATGGAATCCACCGCCAGCGCCCCCCGGAGGGGCCACATGCCGAAGAGCCTGGCCGGGTTGGCGGACAGCAGCTCCACCAGCCGCTCCAGGCCGATCCGCCCCGCCGCCACTCCATAGGTATACAAAAGCCGGAGCCGATCCTCCACCCCGGGCATTCCGTTGGGGATCCCGGAGAAGTCCTCCCTGCCCAGGGCCTTGACCTCTGTGGTGAAGGAACAGTGATCGGTGCCCACGGTGTCGATACTGCCGTCGGCTACCGCCTCCCACAGGGCCTCCACGTCCTCTCTGGATCGGGCGGGGGGTGAAAAGACATACTTGGCGCTCTCAAAGCCGGGCAGGTCATAGACCGAATCGTCCAGCAGCAGATACTGGGGGCAGGTCTCCAGATAGACCGGCTGGCCCCGGTCCCGGGCCGCGCGGGCCAACTCCAGGCCGCGCTTTGTAGACAGGTGGACTACATTCACCGCCCCACCCGCCCGCTCGGCGATGGCGAGATAGCGGCACACCGCCTCCGCCTCCACCGCCGGGGGCCGGGCTGCGGGGTGGGCCCGGGGCCCCAGGTTCCCCCGGGCCTTCTGTTCTTTGACGCCCAGCTCCACCAATTCCCCGTTTTCACAGTGACAGCCCGTCACCCCGCCCAGCGCGGAGACCGCCTTGACGGCCTCATAGGCCACGGCGTCGGAGACCCGGAGCTGATACGCCAGATATATTTTATAGGAGGAGACCCCCTGCTTCGCCATGGCGGGAAGCTCGGCGCGGATGGCCTCGTTCCAATCCTTGATGGTCATGTGGAAGCCGTAATTGCAGCTGGCGTGTCCCTCCGCGCGGCTATGCCAGGTATCCAGGGCCGACTGGAGGGAGGCCCCCCGCTCCGGCTCGGCAAAGTCCAGCACCGTGGTGGTTCCGCCGCACAGGGCGGAGAGGGTGCCGGAGGCCCAGTCGTCGGCGGTCTCATTGGGCAGGCCCTTATTCATCTCAAAATGGGTGTGGGTGTCGATGCAGCCGGGCAGCACCAGCTTGCCGGTACAGTCCAAAACCTCAGTTCCCAGGGGACAGGGGAGGTGACTCCCTATGGCGGCGATGCGCTCCCCCCGGAGGAGCACGTCGCCGGTGAGCACTCCCCCGGGGGTGACCAGCGTCCCGTTTTTCAGAAGGAAAGACATGATACCAGCTCCTTTCTATGGTCATTGTACACGACCGGAGGGGGCGGGTCAAGAAGGCTTCATTTTCCCCTTCCCTTTTTTTCTCCCATAGGGTACAATAGTATTTAACACAAGGCAAAGGAGGAACCTCCCATGGAAGTCGGCAAGCGCCTTTCGCGCGTAGACGCCCCGGACAAGGTCACCGGTCGGGCCAAATATACCGGCGACCTCGTCCCCCGGCCCCACCTGGTGGCCAAGGTCCTTCACTCCACCATCGCCAACGGCAGAGTAAAGGCCATCCGCACCGGGAAGGCACAGGCCATCCCCGGCGTGGTAAAGATCGTCACCTGCTTCGACGTTCCGGATATCCAGTTCCCCACCCCCGGCCACCCCTGGAGTGTGGAGAAGGCTCATCAGGACGTGTCCGACCGCAGGCTCCTCACCGATCGGGTGCGCTTTTACGGCGACGACATCGCCGCCGTGGTGGCCGAGGACGAGATCAGCGCCGCCCGGGCCCTCGGGGCCATTGAGGTGGACTACGAGGAGTATCCTGTGGTCACCGATCCGGAGGTCTCCATGACCGCCGGGGGCGAGAGCATTCACGCCGAGTGTCCCGACAACGTTCTGGCCTCCATGGACGTGCGCACCCCCATGCCCGAGAGCGACTTCAAAACGGTGGAGGAGGTGCTGGACTGTCCCAGCTACCATCAGTTCCGGGGCCATTACCAGACCCAGCAGGTCCAGCACTGCCACATTGAGAGCGCCCTCTCTTACGCCTACATGGAGTCGGGCCGGATCGTGGTGGTCTCCTCCACCCAGATCCCCCACATCGTCCGCCGGGTCATCGGCCAGGCCCTGGGTATCCCCTGGGGAGATGTGCGGGTGATCAAGCCCTACATCGGCGGCGGCTTCGGCAACAAACAGGACGTGCTCTACGAGCCCCTGAACGCCTATCTCTCCAAAGCGGTGGGCGGCCGGTGCGTCAAGCTGGAGCTCACCCGGGAGGAGGTATTCCAGTGCACCCGTTCCCGCCATGCCATCTCCTTCGACGTGGCCGCGGCGGTGGATGGGGACGGAAACCTCATGGCCCGCTCGGTGCGGGCGCTGTCCAATCAGGGCGCCTACGCCTCCCACGGCCACGCCATCGTGGCCAACGCCGTCACCGCCTTCCGCCAGCTCTATCAGGATCAGCTGGGCTGCCACGCCCAGGCCCGCACGGTCTACACCAACCTCCCCTCCCCCGGCGCCATGCGGGGCTACGGCATTCCCCAGTCAAACTTCGCTCTGGAGTCCATGATGGAGGACATTGCCCGGGCCTTTGATCTGGATCCCTATGAGTTCCGGCTCCAAAACCTGATGCCCCCGGGCTATGTGGATCCCTTCAACGGCATCACCTGCCACTCCACCGCCCTTCGGGAGTGCATGGCCAAGGGCGCGCAGTTCATCGGCTGGAAGGCCCTGCGGGAAAAATATCAGAACCAGACCGGCCCGGTGCGCCGGGGTGTGGGCATGGCGGTCTTCTCCTATAAGACCGGCGTGTGGCCCATCTCTCTGGAGACCGCCGCCGCCCGGATGGTGCTCAACCAGGACGGCTCCGTCCAGCTCCAGCTGGGGGCCACCGAGATCGGCCAGGGTGGCGACACCGTCTTTACCCAGATGGCCGCCGAGAGCATCGGCTTCCCCGCCGATCGGGTACATATCGTCTCCACCCAGGACACCGACACCGCCCCCTTTGACACCGGCGCCTACGCCTCCCGCCAGACCTATGTCACCGGCATGGCCATCAAGGACACCGGCGCCCTCTTCAAGAGTAAACTGCTGGATTACGCCGCCGAGCTGCTGGAACGCGGCGCCGGGGAGCTGGACGTCCGGAACGGAGAGATCGTGGACGCCGGGACCGGCCAGGAGCTCCTCAAGCTCCACGACCTGGCCCAGGAGGCCTTCTACTCCTTCCGTCACAGCGTCCACATCGCCGCCGAGTGCACCCACCAGTGCAAGGACAACACCTTCGCCTTCGGCTGCTGCTTTGCCGAGGTGGAGGTGGACATTCCCCTGGGCCGGGTGACGGTACTGCGGGTGGTGAACGTCCATGACTCGGGCCGGCTCATCAATCCCCAGCTGGCCGAGGCCCAGGTTCACGGCGGCATGTCCATGGGACTGGGCTACGCCCTCTCCGAGGAGATGAAGTTTGACGAAAAGGGCAGGCTCCTCAACGGCAATCTGCTGGACTACAAGCTGCCCACCGCCATGGATCACCCGGAGCTCACCGCCCTGTTTGTAGAGAGCGACGACCCCACCGGCCCCTTTGGAAACAAGGCCCTGGGCGAGCCCCCCGCCATCCCCGTGGCGCCGGCGGTGCGAAACGCCATCCTCCAGGCCACCGGCGTGGCCGTCAACACCCTCCCCCTGTCCCCCCAGCGCCTGGTGGAGGAATTTACAAAAGCAGGCCTTATCGGCGGAAAGGAGGGGTGAGCGCATGTACGATATCGGCAATATCTACTCGGCCAAAAGCGTCCCCGACGCCATCTCCGCCCTGCAGGCGGATCCCACCGCCCTGGTCATCGCCGGCGGCACCGACGTGCTCATCAAGATCCGGGAGGGCAAATATGCCGGCCGGAACCTGGTGTCCATCCACGAGCTCAGGCAGGAGCTGGAGGGGGTGAGCCTCTCCTCCGACGGCGACGTGGAGATCGGCCCCCTCACCACCTTCCGGGGCTGTACCTACAGCGAGGTCATCCGCGCCACCGTCCCCGTGCTGGGCCAGGCCGCCGACACCGCCGGCGGGCCCCAGCTGCGCGCCGCAGGCACCCTGGGGGGCAACCTCTGCAACGGCATCACCTCCGCCGACACCGCCTCCACCCAGATGGCCCTGGGGGCCATCCTCCGGGTACAGGGGCCCGGCGGCGTCCGGGAGATCCCCATCGACGAATGGTATCAGGGCGTGGGCAAGGTGGCGCTGGGGCCGGCGGAGCTGCTGGTGAAGATCATCATCCCCAAGTCCCACTACGAGGGCTGGACCGGCCACTACATCAAGTACGCCATGCGCAACGCCATGGACATCGCCACCCTGGGGGTGAGCTGCCTGGTGAAGCTCTCCCCCGACAAGCAGACGGTCTCCGACCTGCGTCTGGCCTTCGGGGTGGCCGGGCCGGTGCCCTTCCGCTGCACCCAGGCGGAGCAGGACATGGCCGGTCTCAGTGTGGCGGAGGCCGCCCGGCAGATCGGCCCCGCCGCCCGGAAGGAAGTCAATCCCAGAGACAGCTGGCGTGCCTCCAGAGCCTTCCGGCTCCAGCTGGCCCAGGAGCTGTCCCAGCGGGCCTTTCTTGAGGCCGCCCGGAAAGGAGGCGCCGCACTGTGAATGTGGAGATTCTGAACTGTATCGTCAACGGCCGAAGCGTAGAGGTGGCCATCGATCCCCGGGAGTCCCTGGCCGATACCCTGCGGGAGCGGCTGGGCCTCACCAGCGTGAAGAAGGGCTGCGAGGTGGGCGAGTGCGGAGCCTGCACCGTTCTGGTGGACGGTCAGGCTATCGACTCCTGCATCTACCTCTCCCTCTGGGCCCAGGGAAAGAAAATACTCACCGTAGAAGGCCTCCAGGACGATAACGGAGAGTTGTCGAACATTCAAAAGGCCTTTGTGGAGGAGGCCGCCGTCCAGTGCGGCTTCTGTACTCCGGGCATCATCATGTCCGCGGTGGAGATCGTGGGCAGCGGCAAGTCCTATACCCGGGAGGAGCTGCGCAAGCTCATCTCCGGCCACCTGTGCCGCTGCACCGGCTACCAGAACATTTTGAACGCCGTGGAACGGGCGGTGAACGAGGCCCATAAGTTTGTGGGAAAGTAAATAGAACAGCGCCCCGGTTAAAAACCGGGGCGCTGTTTCTTCTCACGCAAAAGGGCTCAGCAGAACTCCACGCCCTTTTCCTCGCTCATACTCCTGATCCGGGCCAGCGATTCCACCCGAATCCCCTGGGAGCGGATGCGCTCGCCTCCGGGCTGGAAGGCCTTCTCCACACAGATGCCCGCCCCTACCAGGGTGGCGCCCGCCCCCCTGACGATCTGGATGAGGCCCTCCAAGGCGGCGCCGTTGGCCAGGAAGTCGTCGATCAGAAGCACCCGATCGGTGGGCAGGAGGAACTCCCTGGCCACCATAATGTCATAGATCCGGCCATGGGTGAAGGACTCCACCTGGGCGGTGTACACCCCCCCGTCGATGTTCTTGGTCTTGCTCTTTTTGGCAAAGATGACGGGTACGTCGAAGTACTGGCCGGCAATGCAGGCGATGCCGATGCCGCTGGCCTCGATGGTCAGGATCTTGGTGACCTTCTCGTCGCCGAAGAGACGGAAAAACTCCTTGCCGATCTCGTTGTAGAGCTCCACATCGATCTGATGGTTCAAAAAGCTGTCCACCTTCAGCACGGCCCCGCCGTCCCGGATCTTCCCGTCCTTTTGGATACGCTCCTCCAGCAGCTTCATTTCAACCCCTCCTTTGTATTATCTCTATTGTACAAAATTCGTCACAAAAAAGCAATCCCCAGGCCGTTGTCACTCTCACTGAAACCTGCTATAATGGCAATGTCTTTTCTCCATATTCTGACTGGTTTTGCGTTGACCCAAAGCTTTTCGCTTTCCGAAAGGAGGCCCCCATGTCCCTGAAACGACGCCTCACCCCCCTGCTTCTCTCCGCCGCCCTGGCCCTCACCTGCGCGCCCCCCGTCCGGGCCTACTCCGACGCCTCCGCCACCTGGGCCGCCGACGTGATCCAAAAGGTGGCGGACTACGGCCTGATGGAGGGCCGGCCCGACGGCACCTTCGGCGTGGGGGTCAACATGACCCGGGCGGAGTTCGTCACCGTGCTGTGCCGGATGTTCTCCTGGGAAAAACGGGACTACGAACAGTCCATCCACCGGGACTGTGACGGCCACTGGGCCCAGGGCTACATCGACGCCGCCGCCGAGCACGGAGTGGAGAGCCACGCCGGAGGCTTCTTTCCCGACGACTATATCTCCCGCATGGAGATGGCCAAAATGCTGGTGCAGGCCCTGGGCTATGACTCCCTGGCCCAGTCCCTCTCCGACGCCCAGGTCCCCTTCGGGGATCTCACCGGAGACAAGGGCTACGCCGCCATCGTCTACGACCTGGGCATCATCAAGGGCGTGGAGCAGAACGGCCGGCTCCAATTCCTCCCCACCTTCTCCGCCCCAAGAGAGCAGGTGGCCGCCATGCTGGTGCGCTGTTATGAGCGCTATACCTCCCACACCGACTGGCTCCACGCCTTCTACGCCACCTCCTCCTACTCCCAGCTCTCCCTCACCGACAGTCTGGACGGCCTCAGCGTGGGCTGGGCCCGGATGGAGCTCACCGAAGAGGGGCAGCCCCTGGTCAACGGCGAGGCCACCAACGACAACGGCTGGGTGCGCCCCAAGGGGGCGGACGAGGTCACCGCCTACTGGGAGGAACGGGGGATCCCCTGTAACCTCAACGTCTTCGCCTCCGCCGCCGCCTTTGCCGGCACGGTGGCCGCGGGGGCGCAGGATGACGCCATATCCCAGCTGGTCTTCGCTGCCCGGCCCTACGCCGGGCTCACCGTCGACTTCGAGGGCCTGCGCACCGAGCACCGGGAGGCCTTTACCGCCTTCATGGCCGCCCTGCGCGCCGCGCTGCCCACGGAGCAGACCCTCTATGTCTGCGTCCAGCCCGACACCTGGTTCGGGGGCTTCGACTACAGAGCGCTGGGGGAGATCTGCGACAAGGTCATTCTCATGGCCCACGATTACCAGTGGGCCTCCATCCCCGACTACTACCTGGGCACCGACAACACCTACTGTCCGGTGACCCCCATCGACCAGATCTACACCGCCCTGGCGCATATCACAGATCCCGACGCCGGGGTCCAGGATCTCTCCAGGCTGGCTCTGGCTATCTCCTTCAACACCACCGGCTTCCATGTGGATGAAAACGGCCTGCTGTTGGACGCCACCTTTTATCATCCCGCCCCCGACACCATCTCCAGGCGCATTCAACAGCCCGATACGGTCTATACTTGGGATGAGTCCAGCTGCAATCCCTTCATTGAATATACCACCGAGGACGGCGAGCACTACAAGCTGTGGTATGAAAACGTCCCCAGCGTGGAGCAAAAGCTCCGGCTGGCCCGGCTGTTCGGGGTCACCGGTGTCTCCGTGTGGCGCCTGGGCATCATCCCCACCTATCCGGAGGTTCCCGACTATGACGTCTGGGCCCTTCTCTCAGCGCGCTGAATCACCAACAGGAAAGAGGCCTTTGACATGAAGCTCACCAAACAGACCGCCACAGAATTTCTCATCATGACCTTTGGCACCGTTCTGGTGTCGGTGGGAGTCTACTTCTTCAAATTCCCCAACCACTTTTCCATGGGCGGCGTGTCCGGTCTGAGTATCCTTCTGGGCCAGCTCATCCCCGCCTCCCTCATCACCCCGGGCGCCATCAACACCATCATCACCGTCCTCTACCTGATCCTGGGCTTTCTGGTGCTGGACCGGAGCTTCGGCTTTAAAACCGTCTACTGCTCCCTTCTCTACTCCGGCCTGGTCCAGCTACTGGAGACGGTATGCCCCCTGTCCCACCCCCTGACGGACGAAAAGCTGCTGGAGCTGTTCTTTGCCGTGATCCTCCCCGCCCTGGGCTCGGCGGCCCTCTTCAATATCGGGGCCTCCACCGGCGGCAGCGATATCATGGCCATGATCCTGAAAAAGTACACTGGCCTGGATGTGGGCCGGGCCCTTCTCCTCTCCGACGTGCTCATTGCCGCCGGCGCCCTGGTGGTCTTTGACATCGAGACGGGCCTCTTTTCCCTGCTGGGCCTGGCCCTGAAATCGGTGATGGTGGATACGGTGATCGAGTCTCTGAACCGGCGCAAGTCCTTTACCGTAGTCACTCCGGATCCCCAGCCGGTGTGTGACTTCATCAACGAGGAGCTCCACCGGGGGGCCACCCTCTGGCAGGCCCAGGGGGCCTACACCCACCAGGCCCAGTATGTCATCCTCACCGCCCTGTCCCGGCACCAGTCGGTGCAGCTACGCAATTACCTCAAGCAAAATCAGCCCCACGCCTTTATGCTTATCACCAACTCCAGCGAGATCTTCGGAAAAGGCTTTCTGCGGGTGTAGAGCCCCCCGCGACCGCGGCAGGCCCGGAGATCGGGGTTGTCCCTGTGATCCGTTGATCCGCCTGCCCCTTTGCGAAAATAGAAAAATTTAACGATTCGTCACCCTTCCCCTTCTTTCCCTGTCCGGAAATGGTAAAATCTGGTTATCCAGACCAAACCATTGGGAAAGAAGGGTTTTCCATGCAGTTCTTACGAAAGAAAGGCCTCTTTGAAAGCAATAAGGTGCTCTACCTGCCCATCTCCACCCTGGCCCCCAATCCGGCCCAGCCCCGACAGCACTTCTCTCAGCAGGGGCTGGAGGAGCTCTCCGAGAGCATTGCCCAGCACGGGATCCTTCAACCCCTCTCCGTCCGCCGCTGCCCCAGCGGCTATGAGCTCATTTCCGGAGAGCGGCGGCTCCGGGCCGCCCGGATGGCGGGGCTGAGTGAAGTTCCCTGCATCATCGTCAACGTGGATCCCCAGGAGTCCTCTCTGCTGGCCCTCATCGAAAACGTCCAGCGGCGGGACCTGGACTTTTGGGAGGAGGCCCAGGCCCTTCAGGCTCTGGTGGACGCCACCGGCCTCTCCCAGGAGGCGGTGGCCAAGCAGATCGGGAAATCCCAGTCCGCCGTGGCCAACAAGCTCCGCCTGCTGAAGCTCTCTCCCGCCGCTGTCCTTCTCCTGCGCCGGGCCGCCTTTACCGAGCGGCACGCCCGGGCCCTTCTTCGCCTGCCCGCAGAGCGCCAGGAGGAGGCCGCCCACTACGTGGTGGCCCACGACCTGACAGTGGCCAGAACGGAGGAATATGTGGAGTCCCTTCTCCAGCCCCTCCCCCGTCGGGCCCCCAAGCCCACCTTTATATTAAAGGATGTCCGTTTGTTCCTCAATACGGTGACCCGCGGCCTTTCCATGATGCAGAGCGCCGGGGTACGGGCGGACTGTCAGCGCCAGGACACCGAGGAGGCCATTCTCCTCACCATCCGCATTCCCCGCCAACGTGCCGCCGGATAGATTTGATTTTTTGAAAGTAAGGCTGCCGAAGACTATTCGGCAGCCTTACTTTTTTGTCCTTGGGGCCCCCACAAAATTGGTCCTCAAATTTTGTGGGGAAAAGGGGGAAGGGACCTGCGGATATAGAGCTTTCGGCACAGCCGGAAGCGGAATGGAGCAGGTTTCTTCCCACGTGTTTCACGTGAAACACGAAACATTGGGTGGCTTTTTTGTTTTTTCCTTTTTCCTATTGAAAAGCGTTCCTCTTCTGGGTATAATAGAATTTACCACTTCAAATTTCCTGTAAGAGAGGCTTTTATTATGGCGAAACGAATCGCGATCGTCAACCAGAAGGGCGGCGTGGGCAAAACCACCACCTGTGTCAATCTGGCCTCCGCCCTTTACAGCAAGGGCAAGCGGATCCTTTTATGTGACTTCGACCCCCAGGCCAACGCCACCTCCGGCGTAGGGGTGGACAAGACCACCGCCACCCCCAGCGTCTATGAGGTGCTTATTGAAGGGGTGGACTGCGCCAAGGCCATTGTCTCCACCCCCTTTTGCGACGTGCTGCCGGTAAACAAATCCCTGGCCGGCGCGGGCATCGAGATGATCGGCATCCCCGACCGGGAGCATCTTTTGTGCAAGGCTCTGGACTCGGTGTCTGACCGGTACGACTTTGTACTGATCGACTGCCCCCCCTCCCTGGAACTGCTCACCCTCAACGCCCTGTGCGCCGCCGACACGGTGCTGGTGCCGGTGCAGTGTGAGTACTACGCCCTGGAGGGTCTTTCCGATCTGCTGAGCACGGTACGCATTGTCAAGCGCTCCCTCAATCCCAAAATCGGTATGGAGGGCGTCCTTCTCACCATGTACGACAGCCGCACCAACCTCAGCATGCAGGTGGCGGAGGAGGTCAAGCGCCACTTCCCCGGTCAGGTCTACGCCACCGTGATCCCCCGCACCGTGCGGCTCTCCGAGGCGCCCAGCCACGGCAAGCCCATCGACGCCTACGACCCCTACTCCCGCGGCACCGAGGCCTATTCACTTCTGGCCGACGAGGTCATCCGGAAAAATACATAAGCAAGCATGTTTCACGTGAAACGTGGGAAAGGAAGTGCTTTTATGGCTACGAAACGAAGCGACAACAAGGGCCTGGGCAAGGGTCTGGGCGCCCTTTTGGGGGACGCCGTCCTCCAGGACTCCAAGGAGGGGCAGGGCTCCCTCTTCCTCCCCATCTCTCAGGTCCAGCCCGGTCTCAACCAGCCCCGGAAGCGGTTTGACGAGGAGGCCCTGGCCGACCTGGCCGACTCCATCCGCACCCACGGCGTCATCCAGCCCCTCACCGTCCGCCGTCTGGCCTCCGGCTATTATCAGATCATCGCCGGCGAGCGGCGGTGGCGGGCCTCCAAGCTGGCGGGACTGAAGGAAGTTCCGGCGGTGGTCATTGAGGCCGATGACCGGAAGGTCATGGAGCTGGGTCTCATCGAAAACCTCCAGCGCCAGGATCTGAATCCCATTGAAGAGGCCAATGGCTACAAGGTGCTGATGAAGGACTTCGGCATGAGCCAGGAGGAGGTGGCCCTCCGGGTGGGAAAATCCCGACCCGCCATCGCCAACGCCACCCGGCTCCTGGCCCTTCCCGATCCTGTTCAGGAGCTGCTGGAGCAGGGCCGGCTCTCCGCCGGCCACGCCCGGGCTATCCTGGGCGCCCCCTCCGCCTCCCAGCAGCGAAACCTGGCCCAGCGGACGGTGGATGAGCAGCTCTCCGTCCGTCAGGTGGAGGAGGCGGTGAAGCGGATGCTCCGGGAGGATGCCGACCCCGACGCCTCTGTCAAGGAAAAAGCCCCCGACCCCCACAAGATTTATCGGGACTCGGTGGAGAAGGAGCTCTCCAGCCGCTTTGGCCGGAAGGTGGCCATCCACCAGGGGGCCAAAAAGGGAAAGCTGGAGTTTGAATATTACGACGAGGACGACCTGAACGCCCTGCTGGATCTTTTGGAGCAGGTGAAGGCCGGCCCGAAGGGAGGGTCCGTGGGTTGAGCCCTCAGGAATCCGAAAGCACACCGCGCCCCCGGCGTCCACGCACCAATCACCGCCGCTCCTCCGTGCTGGTCTACCTGGTGATCCTCTTCGCCGTGGCCTTTCTTCTGCTGCTCTGGGCCTACTTTCAGCAGCAGCGGGCCAATACCGAGAGCACCGACGCGCTGAAGCAGTCTGCCTCCGCGGTGCAATCCATTCAGAATCTGATCGACGAAAACGCCGCACTGCGGGAAGAAAATCAGGCTCTGAAGGAGCAGATGGAGACCATGGAAGCAGCGGCAGAGGAGGCCCGGAAAGCCATATCCGCGGCCCAGGCCCACGCCGAGGGCCAGGAGGCCTCTATCATGGCCATGGACTATTTTTGGCAGATCGATGAGGCCTATGTCCGCCAGCGCTACAATCTCTGCCGCCAGCTGATCCAGGAGCTGAAGGACGTAGGGCTTGAAGAGGCTCTGCCCGGCAGCAAGGCCACCGACAACGACCGCTACTCTCCCCTGGAGCGGTATAATGAAATCTATAACGCCCTCTATTGAGGACAAATTAAAATGAGGTGTTAAGCAATGCTGGATATCAAATTTCTCCGGGAGAACCCGGAGATCGTAAAGGAAAATATCAAGAAGAAGTTCCAGGACGCCAAGCTCCCCCTGGTGGACCAGGTCATCGCCCTGGATAAGGAGAACCGGGAGACCATTCAGGCCGCCCAGGATCTGCGTACCGCCCGGAACCAGAAGTCCAAGCAGGTGGGTATGCTGATGGGCCAGGCCAAAAAGACCGGAGACGACGCCCTTCTGCAGCAGGCCGAGGCCCTGAAGGCGGAGGTCTCCGCCGACGCCGACACCCTGGCCTCCCTGGAGGCCAAAGAGACCGAGCTGGCGGAAAAGATCCGCCACATCATGCTCCAGATCCCCAACATTATCGACCCCTCCGTGCCCATCGGCCCCGACGATTCCGCCAACGTGGAGGTGGAGCGGTTTGGGGAGGCTGTAGTCCCCGCCTTTGAGATCCCCTACCACACCGAGATCATGGAGTCCTTCGACGGCATCGACATGGACGCCGCCGGCCGGGTGTCCGGAGCGGGCTTCTACTACCTGCTGGGGGACATCGCCCGTCTCCACGAGGCGGTACTGGCCTACGGCCGGGACTTTATGATCGCCAAGGGCTTCACCTACTGCATCCCCCCCTTCATGATCCACGGCAACGTGGTGGAAGGGGTCATGAGCCAGACCGACATGGACGCTATGATGTACAAGATCGAGGGAGAGGATCTCTACCTCATCGGCACCTCCGAGCACTCCATGATCGGCCGGTTTATCGACCAGATCCTCCCCGAGGCCAAGCTGCCCCAGACCCTTACCTCCTACTCCCCCTGCTTCCGGAAGGAGAAGGGCTCCCACGGCCTGGAGGAGCGGGGTGTGTACCGCATCCACCAGTTCGAAAAGCAGGAGATGATCGTGGTCTGCAAACCCGAGGAGAGCCGCGACTGGTATGAAAAGCTGTGGCGCTACTCCGTGGAGCTGTTCCGCAACTTCGACATCCCCGTGCGCCAGCTGGAGTGCTGCTCCGGCGACCTGGCCGATCTGAAGGTGAAGTCCTGCGACATCGAGGCCTGGAGCCCCCGGCAGCAGAAGTACTTCGAGGTCTGCTCCTGCTCCAACCTGGGCGACGCCCAGGCCAGAAGGCTGCGCATCCGCTACAAGGACGCCGAGGGCAAGATCCAGCTGGCCCACACCCTGAACAACACCTGCGTGGCCCCGCCCCGCATGCTCATCGCCCTGCTGGAGAATAACCTGCAGGCTGACGGGACGGTGAAGATCCCTGAGGTGCTCTGGCCCTACATGGGCGGCACCAAGGTGCTCCAGCCCAAAAAATAAGAGCGAATGCTGTAAACCAAATTCCCTTCACGGCATGGGCGGCTACTTTCTTTCGGCTTCCGAATCTTTCTAGGGCTGGTCATGACCCTTTCCTTTGGAACGGGAGGTTCTTCGGATGAGGCGGATACTTTCTGTAGTTTTTTCTTTGATAATTACTCTTTGTTGTCTCTCTCCTGTTCTGGCCGCAGAGGACGCCGGATTTTCCGACGTCTCCCCGGAGGACTGGTTCGCTCCCTATGTGGAGGTCTGCGTGGAAAAGGGGCTCATGCAGGGGACGGGCGAGGGGAAATTTGAGCCGGAGCGGGAACTGACCGACCCGGAGTGTCTTACCTTGGCCTTACGGCTTTATGATTTACGACAGGGCGGGTCAGGAACCTTGAAAACACCCCCGGCGGAATGGAGCGTCCATATCGAATCTTGGTGGCGCAATGCCGTTTATACCTATGTATCTTTAGATGATCCGAAGGGCTTTGAAGCTCTGCTCTGGTTCATAATTGACGAAGACGGAACCATTTACTGTCAGTACGATGGATTTGGCGCCACACAGCGACTGGCCTTCGCGCAGGCCATAGACCGTGCTGCCGGCTCCATGGACGCCATCAACGAAATTTCAGCCCTCCCTGACACCAATGAGTCGGCAGTCCTGCGGCTTTATCAGGCAGGCATCCTTACAGGCGTGGATGAAATGGGCACCTTCCACGGCGAGGGTAGCCTGACCAGAGCTGAGGCGGCAACTATGCTGGCTCGAGTGATAAACCCATCTCTGCGACAGTCATTTTCCGTACCGTCTGACGCGGTCTTTGCCCCCTTTGAAGAGAATGGACGCTATGGATTGAAGGACGCCGCTGGAACGGTACGCATTCCTGCCCAGTATACCTATCTGATGGTCGAAGAGGACGGCTTCGTTATCGTCACCGATCAGAAAGGCAACAAGGGGATCCTGGACACAGAGGGGAATGTGGTGCTCCCCTGCCTCTATCCCCGCATCTACAACTCCCCTGACGAGGAGGGCCTTGTGGTAGTTGGCAGCGCCGGAGACTACGCAAGCCCGCTCCACTACAACGGAAAAAAGGGCATGATCAACACCTTGGGAGACGTGATCATCCCCCTGGAATACGACTTTCTTACTCCCTTTGAGGGCGGACAGGCCAGCTTTTTGCGGCGCAGCGGCGAGGAAACGGTCTTCGGCCACCTGCGCCCGGACGGCGCCGAGCTCCCCCTGACCGCCGAAGAGGTCGCCCAGGACGACCCCCTCTATTTGGCCCTCTGCATGTTGGGCCTGATCGGATCATAAGCACAAATAACAAAAAAGGAGGACACCCAAAGTATGGCGGAGAAGAAAGGATTTTGGGGCGAATTCAAAGAGTTTATTGCCCGGGGCAATGTGATGGACATGGCCGTGGGCGTCATCATCGGCGGCGCCTTCGGCAAGATCAGCACGTCCCTGGTCAACGACGTCATCATGCCCGCCGTGAGCATGCTCACCGGCGGCGTGGATTTCAGCGGCTGGAAGGTGGTGCTCAAGGAGGCCGTAGTGGAAAACGGCGAGGAGATCGCCGCGGCTGTCAGCATCAACTACGGCAGCTTCCTGGCCACCATCCTGGACTTCCTCATCATCGCCTTTGCCGTGTTCTGCCTCATCAAGGGCATCAACTCCATGCACCGCAAGAAGGAGGAGGCCCCCGCCGAGCCCGCCCCCGAGCCGGTTCCCGAGCCCTCCAACGAGGAAAAGCTCCTCACCGAGATCCGGGACCTTCTGAAGGAGAAATAATGGACGAACTGGAGAAAAAGGACCAGCAGGAGTCCCGGACAGAGCCCGTCAAATACGCCACTCCCATGCAGCGGCTGTGGGCCTGGGTGGGCGTGGTATACATGGTCATTCTGGTACTGCTGAGCACCTACGGACTGGCCCACGGCAGCTTCCTCCAGGGTATCGGCGCTCTCATGCTCGCCCCCGCCCTGTGCGGGCTGGGCGCCTCCGCCATCCTCCGCTTCCGCCGGGGCGAGGGCCGGGGCGGGCTCCTCTCCTGTGGTCTCATTTCCGGCGGGGCCTTCCTGCTGGCTTTGCTTGGCCTGATCCGGGCCCTGCCCAACCTTGTGAGGCAGCTGTGATGGAGCAGGTCAGGGAGCTTCTGGCCCAGGGCCTTCAAGAGATGGGCCTCACCCCCCCGGAGAGGGCGGTGGACAAGCTGTGCCGGTACGGACAGCTGCTGTTGGAGCGCAACCAGGTGATGAACCTCACCGCCATCACGGAGCCCGTGGCCGTGGCTCGGCTGCATTTTCTGGACTCAGCGGCCGTGCTGGCCTATGGGGGCGGCGCCCCCAGCGGTCTTACTCAGTCGAAGGAGTCGGGCGCCGAAGGGTCCGACCCTGTGGGAGGCCTGGCAGCATCCACATGGCTGGCCGGCAAGACGCTGATCGACGTGGGCACCGGGGCCGGATTCCCCGGTGTGGTGCTCAAGATCCTGGAGCCCTCCCTCACCCTCACCCTGGCCGACAGCCTGGGCAAACGGGTCCGGTGGCTGGAGGAAATCTGTGAAGACCTTTCCCTTGACGGCGTCCAGTGCCTCCACGCCCGGGCGGAGGAGCTGGCCCTGGAGCCGGGATTTCGGGACGGCTTCGACCTGGCCGCCTCCCGGGCGGTGGCCTCCTTCCCCCTGCTGTGCGAGCTGTGTCTGCCCTTTGTCAGGCCGGGGGGCGCCTTCCTGTCCATGAAGAGCGTGGAGAGCGAAGAGGAGGTCTCCGCCGGGGCAAATGCCGTCAAACGACTGGGCGGCAGGCTTTCCGGGCACGTGGACTATGCCCTTCCCGGCGCCGGGGTCACCCACCGGCTGGTGCGGGTGGACAAGCTCTCCCCCACGCCCAAGGGACTGCCCCGGAGCTGGGGAAAGATCAAAAAGAGCCCTTTGTGAGCTTTTTACAATTCCCTTCCGGATTTTTGTGGAAAATTTCAAAAAATCGTTGCTTGCGGTCGGGATACCGTGCTATAATATTTTTCTGAAGAGGGGGGAGTCCAACATGGCCACTGTGATCGCTGTCACCTCCGGCAAGGGGGGGACCGGAAAGACCTCTCTCACCGGGGCTGTGGGCTCCTGCCTGGCCGCTCTGGGCCACCCCACTTTGTGTATCGACATGGACGTGGGGCTGCGCAATCTGGACCTGTCCCTGGGCCTGGCCGACCGGGCCCTGATGGACTTTACCGACGTGCTCCAGGGCCGGTGCCGTCTGACCGACGCCGTGGTGGAGCACCCGGACATCCCGGGGCTGTTTCTTCTCACCGCCCCCCTCACCCTGGGCGGCCCCATTCAGGACATGGATATGCGCCAGCTTCTCGCCCGGGCCCGGCAGGAGTATGAATATATCCTGCTGGACGCCCCCGCCGGACTGGGGGAGGGCTTCCGGCTGGCGGTGTGCGGCTGTGACCGGGCCATTGTGGTCTCCACCACCGACGCCTCCGCCCTGCGGGACGCCCAGCGCACGGTGACCCAGCTCAGCCGTCTCATGGGCCAGATCCACCTGGTGGTAAACCGGGTACAGCCCAAGCTGCTGAAAAAGCTCCAGTTCACCATCGACGACGCCATGGACGCCGCCGGCCTGCCCCTGCTGGGGGTGGTGCCCGAGGACAACAGGGTGATGCTCGCCGCCAACCAGGGCACGCCTCTCATCCTCTGCGCCAACAAGGGCGCCGCCGTCGGCTACCGAAACATCGCCCTGCGGCTCCTGGGCCAGCGGGTGCCCGTGATGCGGATCAAATAGGTCTTTCTTACCCTTTGTATTCCTGGGAAAGGATGAGGTTTTTATGAATATCGCGCTGCTCAGCCATGATCGCAAAAAAGAATTGATGGTGCAGTTCTGCATTGCCTACTCGGGCATTCTGGCCAGGCACCAGATCTGCGCCACCGCCACCACCGGCCGGGTGGTGGGCGAGGCAACCGGTCTTCCCATTACCCTCTACCTCTCCCATGAGCACGGGGGCAGTCAGCAGATCGGCGCCCGCATCGCCTACAACGAGATCGACATGGTGCTCTTCTTCACCGATCCCCAGTCCCATAACCTGGACGCCGACCTGGACTACATCACCCGGCTGTGCGACCAGTACAACGTCCCCTTTGCCACCAACGTGGCCTCCGCCGAGATGCTCATCATGGGCCTGGCCCGGGGCGATCTGGACTGGCGGGACGCGGTGAAGCCCGGCCCCACCCCCTTCTATGCTTGACATTTCAGGGATTTTGCGGTAATATCGTTGCAGTTTTCAATATTACGGAGGCAGGCGTCTTCGTCCCCTGTCTGGGACAAGAGCCTGCCTTTTTGTCTGGAAAGGAAGAGAGAGATGGAACGAGTCAAGGCCCGGACCCTGTCCGGATTCATGGAGCTGCTCCCCCAAAAGCAAAAGCAGTTTGACCGGGTGCGGGAGATCCTGGAGAAGACTTACAGCCTCTATGGCTTCACCGGCCTGGACACCCCGGTCATCGAGTCCAGCGAGGTGCTTTTGGCCAAGGCCGGCGGGGAGACCGAAAAGCAGATCTACCGCTTTACCAAGGGGGACAGCGACCTGTCCCTGCGCTTTGACCTGACGGTGCCCCTGGCCAAGTACGTGGCCCTCCACTACAACGAGCTCTCCTTCCCCTTCCGCCGGTATCAGATCGGCAAGGTCTACCGGGGCGAGCGGGCCCAGCGGGGCCGGTTCCGGGAGTTCTACCAGGCTGACATCGACGTCATCGGGGACGGCAAGCTGGACATCATCAACGAGGCGGAGATCCCCGCCATCATCTACCAGACCTTTACCGCCCTGGGCCTGAACCGCTTCCGTATCCGCATCAACAACCGGAAGATCCTCAACGGCTTCTATGCCATCCTCCACTGGGATCACAGGGCCGCCGACATCATGCGTGTGGTGGACAAGCTGGAGAAGATCGGGGCGGAAAAGGTGGGGCTGATGCTTCACGACGATCTGGGCCTGGATCAGGACGCGGTGGGAGAGATCGTGAAGTTCATCTCCATCCGCGGCTCCAACCAGGAGGTGCTCGACGCCCTGAGGGAGTATCAGGGTCAGAACGAGACCTTTGACCTGGGCCTCAGCGAGCTGGAGACGGTGGCAAAATATCTGGACGCCTTCGGCGTGCCCCAGGATCACTTCGCCATCGACCTCACCATTGCCCGGGGTCTGGACTACTATACCGGCACCGTCTACGAGACCGTGCTGCTGGATCACCCCGAGGTGGGCAGCGTGTGCTCCGGGGGCCGGTATGATAACCTTGCGGAATATTACACCGAAAAACAACTCCCCGGCGTGGGTATCTCCATCGGTCTCACCCGTCTTTTCTACGTGCTGGAGGAGCAGGGCCTGCTCAACGACGACCTGCCCACCGCTCCCGCGGACGTGCTCATCCTGCCCATGACCGAGGATCTCTCCCCCGCCATCGCCTTCGCCACCCTGTGCCGGGCCGCGGGGGTCAGAGCCCAGCTCTACACCGAGCCCAAAAAATTCAAGGCCAAAATGAACTACGCCGACAAGCTCTCCCTCCCCTTTGTGGCCTTCCTGGGGGACGACGAGGTGCAGAAGGGGGCGGTGTCCCTGAAGGACATGGTCTCCGGCGAACAGGTGCAGGTCTCTCTCAGCGAGGCCCCCGGCTGGCTCAAGGTTCGGGTGGACGCCAAAAATCAGGGCGCGCCCATCCGGGAGTAAGGAACCTTTCCGCCCCTTTGTCGTCTAAAGGTCATTCTGCTTTTGGAGGTTTCGATATGAAACGTTTGACCGCTTTCGCTCTTTCCGCCGCTCTTCTGCTCACTCCCGCCCTGGCGGCGGGGACCGAAGAAAAATTTCCCGCCGTAAACGTCTATCCCGGCTTTGCCGACGTGAAGGAAAACGACTGGTTTTACGACACCGCCAGGCTCTGCTACGAGATCGGGCTGATGAAGGGCACCGACAAGGGCTTTGAGCCGGGGAAGACCCTCACCTCCGCCGAGTGCGCCGCCTTGGCCGCCCGGCTGCGGGAGGCGTTTACCGGCGACCCCATCCCCGCCGCCCAGCCGGGCCTGCCCTGGTATCAGAACTATGCCGACTACCTGATGGAGGCCGCCCAGGAGAGCGGCTCCAGCTACTACGGAAGCATTCCGTGGGATGACAAGGCCCTCTTTGAGGCCCCCGCCACCCGCCGCGACTTCCTGGTCTTCATGGCCCTGGCCGCCGACGGCAGCGAGGATGAATTTTCCGCCGTCAATGAGATCGCCCATGAGGATCTGCCCGACGTGGGAGAGGACGCCGTGATCCTGCGGTTCTATAACTGGGGCATCCTCACCGGCACCGACAAGTACGGCACCTTCGCCGGGGACAAGACCCTCACCCGCTCGGAGGCCGCCGCCATGGCGGCCCGGATGGCCAGGCCCGAGCTGCGCAAGACCTTTGTCCCCGAAGACTACTCCCCCTTCACCGCCGCCTGCCTGACGCCCGGCACAGTGATGTTTGACACCGGGGTCACGGCAGCGGAATACCTCATTACGGTGAACAACGCCATCGCCGCCTGGGAGGCCGCCCTGGGGAATGAATTCAACTGGCACTACGTCTGGACGGACGGAAAGTCGGTATTGAACCATGTAAAGGACGATTCCTTGACGGCTTTGGGCGTCACCCCGGCCCAGGGGACCCAGGCCTACAAGGACTTTGACGTGCAGGTCTACTACGCCCGACTCATCGACCTCACCGGCGTGACCCTGGCCCCCGATCAGAACAGACTGGCATAAGGAGTTCCACCGTACAGAAGGGAGAACCGGATGAAAAAGAAACTGCTGTGCGCCCTGCTATGCGCCGCCCTGCTCACCCCCGCCGCCCTGGCCGCGGGAAGCTTTCCGGCGGTGAACGCCTATCCCGGATTTTCCGATGTGGATCAGGGGAGCTGGTACTACACCTCGGTGAAACAGTGCTATGAGACCGGGCTGATGAAGGGCACCGGAACAGATCGCTTCTCCCCTCAGGGCACCATGACGGTGGCCGAGTGCGCCGCCATTGCCGCCCGGCTGCGGGAGGCCGTCACCGGAGAGCCCATCCCCAGCGCCACCCCCCTGGCCGGCCAGACCCGGCTGTGGTATCAGGACTATGTGGACTATCTGACCGTCAACGCCGTGGCCGTACCCGAGCCCACCAAGAACGCCACCCGGCAGGAGTTTTTCGACCTGCTCTCGGCGGTGACCCCCGCCAGTGAGCTTGCCCCCATCAACGCCATCACCGCCCTGCCCGACACCAGCGACCCAAGCCTGCTGGCCTTCTACAACGCCGGCATCCTTACCGGGGTGGACAAGTACGGCACCTTCCATGCCGCCGGTGAGCTCACCCGGGCCGAGGTGGCGACCATGGTGGCCCGGATCGCCGACCCCGCTCTGCGTCAGCCCTTCATTCCCCAGGAGGCGCCCACCGTGTCCACCCCGGGGGCGGACACGGTGATGACGGTGAACGGCAGGAGCGTCAGCCGGGAACTTCTGGAGCATATGATCTGCATGATCGCCTACGACATGGATTACCAGCTCTCCGCCAGCTCCGGCCAGAGGCTGGACTGGAACCAGACCTATAACATAGGCGCCCCCGCCCCCTATATCCTCTCCGCCGCCCAGACCGAGGCGGTCTATCAGACCCTGGCGGAGGCCGTGGCCGAGGAGCTGGGCTGCCCCATGGATCAGCTGGCTCAGCAGCTCACCCCCAACCCCTCCCAGGAGACCCTCCAGACCTATGCCAAGCAGTACGGGCTCCTGCGGGCCAAGCATATCCTCTGCCCCGACCCGGACACCGCCCAGGCGGTGCTGGACGGGCTGGAGGCGGTGCCCACCCTGGACCAGTTTGACGCCCTGCTCCAGGTCTTCGGTCAGGATCCCG
This sequence comes from uncultured Pseudoflavonifractor sp., assembly GCA_947651395.1. Taxonomy (GTDB): domain Bacteria; phylum Bacillota; class Clostridia; order Oscillospirales; family Oscillospiraceae; genus Vermiculatibacterium. The sequence continues at coordinate 49,844 of CANSYW010000008.1, read as the reverse complement.
GCATGGCCCAGAACCCGGACGGCTACCTCTTTTCCTCCGGGGAGATGGTCCCCGAGTTTGAAAAGGGCACCCAGGCCTTGGCCATCGGGGAGTACTCCAAGGAGCCGGTACAGTCCCAGTTCGGCTACCACATCATCTGGCGGTTGGATCCGGCGGGGCACCCCGACCTCATCGCCGCCCTCCGGCAGGAGGTGCTGGATCAGCTTCTCACCTCCCTGGCCCAGCAGGCCCAGGTGACCGTGAATGAGGCCGCCCTTGCCGCCATCGACGTGCCCACGGTCTACAACGCCTTTCTGTCCACCCTGAGCGCTTCCTCCTGAATCATACATTTCGTTATAAATAAAAGAAAAAATACATTTTGGAGATGATTTGAATGGATCAGTGCAAGACAGCCTACCGCTCTCACAACTGCGGGGCCCTGCGGCTGGACAACGCCGGTGAGACCGTCACCCTGTCCGGCTTTCTGGAGAACTTCCGGGAGGTGGGCGCGGGCCTGGGCTTCGCCGTGCTCCGGGACTTCTACGGCGTCACTCAGGTGGTGTGCGAGACCGAGGACATGGTGAAGGCCTTCAAGGCCCTCAACAAGGAGTCCACCGTCCAGGTCACCGGCCTTGTCCGGGAGCGGGACAGCAAAAATCCCAAGCTGCCCACCGGCGACATTGAGGTGGTGCCCTCCGCCCTCACCGTGCTGGGCAAGTGCCGCCACAATGAGCTGCCCTTCCAGGTCAGCCGCAGCCGGGAGGCCGACGAGACCGCCCGGCTCAAGTACCGCTATCTGGATCTGCGCAATCCCGAGGTGAAGGGGAACATCATCCTCCGCTCCCAGGTCATTGCCGCCCTGCGCGCGTCCATGATCGACCACGGATTCATGGAGATCACCACCCCCATCCTCACCGCCTCCTCCCCCGAGGGAGCAAGAGACTATCTGGTGCCCTCCCGGAAGCACCCCGGCAAGTTCTACGCCCTGCCCCAGGCCCCCCAGCAGTTCAAGCAGCTGCTCATGGCCTCCGGCTTTGACAAGTACTTCCAGATCGCCCCCTGCTTCCGGGACGAGGACGCCCGGGGAGACCGCTCCCCCGGCGAGTTCTACCAGCTGGACATGGAGATGGCCTTTGCCAGCCAGGAGGACGTGTTCGCCGTGCTGGAGGACGTGCTGCCCCCCATCTTTGCCAAGTACGGCAAGTACGATACCGCCTCCCCCGCCCCCTTCCTGCGCATCCCCTATCTGGAGGCTATGGAGAAGTACGGCTCCGACAAGCCCGACCTGCGCATCGACCTCACCGTCGCCGACGCCACCGGGCTGCTCGCTGAGTGCGGCTTCGAGCCCTTTGCCGGCAACACCGTCAAGGCGGTGGTGGTCTCCGACTTCGAGGGCACCCGGAAGCAGATCGACAAGCTGTGCGCCGACGTGGAGGTGCAGGCGGGCAGCAAGGCCTACTGGTTCCGCATGGACGAAAGCGGCGAGCTGGTGGGCGGCATCTCCAAGTTCGTTCAGGAGAAGAAGGACGAGGTGGTCAAGACCCTGGGCCTGAAGCCCAACACCTTCGTGGGCCTCTCCGCCGGGCCTAAGGGCGCCGCCCAGAAGACCGCCGGCGTCCTTGTGAAGATGCTGGGCGCCTTCTGCCCCAACCACTTTAACAAAGAGCGCTATGAGTTTTGCTGGATCGTGGACTTCCCCATGTACGAGATCGGGGAGGAGTCCGGCGCGCTGGAGTTCTGCCACAATCCCTTCTCCATGCCCTCGGGCGGCCTGGAGGTGCTGGACAAGGCCGCTAAGGGGGCCCTCGACCCCCTGGCCATCACCGCCGACCAGTACGACCTGGTGTGCAACGGCGTGGAGCTCTCCTCCGGCGCCGTGCGCAACCACGACCCGGAGATCATGGTGGAGGCCTTCCGCCTGGTGGGTCTGGGCGAGGAGGACGTGAAGAGCAAGTTCCCCGCCATGTATAACGCCTTTACCTACGGCGCGCCCCCCCACGCCGGTATCGCCCCCGGGGTGGACCGGATGGTGATGCTGTTGGCCGGCGAGGACTCCATCCGGGAGATCATCCCCTTCCCCATGAACAAGAATGCCCAGGATCTGATGATGTCCGCCCCCAGCGAGGTGACCCAGGCACAGCTGGACGAGCTGCATATCGCGGTCACCGCCCACGAGGAAGAATAAGGCGGACATCATCCGCCATCAGGGGGCCGCAAAAGCGGTCTTCAGCCACGATCACCACCCACCAAGAGGAATAAGAAAGCCCTCACGGGCTCTGGCCTCCCCCGAAAGGGGGAGGCTTTTTTCTGCCCTTGGCCCGCCGTGGCCCCCGCCGGAGGGAATCGCAAAATTTATCTTGACAATCAAAGTAATTCCGTGTATACTCCTAACTGTTTTGATGTCCAAATAATTTGATCTTCAAAAGAATGGAGGGATCCCAATGGAAAACAGAAGGGAGACCTGCAACCGCTTTCTGGTAGAGGTCTTCGACGAGATCCTGAAGATCGAGGAGGACTGTCTGTCCGGCCAGTTTGACGACCTGTCCCTCCGGGAGCTCCACCTCATTGAGGAGGTCTGCCGGGCCGTGGACGAGCGCCGGGACAACCGCTCCACCGCCATTGCCGCCGCCCAGCGGGTGACTGCCGGGACCCTGACCACCGCCGTAGGACTGCTGGAGAAGAAGGGCTACCTGGAGCGCCACCGGGACGAGAGCGACCGGCGGGCGGTGCGCATCTTCCCCACCGAGAAGGCCCGCCGGGCCAACGCCGCCCACGCCCGGTTCCACCGGGAGATGGTGGACGGAGCCCTGGCCCAGCTCAGCGACGACCAGGCCCAGACCCTGGTGACCGCCCTGCGGGGCCTCACCGCCTTTTTCCGTGCCAACTATTCCAAAAAGGAGACGATTTTATGATCCGCATTTTCAGCGACAGCACCTGCGAGCTCTCCCCCCAGCGCCAGAAGGAGCTGAACGTGGAGGTGATCCCCCTCAGCGTACATTTCGGCGACGAGAGCTTCCGGGACGGGATAGACCTGACCAACGCCGACTTCTACGCCCGGCTCCGGGCGGCCCAGGAGCTGCCCCACACCGCCCAGGTAAATCCCGACGAGTTTGTGGAGCGGTTCCGCCCCTGTTTGGAGCAGGGAGACGAGATCGTGGGCGTTTTCCTCTCCTCCCAGCTCTCCGGCACCTTCCAGTCCGCCATGATCGCCCGGCAGATCCTGGGCGAGGAACGGATCCACATCGTGGACTCCACCACCGTCACCTTTGGCCTGGGCCTTCTGGTGGAGATGGCCGCCAGGCTCCGGGATGAGGGAAAGGACGTCCAGGGGATCGTGGCCGGACTGGGTGAGCTCATTCCCCGTCTGCGGCTCTACGCCGTGGTGGAGACGCTGAAATACCTGAAAATGGGCGGACGCATCTCCGCCGCCACCGCCATGGTGGGCGGCGTGCTGGGGGTGACCCCCATCCTCAACGTCCGTGACGGCGTGGTGGAGGCCGCCGGCAAGTCCCGGGGCCGCAAGGGCGGCTACCAGTGGATGGCCAGAAAGCTGGAGGAGGAGCCTGTGGATCTCTCCCTCCCCGTGGCCTTTGCCCACACCGACGCCCCGGAGCTGATGGCCGAGTGCGAGGCCTTCTTCCTGCCCCTCCTCCCCAGTGTTCAGATCCGGGAGGGCGAGATCGGCAGCGTGGTGGGTACCCACGCCGGCCCGGGGGCCACGGGCATCGCCTACTTCACCAAGGAATAAAGCAAAAAAAGAGTCTGCCGCGGGATCATCTCGCGGCAGACTTTTTTATTCAGTCCTCGTCGGGATTGAAGTAGTAGGGACGCATCAGGCTGCCCTGCTGCTCGGTGGAGTCCTTCTGACTGCCCAGGCGGAGGGTCACCTCCATGGGGCCGCGGCCACGGCCGCCCCGGCGCTGGGGCCGATCCTTTTTCCCCTTCTCCTGGCGGGGCGCCGGGCCTTCCTGGGGGGCGGCAGGCGGCTTGCCCTTTCCCCGGCCGGGCCCCTTCCGCTGACCGGCGGACTTGGGCTCCGCCGCCTCAGGGGCCTTTTTCTTTCCCCGGGGCTTGTCCTTTTCCCTGGCGGGGGTCTCGCTCCGGGGAGCCTCGCCCCGGCGGCGGGACCGCTCTCCCCCGGGGGCCGGGCCCTCCCGTCCGGCGCTCTTGCCCTTGGGGGCCAGCAGGCGGGCGGTGGCGTCCATCACCTCATCCCCCGCCAGGGCGTCCCGGTAATATTTGGCCTGAATGGCCTGCTCCTCCGCCATCCAGGCGGCAAAGGCGGCGGCCTTGTCGGGATCCTCCCCAAGGCCCTTGGGCGCTACGGCGGTGAGGGCCTCGTCCAGGGTCTTGCTGGGCTTGTAGCCCGAGGCCTTCCGCTTCCCGGCCGCGGGGATCTGGGCAGCCCTTGGCGGCTCTGCCGCCTTAGGGATGCCGCGTCCTCCTTGCGGGGGCTGGGCAGCCCTTGGCGGCTCCGCCGCCTTAGGGATGCCGCGTCCCCCCTGCGGGGGCTGGGTGGGCTGGGACTGCTGAGAACGTGGCGGTGTCACGCTCGCATTGGCTGCGCTTTTCCCGGCGGCTTCCCTACGACTCGGGCTGGTCTTTGCCCCCTTTGGGGGCGTCGCTCGCCCTCGCTCCAGTCCATCCGCCGGGGCGCAGCTATGCTCACGCTTCGCCTTCCTCTCCCGGGCGGCCTGGCGGGCCTCTGCGTCGTCGGCGTTGACGATCTTGCCGTGCTTATCCCGCTTGGGGGCCTCAAAGTTCTCCATGGGGAAGGGATGTCCCTCCACCACGGGGATGGGCTTTTTTAAGAGCTTTTCGATGGGGGCCAGAAGCTCCTTCTCCCCGAACTCGCAGAAGGAGATGGCAGCGCCGCCGTGGCCCGCCCGGCCGGTGCGGCCGATCCGGTGGACATAGGTCTCGGGCACGTCGGGCAGATTGTAGTTGAACACATGGGAGAGCTCCTCGATGTCGATGCCCCGGGCGGCGATGTCGGTGGCCACCAGAGCCTTGACCCGTCCCGCCTTGAAATCGCTGAGGGCCTGCTGCCGGGCGGTCTGGCTCTTGTTGCCGTGGATGGCCGCCGAGGGGATCCCCGCCTTTTGCAGGTCGCCCGCCACCTTGTTGGCCCCGTGCTTGGTGCGGGTGAAAATGAGGGCGTTTTTTACGTCGGGGTGCTTGATGAGCATAGCCAGCAGCTTGGACTTGTTGGGCCGGTCCACGTAGAAAAGCCGCTGGTCGATGACCTCCACCGGGGAGGACACCGGATCCACCGCCACCTTCACCGGGTCAGTGAGCAGCTGATCCACCAGCCCCTGTACCTCGGGGGGCATGGTAGCGGAGAAGAACAGGGTCTGCTTCTTCTGGGGGATCCATTTCAGGATCTTGCGCACGTCATGGATAAAGCCCATGTCCAGCATCCGGTCGGCCTCGTCCAGCACAAAGATCTCCAGGTTTTCCACATGGATGAAGCCCTGGCCGTGCAGATCCTCCAACCGGCCGGGGGTGGCCACCAGAATGTCCACTCCGGCCTTGAGCTTATCCACCTGGGGCTGCTGGCCCACCCCGCCGAAGATGACGGCGGAGCGCAGTGGCAGGTTCTTCCCGTAGTGCTCAAAGCTCTCCTGGATCTGCAGGGCCAGCTCCCGGGTGGGGGTGAGGATCAGGGCGCGGATGGGCCGGCCTTTGACGGGGCGCTGCCTGAGCTGCTGAAGGATGGGGGTGGCAAAGGCGCAGGTCTTTCCCGTCCCCGTCTGGGCGCAGCCCAGCACGTCCCGCCCCTGAAGGGCGGGGGGGATGGCCTTGGCCTGGATGGGAGAGGGCTTTTCATAGTCCATGTCCCGCAGGGCGGAGAGGATCTCGGGGCAGAGCCCCAGGTCTTGAAAGGTCATAAAAACGTTCCTTTTGTCAAATATCTCCCACAGCAAAGCGGGGGCGCGCGTATCGCGCGTCCCGGAGGGTGAGAGAGCGGAACCCTATAGCGGCGTCTCCGCCGGGCCCCTCCTTCCGCTTGAGGGGCCTATACACGGCCATGCCGTGAAGCTACCGTTTTTTAGGGGAGGCGGCGGTGGGGCCGGCCCCCGTGGAGCACACGCTATCAGTATACCACATCTGGAAGAAAATTACAACTTCCCCAGGACCGCCAGCACCTGCTCCACCGTGTGCTCCGTGGTGGGCTGGTCGGCGTTCACGGTAAAGTCGGCGTACTTTTGGTAGTAGGGCCGGCGGTATTCGTAAAGATCCTCCAGTGTCTGCCCGGGCTCCAGGGTCACCCCCCGGGTGGCCAGATTCCCCAGCCGGCGCTCCAGGGCGCGGCAGGGCAGATCCAGCAGGATCACAGGCCCCAGCCGTTTCAGGCTGCCGGCCCCCAGCTCCCGGAGCACGGCGGAGCCGCCGGGGGCAATGACGGTATTGCGGCAGTCCAGCCGGGCGATGACCTCCGCCTCGGTGTCCAGAAACCGCTCGGCGCCCAGCCGATCCAGCACCGTCTGGAGCAGGGCCCCCTCCTGCCGCTGGATGAGCAGGTCGGTATCCAGAAAATCATACCCCAGCCGCTTGGCCAGCAGAACGCCCACGGTGGACTTCCCCGCGCCGGGCATTCCGATCAGGCTAACGTTCATGGTCTCCCCTCCCCGCCCCGTTGTTTGCTCCAGTATAGCAAAAATTTTCCTCCCTGGCAAATATTTTGTGGGGAAAAAGGGCCGGGCCCTCCTCTGTGGAAGGCCCGGCAGATTCAATATCGCTTGTCCAGCTCCCCGATGAGGGCGGCGATGGCCCCCTCTTCACAGACCGGCAGGAGCTTAGCGCCCCAGTCCTTCACCTCCTGGGCACAGTTGGCGGGGGCAAAGGGGACGGCGGAGACGGCAAGCATGGGGATGTCGTTCTGGTTGTCCCCGGCGCAGTAGATGTGCTCCCGTTCCACCCCCAGCCGCCGGGCCAGCTCCAGCACCATGCCCCCCTTGGTGCTTCCCTTGGCGGTCAGCTCCAGCATGTGGGCGTTGGAGAAGATGGCCTCGTACCGCTCCGGCCAGAGGCGGAGGATATCCGCCTGGGCGGGGAGGAGCAGCTCCCTGTCCTGGTGCAGGATCGCTTTGCCCCAGGGCTGGGGCATCTCCAGGATGGGACACTCCACAGCGTCGGTTCGGGCCTTTTTCAGGTGGTGCCGTGTCCACCTGTTTGGGTTCCAGATGTACACCTCTTCCCCGTGGTAGGCCTCCAGGCTCACCGTGGGGTGCCTCTCCACAAGGGCGGCAAGGTCGGCGGCGATGGTGGTGGGAAGGGTGGTCTCCAGCACCATCTCGTCCTTTTCAAAGTCATAGAGCTGTGCGCCGTTGGAGAGGATCACCGGAACATTCACCGGGGCCATGGACAGAAAGGGGGAGAAGGTGCGGTGGGCCCGGCCGGTGGAGATGGTGAACAGGCCCCCCTGGGCCTTGAAGTACTCCACCGCTTCCAGATTGGCCCTCGGCAGGACGCCAGACTCGGGAAAGTAGGTGTCGTCAAAGTCGGTGGCCAACAGTACGCCGCTGAATTTACCGGTACCCAATAGCATCAATCCTCAATTCTGTTTCTTCAGTATCTGTTTGCGAACGGCGGGCACGCTCTGCAGCAGGCCCAGGGCCACCAGATCCACCGCCAGAACCAGCAGGCAGAACACCCCGTTGAACAGGGCGGAATACACCCAGGCGTTGGTCATGGGTAGGCCCAGGAAGGACTCAGGCATGTACATATACCACAAAAGAGCTCCGGACAGGGTCAGGCTGAGCCAGCGGCCCGGCGTGGCGATAATGGGCCCCCACAGCCAGCCCAGCTTCTTCCCCGCGGCGAAGCCGCAGGTGAACACCAGGGTATATGCCACCACGTAGTCCAGCAGCATAGACTGCCAGGAGATGGCAATGCCGCCGCCCAGGAAATACTGGAGTACGCCGTTGACAAAGCAGCAGCTCAGGCTCCACTTGGGGCCCCAGCGCAGGCAGTAGACCAGAATGGGGAGCATGGACAGGTCGATGGATCCGCCCTGGGGAAAGCGGTAGAAGGGCGGGACGAAGTTGTCCAGCGCATAGGCCAGAGCCAGCATCAAAGCGGCCTCCACCATCGCACGGACGCGGTCATGGGACATAGATGTCTTTTCCATAATTTTGCCTCTCTTTACAAAAAGTACCGCAGGCGCAAACCGGGGAAAAGCGCGTTGCGGTACGAAAAGAGACAATGATCGTCTGAAATCGCTTCCTACGCCGGCATTACCCGGATCAGGTTCAAGGGACCGGGAGCGGCAATACGCTCCTGCATCTCAGCCGGACTTGCGTCCAGCGCCCCTGTATTCAGTTTGTCCTTACGGCCTTTGGTTATTCTATAACGAGCGCCGCCGTTTGTCAAGCGATGGGGCAGGTTGACCTTTTGGGGGCAATATAATATAATAATTAATTACCATAAAGAGCGGCCGCCGTTTTCGGCGGCCCGGACCGGAAAGGGGATCGTTTATGCGCGCTGTGGTGACACGGGTAAAGAACGCCCGGGTGGAGATCGACGGTAAGGTCAACGGCAAGACCGAGGGCGGCTTCCTGGTGCTTTTGGGGGTGGGCCCCAACGATACCGAGGCCACCTGCGACAAGCTGTGCGACAAGATCTGCGGCCTGCGGATCTTTGAGGACGAGAACGAGAAGATGAACCTGAATCTGGAACAGGTGGGGGGCTCTCTGCTGGTCATCAGCCAGTTTACCCTCTTTGCCGACTGCAAGTCCCGGCGTCCCGGCTTCTCCGGGGCGGCCAGGCCCGATGTGGCCATCCCCCTCTATGAGCGGTTTCTGGCCCAGTGTGAGGCCAGAGGCTTTCATGTGGAACACGGGGAGTTTGGGGCGGACATGCAGGTCTTCTCCCAAAATGACGGCCCGGTGACCATCCTTCTGGACACCGACACCCTGTGAGGTAAATACAAAATGGATATCAAGCATATTTTTATCCCCTCCGTATATACCAACTGCTATCTTCTGGCGGATAAGCACAGCGGCGCCGCCGCCGTCATCGACCCCGGGGACGATGTGACCCAAACCCTGCTGAGCCTGTGCGCGGACAACGGCCTGACCCTACGCGCCGTCTTCCTCACCCACGGCCACTTTGACCACATCGGCGGGGTGGCCGCGCTGCAAAAGGCCATGCCCGACCTGCCGGTGTACCTCCACCCGGGAGACGCCAACAACACCGACCCTCTGGGGAATACCGCCGCCCTCTCCGGCGTAAAGCTGTGGAGGGAAGGGGACGTGATCCCTCTGGGCTCCCTCCAGGTGGAGGTGCTCTCCACCCCGGGCCACACCAAGGGCTCGGTGTGTCTGCGCTGCCGGGACGCCCTGTTCACCGGAGATACCCTCTTTGCCTCCTCCTGCGGCCGCACCGATCTGCCCGGGGGCAGCTATGAGGAGCTCATGCTCTCCCTCGGACGGTTGGCCCGGCTGGAGGGGGACTTCCGGGCCTTCCCCGGACACGATCGCTTTACCACTCTGGAGCAGGAGCGGCGGGACAATCCCTATCTGAAAATGGCCATGGAGGGCTGATCCCGGCCCCTTTGTGTGAAAGGAGGCCGCGTAAATGAAGCTTTGGCTCACCTCAGACAATGTGAACTGGGACACGGAGCGCTACCGCTACGCCGCCGAGCAGATGATGCTCACCCTCTTCCCGGAAGAGCGGCCCGAATATCCGGACGCCCCCCCGCCCACAAGCCTTGTGGGAGAGGATAACGCCGTCGTCTTCACCCTCCACCGGGGGAAAAAGCTCACCAATATGAGCGCCCTGGTCTTCCGGGCCAACGGATGGTATAACGGCGTGGTGCGCTTCCCCAGCGAAAAGCTGGACGAGGCCCCCGAGGCGGTCTACCACACCGTCCAGCGCGCCCTGAAGCAGGCCTTTTACAACGCCGGCAGCGCCCTGCTGGGCCACGACCTGCCCTGGGGAAGCCTCACCGGGGTGCGGCCCACCAAGCTGCCCACCAGGGCTCTCTGGGAAGGGGCCACCCCCAAGCAGGCCCAAAAGGAGCTGGAGAAGACCTATCGCGTCTCCCCCCTCCGCGCCCAGCTGGCCCTGGACTGCGCCCAACACAGTGTGGCGGCCAAGTCCGCCCTGAGACCGGAGGAGGTCTCGATCTATGTGGGCATTCCCTTCTGCCCCAGCCGGTGCGCCTACTGCTCCTTCATCTCGGCGGCGGTAGACAAGTGCCTTCCTCTGGTGGAGCCCTTTACCCGGGGACTGTGCCGGGAGATCGAGGCTCTGGGCAGGGTACTCAAAGACGCCGGCCGGAGCGTCCGCACCGTCTATATGGGGGGCGGCACCCCCACCACCCTGTCCCATCAGCAGCTGGAGGCCATTCTCTCCGCTACGGAGGAGCATCTGCCCCTGGCCGGCTGCACCGAGTTCACCGTGGAGGCCGGCCGGCCCGACACCGTCACCCCGGAAAAGCTCCAGGTCCTTTCCCGCCACGGGGTGGGCAGGATATCGGTCAATCCCCAGTCCATGGACGACGCCGTGCTGGCCCGTATGGGCCGCCACCACACAGGGGAAGATATCCGCAGGGCCTATGAACAGGTGCGCGCCGCCGGGGACTTTGCCGTGAATATGGATCTCATCGCCGGGCTGCCCGGGGACTCCCCGGAGGGCTTTGCCGCCTCCCTGGACCAGGTGATGGCCCTGGAGCCCGAGAACATCACCGTCCACACCCTGGCCCTGAAAAAAGGCTCCCGACTCATGGAGGAGGGGGCCGACCTTCCCGGAGGGGCGGCGGTGGAAAAAATGCTGGACGCCGCTTGGGCGGCCCTGCGCACAGCCGGGTACGAGCCCTACTACCTCTACCGGCAGAAGTACATGTCCGGCTCCTTTGAAAACGTGGGCTGGGCCAGGCCGGGCTTTGCCAGCCTCTACAACATCGCCATGATGGAGGAGCTCCACACCGTTCTGGCCCTGGGGGGCGGCGGGGTGAGCAAGCTGGTTTGGCCCGGCACAGGCAAGCTGGAGCGCCTGGCAAACCCCAAGTACCCCCAGGAATATCTGCGGGATCTGGAAAAAATATGCGCCGGGAAGAGCATTCTGACCCCCTTCCTGTTGCTCGGGGCCCCCACAAAGCCGGAGCGGCTTTGCGGGGAGATGAAAGGAGACTGACCATGGCATATCAGCTGCAGGAGATCAACGCGGCCGTTCTGGCCGATCCGGAGGCCTTTCTCCGGGACTGCGACGCCGACTATCAAAAAAAGATCGCCGCCGCCGCAGACAAGATCCAGGCCCGGATGAAAACCAGCCCCATCGTTCTCCTCTCCGGCCCCTCCGGCTCGGGGAAGACCACCACCGCCCTGAAGATCGAGGAGGAGCTGGAAAAGCGGGGGATCAACACCCACACCGTGGCCCTGGACAACTACTTCAAGACTCTGGACCGGAAGACCGCGCCCCGCACCCCCGAGGGGGACATCGACTTTGAGTCCCCCCAAATGCTGGACGCGCAGCTGCTGGACGAGACCTTCACCAAGCTCTCCCGGGGAGAGGAGGTCACCGTCCCCAAGTTCGAGTTTGCCCGCCAGATGCGCAACGATGCCCGGGGCCGGCCCCTGAAGCTGGAGAAAAATGAGATCGCCATCTTTGAGGGGATCCACGCCCTTGGTCCCGGCATTGCCGGGCCCCATCCCGAGGCCACCAAGCTCTATATCTCCGCCCGTTCCAACGTGATGGAGGACGGCGCGCTGCGCTTCAAGGGCACCTGGATGCGGCTGACCAGAAGGGCGGTGCGGGACTACAACTTCCGGGGCACCGACGTCAGCGAGACCCTTGCCATGTGGGCCAACGTCCGCCGGGGAGAAAAGCTCTACATCTCCCCCTACAAGCAAAGCGCCGACATCATCTTCGACTCCTCCCTGCCCTACGAGGTGTCTGTGATGAAAAACTACGCCCTGCCCATCCTGAAGGCGGTGCCCCAGGAGAACGCCCGCCGGAGCGAGCTGCTGGATCTCATCGCCGCCTTCGACGCCTTTGAGGCCATCGACCCCGGCCTGGTGGCCAAAAACTCCCTGCTCCGGGAGTTCATCGGCGGGGGAAGTTATAAATACAAATAAGAGCAGAGCAATGGCCTGCTTGGGGGCTAACGACAGAGCGGAACGAAATTTGCGGCGGGACACGCCCAATCGTCCCAAAGCAAATTTTGTGAAGTCGGCGGAGTTAGAACCCCAAGCGACCAGGCCATTGCGGCGCTTGATACAGCCTTACTATTAAAATACGAAAAGGAGAAGTTTATCATGGCAGAATGTACCCACGACTGTTCCAGCTGCGGTGAGAGCTGCGGCGAGCGCACGGAGGAATTTGACTTCCGGGCCAAGGCCAATCCCAACTCCAATGTGAAGAAGGTCATTGCCGTCATGTCCGGCAAGGGGGGCGTAGGCAAGAGCCTGGTCACCGCCTCCCTGGCCGCCGCGGTGCAGAAAAGCGGCAGGCAGGCCGCCGTTCTAGACGCCGATATCACCGGCCCCTCCATCCCCAAGGCCTTCGGCGTCCATGAGCGGGCCATGGGGGATGACTACGGCATCCTCCCCGTCTCCACCGGCACGGGGGTCAAGCTCATGAGCCTGAACCTGCTGGTGGAAAATGAGTCCGACCCCGTGGTCTGGCGGGGCAGCCTCATCGCCGGCACCGTCAAGCAGTTCTGGTCCGACGTGCAGTGGGGGGATGTGGACTACATGTTCGTGGACATGCCCCCGGGAACGGGAGATGTGCCCCTCACCGTGTTCCAGTCCCTGCCCGTGGACGGCATCATCGTGGTCACCTCCCCCCAGGAGCTGGTGAGCATGATCGTGGAGAAGGCGGTGAAGATGGCCGAGATGATGAAGCTTCCCATTCTGGGCCTGGTGGAAAACTACAGCTATTTCCGCTGCCCCGACTGCGGCAAGCAGCACTTTATCTTCGGCGAGAGCCACATTGAGGAGATCGCCGCCGCCCACAAGCTCCCCGTCCTGGCCCGTCTGCCCATAGACCCCTCCCTGGCCAAGGCCTGCGACGCCGGCCAGGTGGAGAGCCTCTCCCCCAACTACCTGGAGGATGTGGCCAAAAATCTGTAACTTTGATCACACAAAAAAGTACCGCCGTTTTTATAACGGCGGTACTTTTTTCATTTTCTGAACTTCTGGCTCTCCGCAACCGCCAGCTCGTCGCAACGGTTATTGAACTCATTATCCGCGTGGATCCCCACCCGGCTTCCGCCGTGCGGGGGGCCCCTTTTTACTTAAAATGCTCGGCGGAAATGAATTCCGCCTGCGCGAACTCTCCGCTTTGCTCCGAGATTCACGGCGCTTACCGCGCCGCCCCGCTTTGCGGGGCCCCAAGGGCCACGCCTCATTTCTTAAACTTCTGGCTCTCCGCAACCGCCAGCTCGTCGCAACGGTTATTGAACTCATTATCCGCGTGGCCCTTGACCCAGTGGAGGTGGACGGTGTGATAGCCGCACAGCTCCAAAAGCCGCTCCCACAGATCCGGATTCAGCGCGGGCTTCTTGTCCGGCTTGATCCAGCCCCTGGCCTTCCAGCCCTTGGCCCATCCCTTTTGAAGGGCGTCGATAACATATTTGGAGTCGGAGTAAAGCTCCACCACACAGGGCTCCTTCAAAGCCTCCAGGGCGGTGATGACCCCGGTGAGCTCCATGCGGTTGTTGGTGGTCTGCTCCTCTCCTCCGGAGAGCTCCTTCTGGAATTTTCCGTATTGAAGGATGGCTCCCCAGCCCCCGGGGCCGGGATTCCCCGAGCACGCCCCGTCGGTGTAAATGGTCACTGTTTTCATAGCTCTTCCAGGATTTCCTTCCGTTTCTGCTCATACTCCTCAGGGGTGATGAGGCGCTGATCGTAAAGGGACTGGAGCTTTTTCAGCCGCTCCCCGGCGCTCTCGGCAGAGGCCCCGCCCTCGTCCTCGATCTCGATCTTGGGGCCGATGTAGCCCTTGCCGAAGGCATGATAGAGGTTGATCCCCGTAATGACGCAGGCCGCCAGCGTCCAAAAGACGCCGAAGGGGCCAAAGGTGGGGATGACGGCAAACACCCCGATGAGCACAAAGATCGCCCCCATGACGCCCCCCATAACGGAGCTGGCCTTGCTGGGCCGATAGGTCACTTTACGTTTCATTTTCTTGCCTCCTTCAAAGAGGGAACGGGCCGCCCGGGTAAGGGGCGGCCCCTGTTGTTATTCCTTCCCGTCCTCCGGAGTCTCCGGGATATCCGCCCCGGACAGCTCCTCGGCCTCCTCCTCGTGGTCGGTGCGGGCGATGGAGATGACCTTGACCCCGTCGGGCAGGTTCATGATCTTGACGCCCTGGGCGCCCCGGCTGTAGCAGTTCACGTCGGAACAGGCCATGCGGATGATGACGCCGGCGTCGTTGATCACCAGCAGGTCGTCTTCCTCCCCCACCACCTTGAGCCCCACCAGGGCTCCGGTCTTGTCGGTGCAGTTATAGCCCTTCAGGCCGTAGCCGCCCCGCTTCTGGGGCCCGTCGCCCCGGATATACTCGTCCATCTCGGTGCGCTTGCCGTAGCCGTTCTCGGTGACCATAAGGACGTAGTGCTCCCGTTTGGCCCGGGCGGCCCCCACCACATAGTCCCCCTGGCGCAGGCGGATACCCATAACGCCGCAGGCGTCCCGGCCCATACAGCGCACGTCGGTCTCCTTAAAGCAGATGCTCATGCCCTCGTGGGTGGCCAGAAGAATGGCGGCGGAGCCGTCGGTCTCCCGGACGGCGATGAGCTCGTCGTCGGGATCCAGGGTGATGCAGCGGATGCCCGCCTTCCGGGCGGTGAAGATGGAGGAGAGCTGGATCCGCTTCACCGTGCCCTTTCGGGTGACCATCATCAGGTATTTGTCCTCGGGGAACTCCCGCAGGTGGATCATGGCGGTGACCTTCTCCTCCGCTTCCAGGGGCAGCACATTCACCATGGCGGTACCCTTGGCGGTGCGGCCCGACTCGGGGATCTGGTAGCCCTTCTTCCGGTGTACCTTGCCCATGTTGGTGAAGAAGAGGATATAGTCGTGGGTGGAGGCGGTGAAGACCGTATCCACATAGTCCTCCTCCTTGGTGGCCATGGCGGTGATGCCCTTGCCGCCCCGCTTCTGGGCCCGGTAGGTGGACACGGGCAGGCGCTTGATATAGCCCCCGGCGGTGAGGGTGAAGGCGCAGTCTTCCTCCTCAATGAGATCCTCGATGTCGATCTCGTCCTCCACATCCTGGATCTCGGTGCGCCGCTCGTCGCCGTACTTGTCGGCCACGGCGGTGAGCTCCTCTTTCAGGATGGACTTCACCAGGCCCTCGTCGGAGAGCACCTGGTTGTAGTAGGCGATCTTCTCCTCCAGCTCCTTGTACTCGTTCTCCAGCTTCTCCCGGTTCAGGCCCTGGAGGGCGATGAGGCGCATATCGCAGATGGCCTGGGCCTGGACCTCGTCCAGACCAAAGCGGGTCATCAGGTTCTCCTTGGCGTTGTCGTAGGAGGAGCGGATGATCTTGATGACCTCGTCGATGTTGTCCTGGGCCACCAGCAGACCCTCCAGCAGATGGGCCCGCTCCTGGGCTTTCCGCAGGTCGTACTGGGTGCGGCGGACGATGATCTCCTCCTGGAACTTCAGGTACTCGTCGATGATGTGCCGCAGGGAGAGGATCTTGGGCTGGGACTGGTCGTCCACCAGGGCCAGCATGTTGATGGCGAAGGAGGACTGGAGCTGGGTCTGGGAGAACAGGCGGTTGAGCACCACCTGGGGGTTGGCGTCCCGCTTGAGCTCGATGACGATGCGCATGCCGTTCCGGTCGGTCTCGTCCCGGATGTCGGAGATGCCCTCCAGGCGCTTATCCTCCACCTGCTCGGCCATGGACTTGATGAGCATCCGCTTGTTGACCTGATAGGGAAGCTCGGTGACGATGATGCGGATCCGGTCCTTGCCGTACTCCTCAAACTCCGTCCTTGCCCGAACAATGACCTTGCCCCGGCCGGTGGCGTAGGCCGAGCGGATGCCGCTGCGGCCCATAATAATGCCGCTGGTGGGGAAGTCGGGACCCTTGACATGCTCCATCAGGTCGGGGAGGGTGACCTCCGGGTCGTCCAGCACCTTGATGCAGGCCCCGATCACCTCCCGCAGGTTGTGGGGGGGAATGTTGGTGGCCATGCCCACGGCGATGCCCGAGGAGCCGTTCACCAGCAGGTTGGGGAACCGGCAGGGGAGGACACGGGGCTCCTTCCGGGTCTCGTCAAAGTTGGGATCCCAGTCCACCGTTTCCTTCTCCAGATCCCGGAGAATTTCCTCGGAAATTTTGCTGAGCCGGGCCTCGGTGTACCGGTAGGCCGCCGGGGGATCGCCGTCCACCGAGCCGAAGTTGCCGTGGCCCTCCACCAGCATGTAGCGCATGGAGAAGTCCTGGGCCAGACGGACCAGGGCGTCGTAGACCGACTGGTCCCCGTGGGGGTGGTACCGGCCCAGCACGTCGCCCACGCAGGTGGCGGACTTCTTGAAGGGCTTGTCGTGGGTCAGGTTGTCCTCGTACATGGCGTACAGAATACGCCGGTGGACGGGCTTCAGGCCGTCCCGCACGTCGGGGAGGGCCCGGCCCTTGATGACGCTCATGGCGTACTCGATGTAGCTCTGCTCCATCTCAGGAACCAGAGGGGACTCCTGAATGATCTGATCCGGATAGCGAAATTCCTCCGGGTCCACATGGTTTCTCTGCTTGCTTGCCATTGGTCATTCGCCTCCTTAGTAGTCCAGATTGACGGCGTACTTGGCGTTACGCTCGATGAATTCTTTTCTCGGCTCCACCTTCTCGCCCATGAGGACGGTGAAGGTCTCGTCGGCGGCCACCGCGTCGTCCAGGGTGATCCGGCGCAGGGTCCGCTTCTCGGGATCCATGGTGGTCTCCCAAAGCTCGTGGGGATCCATCTCGCCCAGGCCCTTGAACCGGGAGATGTCCACCTTGGCGTTGGGGTTGTCCCCCCGGAGCTCGGCGGAGATGGCGTCCCGCTCCTCCTCGGAGAAGGCAAGGCGCACCGTCTTGCCCCGGCTGAGCTTGAAGAGGGGGGGCACGGCGGAGTAGACATACCCCTCCTCCACCAGAGGCCGCATGAACCGGAAGAAGAAGGTCAAAAGCAGGGTACGGATATGGGCGCCGTCCACGTCGGCGTCCGCCATGATGATGATCTTGTGGTAACGGAGCTTGTTGATGTCAAACTCCTCCCCGATCCCCGCCCCCAGGGCGGTGATGACGGGCTGGAGCTTGTCGTTGCCGTAGACCTTGTCCGCCCGGGCCTTCTCCACGTTGAGCATCTTACCCCACAGGGGAAGGATGGCCTGGAACTGGGAGTCCCGGCCCTGGGTGGCCGAGCCGCCGGCGGAGTCGCCCTCCACGATGTAGATCTCGGTCACCGTGGGGTCGTTGATGTTGCAGTCCCGGAGCTTGTCGGGCATGGCGGCACCCCCCAGGGCGGTCTTGCGGCGCACCGATTCCCGGGCCTTCCGGGCGGCCTCCCGGGCCCGGTTGGCGGTGAGGGCCTTGTCCAGAATGGCCCGGCCGATGGCGGGGTTCTCCTCCAGGAACTCGGTGAGTTTTTCGGTGACGATGGCGCTGACCAGAGTGCGGATCTCGCTGTTGCCCAGCTTGGCCTTGGTCTGGCCCTCGAACTGGGCCTCGGTGAGCTTGACGGAAATAACGCAGCACAACCCCTCCCGGCAGTCCTCGCCGGAGACCTTGTCCTCTTCTTTCAGAATCTTATATTTTTTGCCGTAGTTGTTGAGTACGGCGGTGAGGGCCCGCTTGAAGCCGTCCTCGTGCATGCCGCCCTCGGGGGTGTGGACGTTGTTTGCGAAGGAGAGGATGGTCTCGTTGTAGCTGTCGTTATACTGGAAGGCCAGCTCCGCCATGGCGTCGTCCTTCTGGCCGGAGACATAGATGACCCCCTCGTGGAGGGCGGTCTTGTTCCGGTTGAGGAAGGTGACAAACTCCCGGATACCGCCCTCAAAGCACATGGCCTCGCTCACCGGCTCCTCCCCCCGCTGGTCGGAGATGGTGATGTGGAGCCCGGCGTTGAGGAAGGCCTCCTCCCGCATCCGGGTGTGGAGCACGTCGTAGTCGTACTCGGTGGTGTCGGTAAACATCTCCGGGTCGGGCTTGAAGACCACCTCGGTACCCGTTTTGTCGGTGGAGCCGATGATGGTCATCTCCTGGGTCATGGCCCCCCGGGCAAACTTCACCTCGTAGATGTTGCCGTTCTTGTGGACCCGTACCTCCATCCATTCGGACAGGGCGTTGACCACGCTGCCGCCCACGCCGTGGAGGCCGCCGGAGACCTTATACCCGCCGCCGCCGAACTTGCCGCCGGCATGGAGAACGGTGTACACCACCTCCAGGGCGGGCCGGCCGGTCTGGGGCTGGATGTCCACGGGGACGCCCCGGCCATCGTCGGTGACCTTGATGACGTTTCCAGGCAGAATATCCACGGTGATGTGCTTACAATAGCCCGCCAGGGCCTCGTCGATGGCGTTGTCCACGATCTCATAGACCAGGTGGTGGAGGCCCGAGGCCGAGGTGGAGCCGATGTACATGCCCGGCCGTTTCCGGACCGCCTCCAGTCCCTCCAGCACCTGGATCTCCGAGCCGCCGTACTCGTGCTCGGTCTGGGTGACAGTGTCCTGCCACTGCTCCTCTTTCATCAATTCGTCGCTCATAAACTACCTCCTGAACTTCTCTTGTTCCTTGGCAAAGCACGGGAAAATCTCCTGTCTCAAGGGACTTTCCCCCGCTTTGCCCTCTTTTTTATTTAAAATCCGTCGCTTTCCATCCGCCCCTTTAGGGTGGCGGAGGAGAGCTGGGAGAGATAGATCACGCTCTCTCCCCTTCCCTTCCGGCACAGGACAAAGGAGCGGGGAATGTCCGCCGCGGCGTTCACCACTCTTCCCTCCTTTTCCGCCCGCTCCAGAAAGGAGCGGGTACGGTGGGACCAGGAGGCATTGTCCAGATCAAAAATACCGATGATGTCCTTGTAGGGCGTCACCACCGACTGGCCCAAGTGAAGATACATGTCCTATCCTTCCTTTACCGTCCCGTCCCGGATCTGAAAGCGCCTTCCGTCGGGGGGGATCGCGCCGGTCTCCTCACAGCAGGTGATGAGCACCTGGCCCCCGTCGATACGCTCCAGCACAAAGCTCCGCCGGCGGGCGTCCAGCTCGGAGAGCACGTCGTCCAGCAGCAGCACCGGCCACTCCCCTGTCTCCTCCCGGAACAGCTCCCGGCAGGCCAGCTTCAGAGAGAGGGCCGCCGTCCTGGTCTGACCCTGGGAGGCGAATTGCCGGGCCGTCTGGCCGTCCAGCTCCACCGCCAGATCGTCCTTGTGGGGCCCGGACAGACACTGCCGGGATTCCAGCTCCGCCCTTCTGTGAGTCTGCTGATGCTCCAAAAGCCGCTCCAGAATGACCTTGGGGCCGGCCTCCGGATCCGTGACGGTGGACACCGTCTCATACCGGAGGGACAGCCGTTCCCGACCACCGGAAAAATCCGATTGGATGGGGGGCGTGAGAGCGGACAACCGCTTGACGAAGTGGGCCCGGTAATGGATCAGATAAGCGCCCACCTGGGCCATACGGAGATTGAAATCATCCAGGGTCTCCAGCAGAGAGGGCTTCTCCTCCTGATCCCGGAGAATGCGGGTCTTCTGCTCATAGAGTCGTTTATATTCCGCCAGGGCCACGGCATAGCGGGGTCTGAGCTGACAGATGGCGTCGTCCAGAAACCGCCGCCGCTCCACCGCCCCGTCCCGGATCAGGGAGAGATCCTCCGGACAGAAGAGGATGGTGTTGAACACCTCTCCCAGCTCTCCGGCGGTCTTCAGCTTTACCCCGTTGGAAAACAGCTGCCGCCGCTCCCCTCTGTGGAGGCGGGCCTCCAGAGTAAAGTCCCGGCTGTGGGAAAAGACCTCTCCTTTTAAAAAAGCGTGATCCACACCGAAGCGGATCAGCTCTCTGTCATACCGGGCCCGGTGGGACCGGCAGGAGGAGAGATAGGCGGCGGCCTCCAGCAGATTGGTCTTGCCCTGGGCGTTTTCGCCCCAGATCACATTCACGCCTGGGGAGAAGGAGAGTTCCGTATGGACATAATTGCGGAAAAAATCCAGCTCCAGAGCCTTGAGTATCATGTAATCACCAGCTCCACCCCGGGCAGCTCCACCCGGTCGCCGGGCCGGAGCTTCTTTCCCCGCATGGCGCACACTTCCCCGTTGACCTTTACTTCGCCGGCCTGAATGGCCTCCTTGGCCTCCCCGCCGGTCTCCGTCACTCCCGCAAATTTCAGAAGGGCGTCCAGCTTGATGAACTCGGTTGTGATCTTTACATCCATACTGTTTTCTCCTTCGAGGCTGTCACGCTGTGGTACAAGGTGGTCGCTGGATCGCACTTTCCCTCCGCGCTTCTTACTTATCCCAGCTGGCGCTCATCCGTACGGGGAGCACCATGAACAGATAGCTCTCCTCCCCCGCGGGATCCTCGGTGGGAACGATGATGCAGGGGGTGGAGGGGGTGCCCATGAGAAGCTTGGACTGCTCGGTGGGCACCGCCTTGAGGGCCTCCATAAGGAAGCGGTGGTTAAAGCCGATGTGGAGATCTCCGCCGCTGCCCTCCACGGGACACTCGTCGGAGGCGTTTCCGATGGCGGTGACCGAGGAGAGATAGATTATTCCCTCTCCCACAATGCAGCGCAGGGGATTCTTGGTGTTTTCGTGGAGGATCAGACTCACCCGGTCGATGGAGGTCATGATCTGCTTTACATTTACTTTCAGACTGATGGTGTTCTTCCAGGTGATGGACTGGCGGTAGTTGAGGAACTCCCCCTCCAGCCGCCGGGTCACCAGGAGAGTGGAGCCCATGCGGAAGAGCACGTGGCGGGAGCCGGTGGTGATGCTGACCGTCTCATCCCCGTCGCCGCAGATGCTTCGCACCTCTCCCAGCGCCATGCCGGGAACCACAAAGGAGAAATCCCGGCCAGGGGCCTCAGCCAGCCTTTCCCGGCGCAGGGCCAGCCGCTGTCCATCCACGGACACCACGGTAAGAAGATCCCCCACCACCTCAAAAAGGGAGCCGGTGAGAATGGGCCGGGCGTCATTTTGGGACACGGCGAAGAGGGTGCGGTTGATCATGTCCGAGAGGGTGGCCCTGGGCAGGACCAGGGCGTTCTGAGGCTCTACCGCGGGAAGCTCAGGGAACTCCTCGGGATCAATGCCCTGAATGTGGAACTGACTGACGCCGCACTGGATATGCACCGTGAGATTTTCGGTGGACACGGTGACCACATCGTCGGGAAGCCGGCGAATGATGTCCCCGAAAAGCCGGGCGGAGATGACCAGGGTGCCTCCCTCACTCACGTCGGCGGGCACTACGGTGCGGATACCCGTCTCCAGGTTGAAGCCGGTGAGACGCAGCTCCTGATCCGCCTCCAAGAGAATTCCCTCCAGGGCCGGAATGGAGCTCTTGGGGGCGGTGGCCCGGGAGGAGGTGGCAATGGCGGATTGCAGCAGCGCTTTTTCACAGGAGAATTTCATAGGGGCCTCCGTTCTTTCCTCTCATAAAAGAAGGAATATATTTTATCGTAGTCTTAGTAGTAGGTGGTTGTGGATTGTGGAAAAATGGGGAAAGGGCCTGAAAAGAAAGGGAAAACCGATCCACAGGGGATTGTGGGGAAAAAGAGGGGTTTTCCACGGAAGGGGGAGAAGAAAAAAGTTATTCACCCGGAGATATGCACATTTCCACGAAAAGCTGTGGAAAAGGGGAAAACCTGTCACTCGTAACGGGCGTTGATATTGGCGTTGATGTCCTTGATGATCTCGCTCATCTCCGGAGAGCTCTTCACCAGGCCCTCCACCCGTTTCAGGGAGTGCATGACGGTGGTGTGATCCCGGCCGCCGAAGGCAAGGCCGATCTCAGGCAGGGAGAGGTTGGTGAGCCGCCGGGTCTCGTACATGGCCACCTGACGGGCCAGGACGATCTCCTTGGTGCGGGTCTGGCCCTTGATGTCGGAGACTGTGATATTATAGAACTTGCCCACCTCTTCGATGATCACGTCGGCGGAGGGGAGAAATTCCGTCTTGTCCTTGAACATGTCCCGCACCGCCCGGGTCACCGTCTCGGTGTCCACCTGGGCCCCCATCAGCTCCTGGAAGGCCAGGATCTTGTTGACGGTGCCCTCGATCTGACGGACGTTGGCTGTGATGTTGTCGGCGATGTAGCTCAGCACCGGGTCGGGCAGATCCATCCCCCGCTGGATGGCCTTGTTTTTGATGATGGCCAGCCTGGTCTCATAGTCCGGGGGCTGTACGTCGATGGGCAGTCCCCACTCAAACCGGGTGCGCAGCCGGTCGTCCAGCCGGAGCATCTCCCGGGGAGGACGGTCGGCGGTGAAGACGATCTGCCGCTGGGATTCGTAGAGGGCGTTGAAGGTGTGGAACATCTCCTCCTGGGAGGCGGGCCGGCCGGCGATGAACTGTACGTCGTCCATCAAGAACACGTTGGCGGAGCGGTACTTGTTCCGGAACTCCTCGTTCTTGCCCTCCCGGATGGCGTTGGACAGCTCATTGGTGAAGGCGTCGCCCTTGATGTAGACGATGCGGTAATCGGGGAACTTGGCGTGGATGGCGTGGGCGATGGCGTAGAGAAGGTGGGTCTTGCCCAGGCCGGACTCGCCGTAGATGAACAGGGGGTTATAGCCCTTGGGCTTTCCCGGGGCCTCCGCCACCGCCTGGGCCGCCGAATAGGCGAAGCGGTTGGAGGAGCCCACCACAAAGGTGTCGAAGGTGTAGGCCTCGGTCCCGGGGAGGAAGGAGCTGTCCGTGGGCTGGGTCAGGGAGGCCTTCTCTTCCTCCGCCAGGACCTTTATCTGAAAGTCGGCGGAAAAAAGCTCCCGCAGAGCCTTCTGGATATTGGGCAGGTAGCGGGAGACAATGATGTCCCGCTTAAAGGCGGTGGGGGTGTAGAGGGTCAGGGCGTCGGTGGTGAGGCTGAGGGCCTCCGCGTCGTCAAACCAGGTGCTCAGGGTGGTGGAGGTGAGTTCTCCCTCCATCAGGGTCAGGACTTTGCGCCAGATCTCAGCGGCGGAATTCATGGGGTGGATCCCCTCGTTTCTTTCGGGATTTCTTTTTATAAAGGTTATTCAGTTTATTATACCAAAAAAGGGACGGAAAGGCAACGAGGAAGACCCACAGAAATAAAAAAATTTCCACAATTTCCGGGAAAGTTGTGGAGAAAAAATTGTGAGGACACAAAATGTGGTATCCTGGCAGAAATGGGGAGGAAAAAAGAGAAAAAGATGGTTGACAGGGCGATTCCATATCCAGTATAATACCATTTGCGCCTTTGTAAGCAAGGGGCATTTCAATAACGACCGCGTCCGGGCTCTGTCCGGGCGTTGTGGTGGACGCAGTCTCTCTCCGGAGGGGGCGTCATACAGAATACAGGAGGTGTTCCAGCATGGTTCGTACCTATCAGCCCAAGAAGCGTCAGCGCAGCAAGGTCCACGGCTTCCGCAAGCGGATGGCCACCGCCAACGGCCGCAAGGTCCTCTCCCGCCGCCGTCGTGCCGGTCGGGCCCGTCTGTCCCACTAAGGTGGCAGCGCAAATCAAATAGGGCGTTTTGTTCGGGGCGGTGGAGTTATTCTGCCGCCCCTGCGGTGCATAAAGCCCGGGCAGGAGGGAGAAGCGGATGCGTCAGACCATATCCATGAAGGAAAATCATCTGTTTCGCCGTCTCTACGCCAGGGGAAAGAGCGCCGCTGAGAGTTGTGTGGCGGTCTATGTCCGCCGCAACGGCCGGGATCATAACCGGCTGGGGCTCACGGTGGGGGTCAAGGTGGGCAAAGCGGTGCGGCGCAACAAGGTGCGCCGCCGGATCCGGGAGGCCTATCGGATCCATGAGCATCAGCTCTCCACCGGTTGGGATATCGTGGTGGTGGCCCGGGTAAAGGCGGCCTTCGCCCCCTATGCCCAGGTGGAGCGGGAGCTGCTCCGGCTGTTGGACAAGCTGGGGGTGAGGCGGACGTGAAGACCGCCCTGCTGGCCGCTATCCGCTTCTACCGCAAGTACATCTCGCCCGCCCGTCCCCCCTGCTGCCGGTTTATCCCCACCTGCTCGACCTATGCCCTGGAGGCGGTGGAAAAATACGGCGCCTGGAAGGGCGGGTATCTGGCCCTGCGCCGGCTGATGAGGTGCCATCCCTTTCACCGGCAGACGTCCGTGGAGTACGACCCCGTCCCCTGACGGGCAACAAAACATGGAGGCCGATCAATGGATATTTGGTATACCCTGATGACGCCCTTCACCTGGCTGCTGCTGTTCTTCTACAAGTTCTTCAACAGCTACGGTTTGGCGCTCATTCTCTTTGCCCTGGTGGTAAAGCTGATCCTGTTTCCCCTGTCCCTCAAGGGCAAACGGAGCATGATCCAGATGAACATGCTCTCGGGAAAGATGCAGAAGCTGCAAAAGCAGTATGGAAAAGATCCCAGTCGCTATAACGCCGAGGTGCAGAAGCTCTATGAGAAGGAAGGGGTCAACCCCATGGGTGGCTGCCTGTGGTCCTTCCTTCCCCTGCTCATCCTGCTGCCCCTCTACGCCATCATCCGCCAGCCCATGAAGTACATGATGGGTATGACCTATCAGCAGATCGTGGACGTGGGCAACAGCGTGCTCAACTGGGCCAATGTGGCCGCGGCCAACGGCTGGATCAAGGAGGCCGCCCCCCTCACCGAGGCGGTGGTAAAGGCGGGCTACAACCAGCTCTACCTGGCCTCTCTGATCACCCCTGACAATGTGGCCAGGGTCATTGCCGCCGCCGGAGAGACCGCCGGTGCCATTATCCCGGTGAATTTCTCCTTCTTCGGCGTGTCTCTGGCCCAGGTGCCTCAGCTGAAGTTCTGGCAGCAGGGACTGGAGGGCTTTGGCCTTCTGCTCATCCCGCTGATCTCCGCCGGCACCAGCATTCTGTTCTCCGTGATCTCTCTGCGCACCAACAACCTCAACAGCAGCCAGAAAAATGAGCAGGCGGAGAAGACCAGCCGGATGATGATGCTCATTACCCCCCTGATGTCTCTGTGGATCGGCTTCTCCATGCCCGCCGCTCTGTCCATCTACTGGATCGCCAACAACGTGTTGGGCCTGGGCCAGGAGCTCATCTGCGGCAAACTGCTGAAAAAGGACTATGAGAAGGCCGCCGAGCTGGCCAAGCAGCGGGAGCTGGAGGAGAAGGAAGAGGAGAAGCGGCTGCGCCGGGAGAAGGCGGAGCAGAAGGCCCGGGAGGCCGAGGAGGCCCGGAAGAACAAGGGCAAGAAGAAGGAAAAGGAGCCCGACGAGGCCAAGATGACCCCCCAGCAGCGGGAGGCCGCCCGTGTGGGTATCCGTCAGTACGCCCGGGGCCGGGCCTATGACCCCGACCGCTTCGGCGGCGTGACCCCCTACCATGAGGATGTGGCCGCCCGGACTGTGGAAAAGATCATGGAGGATATGGCCGCCGTTCCGGAGGAGACTGTCGCCCCGGAGACCACCGGGCCCGTGGAGGATACCCCGGAGACCGCCGTCCTTGACGCCTCCCCTTCCCAGGCCGATGAGGCCCCGGCGGAGGAGAGCCCCGCCGAGGGCGTGGATCTGGCCGCCAAGCTCCAGGCTGAGATCGACGCCACCCTGGCCGGGGACGAGGGCGAAGAGCCCAAGGAAGACTGATACCTTCTCAAGAGAGGAGAAAACGATCATGATCAAGTTTATTGAGAGCACCGGCAAGACCGAGGAGGCGGCGGTCGCCGCCGCCCTGAGCCAGCTGGGCCTGTCCCGGGAGGAGGTCTCCGTGGAGGTGCTGGAGCTGGCCAAGCCCGGCTTCCTGGGCATCGGCGGCACCCCCGCCAAGGTGAAGGTGAGCTATGAGGCCCCCGACGACGAGCCCCAGACCCCGGCGGTTGCTCCGGTGGCGGTCGTGGAGGCCGCTGTGGAAGCTTCCCCGGAAGAGGCTGTGGAGGCGCGTCTTGAAACGGAGGGATCCTCCGGCGCCTCCCTCTCCCCCGCCCCCGCTGACGACGACAAGGCCGCCAGGATCCTGGACTTCCTCACCGGCCTTCTGGAGCGCATGGAGGTCTCCGCCGTGCCCCAGGTGAGCGTGGACGATGAGGGCAACTACCTGGTGGAGCTGGTGGGAGAGAACCTGGGCGCGGTCATCGGTCGCCGGGGCGAGACCCTGGACGCCATCCAGCAGCTCACCGGCTACGCCGTGAACCACGGCCAGGCCAAGCGGATCCGGGTCCGTGTGGACGCCGAGGGCTACCGCTCCAAGCGGGAGGAGTCCCTGGAGCGCATGGCCCGCCGGGTGGCGGACAAGGTGGTGCGCTACCGCCGGAACATGACCCTGGAGCCCATGAACGCCTATGAGCGTCATGTGGTACATACCGCCCTTCAGGACTATCCCGGCGTCACCACCTATTCGGTGGGCGTGGAGCCCAACCGCCGCACGGTGGTGGCCTACAGCCAGGAGTAAAAAAAGCCAAAACAGGCGTCACCCAAAGGGTGACGCCTGTTTTTTGTTTGGGATAGATGCTCTTACCAGCCGAAGAAATTAAAGGGCCAGTTGCCGTAGCCGTTGGAGGGCTGCTGTTGCTGCTGTTGGGTGGGCTGCAGGGCCTGCTGGTACTGGCTCTGGAGCTCCGTCATGGCCTCGTCCCGCTCCCGGGTGACCTCGTCCAGAGTGATGGTCAGATCCAGGTTCTGGCCCTCCCGGTAGACGGTGAAGGTCACCGTGTCCCCGGCCTTGTAGTTCTTTACCGCCGACTTGAGCTGTTCCCGGTTGGTGACGGCGGTAGAGTCCACGGCGGTGACAATGTCTCCGGTCTGGAGCCCCGCCTTGTCGGCGCAGGAGCCGTCCAGCACGGCGGCGATATAGGCCCCCGCGGGGATGCCGTAGCGCGCCGTGGCCTCGGAGGAGACGTTTTCCATGAGGATACCCACGTTGGGCTTGCCGGTGACATAGCCCTTCTCCATGATGTCCTTGACCATATCCCGGATATCATTGATGGGGATGGCGAAGCCGATGCCCTCCACACTGGCGCTGGAGGAGGAAGAGCTGGAGTACTTGGCGGTGGTGATGCCGATGACCTGGCCGTACATGTTGAACAAGGGCCCGCCGGAGTTGCCGGAGTTGATGGCGGTGTCGGTCTGGAGCATGTTCATGATTTCGCCGTTTTCCATGGTGATGGAGCGGTCCCGGGCGGAGACGTAGCCGGAGGTAAAGGTAAAGGTCAGCTCACCCAGGGGGTTGCCGATGGCGCACACCTGCTCCCCCACCACCAGATTGTCCGAGTCCCCCAGAACCACGGGGGTGAGGTCGTCGGCGTCGATCTTCAAAACGGCGATGTCGTTGGCCTGCTCGCCCCCCACCAGGGTGGCGGGGTAGGCGGTCCCGTCGGCAAAGGCCACCTGGATGGCGGAGGCGCCGTCAATGACGTGGTAGTTGGTGAGGACATAGCCGTCCCGGCTGATGACAAAGCCGGAGCCGGCGGCGGCTCCCTTCACCTGCTGGCCCCAGAAGTTGGTGGTGACCAGCTCGGTGGTGATACCCACGGTGGAATTGACGTTGGCGGCGTAGACCTGGGCGCCGGACATGGGCTGGTCGGCGGTGACGTTGGACATATTCACCGCCACAGGGGGATGCTCCCCGGTGTAGAGGGTGGTAGAGCCCACCGGCAGTATCCGGCCG
The DNA here is from genome assembly GCA_947651395.1 of uncultured Pseudoflavonifractor sp. Lineage (GTDB taxonomy): Bacteria > Bacillota > Clostridia > Oscillospirales > Oscillospiraceae > Vermiculatibacterium. The sequence goes on along the minus strand of CANSYW010000008.1, from coordinate 22,121 downwards.
GCGGCCACCCCGCCCACACCGCCCACCAGGGCGCAGGCAAGGCACAAAGCGGCAATTTTCACTCCCCTGCCCTTCTTTTTTGGGGCCTTGGGAGGCATATCGTCCACCCGGAAGGAGTCCACCGGAAGGTAGTCCTCATCCCGCATACGGTTGTAGTCGTTATAGTACATATCTCTTCGCTCCTTTGTAGTGAGTTTCCCTTGGAACAGCCTATACGATACCTTGGAAATGTGTCCAAAAAATGAAGAAATATGGTGGGAATTTTAAATTTTCTTTCCGGAGGCCGGGGGAAAACCACCTCCGGGGAAGGGAGGCTGTGGCCCCTCCCGGTTCTGCAGGATGGCGGACAGATCCCGGGCGGCCAGCTTTATGTCGGCGAGGGTGTTGTCCAGCACCCCGGAGCGGCCCACATTCAGAGCCACCAGACACAAAACGGGCCCCAGCACCATGCCCGGGACTCCCGCCGCCTTCATGCCCACATAGACGCTGATCAGGGACAGGATGGGGGACAGACCGGTCTGATCCCCCAGGGCCTTGGGCTCAGCCAGCCGCCGGAACAGGGCCACCAGGCCCCAGACCACCATCAGCCCCACGGCGTGGCGGAACTGCCCGGTGAGCAGATCCACGGCGGCCCAGGGCACCATGGCGGTACCTGAGCCGATGATGGGGATAAAATCCAGCACCGCCAGGGCCAAAGCCAGCAGCAGGGCGTAGGGCTGATGGATCAGGAGAAAGCCGCCCAGCAGGATGAAAAAGACGCCGATGGAGAGGATGAACTCCGCCTTCACATAGCCGCCGAAGCCCGCCGAGGCGGCCCGCTTCACCAGGGAGAGGAAGGAGCGGGGCCCACTGGGGAGCCGGTCGGCCAGGCCGGCGCGCAGCCGGGGATAGTCCGCGGTAATGAAGTAGGCGGCCATAACAAAGACCACCGCTGAAACCGTAAAGGAGGGCACCCCCTTGGCCACCCCGGCCAGATAGTCCATGGAGGCGGAGAGAAGGGTGGGGAAAACGGTCTCCAGCCATTGAAAAAACTGGGCCATCAGACTCTCCGCCGCTTCCTGGGCGCCGGCGGGAAGGTGGGCCATCAGCCGGGAGAAGGTGTGGCCCATGGAGTCGGACACCCCCTGAAGGGAGGCCACCAGAGCCTCCCAGTTCCCCGCCAGAGACATGAGCTCCCGGCCCGCCGCCGAGAGCAGGGCCCAAAGGGCCGCGGACAGGGCGGCAAAGACCAGCAGCAGAAGGGCCAGGGACAAAAAGCGCCGGGAGGTGCCCCAATGGCTGTGAAGCCAGCTCACCGCCGGTGAAAGAAGCCAGGCCATCACCAGGGCCAGCACAAAGGGGGCGAAGAGGGAAAAAAGAGGAGGGCCCAGCCGAACCAGGGCCCAGAGCCCCAGCACCACCAGGATCAGCCGAAGGCCCAGCCGCAGCCAGAGACGGCCCCGCTGGGGCCAGGTGAGTTCATTCATGGACGCTCTCTCCTTTGTAGGTTGCTCAGGGGTACCCTTTCACGTACGAAAATAGTATACCACAACACGGGAAAAAGAAAGAAAAATATGGGGCGCTCAGCCCCCGGCCTCCTCCATGGCGGCCAAAAAGGCGGCCAGAGCGGCCTGCTGGCGGAGGTTCAGGGCCTCCACGCGCCGGCGCAGGGCCTCCTGCGCTCCCTCGTTTTGGACGGGGACGTCGAAAAAGCCGCGCAGGGAGATCCCCAGGGACTGGCACACCAGCTCCAGGCTCTCCACTGAGATCCCCTTCTCCCCCAGCTCCACCGAGCGCAGAAAGCTCTGGGACAGGCCGCAGAGATTGGCCAGGCGGTTGGTGGTCCAGCCTCTGTCCTCCCGCAGCTGTACGATCCGTTTCCCTATCTCCATAAAAATACCTCACCCGTTTTTTTATTACCATAGCAAAAAGAAAGGTCTGTGTTTACATCTATAAATATTTATGTTATATTTATAAAAATAAACAGAGAAAAGAGGGGATCGGATGGGATCACAGGAGCGGTCGCTGGCCCAGATGGAGGATCTGGCCGAGCTGAAAGAGCGCTACGGGGCCTTTCCCAGCGAGAAGCTGCTGCGCTGGGCCCAGCTGGTGGTGGGGCCCCACCGGGAGGCCATGGAGGCGCTTTTGCGGGAACGGGGACAGGGCGCTCCGGGGCCTGACCCGGAGGGGGGACAGGCCCGCCCTCCCCTGCCCTGACGGATTTTTCAGCCCTCCCCCGCATGGCGGGCCGGTGGAGCGTCATATAGATGGGACAGAATGACGGAGGAGGGGTCTTATGAAATTGTTTGTATTGAACCGGCGCCGGGCGACGGCGGCGGGGTGCGTGCTGGCGGCGGCGGTGATGTTCGGGGCGGTGAATTATCCGGCGGTGACGGCCTCGGCCACGGCCCGGCAGCTGCCCATCTACTGCGTGGAGCGGGATCAGAAGATGATCTCCATCTCCTTTGACGCCGCCTGGGGCAACGAGGACACCCAGCAGCTCATCGACATTTTGGGCAAGTACCAGGTGAAGGCCACCTTTTTTGTGGTGGGGGAGTGGGTGGACAAATACCCCGAATCCGTGAAGGCCCTCCATGACGCGGGCCATGAGGTGATGAACCACTCCAACCACCACGATCATCTCTCCCAGCTCAGCCGGGAGGAGATCATCGCCGACTGCAACGCCTGCAACGACAAGATCGAGGCGGTGACCGGGGTGCGTCCCACCCTCATCCGGCCCCCCTACGGGGAGTATGACGACAACGTGATCACCTCCATACGGGCCGCGGGGATGGAGCCCATCCAGTGGGATGTGGACTCCCTGGACTGGAAGGATCTGAGCGCGCCGGAGATCACCAAGCGGGTGACGGGAAAGGCCCAGGCGGGCTCCATCGTCCTGTTCCACAATGCCGCCCTCCACACCCCCGAGGCCCTGCCCGCCATCCTGGAGACCCTGCTGGGCCAGGGCTATACCTTTGTGCCCATCTCGGAGCTGATCCTGCCCGGGGAATACAACACCGACTACACCATCGACCACACCGGCCGCCAGCTGGCGGCCACGGGACAGTGAGCGGGAAAAGATAAAAGGAGGGACGCCGGAGCATTCCGGCGTCCCCCCTTTATTGCCAAAAATCTTTTCCTGAAAAGCGTCCCCTGTCCTTGAATTTTGTCGGGAAAAATGGTATGCTTTCTTAATTAAGGGATCGCAGTACAAAGGGGAGGGAGAACGGCGTGGAGAGGCAGACTACACGGGTTTCGGAACAGGAGATCGCCCGCCAGCGGGAGTTCTGCGAAAAGATGAGCGAACTGCTCTCCGCCAGGGCCCAGACCCCCCTGGCCTATGTGGACACTTACGGCTGTCAGCAGAACGAGGCCGACTCCGAGCGGCTGCGGGGCTATCTCCGGGCCATGGGCTACGGCTTTACCACCGACGAAAACGCCGCCGACGTCATTGTTATCAATACCTGCGCCATTCGGGAGCACGCCGAGGATCGGGTGCTGGGCAACGTGGGGGCCCTGGTTCACGCCAAGCGGCGGCATCCGGGCCAGATCATCTGCCTGTGCGGCTGCATGGCCCAGGAGGAGCATGTGGCGGAGAAGCTCCGCCAGTCCTACCGTCATGTGGACCTTGTCTTTGGCCCCCATGCCCTGTGGAAATTTCCCGAGCTTCTCTACCGGGTGTTTACCAGAAGGGGCCGGGTGTTTGAAAACGCCGACGAGCCCGGCTCCATCGCCGAGGGTATTCCCGTGGAGCGGCAGAACGGGGTGAAGGCCTGGGTGTCCATCATGTACGGGTGCAACAACTTCTGCACCTACTGCATCGTGCCCTACGTCCGGGGCCGGGAGCGCTCCCGGCTGCCGGAGGACATTCTCGCCGAGTGCCGTGAGCTGGCTCAGGCGGGGTATAAGGAGATCACCCTGCTGGGTCAGAACGTGAACTCCTACGGCAAAGATCTGGGCCTCAACACGGACTTTGCCGATCTTCTGGAGCAGGTCAACGCCATCCCCGGGGAGTTTCTCATCCGGTTCATGACCTCCCACCCCAAGGACGCCTCCCAAAAGCTCTTTGAGACCATGGCCCGGTGCGAGAAGGTGGCCCCCGTGTTCCATCTGCCCTTCCAGTCGGGCAATGACCGGGTGCTCAAGGCCATGAACCGGATCTATGACCGCTCCGGCTACCTGGAGAAGGTGCGCGCCCTCCGGGAGCAGATCCCCCACGTGGTCATCACCTCCGACGTGATCGTGGGCTTCCCCGGGGAGACCACAGCGGAGTTTGAGGACACCCTCTCCCTGGTGGAGGAGGTGGGCTTCGACGCCCTGTTCACCTTTATCTTCTCCTCCCGGGAGGGCACCCCCGCCGCCAAAATGGAGGATCCCATGCCCATGGCCCAAAAGAAGGCCAACTTCCAGCGGCTGGTGGACGCCCAGAACGCCATCTCCGCCCAAAAGCACGCCGCCTATATCGGCAAGACCGTCCGGTGCCTGGTGGACGGAGTGTGTCAGGAGGAGGGCTTCGCCCTCACCGCCCGCACCCCGGGCAACCGGCTGGTGCGCCTGGAGGCGGGGGAGGAGAGCCTCATCGGCACCTATCAGGACGTGACCGTCACCGGGGCCAACACCTGGTCGCTGTGGGGCCGGCTGTCCGTTGGCGGCTAAGCCGCTTACGGACAGCTCGTACTCAGAGAGTGGAAACTGGTCTAAGGGATGTGAAGGCCCAGCTTTACCAGATAGTCGAAGAGGATCCGTCGTTCGGCATCGTCCCGACGGGAGACTTCCATCTGATAATCCTCAAACAATTTGCGTTGTTCAGGAGAAAGGGTAGCTTCCAGAGCCCGTTCCGCATCGTCGGAATACTTGTAGACAGGTAGGTTTTCGTCGACAAGATAGTAGAGTTCCGTTATAATGTCAAACATGCGTATCATCTCCGTTTGGTAATAAAATATCATAACCGTTCGGATATGTCAAGGGGGAGCTATGGAAATCTTAGCGCAACGTATGCGGGAGCTCCGCAAGGAACGAAAACTCAGTCAAGAGGCCATGGCAAAGGTGTTGGGTGTAGCATGGCTCAGTTATCAGCGCTACGAGGGGAATGAGCGGGATCCCCGGGCGCCCTTTATTGCGGACTTTGCCCGGTATTTTGGGGTCTCCACCGACTACCTGCTGGGGCTTTCAAATAAGAGGTAATACTTTCTGCCCCGACAGGGGCGATCCCCCAAGGGGACCGCTTTGCGGCCAAAGCGGCCCCCTTGGAACCCCCGAAACCCCCAAAGGGGGGAAGTTTCGATTCTTCCCCCCTTTGGAAACCCCCTTTCAACGACCAAGGGAGGGGGACTGCGGCCCCCCTCCCATTGGATCTCTCCCCGGGCTGCTCTCCTCCAAGCCTGTGACCTTCAGGCCGCACTTTGTGGCGGCCTTCGGCTCGGGGCGGCTCCGCCGCCAACGCCGTGGGACTATATAGAGCATATTAGAGAAAGAGGTGAGCCTCATGCCCGAAGGCACTCCCATGATGCTCCAATACAACAGGATCAAGGCCGACCATCCGGACTGTCTGCTCTTTTTCCGGCTGGGAGACTTCTACGAGATGTTCAACGAGGACGCCAAGACGGCCTCCAAGGAGCTGGAGCTCACCCTCACCAGCCGGGACCGGAACCGGCCCGCCGAGGAGCGCACCCCCATGTGCGGGGTGCCCTACCACGCCGCCGAGGCCTACATCTCCCGGCTCATCGCCAGGGGCTATAAGGTGGCCATCTGCGAGCAGATGGAGGATCCCGCCGAGGCCAAGGGCCTGGTGGAGCGGGACATCATCCGCATCGTCACCCCCGGCACCGTCATCGAGGAGACCATGCTGGAGGAGGGGAAGAACAACTTCCTGTGCGCGCTGTGCCTGGAGGGGGAGTCGGCGGGACTGTGCTTTGCCGACCTCTCCACCGGAGAGGTCTCCGCCACCGGCTTTGAGGGCTCCGGCTGGCGGGAGCATGTGGAAAACGAATTGGGCCGCTTCTCTCCCCGGGAGGTGCTCCTCTCCCACCAGGGGGCTGAGGACGAGGCCCTGGGAGTATTTCTCCGCCGCCGGCTCAACTGCCGGGTGGAGGAGGGCGGCCCGGCGGGCTTTGACCCGGATCGGGCCCGTCAGGCGGTGGAGAAGCAGTTCGGCGTGGATTGCGCCCTCCCCGGTCAGGCGGTGGAGCAGGCGGTGGGAGCCCTCATGCTCTACCTCTACGAGACCCAGAAGACCGATCTCTCCCACCTGGCGGAGGTGAACTGCTACACCGCCGGGGAGTTTATGGAGCTGGATCTCACCGCCCGGCGGAATCTGGAGCTCACCGAGACCCTTCGGGGCGGGGACAAAAAGGGCAGCCTGCTGTGGGTGCTGGACAAGACCTGCACCCCCATGGGCCACCGGCTCATCCGCGCCTGGCTGGAGCGGCCCCTCCTCTCCCCGGCCCAGATCAGCAAGCGCCAGGGGGCGGTGAGCGACCTGGTGAACGATTCCGTGGCCCGGCAGGAGCTCTCTCGCACCCTCCGGGAGATCACCGACCTGGAGCGGCTCATCGGCCGGGTGGTCTACGGCACCGCCGGGGGCCGGGATATGGTGGCCCTCAGCCGTGGGCTGGGCAGGCTCCCCGAGCTCAGAGCTCTGCTCACCCCCTTCCCCTCCGCCCTGCTGGGGATCCTCCGGGAGAATCTGGACGACCTGGGCGAGCTGAGAGGGTGCATCGACGCCGCCTTTGTGGACGAGCCCCCCTTCTCCGTCCGGGAGGGCGGCTTCATCCGGGCGGGCTATGACGCCGAGGTGGACCGGCTCCGGGGGATCCTCACCGGCGGCAAGGACATGGTGGCCGCCATGGAGGCCCAGGAGCGGGAAAAGACGGGCATCCAGCGGTTGAAGGTGGGCTTCAACAAGGTCTTTGGCTATTACATCGAGGTCTCCAAGTCCAACACCGTTCCCATTCCCGACAACTACATCCGCAAGCAGACCTTGGTCAACTGCGAGCGGTATATCACCCCCGAGCTCAAGGATATGGAGCACACCATCCTCACCGCTCAGGATCAGCTCACCGCCCTGGAGTATCAGCTCTTCTGCCAGGTGCGTCAGCGCGCGGCGGAGCAGGTGGGCGCGGTGCAGCGTTCGGCGGCGGCGGTGGGCCAGGTGGACGTGCTGTGCTCCTTTGCCCGGGTGGCCGCCGAGAACGGCTACTGCATGCCCCAGGTGGATCTCTCCGACGCCATTGACATTGTGGAGGGCCGCCACCCGGTGGTGGAGAAGGCGGCCAAGGGCGCGCTCTTTGTGCCCAACGACGCCCATATGGACGGCAGGGAGAACCTGTGCGCCATTATCACCGGCCCCAACATGGCGGGCAAATCCACCTACATGCGCCAGGTGGCTCTCATTGTCCTCATGGCCCAGATGGGCTCCTTTGTCCCCGCCAGATCCGCCCGGATCGGCATTGTGGATCGGGTGTTTACCCGCATTGGGGCCAGCGACGACCTCTCCGCGGGAGCGTCCACCTTTATGGTGGAGATGAACGAGGTGGCCGAGCTGCTGAAAAACGCCACCGCCAAGAGTCTGCTCATCCTGGACGAGATCGGCCGGGGCACCTCCACTTACGACGGCATGGCCATTGCCCGGGCGGTGCTGGAATACTGCGCCGATCAGAAGCGGCTGGGCTGCAAGACCCTCTTCGCCACCCACTACCACGAGCTCACCGCCCTGGCGGGGGAGATCCCGGGTGTGAAGAACTACAACATCGCCGCCAAAAAGAAGAAGGACGACGTGCTCTTTCTGCGCAAGATCGTCCCCGGCCCCGCCGCCGCCAGCTACGGCATTGAGGTGGCCAAGCTGGCGGGGGTGCCGGAAAAGGTCATTTCCCGGGCAAAGGTGATCCTGGCCGAGCTGGAGTCCCAGGGCTTCCGCCCGGAGCGGGACGGCCCGGAGGTTCCGGCCCAGACCGGCCAGGCCCAGTTCTCCCTGGAGGACATGGGGGCGCTGGCCCTGGCCGACAAGCTCCGGGCGGTGGATGTGGATACCCTGACGCCCATTGAGGCCATGAATCTCATCTACCAGTGGAAAAAGGAACTGTAAAGGAGGCTGGCCCGATGTTCCGCCGGACATGGAAAACACAGATGACCGCCTCGGAGCGGAGCCGGGGCCTGGTATTTTTTGCCCTTTACCTGCTGGTATTTCCCCACCTGAACGCCTGGGCCCAGCGGGTGATCTCCGGAGAGGGAGAGCCCCTGGTGGCCGAGGCCAATGTGCTCTATTACGCCCTTTTGTTCACCCTCTCCCTGCTTTTGTTCTGGAGCTTTTTAAAGCGGGATTTTCAGGAGCTTCTGAACTGGCTGCCGGAAAACCTCTTCGGGCTGGCGGTGGGACTTTTTGCGGCGGGAGGCCTCTACGTTCTGATGGGGCGCCTTCCCTTCCCGGTGGCCGACCCCATCGGGGCCCAGTACGCCGCGGAGTATGCCGCCGCCCCCATCCCGACCCTGGTGCTGGTGGTGCTGCTCATCCCCCTGGTGGAGGAGGTGCTCTTCCGGGGCCTGGTGTTCGGAAATCTGCGGGGGTACAGCCGGGTGCTGGCCTATCTGGTGTGTGTGCCGCTGTACGCTCTGGCCCAGGTGTGGCGATACGCCCTGGACTTTTCCGACCCCCGCTATCTGCTGTTGGGGCTGCTCTATCTGCCCATGTCTCTGGCCCTGACCTGGTGCTATGACAACGGGGGCAGCGTCTGGAGCGGCGTGGTCCTTCACGGAGCCCTCAACGGCGTGATCCTGATTGCTGCCCCATGAATCTGAAAGGAGGCGAGGACATGCCCCATATTGAACAGCTCTCGGCCCATGTGGCCGACCTGATCGCCGCCGGCGAGGTGGTGGAGCGTCCCGCCAGCGTGGTCAAGGAGCTGTGCGAAAACGCCGTGGACGCGGGGGCCCATGCGGTCACCGTGGAGATCCAGCACGGGGGCATGACCCTGGTGCGGGTCACCGACGACGGCTGCGGCATCGCCCCCGAGGAGGTGCCGGTGGCCTTTCTGCGCCACGCCACCTCCAAGATCAAAAACGAATATGACCTGGAGGCCATCGGCACCCTGGGCTTCCGGGGGGAGGCCCTGGCCGCCGTCGCCGCGGTGTCCCGGCTGGAGATCTTCACCCGCCGGCAGGAGGACGCGCTGGGCACCTCCTTTTCCATGATAGGGGGGGAGAGCCAACCCCCGGAGGAGGCGGGGTGCCCGGTGGGCACTACCCTTCTGGTGCGGGATCTCTTTTACAACACCCCCGCCCGGCTGAAGTTTATGAAGAAGGACGCCGCCGAGGGCGCCGCCTGCCTGGCGGTGGTCCAGCGGCAGGCCCTGGCCCATCCCGAGGTCTCCTTCAAGTTTATCCGGGACGGCAGTCAGGAGCTGCTCACCCCCGGGGACGGCCAGCTTCGCAGCGCCCTGTACGCCGTGCTGGGCCGGGATATGGCCCTGGGCTTCGTGCCGGTGGAGGGCAGCGGCGAGGATATCAGAGTCACCGGCTTCACCTCCCTGCCCACCTGCTGCCGGGGCACCAGAGGCTATCAGTTTTTCTTTGTCAACGGCCGGTGGGTCAGGAGCAAGACCATGACCGCCGCCCTGGAGCAGGCCTATGCCAACCAGAAAATGGTGGGTAAGTTCCCCGGCTGTGTGCTCCACCTGGAGATGAAGCTCTCCGGGGTGGACGTGAACGTCCACCCCACCAAGCAGGAGGTAAAATTCGGCGCCGAGCGGCAGGTCTTCTCGGCGGTGTACTACGCCGTGCTCTCTGCGCTGGACGCCGACAGATCCCGGCCCGCCGCCGTGGTGGACAAGCCCAGGGCTCCCGTGATCGAGGGCCGGCAGACCTCCCTGCCCCTCCATGATTTTACCAACAAAGGGACAGCGCAGACGGCTCTTACTGTCCCGCCGGGACAGAAAAACCGGCCCCCTGTCCTGAAGAACCCACCCTCTGTCCTCCAGGCCCCGCCGCCCCCCCCTGCCCCTGAAAGGGACAGGCAGGGCGAGGGCGCCCTGCCCCACAGGGAGATCCCCATGAGTCCTGCCGCACCCCCATCCCCGGAGCGGGCCACCCCACCTGCGGAGCGGGCTATCCCGTCTGTGGAGCGGGCCATCCCCGCCGAGGAACAGGCCGCCCCGCCCGTGGAGCGGGGCGAGGGCGCCCCGCTTCCCCCCCTGACCGAGGAGGAGCAGGAGCTCCCCTGGCGGGTGGCGGGAGAGCTCTTCCACACCTACATCGTGGTGGAGCAGGGGGAAAAGGCCCTGCTCATCGACAAGCACGCCGCCCACGAGCGGATCAACTTTGACAGAATGCGCGCGCAGGACTATCTGCCCATGTCCCAGACCCTTCTTGCCCCTGAGGTCTTCACCCCCGCCCCCGAGGAGGCCGCCGTGCTGCTGGAGAACCTGGAGGAGCTGGATCGGCTGGGCTTTGACCTGGGAGACTTCGGCGGAGGCTCCCTGGTGGTGCGCGCGGCGCCCGACTACGTCTCTCCGGGCGAGGTGGAGGCCACCCTCACCGAGATCGCCGATAAGCTGGCCCTCACCGGCTCCACCGGCTATCAGGAGCGCCGGGACGCGGTGCTCCACACCATGGCCTGCAAGGCGGCCATCAAGGGGGGCTGGAAGTCCGGGGCCCAGGAGCTGGAGCGGGTGGCCAAAGCGGTAATGTCCGGGGAAGTGAAATACTGCCCCCACGGCCGCCCCGTGGCCATTGAGCTCACCAGAGGCGCCCTGGAAAAACAGTTCAAGCGGGTCTGACAGGAAACGACGGATTTCGTCCTAAAATTGGTATAATATGGTAACATTCTAATAGAGAAAGGAATGTTCCATATGCCAAAGAACAACGACCTGCAAGACCTGTTTCTCGCCCGTGCCCGCCGCGCCCAGGAGAGCGTCACCATGTTTCTGATGAACGGCTTTCAGATGCGGGGGACGATCATCGGCTTTGACGCTTTCGTGGTGGTGCTGGACACCGACGGAAAGCAACAGATCATCTATAAGCACGCCATCTCCACCATAGTGCCCGCACACCCGATCGACCTGGACCCTGATACATAAGAAGCGCGGAGAGACGAGCTGCTGAGGGGCTAACGACAAAGCGGAGCGAAATTGCGGCGGGGCGAAAGCCCCGGAGGAATTTTGCGCAGACGGAGGAGTTAGATCCCGAAGCGTCAGCCCGGCTCACAGCGTGACATAAGAAGCGCGGAGAGAGGGGCTGCTGAGGGGCTAACGACAAAGCGGAGCGAAATTGCGGCGGGGCGAAAGCCCCGGAGGAATTTTGCGCAGACGGAGGAGTTAGATCCCGAAGCGTCAGCCCGGCTCACAGCGTGACAGCAGAAAGAGAGAACCGCCCATGAAGCAAGGCGCCGTTATCAATCGAATCGTAATGATCCTGATGCTCTTTGCCATCCTGGCCTACTTCGCGGGGGCCGCCTGGCGGGGACTGCGGGATCCCTATCCCACGGTGCAGGCTTACTCCTACGCCGTGGACGATACCATGGAGACCGTGGGCTATCTGATCCGCCAGGAGCAGACCCTCTCCGGCTCCGGGGGCGATATTGTGCGGCTTCTCCCCGTGGAGGGGGAAAAGGTGTCGGCGGGGGCCACGGTGGCCTACCTTTATGCCGATCAGCTTGCCCTGGAGCGCTCCCAGAGGCTGGAGGATCTCCAGGCGGAGACCGAGCAGCTCACCCAGGCCATTGCCGCCGCCGGGGAGAGCGGTCAGGAGGAGACCTCCCGGGAGCGGGTGCTGGACGCCCTGGTGACCCTGCGCACCGCTGTGGCGGCCGGGGATTTCACCAGGCTGGAGAGCCAGAGCTCCACCTTTAAAAGCGCGGTCTACCAACAGGCGCAGCGCTACGGCGACGCTGGAGCCCTCTCCGCCGCCCTTCAAAACGCCCAGGCGGAGATGGAGAGCCTTCGGGCCCAGACCAGGGACGTGGGGCGGGTCACCGTGTCTCAGAGCGGCGTGTTCTCCGGCCAGGTGGACGGCTATGAGACCGTTCTGACCCCCGACCGGCTGGAGACGCTGAGCCCGTCCAAGCTCTCGGCGCTGGAGCAGCAGGCCCTGCCGGTGGGCGAGGAGAGCCTGGGCAAGCTCATTACGGATTCCACCTGGTATTTTGCCTGCACCCTCCCGGAGGAGAGCGCCCGCCGGCTCACCGAGGGGAGGACGGTCACCGTCCGCTTTTCCCGGGACTGGGCGGGAGAGGTGGATATGACGGTGGAGCGCATCAGCGCGCCGGAAAACGGCAGCGTCGCCGTGATCCTCTCCTCCCACCGCTATCTCTCCGATGTGACCCTTCTGCGCCGCCAGACGGTGGAGCTGGTCTTTGAGGAGCGGCAAGGGCTCCGGGTGCCCACCGCGGCGGTGCGGATGGAGGAGGGCCAGAGCGTGGTCTACGTCCAGGTGGGGATCAAGGCGGAGCGCAAGAGCGTCAACGTGCTGGCTCAGGGAGAGGACTTCTATCTGGTGGAGCCGGTGCTGAGCCAGGATGCCGCCGTAAAGGAGGAAAAGCTGGTCCTCCGGGCGGGAGATCCGGTGATCGTGGCCAGTGAAGAGATCTGGGACGGAAAGATCGTACAATAACGTAACCCCGGAAAACAAAAGAAAGAGAGCTGATCGTCCGTGTCATTAGAGGAAAATATCCGTAAGGTCAGGGAAAATATCGCCGCCGCCGCCCGGGAGGTGGGACGGGATCCCGGTGAGATCACCCTGGTGGCGGCCACCAAGGTGCAGAGCGACGACACCGTCCGGGCCGCCATTGCCGCGGGCGTCACGGTGTGCGGAGAGAACCGGGTCCAGGAGATGACGGCCCATCTGGACGCCGACGCCTATGCCGGCGCCAAACTCCACTTCATCGGCCACCTTCAGACCAACAAGGTCAACAAGGTGGTGGGCCGGGTGGATCTCATCGAATCGGTGGGGTCGGAGCATTTGCTGGAGGCAATCGACAAACAGGCCGCCAAACTGGGACTGGTGCAGGACGTGCTGCTGGAGGTCAACGTGGGGGGCGAGGAGAGCAAATCCGGTGTGGCCCCCGAGGCTGTCTGGGCCTTGGCCCGGAAGGCTTTGGAGCTTCCCAACGTACGTCTTCGGGGCCTGATGGCCATCCCGCCGGTGGCGGGAGAAGAGGGCAACCGAGGATTTTTCCGGAAAATGCGTCAACTTTTTGTTGACATAAAACGGAAAATGGGCGATAATGAAGCTGATATGGATTGCCTGTCTATGGGCATGAGCGGAGATTATATGGACGCTGTCCGGGAGGGGGCCACTCTGGTACGGGTGGGCACCGCCCTTTTCGGCGCCCGTCCCCCCATGCGCCCCAAGGCAGAGTGAGGATAGAATCTATTTGTAGGAGGAGCCAGCCATGGGACTTTTAGACGAGATCAAGCGGATCGCCCGCCCCTATGAGGACGAAGAGGAGGATTACGAGGACTTCGACGTCATGGGGACAGGCCGCCTGGACCGTACGGAGATCCGGGCCAAGACCGCTCGCCAGCAGGATACCGCCGGCTTTTTTGACGTTGACCGCCCCGAGCGGACCGAGCGGGTGGAACGGCGCAACAACAAGGTGGTGAACATCCACACCACCACCCAGCTCCAGGTGGTGCTGGTGAAGCCCGAGCGTTTTGAAAACGCCGCCGAGATCGCCGATCATCTGCGGGAGAAGCGCACTGTGGTGCTGAATCTGGAGCAGACCAGCAAGGACGTGTCCCGCCGGATCCTGGACTTTCTGGCCGGCGCTTCCTATGCCCAGGAGGGCAAGGTGAAGAAGGTGGCCCTTTCCACCTACATCATCACCCCCTACAACGTGGACATTCTGGGGAACCTGCTGGACGAGCTGGAGGACAACGGCCTCTACTTCTAAGCGCGGAGCAGTGGGCTGCGAGGGAGCTTGGACTGGAGCGAAGGCGAGCGAAGGGGCCCCAGGCCCCTGAGACCAGCCTGAGTCGGAGGGAAAGCGACCGAGCGATCAGCCCGCTGCGCAGCGTGATATCGCTTAAGCGCGGAGCAGTGAGCTGTGAGGGAGCTTGGACTGGAGCGAAGGCGAGCGAAGGGGCCCCAGGCCCCTGAGACCAGCCTGAGTCGGAGGGAAAGCGACCGAGCGATCAGCCCGCTGCGCAGCGTGATATGGCTCTCTATTAAAAAACAGAAAGGGCGGGATACATATGCTGACTCCTCAGGAGGTGGCGGAGCACGCCTTTGCCAAGGCGTCCTTCGGCGGCTATAATATGGCCATGGTGGACGAGTTCCTGGATCTGCTCACCGCCGACTACACTACGCTGTATAAGGAAAACGCCACCCTGAAGGCAAAGATGAAGGTGCTGGCCGACAAGGTGGAGGAATATCGCTCCACCGACGACGCCATGCGCAAGGCCCTTCTCTCCGCCCAGAAAATGGCGGACGATATCGTCAAGGACGCGGAGAAGCGGAAGGTGGAGCTCACCGCCGCCGCCGAGCGGGAGAGCCAGGAGAAGATCGAAGCCCTCCGGGCGGAGACCGAGAGCGAGCAGCTTCGTCTCACCGCGGCCCGCAACGCCACCGCCGCCTACCTGTCCAAGCTCAAGGAGCTCTATCAGCATGAGATGGACTATCTGGCGGGCCTTTCCAAGCTGAATACCGCCCCTGTGAAGACCGACCCCGTGGCCCGGGCCGCCGAGGTCATCGGCGATGCGGTGGAGAAGGCGGTGGAGGAGGTTCCCGACGAGGAGCCCGAGCCGCTGGAGGCGGATCCTCTCTACGAGGAGCTGCGCCGGGGCGTGATCCACCTCCAGCCCGAGGCTGTGGAGGAGGATGACGAGCCCGAGGATGAGGCGGAAGACGGGGATGAGGACGGGGAGGACGACGGCGCCCCCACCCGGCGGATCGATTTCGATAATCTGAAGTTCGGGAAGGATTACGAGATCACCTGAGAAAAGAGAAAAGGCTTCCCCCACAGGGGGAAGCCTTTTTTGCGTTTTGGCCCGAGGGATCTGTTTCCCCGGCGTGGCCGCCCGTGGCCCCCTTTCGGGGATATAAAAAGGACGGAGGATGATCCTCCGTCCTTTTTGCTGTTGAATTCAGGGAAGGTAATTGTAGGGGTTCACCGTGGTTCCGTTCAGCTTCACCTGGAAGTGACAGTGGTTTCCGGTGGCCCGGCCGGTGGCGCCCACTCCGGCGATGACCTGGCCCTTGTAGACCCGGTCGCCCGTTTTCACCTTCAGGCTGGAACAGTGGGCGTAGATGGTCTGAAGGCCGTTTTCGTGGTCGATGACCACGTAGTTGCCGTAGCTCCAGTAGCTTCCCGTGCCCGTTCCGGAGAAGGTCACCCGGCCGCCGTCGGCGGCGGTGATGGCCGCGCCGTAAGATCCGGCGATGTCCAGACCGGTGTGGAAGGAGTAGGAGCCGAAGATATACCGGGAGCCGTAGGTGGAGTTGATCCGCCCATAGAGGGGCCACTGGAACTGGCCGGTGGCCATGGTCTTGGGCCGGGGCTTGGTGCCCACGGCCACCACCTGGGTGATGGGCTCGGCGTGGACCTGGGTGGAGTTGATGATACGCTCCTGCTCCGCGCCGTTGAGGTAGGAGACGTCGGCGTTATAGGTGGCCCAGCCCTCTACGCCGGGCACCAAGACCTTGGAGAAGCCCTGGTAGATGCTGTCGTCGGGGACCTCTTCCACGGCAAAGGCCACGGGGCCGTCGTAGGTCACGTTGTCCACCGTGCGCACCGACAGATAGGGGACCGCCTGGCTGATGGTGAGGACCTGATCCACCCACAGGTTGTTGATGTCCACGCCGGGGTTCAGCTCCTGGAGCTGGGCGATGGTCATGCCGTAATTGTTGGCGATGGCGGAGAAGGTGTCTCCCGCCTTTACGAAGTAGTCCACCCGCTCCAGGCTGTTGGAGGTGAGGACGCTTCGCATATCGGAGATCTCCCGCAGGGCGGAGGTGGCGGTATATTCTCTGGTCACCACCACAGGCTCCACAAACTCGGCCGAGACGGTGTTCTCCGTGACAAAGGGGGCCTTGATGGAGTCCAGCATGGCGGTGAGGGCCGCGTCGTTGTCGGCGGCGCCCAGCATTTTGCCGTTCACCGTCAGCACCGAGGTCTTCATCACCTCGCCGATCTGGTCAAAGAGGTAGGTCTCAATGCCGGAGACGGGCATCAGCGCATCCCGCTGTGCCAGCTGGAAGCGGAAGTCCACATCCTGCTCCAGCGTGTACTCCCGGCCCAGAATGCTTCCGGCCCGGGCCTCCACCCGCTCCACGGCGCGCTCCACATCGTGGTAGTCGCTCACCAAGCCCAGATCCACGCCGTCCACAGAGACCTGATAGGCGGGGCAGTAAAGGTGACTGCTGATGCCGGCGGCGGTCACGGAGAGAGCCACGGTGAGGAAGATGGCCACATCCAGCGGAGAGCGGCGCTGGGTGGCGTGGGAAAATCTGATCTGAGGCAGACGCAGGCTGGGCAGGTGCCAGCTGTGGGCCTCCCTGGTCTTGGCCGGGGCAGGTGCGGGCGCCGTATGGGGGTACCGCAGGATCTCATCCACGGGCGAAAACCTTCTTTCCTTAAGGTCTGTTTTGAAGAATGTTCCCCGCTGTGTTACAGGCGTATTACCAGTCAGTTACGAGAGGGAAACAAAAGGTTACAAATGGTTACAAAGCAATCATACTCGCTTTTGGCCCATTCGTCAAGGGTTTTCACGGTTTTCCGTGATTTTTGACAAGGAAAAATAACTTTGCTTCTATATATTGTGGTTCTCCCCGGCCATAAAAAACGAAATATTCCACACCCTTTGGCAAAATTGTAATAAATCTGTAACAAAAAGGAAGAAGAAATCGCCCGGCGTCCCCTGCTGTGCATGAAAGCGCAATGGTCTTTGCCCTCTGTTCCGAGCCCTCCCCAGGACGCGTTGTTGAGCCCCGGAGATACAACAACGCCCGGCATCCTGAGATGCCGGGCGTCTCTTTGCCAAGGAGGGGCTCAGTACCGCCGCAGCACGGCCACCACGCGGCCCAGCAGGGCGCAGCCCTCGCCGTCGATGGGCTCATACTCCGGATTCTCCGGCATGAGCCACAGGTGGCCCCGCTCCATGCGGTAGGTTTTCACCGTGGCCTCGTCCTCAAAGAGTGCCACCACAATGTCCCCGTTGCGGAAGTTTTCCTGCCGGTGGACGATGACCAAGTCGTCAGGGAGGATGCCCGCGTAGAGCATAGACTCGCCCCGCACCCGCAGGGCAAAGTGCTCCCCGGTGCGTCCGCCGGTGTCGAAGGTCAGGTACTCCTCCACATTTTCCTCCGCCAGGATGGGACTGCCGGCGGCCACGCTGCCCACCAGGGGCACCTGATCCCGCTGGCCGTCCAGCTCCTCCGCCACAGCCTGGTGGGGCAGACTGATGGCCCGGGTCTTGCCGTCGGCCTTGTGGATATAGCCCTCCGCCTCCAGCTTTTTCATGTGGAAGTGGACGGTGGAGGGACTTTTCAGCTGCACGGCGGCGCCGATCTCCCGCACCGAGGGCGGATAGCCGTGCTCCTTGGTATATTGAAGGATAAAGTCGTAGATCTCTGCCTGTTTGGGCGTCAAGGGGGCGGGCATGGCGATCCCTCCTTCATTTGATAGTTGTATCATAGCACACCCGCCTCCCCTTTGTCAAACAATTGTTCTAAATTTGTTTACAAATTTCTCTTGACTTCCCCCATGGAAAGGAGTATACTCCCAAACTATCAGCATGCGAACGATAAACATACGAACGGTTTTTCGGGAGATGGTGGCATGTATCAAAATAATGAGCCCAGCGCCCTGTTCCACGGGCTTCACCACGCCCACAAGCGGCGGGTGGCGGAGGAGCAGGCGGCCCGGGGCATCGGGGACTTGGGGGCGCCCATGCTGCTTTTGAGCCTCTTCGCCGCCGAGGCGGCGGGGGAGCAGTGGTCTCAGCGGGATGTGGCCCGAACCCTGCGGGTCTCTCCCGCCACGGTGGCGGTGTCGTTGAAGACCCTGGAGCGGGACAGCTACGTGGAGCGCAGCGCCGACGTCCGGGACGCCCGGCGCAACCTGATCGCTCTCACCGACAAGGGCCGAAGAGCGGTGGAGTTGTGCGGCGAGAGCTTCCAGGCGGTGGATCAGCGGATGCTGGTCGGGTTTTCCCCGGAGGAAAAAGCTCAGCTCACCGGGTTTTTGACCCGGATGATCGACAATTTAGGCGGGGTGGAACCTCCTCCCTTCTGCCCGCCGGAAAAGGAAGGTGAGGACAGATGCTGAAACGGCTCAGTGTGTACATTGGAGAATATAAGCAATGGGTGATCCTGGCCCCCACATTGGTGATCCTGGAGGTGCTGTGCGAGATCGTCATGCCCCGTCTTATGGCCGCCATCGTGGACGTGGGCATTGCCAACGGGGATATGGACTACATCCTGAAAACAGGGGCCGCCATGCTGGCCCTGGCAGTGGCGGGCATGGTGTGCGGTGTGGTGTCCGCCAAGGCCTCCTCCATCGCCGGGCAGGGCTTCGGCGCCAACCTGCGCAACGCCATGTTCCAAAAGATCCAGGACTTTTCCTTCGCCGATATCGACCGGTTTTCCTCGGCCTCCCTCATCACCCGGATGACCAACGACGTCAACGCGGTTCAGATGACCATGACCATGGGGATGCGCATCATCACCCGGGCGCCTGTGATGCTCATTGCCGCCCTCTTTATGGCCTTTTCCATCAACGCCTCCCTGGCGCTGGTGCTGGTGGTGGTCATCCCCCTGATGATGCTGGCTATCGGGCTTATCATGAAGGTGTGCAACCACCTCTTCGAGGTGACGCAGCGGAAGATCGACAACCTGAATAACGCCGTCCAGGAAAACCTGGTGGCCGTTCGGGTGGTGAAGGCCTTCGTCCGCTCGGCTTACGAGAAGACCAAGTTTCAAAAGGCCAATGATGAGCTGACCGAGGCAGGCATCAACGTGGCCATGCGCATCGTGATGATCATGCCGGTAATGACCCTGTCCCTGAACGCGGCCACCCTGGCGGTGCTCTACCTGGGCGGGAACCAGGTGATGGACGGAACCATGCTCTACGGCGATCTGAGCTCCTTTATCAACTACATCTTTCAGATCCTCATGAGCGTAATGATGGTGGCCATGAGCCTTCTCCAACTGGCCCGGGCCATGGCCTGCAGCCACCGGATCATCGAGGTTTTGGATACCCAGCCCGACATCCAGGACCGGCCGGAGAGCTGCGGGATCCAGCTGCCCACGGCCCAGGGCCGGGTGGAGTTCCGGGACGTGTCCTTTAAGCACCGGGCCGGAGGCTCGGGAGACGACGTGCTGGAGCATCTGAGCTTTACGGCGGAGCCGGGGCAGTTTGTGGCCATCGTAGGGGGCACGGGGACGGGCAAGTCCTCCCTGGTGAACCTGATCCCCCGGTTCTACGACGTGACCGGGGGCCAGGTGCTGGTAGACGGCATGGACGTGCGGGACTACCCCATCGAGGCGCTGCGCGGCCGCATCGGCATGGTGCTGCAAAATAACGTGCTCTTTTCCGGCACCATCCGGGAAAATCTGCTCTGGGGTAAGAAGGACGCCACGGAGGAGGAGCTGATCCAGGCGGCCAGGGACGCCCAGGCTTACGACTTCATCATGGCTCTGCCCGACGGATTTGACACGCTGCTGGATCAGGGGGGCACCAATGTCTCCGGAGGACAGAAGCAGCGATTGTGTATCGCCCGGGCCATGCTGCGCAAGCCCGCCATCCTTATTTTGGACGACTCCACCTCCGCGGTGGACTCCGCCACCGAGGCGGCCATCCGGGAGTCCTTCGCCAAAAACCTGATGGGAACCACGGTCATTATCATCGCCCAGCGCATCTCCTCGGTGCAGTATGCCGATAAGATCCTGGTGCTGGACGACGGAGCCATTGTGGGAGAGGGCGCCCACGACGAGCTGATGGCCGGCAACGCCGTCTACCAGGAGATCTACAACTCCCAACAGGAAGGGGTGAGCGAATAATGCCGGGGCCTCATGGAAGAGGGGGCTTTTCCAAGCCCAAAGACACGAAAAAGACCATTAAGCGGCTCATGGGTTATCTGTCCCAGAGCAAGCTGCCCCTGATGGGCGTGCTGGTCTGCCTGCTTTTGTCCGTTTGTACCAACATCGGCGGATCTTACTATATGCGGCCCATCATCAACAACCTGGTGGACGGAGTCTACGCCGGGCCGGGAGACCTGCTCAAGGCGCTGCTCCCCCTGCTTGGCATCTATCTGGTGGGCGTTGCGGCCTCCTATTTGCAGATGGCCACCATGGCCCGGCTGGCCCAGAAGGGGGTCAACCGGCTGCGGAAGGATCTGTTCGACGCCCTCCAGGATCTGCCCATCTCCTACTACGACCGGCACACCCACGGCGAGCTCATGAGCCGGTTCACCAACGATGCGGACAACGTACAGATGGCCCTGGAGCAGTCGGTGGTGTCCCTGTTCTCCTCCGCCCTCATGTTCGTGGGCGTGGTGGGGATGATGATCTACATCAGCCCCCTGCTGTTCCTTATCACGGCGGTCATTTTGGGCGCCACCTTTTCCGTGTTCAAGTTCATGGGCAGCAAGTCCCGCCGGTACTACCGGGAGCAGCAGGCCAACCTGGGCAAGGTCAACGGCAACATTCAGGAGATGATCGAGGGGCTGAAGGTGGTGAAGGCTTTCACCTACGAGGAGAAGGCCAAGGCCAACTTCGCCAAGCTCAACGACGACTACCGCCAGGCGGCCTCCAAGGCCAACTTCTACTCCTCCGCCGTTATGCCCGCCGCCATGAACCTGAACAACGCGGGCTACGCCCTTACCGCCGCGGTGGGGGGCCTGCTGGCCATCTTCGGCGGCTTTGACCTGGGCGGATTTTCCACCTACCTGAACTATTCCCGGCAGGTGAGCCAGCCCATGAACCAGATCTCCCAGCAGCTGACCACCATCCTCTCCGCTCTGGCGGGGGCCGAGCGCATCTTCGAGGTCATGGATACCCAGCCGGAGGAGGACAAGGGCCAGGTGACCCTGGTGGCCGTCCACAAGGACGCGGACGGCGCCCTGCGTCTGGCGGAGAACGGGGCGCGCACCGGCTGCTGGGCCTGGTGGGTGCCGGAGAACGGGCGGATGACCCTGACGGCCTGCAAAAAAGATGAAAACGACGCGCTCACCCAGTGCGCCGAGACGGAACCCGGCCACCTGTGGGCCTGGAAGTACCCGGAGGGAGACCCGGCAGAGGGCCTCCACCGTATCCGGGGCGCAGTGACCCGGGGGGAGGGCTATGTGCTCACCGAGCTCACCGGTGCGGTGCGGTTCCAGAGCGTGGACTTCTCCTACGTGCCGGGAAAGCAGATCCTCCACGATGTGTCGGTGTACGCCAACCCGGGGCAAAAGATCGCCTTTGTGGGCTCCACCGGAGCGGGAAAGACCACCGTCACCAACCTCATCAACCGCTTCTACGAGATCCAGGACGGGGTCATCACCTACTGCGGCATCGACGTCAAGGAGATCAAAAAAGACGACCTGCGCCGGTCTCTGGGGGCGGTGCTTCAGGACACCCACCTCTTTACCGGCACGGTGATGGAGAACATCCGCTACGGCCGGCTGGAGGCCAGCGACGAGGAGTGTATCGCCGCGGCCAAGACCGCCGGGGCCCACTCCTTCATCCGGCGGCTGCCCGAGGGGTATCAGACCATGGTCACCGGGGACGGGGCCAACCTCAGCCAGGGCCAGCGGCAGCTGCTGGCCATCGCCCGGTGTGCCGTGGCCGATCCCCCGGTGATGATCCTGGACGAGGCTACCTCCTCCATCGACACCCGCACCGAGGCCCTCATCCAGAAGGGCATGGACGCACTGATGGAGAACCGGACGGTGTTCGTCATCGCCCACCGGCTGTCCACCGTGCGCAACTCCGACTGCATCGTGGTCATCGAGCACGGGCGCATTGAGGAGAAGGGCAGCCACGCCGAGCTTCTGGCCGGGCAGGGCCGCTACTACCAGCTCTACACCGGCCAGTTCCAGCTGGACTGAGGCTGAAGCAGAAGGAAGGGGGCCCCCCCGTTTGGGGGGCCCCGGCATGGGGGGGTTTAGAATTTTTGGCCCTTTTGGTTGTTAAAAAGGGAAAAAAAAACGGCCGGCCCCCCGGGCGGTGTA
>CANSYW010000007.1 GCA_947651395.1 uncultured Pseudoflavonifractor sp. | reverse complement strand
AGAGGCACAGCCTCTAAGGGGCCATAGATCGAACCGCTGGTTCTCGTCCCAGCCTCCATACCAAAAGAAATGAGACACCTTTCGGTGTCTCATTTCTTTTGGTGGAGACTACTGGACTCGAACCAGTGACCTCATGCGTGTGAAGCATGCGCTCTAACCAGCTGAGCTAAGCCTCCATATGGTGACGCGTATGGGAATCGAACCCATGTTACCGCCGTGAAAGGGCGGTGTCTTAACCTCTTGACCAACGCGCCATGGACTCCCGACGCATCCGCCCGAAGGATATCCCCACGGGACGCCCGGCGCCCCGTGGAGAATGGTAGCGGCACCTGGATTTGAACCGGGGACACTACGGGTATGAACCGTATGCTCTAGCCAACTGAGCTATGCCGCCATATGGCCCTTGCCGAGCAGGGCAAGAATTAGTATACCCGATTCCAAAGGGAATGTCAATGAAAAATTCACAGAAAAGGGCAAAATTTTCCCCTTCTCCTATTCGATCTTGTATCCCACGCCCCAGACTGTCTTGATAAATCTGGGATTCCGGCCCGGCTCCCCCAATTTTTCCCGCAGTCGACGGATATGCACCATAACCGTATTGTTCCGATCCAGATACTTCTCCCCCCACACCGTCTCAAAGAGTGCCTCGGCGGAGATCACCTTCCCCCGGTTGGCGCACAGCAGCCACAGGATGTCAAACTCAATGGGGGTCAGACTCAGAAGCTCATCGTAGAGCCAGCACTGATGGGTGGTCTTGTTGATGGTCAGTCCGTTGACGCTCAGACTCTCCCCCGTCTCCCGCTCTCCACTGTTATAGCTGGTATAGCGCCGCAACTGGGCCTTCACCCGAGCTACCAGCTCCAGCGGGCTAAAGGGCTTGGTCATATAGTCGTCCGCCCCCACCGTCAGTCCGGTGATCTTGTCGGTGTCCTCTCCCCGGGCCGTGAGCATCAAGATGGGGAACTGATGGTTGCGCCGGATCTCCGCGCACAGGCTCATACCCGAAATGTCGGGCAGCATCACGTCCAGCACCGCCATATCCAGCTTCTCCCGGGCCACCACCGCCAACGCCTCGGTGCCCGAGGTGCAGGGGAACACCTGAAATCCCTCTCCACGCAGATATACGCTCACCAGATCCACGATCTCGCTCTCGTCATCCACCACCAGGATATTGGCCTCCATATTCTCGCCTCCTTCAAGGGATTGACTATCCTTGTCTTCCTTTTATTTTCAATGGTTTGCAATTGTAGTCACATATCAATTCCCACGACTCTTCCCCCTCCGGACGAGCCGGATCTGAGCCTATTATATCCGGCCCCTTTTCTCCCGTCAAGCGCCGGGAAGGGCTTGTCAGAAAATCTTCAGGAATAACCCTTCACCCGCCAGTTCTCCATACCGGCAAACACGTCCCGCTGGGTGGGCGTCACATTGCCCATCTGCCCCCACTGGGTGAGCACAGATCCGTTTTTGAAGCACAGGGGGAGGATGGGCGCCATCTCCGCCGCCCGGGTCCAGAGCTCGGAGGCCGCCATGGCCCGGGTCTCTTCCCCCGCGCTCCGGTAGCGCTCCATCAGCTCCTCCAGCTCCCGGTCGGAAAATCCGCCGTAATTGAGCGCTCCTCCCGCCCCCAGAAGGGCCTCGGGATCAAAGTCCGCCGTGAGGGTGGTCTCCCCCAGATAGAGGTCAAACTCCCCCCGGCTCAGGGCGGCGGTAAACTCCTCCCAGGGCAACTTGGCCAGGGTCACGTCACATCCGATCCCCCGGAGATCCTCCGCCAGAGCCTCGGCCACCGTCACCTTATAGATGTTGTCCTGGTTCACCACCAGCCGCAGGGCCAGTGTGCTCCTGCCCCGCCGCAGCCGCTCCTCCTCGTCCTTTTCCCAGCCCGCCAGCTCCAGTATCTCTTCCGCGGCGGCGGGATCATATTTCAGGGTGTCGGCCAGCTCCCGGTCATAGCCCTCCGCCCAGGGATGGATGGGCAGAGCCGAGGCCACCGCCCTGCGATCCAGAAGCCGACGGGCGATCTCCTCCCGGTCAAAGCTCCGCAGCAGGGCCTGCCGCACCCCCAGCTCCCTGCAGGCCCCGCTTCTGGTGTTGCAGCCCACATAGAGCAGCGTGGTGGTGGGATAGTCGGTGGTCTCGAACCGTCCGGAGTAGCCCAGGGCGTTGGTTCCCGTGAGGTCGGCGTCCACCAGGGCCACCTCCTGGGCGTCAAAGGCATAGACCAGCTCGTCCCCCGAGGCCACACTGCGCAGTCCGATGGGATCCACCGGCGCCTCCCAGCCATCCCGGGCCGCCAGGGCCAGGCTCTCCCCCTCCCCGGCCAGATAATATCGCCCGGTGCCCAGAGGGCGCTGGGGATCCTCAGTCTCCTTAAAAACGGGTACATCCAACAGCACGGGCAGAGCGGCGTTGGGGCGGCGCAGTGTCACGGTCACACTGTCCTCCGATCCCGTCACCTTTGTCACATCCTTCAGCCTGCCCTCATATCGGGAACTCCGCCGGGCCTGCTCCAGAGACGCGGCCGCCTCCGCCCCCGTCAGGGGCGAGCCGTCGGAGAAGAGGGCAGGGCGCAGCAGGAAGGTCCATACAAGGCCGTCCTCACTGACGGTATAGCTTTGGCAGAGCTCCTCCTTTGCCCGAAACTGTCCGTCCACAGAGAACAGTCCCTGATAGAGCAGCGGGAACAGCGACAGGTTTATCCGGTTGCTGCTCCGAAGGGGATGGAACCCGCCGGCGGGGTAACAGGCCAGAGCAAAGGGCTTCTTCTCCGCCGCCACCGCCGGGGTGGGCGCGGGGGCGGGGGTGGGGGTGGTCTCCGGATTAGGCTGGGTGCACCCCGACAATATCATCACCATGGTCAGGCCGAGAAGAGCGGCTCGTTTTCTCCTCCTCATAGCTCCATCTCCTTCAGACAAATAAGGGTCGCCTGGCTTCCCCGCCGCCCTTGGGTGAAGCGGTGAGACCAGTACTTTTCCGGCCGGCACATGGTGCAGTCCGGAGATATGTCTATGTTTGTGGACAATATTCCGGATCCCTTCAGCCACAATGTGTTTATCCCCTTCAAGTCCACCCTGTGCTTTCCGCTTTTCTCTTTGTCTACAAAGTCAAACACACGTGCTCCCAGGGCCTCTTCCATAGCCTTCGGAACGTCCCCATCGGTCTCAAAACAGCACCGGGAGATCCCCGGCCCAATGGCCGCCAGCAGCCGTTCCGGTCGACAGCCGTAGTCCGTTTTCATCCGTTCCACCGCCGCCTGCGCGATGCCAAGAGCGGTGCCCCGCCACCCGGCATGGACGGCGCCGATGACCCGTCGAAGGGGGTCATAGAGGAGAATGGTAAGGCAGTCCGCCCCAAATACCGTCAGGGTCACCCCGGCCAGATCGGTGACCAGTCCGTCGGCGTCATAGTCGATCTCCCGGTCCAACCCCTTGCCGATATCCCCCTCCGTCACCCGGCGCACCACGTCGGTGTGTATCTGGCTGGAGGACACCATCTTTCCCATATCCACCCCCAGGGCGGCACACACACGGCGGTAATTTTCCCGCACCAGCTCCTGTGCGTCCCCCCGGCCGCGGCCCAGATTCAGGGAGTCGTAGATCCCTTCCGAGACCCCTCCGGGCCGGGTGGTAAAGGCGTGGATCACCCCGGCCTCCTCCAGCAGGGAGGAGGTGTGCAGGATCAGCCCGTCCTTCTCTTTGTCATAAAACGCCATAGCCGCCTCCTTAAAAAGTACAGCCCTCACCGCCCCCTGTCGGGATCGGTGAGGGCCGGCATGTTCAGATCATAGGGGGGCAAACCGCCCCGGCGCTTTCCTTCACTCCGGAAACGCGCTCACACATCCTCTTCCGAGTGATATTCCTTACAGTCACACTTCTTCCACTTCTTGCCGCTGCCGCAGGGGCAGGGATCGTTGCGGCCGATCTTCACACCCTTGCGCACCACCGGCTGCTTCTTCAGGGTGCCGTCGCCTCCCCCGGACTCGCCGGTGACCTTGGCCACCCGCTCCCGCTTCACCTCGCCCTGGGGCTGGATCCGCACCAGGAACATCCGGCGCACCGTCTCCTCCTGGATGGCGGCGATCATCTCCTCAAACATGTCGTAGCCTTCCCGCTTGTACTCCACAATGGGGTCGGACTGACCGTAGGCCCGCAGGCCGATGCCCTGGCGCAGCTCCTGCATGGCGTCGATGTGATCCATCCAGTACTCGTCCACCACCCGGAGCATCACCACCCGCTCCAGCTCCCGCATCAGGGTCTCGCCCAACTCCCGCTCCTTGGCGTCATAGACGGTGGAGGCCTTCTCCCGGAGCTTTTCAATGAGTGACTGGGCGGACATTCCGGCAAGCTCATCGTCGGTATAGAGCATATCATTGGGGGCCAGGAATACCCCCCGGAAATGCTCGGTGGCGGCACGCCAGCCCTCGGCGGTGAGGTGCTCGTGCTCTCCTGTATGGCCCAGCACGGCGTTTTCGATGATGGAATCCATCATCTTGCGGATACTGCCGTGAATGTCCTCTCCGTCCAGCACCTGACGGCGCTGCTTGTAGATGACCTCACGCTGGGTGTTCATCACGTCGTCGTACTCCAGGGTGCTCTTCCGGGTCTGGAAGTTCCGGGACTCCACCTGCTTCTGGGAATTCTCAATGGCGTTGGTGAGCATCTTCTGCTCAATGGGGGTGTCCTCGTCCACCCCCAGCTTATCCATCATGCCCATCACCCGCTCGGAGCCGAACAGGCGCATGATGTCGTCCTCCAGGGACAGGAAGAACCGGGTCTCCCCCGGGTCGCCCTGCCGTCCGGCGCGGCCCCGGAGCTGGTTGTCGATCCGGCGGGACTCGTGCCGCTCGGTGCCCACAATGAACAGGCCCCCGGCCTGGCGCACCCGGTCGGCCTCCGGCTTGATCTCTTCCTTATACTTGGCCTCCGCCTCCTGGAACGCTTTCCGGGCCGCAATGATCTCCTGGTCGTCGGTATCGGCAAAGCCGGTGGCCTCGGCAATGAGCTCATCGCTCATCCCCGCCCGCCGCAGGTCGGCCTTGGCCAAAAATTCGGCGTTGCCGCCCAGCATGATGTCCGTACCACGGCCGGCCATGTTGGTGGCCACAGTCACCGCCCCGAACTTGCCCGCCTGGGCCACGATCTCCGCTTCCTTCTCGTGGTTCTTGGCGTTGAGCACGTTGTGCTTGATCCCCTGCCGCTTGAGCATCTCGGAGAGGATCTCCGACTTTTCGATGGAGATGGTGCCCACCAGCACCGGCTGGCCCTTTTCGTGGCACTCCTTGATCTGCTCGATCACCGCCCGGAACTTGCCCGCTTCGGACTTATAGACCACGTCGTCGTGGTCTTCCCGGGCCACCGCCTTGTTGGTGGGGATCTCCACCACGTCCAGGGCGTAGGTGCCGTTGAACTCCTCCTCCTCGGTCATGGCGGTGCCCGTCATACCGGAGAGCTTTCCGTACAGGCGGAAATAATTCTGGAAGGTGATGGTGGCCAGGGTCTTGCTCTCCCGCTGCACCTCCACGTGCTCCTTGGCCTCGATGGCCTGGTGGAGCCCCTCGTTGAACCGGCGGCCGAACATGAGCCGCCCGGTGAACTCGTCCACGATAATGACCTGGTTGTCCTTCACCACGTAGTCAATGTCCCGCTTCATGATGCCCCGGGCCCGGATGGCCTGGTTGATGTGGTGGGAGAGGGTGGCGTTGTCCGGGTCGGACAGATTCTCGATGTTGAACGCCCGCTCCGCCTTCTCCACGCCCCGGGCGGTGAGGGTGGCCGTCTTGGCCTTCTCGTCCACCACGTAATCGGCGTCCAGGTCGGGATCCTCCTCCTCCTTGGCGTCGGTCTTGGCGTAGACCTTGCACTTGAGGGTGGAGACAAAGTGATCCACGATCTGGTAGAGCTGGGTGGACTGATCCCCCTGACCGGAGATGATGAGGGGGGTGCGGGCCTCGTCGATGAGGATGGAATCCACCTCGTCCACAACGGCGAAGGCGTGGCCCCGCTGTACCAGCTCGCTGGCGTAGATGGCCATGTTGTCCCGCAGGTAATCGAAACCGAACTCGTTATTGGTGCCGTAAGTGATGTCGGCGGCGTAGGCCGCCTTCCGCTCCGAGGGGGGCACGTCGTGGATGATCAGACCCACGCTGAGGCCCAGGAACCGGTAGAGCTTGCCCATCCACTCCGAGTCGCGCTTGGCCAGATAGTCGTTGACGGTGACGATGTGCACCCCCTCGCCGGTAAGGGCGTTGAGGTAGGCAGGCAGGGTGGCCACCAGGGTCTTGCCCTCGCCGGTGCGCATCTCGGCGATGCGCCCCTGGTGGAGGATGATACCGCCGATAAGCTGCACCCGGAAGTGGCGCATCCCCAGCACCCGCCAGGAGGCCTCCCGGCAGGTGGCAAAGGCCTCGGGCAGGATGTCGTCCAGACTCTCGCCGCTCTTCAGCCGCTCCTTAAATTCCGGCGTTTTCGCCTGAAGCTGGGCGTCGGTGAGGGCCTTGTACTCCTCCTCCAGCGCCTCGATCTTCTTTACCATGGGCTCCAGGGCCCGGACTTCCTTCTCCGAGGTGGACCCGAAGAGCTTTTTCAAAATTCCCATATCCATTCACCTTTCGTTCGTGGGGTGATATATTCACAATATAACAGGATACAGTATACCACAGTTCCGCCCAATAAAAAAGAAGAATTTGTAAATAAGTAGGGGCGGCCCAAAAGGGCCGCCCCCAAAAGTTTTAATTCTTTGCTGCATTCAACGCTTCGTTGATGATCTCCTCGCGCTGCGCATTGATGTAATCCAGCTTTACATGCCTGGTCTTCATCATAAGCCAGCAGCAGATCAGCATGGCCACCGTCAGCCCCAGCGAGAACAGGTTTGTTGCCATATCCTGCTCGGCGCACGCGCCGTACACGCTGTATGCACTGGCGCAAATGCCGATGGCGCAGAGCACATAGTATAACGGCATAGGCATATGGAGAACGTTTTTCTTCCAATGCTCCGGGTATTTGTGCGGCAGCCACATACATTTAATGATAACATAAAGAATAATAGCATACTGCGGCAAATACATCATCGTGATGATCTGGTCAAAGGTCACGTTGAACACAATCGTGATAAGCGCCAAGACGTACATAACCATCATAGCGCAAACAGGCCAGCCATTCTTTGTGGTTTTTTTGAAAATACCGGGTAGCCATCCCTCCTGTGCCATCTGCTCAAAAGGATAGCGCAGCATGGTGATGCTGGACAGAAGCGTAGTCAGCAGAGCCAATACAGCACCGCCCAGGGTGAACACCACAAACAGCCAGTCCGGGAAGATTTCCTTGGCTACATAAGCCAGATTTTCTCCTTCCAGTCCCGCCGGAGTCAACTGCGAAGCCACAAAAATGATAAGGCCGCCAATCAGCAGCATAATGACCGAACCGATCAGCTGCGCCCTGGGGATGGTTCGGGTGGGATTCTCCACCTCCGAAGCAACACCGACCGGAGCAATGGTCGCGCCCATAACCGCATAGGAACACATAATGCTGGATGCGGCAAAGGTAGAAAAGCTGAAATTAAACGTGTTGCCATCAAACAGGTGCCCATAGTCGATCTTGGGCAGCCCCATGATAACAAACAGCGCCAGAGAAACCAACATAACTACCGTCATTGCACCCTCCACCTTGGCGCTGTTTTTCGTTCCAAAATAATTCAGCGCAAAGAAAACCGTCACCAAGACAAAAGATATCAGTTTTGTATACTGCTCCACGCCGGGAAATACAACACCCAAGTAGGACACTGCACTCACCGCATAAGCAGACGTTCCAAGTCCCAGAATGATCCAAGCCCAGCCGTACAGTCCACCAACTACCGGCGGAGACATAAAGGCGATCTGTCCGTAATCGCCGCCCTTTACAGGAAAGAAAGAGGCAATGATCACATTATAGATTTGTGCGAAAAAGGCGATCAAAGCTCCAAAAAGACACGCAAAAATAGTTGCCTTCCCTGTAAAGCCAATGGCCATCGGCAGCATAATAAATAGCCCAGATCCCACAGAACCGCCAATGATATACCAATACAACTCTAAAGTGGTCAGTTTTTTACTTTTTCCCATTTTTCTTCTCCTCTCACGCAAACTGCTCGGCTATCCGCTCCAGCGCTTCCATAAGACGGCTGCGCTGAGTAGCTGTCACAATACGGATGTATCCGGCAGAGCCGCCCTCGTCAAAGTCTCTGCCCTGCTCCACGCCCACTCCCGCTTTCCGGTAGCACCTCTCCCAAAGCTCATCATCAGACAGGCCATAGGCTCCGAAATTCATCCAGAGCAGATAAGTTCCCTCAGGCCGCCATATCTTTACCTTCGGCATCTTTTCATGCGCAAACGCAATTGCGGCATCAATATTGGCATCAATATATTCTCGCAGTTCTTCCAACCACTCTTCGCCTTTACTGTAAGCCGCGATTACGGCATGGATCACAAAGGGAGTAGGTGTAATCAGTCCCATTTCATCTTTGATCGCCTTGCGCAAATCGGGTTGCTGAACCACAATGTGGCTGGCCTGAAGCCCCGCAATATTAAACGTTTTGTTGGCGCCGCCGCAGACCACTACGTTTTTCCCGTCCACCACCTTGGCAATGGGATGGAACGTCTCCTCCTTGCGAAGCAAATCGCCATGAATTTCATCGGAAATGACCAGCACTCCATTACGGGTACAGATGTCGTGCATCCGCTTTAGCTCCTCCTCTGTCCAGACCCGACCTACAGGATTGTGGGGGTTACACAGCAGAAAAGCCTTCACCTCAGGGGCAGCAGCTTTCTTTTCAAAATCTTCCCAGTCAACGGTATAATGTCCCTCTTGGTCAATCAAATGAGATACCGTCACTTGCCGTTCTGCATCTCGAATCGTGGCAAAGAAAGGCGTATAGACCGGGGGCGTGATCAAAATATGATCTCCCCGATCTGTCAGCGCCTTCAGAACATGGGTGATCGCCGAAAGGCTTCCCGCCGAATAGAATATCTCCTCCGGCTTGATCTCCCAACCATAACGGCGTCTGTTCCAGTCGATGATCGCATTATAATACTTAGGCGCCATACTGGGGTGAAGCGTACAATAACCATAGAGATTGTGATCTACTACCTTTTGCAGTTCCGCCTGAATGCACGGCGCACAGCAAAAATCCATATCAGCCACATCAAGAGGAAGATAGTTTTCGGGCAGGGGCCCCGTGCCCCACTCAATGTTTTGTTCACTGGACCAGTCGTATTCCACACTGTACGTTCCCCGACGGTCTACGATTTTGTCAAAATCAAATTTCAATTCAAGCCCTCTCTTTCTTTTTGATTTGCTCGGCCGAGCATAAAGGCATTTAACCTTTAAGCTCCTTAATAATAATAGTTGTATCGTTTCTCTGTCAAGTATTTTTTCGTATTGTTAAGCTACTTTAGTATTGTACCCAAATTCCGCACTCTCAATTTGTTCACCTTCCACAACAAAAGCCGGGCGGTTTTCACCGCCCGGCCCTCTTTTTACCTTGTAAATCTCTCCCGGCTCCGCTTCACGTCCCCGTGATAGGCCTCGTTGATCTTCCTCTGCACCCGCAGGTGGGTCTCCAGCTCCTCCTCGGTAAAGCCCTCCAACAACTGGAAGGTGATATCCTGGCAGTTCTGGGTAAAGGCCTGATGTTCCTGATAAATTTTCATTCCCGCCTGGGTGAGGGTCAGATTATAGATCCGGTTGTTCTCCCGGTTCCTGGTCTGCTCCACAAAGCCCTTCTCCCGGAGCTTGCGCACGATCTGGGAGCAGGCCGAGGCCGTCTTTTTTAAAATGTTGGCCAGCTCCGTGGTGGTCACCCCCGGGTGGACGGCGATCAGGTCGATGATCTCCCCCTCCGCCTGGTACAGGATGGCGTCTCCGTAGTGATGGGGCAGAGAATCGTACTCCACCATCAGCTCATAGGCCTCATCCTGAGCGCCCCAGATCTCCCGCAGCAGTTCCTGCCGGTTCTTCTCCATTCTTCCGCCCCCTTTTTCTTTTTCTATTATAATCGCATCTTTTCGCCTCCGCAAGCGGAATTTCCGGTTGTCCTCCCCCTCTTCCCGTGGTACACTATACTATGCCGGTTTCCCCCCTCGTTCCGGGAAGCCGCCGGCGAAGGCCGACCGACATATATCTACCTCTCTCTGAAAGGAGTTCTCCTATGAGATCCAAGCTTATTCTCCCCATGTGCCTGTGCCTCGCCCTCTCCGCCTGCGCGGTGGTGGAGCATGACCCCACCCCCACGCCTCCTCCCTCTCTCCCCACGGCGCAGCCCACGCCGGAGCCCGCCCTTCGTCCCTCCCCCGAATGGGGCGAGCAGGTCTACATGACCGCCTTCGCCCCCGAGGGCCGCCTGGACGAGCCCGTCTTCATCCCCGACTACCGTCTCCCCCTCATCCAGAACGCCCAGGGCATTCCCAGCTACGAGGCCATCAACGCCTACTATGCCGCCGCCCTGGACGACCTGGCCGTCTCCGCCGCCGAGGTGGGGGGCTGGGCCATTGACGACTACCTCACCACCCAGGCCACCGGCGATCCCTTCTTTGACTATGTGGACACCGAGACCTACGAGCTCACCATGGAGAGCCAGACCCGGGTCAGCGTGCTGCGCAGCCACTACAGCAACTCCGGCGGCCCCTACCCCGTCCTCTATCCTCTCTCCGATACCTTCGACCTCACCACCGGAGCGCGGCTCGGCTTTGCCGACCTCTTTTCTTGCTCCGCCCAGGAGGCGAAGGAGCGGGTGCTGGACGCTGTGCTGTCCCTCAACGCCCAGGGAACCTATTCCAAGACCGTCCTGGATGAGACTATGCTGAAAAACGCCTTCTCTGAGGAAAACTTTTACCTCACCGAGGACGCCTTTACCGTATACTTCCCCAACGCGGACCTGCCTCAGGCCATCGGCACCCCCACCTTTGCTGTCCCCTACACCGATCTGGAGGATATTTTACTGTCATGGGAATGAAAAAGCTGCCCAAGCCCCTCTCCCTCACCATCCAGGGCTACGGCTCCAATGGGGAGGGGGTCTCCCGCCTCCCTGACGGCATGACCTGCTTTGTCCAAAACGCCCTCCGGGAGGAAAAGTGCCTTGTCCAACTGGACAAGGTGGGCCGGTCCTGCGCCTGGGGGCATACGGTAAAGGTCCTGGAGCCCTCCCCCGCCCGGATAACGCCTGACTGCCCCCACTATGCCGCCTGCGGCGGTTGCGCCCTGCGGCACATGAGTTATGCCGAAGAACTGGCGTTCAAACAGCAGAAGGTCCAGGACTGCCTGGAGCGCATCGGCGGCTCAAACGTCCCTGTTTCTGTAATATATGGTTCCGAGAATACTTTGCGTTATCGAAACAAGGTCCAATTTCCCGCCGCCCCCGGACCCCGCATCGGCTTCTACGCCGCCCGCACCCACGCCGTCACCGACGTTTCCGACTGCCTGCTCCAGCCGGAGAGCGCCGCCCGCCTCCGACAGGCGGTGGCAGACTATATGACCGCCTTTGGGGTGGACGCCTATGATGAAAAGGCCGGGACCGGCCTGCTGCGCCACCTCTACATCCGCGCCAACCGGGCCGGGGAGAGCCTGGTGTGTCTGCTGTGCAACGGCAGAGAGCTCCCCCATGAGGCTGCGCTGGTCTCCGCCCTGCGCGCCGCTGAGCCGGGGCTCCGGGGGGTGGTGCTGGGGATCAACGAGAAGCGCACCAACGTCATTCTGGGTGATTCCTACCGCATCCTGTGGGGAGAGGACTTCCTGATGGACACCCTCCGGGGCCTCACCTTCAAGCTCTCAGTGCCCTCCTTCTATCAGGTCAACGCCCCCCAGGCCGAGGTGCTCTACGGTCTCGCTCTGGATTTCGCCGGGCTCACCGGGACCGAGACCGCGTTGGACCTCTACTGCGGCATCGGCACCATCACTCTTTGCCTGGCCCAAAGGGCGGCGCGGGCCATCGGCGCCGAGATCGTCCCGGAGGCCATCGCCGACGCCAAAGAGAATGCCCGGCGCAACGGCATTGAAAACGCAGAATTCTTCTGTGGGGACGCCGATCAGATCGCCGCCGAGCTGGCCGACCGGGGTGTCCGTCCCCAGGTGGTTACCGTGGACCCGCCCCGGAAGGGGCTGGCCGAGGGAGTGGTGGCCTCCATCGCCCAAATGGCACCCCAGCGGGTGGTCTATGTCTCCTGCGACCCGGCCACCCTGGCCCGGGACGTGAAGCGCTTCGACCAGGCGGGCTATACCCTCCAAAAAGCCGCAGCCGTCGATCTCTTCCCCCGCACCCCCCATATAGAGACGGTGTGCCTTTTGACCCGCATTAAATAAGGATTCCTGGCATTTTGGACGGCTGAAAAATGGCAATCTGCCACCCATTTGCCACCACAATTCTGAAAAAGCGGCGTCATATGTTCAAAGGGCACGCTGCAAAACAGCGGGCAAGAAAAGAGGAGCGGGCGCGTTGCAAAGTAAAGAGCAAAAAAGCAGGGTGGTCAGCCCGAGAAGGGTTGGCCGCCCCGCTTTTTTCCTTCGGCGCTTTTTTGCAGCGCGCCCCTTCCGCTCTCTTAGCGGACCTCAATCCGCATCGGCATGGGATCAGTCGGTCTCGATAAAAATGCCCTTTTCGGCAGACCAATCCACCAAAAAGCCCAAGGCGGTGCCCAGATCCCGGAGCTTATAATAGGTGAAGGCCCCGCCCTGGTCGTCCTTGAGCATGATGGCCTCCAGGGCCGCCGTCTGGCCGTTGATGTTGGTGGGGGCGGTGGCGTTCTCGTAAGCCCGGTTGCCGCTGAAGGGGGTGGACATCTCGCTGCCGTTGGGGGTGTAAGCCTTCCCCGTCTCGATGTTCACCGCCCCGTTCCAGCCTACCTCAAACTGAACGGCGGTGCCGTTCAAAATGGAGGCGATATCCCGGAGCTTGATATAGTTGGTGTCGTTGCCATTGGCGTCCTTCAGGGCGTAGCACTGGAACTCCACGGCCCTGCCGTCCACCAGCACCGTCTGGGTGGAGGCGTAGGCGGTGTTGGTCCCCGCCGCGGTGGGCTGCTGGGGCATGACGCTGTTGTAGTGGATGGCGGCGGAGGTCAGGGCCCCGTTGTTTCTTTCCTTGATCTGAATGGCCCTCCACTGGTCTGCCGAACCGCCGTAGTAAATTTGAGTCAGGCTGATACAGTCTTTGAACGCGCCATCATCAATGTCGGTAACACCGCTGGGAATGCCGACGCTGGTCAACTGCTTGCAGTAGTTAAATGTCTGGAACTTTATGCTGGTTACGCCGCTGCCGATGCTGGCGCTGGTTAGGCCGGTACAGCAATCAAACACCCTGTACCCCAGCTCGGTGACGCTGTTGGAAATAGTCGCGGTTTTCAGCCCTGTGCAGCTGTCGAATGCCCTAAATCCAACGGTGGTGACGCCCTCGGGAATGGTGATGTTCTCCAGGGCGATGCAGTTCAAAAACGCCGAATCTCCGATGCTCTTCACACTGCCGGGGATGCTCACGCTTTTCAGTTTGGAACAGTAGCTGAACGCCGAATCCCCAATGCAGGTCACACCAGAGGGAATGGTCACGCTGGTCACATCGCTTAAATAGAATGCGTCGCCCACAATGTGCGTGATACCGCCGGGAACGGTGACCGCGCCGCCTGCACCCTGATACTTGAGCAGCATGTTGTTCATGACCGCAAATTCCCCCTGGGTCTTCAACCAGTTGTCCCACCAGGGGGCGCCCGCAAACACCATGTTGCCAATTTCGATGGCGCCGGAGGGTAAGGTCACATCGGTCAGGCTGGCGCAGCTGGCGAAGGCCCCATCCCCGATTTTGGTGACACTGTCGGGGATGGTCACGCTGGTCAGGCTGCTGCAGCCCTGGAAAGCACTACTTCCTATCTCGATCACGCCGGCAGGGATGGTGACGCTCTTCAGGCTGCTGCAGCCGCTGAACGCGGAATTATCAATGAAGGTGACGCTGTCGGGGATGGTGATACTGGTCAGGTTGGTACAGCCCTGGAACGCCTGGCTTCCAATGGTGATGGTGCCGTAGGGAATGTCGTAGCTGGTCAGGTCCGTGCGATCCCGGAACGAATAGGCCGGAATGGTGGTCAGGCCGCCGGGGAGGGTCATATTCTGCAGGCAGGGGGAACCGTAGAATGCGCTGGGGTCAAGATCGGTGAGGCTGTCGGGCAGGTCCACCTGCTTCAGGTTGGTGCACTCGGCGAAGGCCAATTTCTCAATTTTTGTCACGCCCTCGGGGATGGTGATGCTCTCCAGAGCGGTACAGCCCCAGAAGGCCTGACCCTCAATGGTGGTCACGGTGTCGGGGATGGTCACATTCTTCAAGCCGGTGCAGTCCTGGAACGCGGCAAAACCAATGCTGGGGACGCCCCGTTCCATGGTGACACTCTCCAGCTCGGCACATCCGTAAAACGCCGCTTCCATTTCGGTAACACTGCCGGGGATGGTGATGCTTTTCATGCTGGTACAGCCTTTGAACGCATCCCCCCAGATCCTGGTTACGCTGTTGGGAAGGGTGATGTCCACCAGGCTGGTGCAGTCCTTGAACAGATTCGTTCTGATCTCGGTCACACTGTCCGGGATGGTAATGCTTTTCAGGCTGGTACAGCCCTGAAACGCTCCTGACCAGATCGTAGTCACGCTGTTGGGGATGGTCACACGCTCCAGGTTGGTGCAGCCCTCAAAAGCGTTGCTATCCACTATGGTCACAAAGGAGGGGATGGTCACACTGGCGGGACATTGATCCTGAAACCCCTGACGCAGACGCAGGTTAATGTCGTCCATCCCGACCGTTATCTGATATAAGTCATCGTAGTAGACAAAGTAGCTTGTGCTATTGTGGTAGTCGGGACCCATGTCCCACTCTCCCCAGGTGGCGTCAAAAAACACCCACTTGCCGTCCACCAGGGCGGCATTCCAGGCATGGGGATCTCCACCTCCTCCTCTCGGACCGCCTTCGATCCAGGCCACCGGGATGCCCGCAATGGCGCCCATGAGCCAGCACAGATCGGAGTAGCCGTCGCAGACAGCCTTCCGATTGGTATAGGCAGAGAAAACATTGAAGGCCTCACCTGCCCGCTTCGCCTCTTCCTCGGTCCTTTCCCAGGGGTTTATCCCATGGTAAGCCAAGGCAACATAATCGTACTCTATGTTCTGGACCACCCAATCAAAGATAGCCTTCATCTTCTCGGTGTCGGTACGCTTGCCGGCGGTAAGGCTGTCCACCAGGTCCGTGATCTCCCGGAGCGTACCTTCATCGCTCCACTTGTTGCCAAGCTTGACGTTGTCGATGTGGACATACGCCTGCTCCAGAGTGGTGGGGCGGGCGGGTCTTGGCAGGGTCTCAGGCAGCCTGGCCAGGACCGCGTGTTTGGGCATATTGCTCACATCGACCTTGGCGGCCAGGGCCGCCGTGGGCAAGAGGCCCAGACACAGGGCAAGGGCCAGCGCAAGGGATAACAGTTTTTTCTTCATAAATGCAGCCTCCCGATCTTGTTTGTTTTGACGGCCAGATGGCGTTTTTGTCTCATTTTGTGATCCCCCAGTGTGATCTATGTGACCAATGTATCATAATTCAGCCCAAGCCGCAAGTGTAACTCGGGTCTTTTCCTGTTTTTAAATCGGTCTGTCAAAGTAGTTCGCCCCAAAATTTCTTTGCTTATGCGTACCGCTTTACTCTCCTCAAATAGGCAGATGCTCTGCCCGTTCCCACACCACGCAGCGCAGAGGGAAAAGTCGAAACGGCCCAAGCTCCTTGTTGCAAAGGCCCGGAGAGCATGGTATGATTATCGTGATAGAAGCGTCTAAACAGCCTTGTCAGGAGGTTTTTTCATGTCCGATCCTTCCCGTCGCGGCGGCCACATCGCCGCCATTTTCACCGTCCTGCTCTGGGGCACTACCTTTGTCTTCACCAAGTCCCTGCTGGCCGCCTTCAGCCCCATCGAGATCCTCTTCATCCGTTTCCTGCTGGGTTATCTCGCCCTCTGGGCCGTCCGCCCCAGGGTCCTCAAGACCGCCGGGAAGGGAGAGGAGCTCCTCTTCGCCGCGGCGGGTCTTTGCGGCGTGACCCTCTATTACCTGTGCGAGAACATTGCCCTCACCTTCACCCTGGCCTCCAACGTGGGGGTCATCGTCTCCACCGCCCCCCTCTTCACCGCCCTTCTGGCCTTCCGCTTTTTGGGGGATGAAAAGCCGGGCCCCCGTTTCTTCCTGGGCTTTGCCGCCGCCATCGGCGGGGTGGCCCTGGTGAGCGGGCTGGGCAGCGGGATGGCTCTGGATCCGCGCGGCGACCTGCTGAGTCTCTTTTCCGCCTTTGTCTGGGGCATCTACTCCATCCTCTCCCGCAAATTCAACGCCCTGGGCTATGACGCCATCCTGTGCACCAGAAGGGTGTTTTTCTACGGCCTGCTCTTTATGATCCCCGCCCTGTTTTTCATGGACTTCCACCCCCGGCTCGCCGCCCTTACCGCCCCCGCCAACCTCCTGGGTATCCTCTATCTGGGCCTGGGGGCTGGCGCGGCCTGCTTCGTCACCTGGAACCTGGCGGTGAAGCGGCTGGGCGCCCTCACCACCAGCGTCTATATCTACCTGGTGCCCCTGGTGACGGTGGTGGCCTCCGCCCTGGTGATCCACGAGCGGATGACCCCCGCCTCCCTGGCGGGAATGGCCCTGATCCTGGCCGGGCTCTTCCTCTCCCAGGACTGGAGCAAAAAGCCCGCCCCCCAGGAGGAGGTCCAGGCAAAATGAAACCCACCATCCTCTGTTATACCCCCACGCCCGCCCCCTGGGAAAAGGAGCTGCGCCAGCTGTGCGCCCTGCAGACCATCCGTCTGCGCAGGGTGGAGACTCCGGAGCTGGAATGCAAGGTAGAGACCCTGGCCCAGGGCCTGCGTCCGGCGCGGCTTCCCGGCCAGGGCGCCCCTCTGGGCGAGCCCATGCTGGTGCTGTGCGGTCTCTCCTCCGGCCAGCTGGAGCGGCTTTTGGCCGCCCTTGCCCGGGCCGGGGCCAGGAGCTGTCTCAAGGCGGTGCTCACCCCCCACAACGCCCAGTGGACCCTCCGGGCCCTCTACGCCGAGCTGGTCAGGGAGCGGCTGCAGCTATCCTGAAATTTCCCCTCTTTCCCCGCCCTTTCCTCTTGCGGCGGAGCGGAAAATAGGGTAAACTGATGTATTGAGGATCTTTGGGGAAAGGAGGGCGCTTTATGGATTATTACGGCCTGCTCAATCTGGCCGCCGACCTGGGCTACGGCCTGCTGGAGAGCGGGGCGGAGATCTACCGGGTGGAGGAGTCCATCCAGCGGCTTCTCCACGCCTACGGCATTCCCCGGGCCGACCCCTTTGTCATCCCCAACTGCATCATTGTCAGCTTCCGCACCCCTCAGGGCCAGACCCTGACCCAGGTGCGGCGAATGCCCTCCCACGGCACCGATGTGGATCTGATCGAGCGCTACAACGACCTGTGCCGCCGCCTGTGCCGGGAGATCCCCTCCCTGGAGGAGGCCCAGTCCCGGTTGAAGGACATCGGCCAGACCAGGCGGTGCTACTCCTTCCCCGTGCTCATGGCGGCCTATTTTGCCGTGGCCGCCGCCTTTTGTCTGCTCTTCGGCGGCCTCTTCCGGGACGCCCTGTGCGCCGGGATCGGCGGGCTGGCCACCGGCCTGGCCCTCACCGCCCTCACCCTTCTCCACGCCAACCTGTTTTTCAAATCCATGCTCTGCTCCGCCCTGTCCGCCTTCCTGGCCCTGGCCCTGACCCACCTGGGTCTGGGGAGCCACAGTCAGCTGATCATCATCGGCAGTATGATGGCTCTGGTGCCGGGGCTCAGCTTTACCAACGCCATCCGGGACGTAATGGCCGGCGACATGGTGGCCGGCATCACCAAGATCGCCGACGCCCTGCTCACCGGTATCTCGGTGGCTCTGGGCACCGGCTTTGCCCTGGGCCTGGCCCGTGTGTTGTGGGGGGTGTAGAGATGGAACTGATCCAAACGTACCTCCTGCCGGTGCTGTTCGCCTTCGCCAGCAGCGCCGCCTTCGCCGTGATCTATAACGTCCGCGGTCAGGGGATCCTGGTGTGCGCCACCGGCGGCGCGCTGGGATGGCTGGTCTACCTGCTGTCCGCCCCCCTGCTTCAAAGCGACATCGCCCAGATGTTTGCCGCCGCCGTGGCCATCTCCGTTTACGCTGAGGTCATGGCCCGGATCCGCAAGTTCCCCGTCACCGGCTATCAGATGGTGGCCATCCTCCCCCTGGTCCCCGGCGGCGGCATCTACTATACCATGGAGCACGCCATCAACGGAGAGATCGACGCCTTTCTCGCCTCCTTCCTCCACACCCTGGGGCTGGCGGGAGCCATCGCCGTGGGGGTCCTGCTGGTGTCCTCCTCGGTGCGCATGTACCAGAGCTTTCATCTCAGCAGAAGGGGGAACCGCCCATGATCCGTTACAAGTGGCTGCTCTTTGACGCGGACAACACCCTCTTCGACTTTGACGCCGCCCAGGATTTTTCCCTGACCCGCACCTTTGTGCACTATGGCCTGGAGCCCACCCCGGAGCGCAAGGGCCGGTTTAAAACCATCAATGCCGCCCTCTGGGCCGCCTTTGACAAGGGGGAGATCTCCCAGGAGGCCCTGGTGGTGGAGCGATATGCCCGCTTTTTGGCCCGGGAGGGGATCCAGGGAGATCCGGCGGAGTGGAACGACTTCGGCCTGCGCCAGCTGGCGGAAAATCCGGTGCTTCTGCCTGGGGCGGAAAAGCTGATCTATAAGCTCTCCGACCGCTACGTGCTCTGCCTTGTGACCAACGGAGTCCCCTTCGTCCAGCGCCGGCGGCTGGACGCCTCCCCACTGGGCCGCTTTTTCGGCGACCGGGTCTACATTTCCGGGGAAATGGGCTGCCGGAAGCCGGAAAAGAGATTTTTTGAAACGGTGCTGGCGGATCTGGGCGCCACCAAGCAGAAGGGCAAGGTGCTGGTCATCGGAGACAGTCTCTCCAGCGATATCCGGGGCGCTTTCAACGCCCAGCTGGACAGCCTCTGGTTTGACCGTACCGGCTCCCCTTCCGGCCCCGTAAAGCCCACCTACCGGGCCACCGGCTTCCCCGATATGGAGCGCATCCTCATCCCCACCCCCTTCTGGGGCCTATCACCTTCCAAGGAGTGATCCCCCTTGCCCAAGCACCTTCTCCATCCCGCCCAGGGGGAGCGCCGCCGTCCTCCCGCCTGGCTGATGGCCGCTCTGGCCGTTTGTCTGGGTCTTGTCCTGCTGGCCTTTATCTCCCGGCAGACCTCCTCCCCCCGGGCCGCCGAGGCCACACCCCCCGCGGAAACCCCGGTACATACTTCGGAGCCCACCCCTTCTCCCACCCCGGAGCCCACCCCCACCCCGGAGCCTGACTGGTCCCAGCCCGTGCCGGAGAGCGAGGAGGTGGAGCAGGCGGACTGGTTTTCCGACGCGGTGTTTATCGGGGACTCCCGCACCGACGGCCTTCATATCTTCAGCGGCATCACCTCTGAGGCCGACTTCCTGGATCACACCGGCGTCACCGTCTACGAGATCCTGGAGGGCAAAAAGGTGATCCGCCGGGAGGGGGAGAAGTTCCCCATTCTGGAGCTTCTGGCCCAGGAGCAGTACGGCAAGGTCTACGTGATGCTGGGGGTCAATGAACTGGGCTACAACGCCCCCCAGGATTTTGCCGAGCACTACGGCAAGCTCATCGACGCCATCCGGGAAAGCCAGGAGGACGCCCGGATCTATGTCCAGTCCATTATCCCGGTCAACACCGCGGACTGCAAAAGCTACGACCAGCCCTACTACGTCACCAACGAGAGGATCGCCGCCTATAACGAGACCCTGGCCGCCATGGCTCAGGAGAAAAAGGCCTACTTTCTCAACATCTCCGAGGTGATGGAGGGCGAGGACGGAGAGCTGGAGTCTGATCTCTCCGCCGACGGCGTCCATTTTAAGAAATCCGGTTACCTGCTGTGGCTGGACTACCTGACCTCTCACACCGGACAATGAGAGACCCATTTTCATTATTATAGAGGTGTTAAATAAAATGAAGAAATTCCTCTTGGTATTGTGCTCCGCCGCCCTCTGCCTCTCCCTGTCCGCCTGCGGCGGGAAGACAGCGGAGTTTTTCCCCGCCAAGGACGCCGCCGCCCTGCTGAACGCGGAGGGGGCCTTCGCCACCGCCCTGACCCAGATCGACCAGGCCACCGCCTGCGCCCTCTACGGCATTGATGAGGCCGCCGTCACCGCCAGCGCGGTGTACGCCTCCCCCTCCTCCGCCGAGGAGCTGGCCGTCTTTTCTCTGAACAGCAACGAGGCCGCCAACGCGGCCCAGACCGCTCTGGGCTACCGGGTGGAGGATCGGATGGAGGAGCTGGAGGACTACATGCCCGGTGAAATGGAGAAGTTGAAGTCTGCCGTCGTTGAAAAGCGGGGCAATTCGGTGCTGCTGGTCATTGCCGCCGACTATGGCCCTGTCAACGATTTTTTGGAGGGATGAGAATGAAACGCCGTCTTTCCGCCGCTCTGTGCGCCGCTCTTTTCCTGGCCTGCGCGCTGCCCGGCCGGGCCACCGAGCTCTCTCCCGCCCCCAGCGCCCTGCCCGAGGTGGTGGACGCCCCTCTTCTCTATGAGGGCCCCGTCTCCG
Organism: uncultured Pseudoflavonifractor sp.; assembly: GCA_947651395.1. Classification (GTDB taxonomy): domain Bacteria; phylum Bacillota; class Clostridia; order Oscillospirales; family Oscillospiraceae; genus Vermiculatibacterium. Next base: position 89,366 of record CANSYW010000007.1, on the reverse strand, counting down.
CCGCCCCGGCGGTGGATCAAAGCTGGTTTGACGACGCCCTCTTTTTGGGCGAGGCCCGGCTTCAGGCCATGACCGCCTCCACCGGAGTGGGGACCACCCTCTCTTTTCCCGATCTCAACGTCCAGAACGTCAGAACAAAAAACGGCTTCACCGACGCCGGCCTTACCCTCTCTCAGGCCTTGAAGGACAACGCCTACGGCAAGATCTACCTGATGCTGGGCCTCAATGAGTCCGTCTGGATGGATGAGGACACCTTCTACAGCGAATACGCGGGACTCATCGACGACCTGCGCGCCCTCGCTCCCCAGGCCCGCATTTACATTCAGACCCTGATCCCCGTCACCTCCTATCGCTCGGCGGCCCAGAGCCCGGGCAACGCCCTTCTGGCCCGGCGCAACTATCTGCTCTCCCAGCTCGCCCGGGAAAAGCAGGTCTGTCTGGTGGATACCGCCGCCCCCTTTACCCAGCCCGGCGGACTTTCCACCGAGCTGAGCACCGACGGCCTCTTCCTCACCGAGCAGGGCTATGAGATCTGGCTGTCCTATCTGCGCACCCACACGGTGGGGACATAGGGAAAGCCCCGGCGTCCTTTCAGACGTCGGGGCCCTTTTCTATCTTCAGCGCTGATATTCAAATTCCAGATTGTACAGACAGATGATGTCCCCGTCCTGGATGCCCATCTCCTCCAGCCGGGCGAACAGGCCGGACTGGCGCAGTTGGCGGTCAAACCAGTTGCGGGACTCATAGTCCCCGAAGTTCACGTTGGCCATGAGCTGCCGGAGCCAGGGGCCGTCCACCACCCAGGTGCCGTCGATGACCTCGATGGTGGGAGGCTCGGACATATCCACCTCCTTGGGTCTGTCCACATAGGTGGGCTCATAGACCGTGATGGGGGGCAGCTCCTGCAGCATGGCCGCGGCGGCGTACATCAGCTCCCGGGTGCCCTGATGGGCGGCGGCGGAGAGCTCAAAGAACCGCAGACCCCTGGCCTCCACATGGGCCTTCAGCCGCTCCAGCCCCTCCCGGTCGGGGGCGATGTCCACCTTGTTGCCCGCCACGATCATGGGACGTTGGGCCAGCTCGGGGCTGTACTCCGCCAGCTCGGCGTTGATGGCCTCAAGATCCTCCACCGGATCCCGGCCCTCGCTGCCCGAGACGTCCACCAGGTGGATGAGCAGGCGGCACCGGTCAATGTGCCGGAGGAAGTCATGACCCAGCCCCGCTCCCTCGGCCGCCCCCTCAATAATGCCGGGAATATCGGCCAGCACGAAGGAGGTCCCCTCCTCCAGGGCCACCACCCCCAAATTGGGGGAGAGGGTGGTAAAGTGGTAGTTGGCGATCTTGGGCTGGGCCCGGGTGACCACGCTCAGCAGGGTGGACTTGCCCACATTGGGGAAGCCCACCAGGCCCACGTCGGCCAGCAGCTTCAGCTCCAGGATCACGTCCCGCTCCTGTCCGGGCAGCCCCGCCTTGGCAAAGTGGGGCACCTGCCGGGTGGGGGTGGCGAAATGCTGGTTGCCCCAGCCTCCCCGGCCACCCCTGCACAGCACAAAGGAGTCCTGCCCCGCCATATCACAGATGATCTCCCCGGTCTCGGCGTCCCGCACCACGGTGCCCCGGGGCACCCGGATGGAGAGCGCCTCGCCGTCCTTGCCCGATTTCCGGTTCCCCTGGCCGGGCAGGCCGTTGGACGCCACATACTTGCGCTTATAGCGGAAGTCCATCAGGGTGGACATATGCCCGTCCACCTTGAGCACAATGTCTCCGCCCCGGCCGCCGTCGCCCCCGTCGGGACCGCCGGCGGCCACATACTTCTCCCGGTGAAAGGCCACCGCACCGCCGCCGCCGGCCCCTGCCCGAACCAGAATGCGGGCCTTGTCAATAAATCCGTTGGCCATAAAAAGGGCCTCCTTTGTACAAAGAAACCCCGGACATGGTATTATGTCCGGGGCGTCTTCCTGATGTTGATTACTCCGCGATCTCCACGATGGAGACCTGCTTGCGGTCCTTCCCCAGACGGGAGAACTTCACCTTGCCGCTGCGCAGAGCGAACAGAGTGTCGTCGCTGCCCTTGCCCACGCCCTCGCCGGCGTGGAAGTGGGTGCCGCGCTGACGCACCAGGATATTGCCCGCCAGCACGAACTGGCCGTCGCCCCGCTTGACGCCCAGGCGCTGGGCGTGGGAATCACGGCCGTTCTTGGTGGAGCCGCCGCCCTTCTTGTGGGCGAAGAACTGAAGACCAATATTCAGCATTGGTTACACCTCCATGACGATGATATTGTCGGGATACTCCTCCTGAAGCTGGGTGAAGTAGACCATGAGGCCGGTCAGAAGGGTCTGACAGGTACTCTCGTTGGTCTGTCCCAGTCCTCCGGGGAGCTTGAGGGAGATCAAAGCCTTGTCCGGCTTCACCTTCACGCTGGCCTCCAGCCCCAGCACGTCGTTGACGGCGCACTCGGTGACCCGGACGGCGCTGGTGACGGCGGCGCACAGGATGTCCTCCCCCTGAGAGGCCAGCCCGCTGTGTCCCTCTACCTGAAAGGAGACGATGCGGCTGCCCTCCATATGAAACGTGGCGGTGATCATCAGGCGTGGATCTTGCCGATGGTCACCTTGGTGTAGGGCTGACGATGGCCCTGCTTACGGCGATAATTCTTCTTGGGCTTGTACTTGAAGACGATGACCTTCTTGCCCTTGCCGTTCTTCACGACGCTGGCGTCCACCTTGGCGCCCTCCACCACGGGAGTGCCGAAAGTGGCCTTGTCCCCGTCCAGAATGGCCAGGACCTTGTCAAAGGTCACGTTGTCCCCGGCCTCCACAGGCAGCTTCTCGATGAAGAGGGTATCCCCCTCGGCCACCTTGTACTGCTTGCCGCCGGTCTCAATGATCGCGTGCATACTGTTTCAACTCCTTCATTACGGGCTCGCTCTTGCAGGCGGAGAAACATCTCACTTGCAAACCTGTTCAATGCGGCCTAAGTAGTATAACAATCCAAGTTGGAAATGTCAATAGTTTTTGTGGATAAACCCTCTTTTCCTTCCGCTTTGCACCGCTTTTCCTGCTCCAGTCTGGCAAATTGCCGCTCCAGATATTCCGCCGTAACGTAGTCCGGCTCTTTGAACACCGGGTTCTCCATGCGGGAAAGACGGCTGTCCTCCCGGCACACCCGGCTTTGATAAAAGGACAGGATCCGCCGCAGGACAACACGCTCTCCCAGAGTCATTTTCACCGAGACCGTCATTTGGTTTTGCTTTTCGTGCAGCTCACGGTAATGGGCCAGCCGCCGGCGGCGCAGGAACCCCTGATAGAGATAGGAGACCTTTCCCGGGGAGATCTGATACATCTCCCCGATGGCCTTAAAGGTCATCCCCTGCTGCTCCCGAAGCTGAGCGATCTCCTCCGACCATTTGATCCGCTGCTCGTCCATAATCTGCACCTCCGCATCCTATAAGGTTCTTTCTGAAAATATAGCACCTTTTAAGGCGCATGTCAATCAGAATCTTATAGGGTGCATATATAATATTTATATCTTTGCAGAAAGGGCTGAGGATATGGAATATTATGAGAGGCTAAAAGCCGTCCGAGAGGATCAGGACAAAACCCAGCAGGAAGTCGCCGATGCCCTCCATACAACAAGACAGCAAATCGGGAAATACGAAAGCGGAAGTCAAAGCATGACCATTGGAAAGTTAATGGAGCTATGCCGCTTTTATAAGGTGTCTGCCGATTATATTCTCGGTCTGCCCAAAGGGCTGGATTGGCCAAGAGCATAAAAGAAAGAGAGGAAATGAGATGAAAGATTTTTCGTTCAGTCTGATGCAGAACATCACCTTCGGCGCCGGCTCCGCGGCCCGGCTGCCCGACCTTCTGGCGGATCGGGGCCTTGACAAGGTGCTGGTGGTGACGGGCCCCACCCTGGCCCGGATGGAGTCTACCCGGCGGATCCTCCAGGCTCTGGAGGATCGGGGGATCGTCTATTCCGTCTTTTCCGATGTGGAGCCCAATCCCTCCATCGAGACGGTCAACAAGGCCACCGACGCTTTTTCCGCCTGTGGGGCCCAGGGCATCGTGGCCCTGGGCGGCGGCTCTCCCATGGATGTGGCCAAGGCGGTGGGCGTACTGGCCGCCCACGGGGGCGTCATCACCGACTATGAGGGCGCGGGTAAGGTGCCCGGCAGGATCGTACCCCTTGTGGCCATCCCCACCACCGCGGGAACGGGCAGTGAAGTGACGGCCGCCGCCGTGGTCACCGACCACGCCCGGCATTTCAAATTTTCTATTATCAGCCCGGAGATCATTCCGGCCCAAGCCATTCTGGATCCGGAGCTGATCCTTTCCCTGCCCCGCTCCGTGGCGGCCGCCGCCGGTGTGGACGCCATCGTCCATGCCATCGAGTCCTACGTCTCCCTGGCCGCCGATCCCTTCTCCGACACCATGGCGGAAAAGGCCCTGGAGCTGTTGGGCAAGCATATCCGGGCCTTTGCCGCCGACCGGAGCGATATGGACGCAGCCTGCGGGATGCTGCTGGGCAGCACCTTTGCCGGTATTGCCTTCGCCCGGGCAAAGCTGGGCAATGTACACGCCATGGCCCATCCTCTGGGCGGCTATTTCAACATTGCCCACGGCGTGGCCAACGCGGTGCTCCTCCCCGTGGTCATGGAGTTCAACGCCCCCTGTGTGCCGGAGTGTAAGCTGGAGCGGATCTATCGCGCCCTCTCCGGTGATCTCCACGGTCCCTTCCAGACCGAGAAGCTGATCGCCGCCATCCGCACTCTGTGCGCGGAGCTGGATATTCCCAAAAATCTGACGGAGCTCCGGGTGGATCCCGCCCTGATCCCCAGCATGGCAGAAGACGCCATGAAGAGCGGGAACGTACTGGTCAACCCCCGGCCCGCCACCCGGGAGGATATGGCGGAGCTGTTCCGGCAGGCCATGTAAGGCGGTAAACCGATGTGAACAACCGTATCCTGTTTCTGGTCGTCGTCCTCCTGTCCAATATCATTCAGGCCTTTACCGGGTTTGCGGGCACCATGCTGGCCATGCCCGCTTCCATGCTGCTGCTCGGCATGGAGAAGGCCAGCGCGGTGCTCAACGTCATCGGCATCCTGGTGAGCCTTCTTGTCCTGCGGAAGGATCACCGCTATGTCCAACGCCGGGAGCTGCTCAGGATCGTGGTGCTGATGCTGGCGGGGATGGCCGTGGGGATCTATCTGCTCAACGTAGTCCCCACCCGCCTCCTGCAGTACGGCTACGCCGGCTTCATCATCCTGATCGCCCTGAAAAAGCTGTTCATCAAGCGGGAGATCCATGTGCCCGGCGCGGTCATGCTTCTGGTCGTCTTTGCCGCCGGCATGATCCACGGCATGTTTGTCAGCGGCGGGAGCCTGCTGGTGCTGTACGCGGTCACCGTGCTGAAGGAAAAGCATGAATTCCGGGCCACCATGGCCATGGTCTGGGTCTTTCTCAACTCCATGCTCCTGGTCTCCCATATCCGGAGCGGATATTTTGACCCGGAGGCCGTCGCCCTTCTGGCGGCAGCCATCCCGGTGACTCTGCTGAGCGCGTGGTTGGGGAATAAGCTGCATGACAGGATCGACCAGGCCCTCTTTCTGAAGATCACCTACGTCCTGCTGTTGTTGTCCGGCCTGCTGCTGCTCCGGTAAGACTCAAATGAACTTCGGGAAGATGCGTACAAAATGGAAAACAGACAAAGGCGGCCTCCCTGGGGAGGCCGCCTTTTCATTTTCCTTTACTTTTCCCCGTGGCAGACCTCCGCCAGCTTTCCCAAGTACCATCCTGTGGCCCCGTCCTTTTTGGCCAGGGCGCCCCGGCGGGTGCGGCGCACCACGCTCAGCCGATCCCCGGCCTTCACCGGAAGAAGATAGTCGGTGGAGTCCTCGCAATGGACGCCACGCTGATCATAACGCAGGTAGTCGGTGAGCACATCCAGCACCCGACCGCTCTCCAGGTGCCGGCACCGGGAGAATTCCTCTCCCTTTTCCAGCACCTCCAGCGCGCTGCGGCCCCAACGGATATTGATGGGATCCGGGGAGGGGGCCTGATCCTCCAGGGCGGTCATCACCGGGAAGCCGTCATAGGCCACATAGGAAAACTCCCCGCCGGGCTGTCGGGGCAGGATCAGGGCGTTGAGCTGGCCGTCCGCCTTCAACGTACAGCCCCCGTCGATGCTGGCGATGTGCCGCTCATGGAGCAGGATGGGCTTGGCCGAGGGGATGTCCTCCCGATAGAGGGTCACCGGCCAGTGGCCCACGACGACCCACCGCCGAAAGGAATGCCCCTGGTTCAGAAAGTCGTCGTTTTTCATGCACACGTGAGCGTCCAGCTCCTCCAGCCGATCCTCCCGGGGCACTCCGCCGTGGACGAAAAGGTAGTGGTCGTCCACCAGGATATGGGGCAGGTTCCGGAGAAAATCCAGCTCGGGGCCAAAGGCGGCGTTGATGGCGGCCCGGGCCGCCGGATAGTCCGCGGCCGTATCCACCGCCGCCCCTGCCAGATGGGCCATCTTTACCAGCAGGCACCGCTCCCCCTGGGCGCGGAACCAGCGCTCATAAAAGGCGTCGGGGATATCGCCCCGGCTGTCGGCAAAGGCGGGGGTGATGTTGTCGCAGTTGCCCAGAACGGTGTGGACAGTGTATTTTTCGGACAGCTCCATCACATACCGCAGGGTGTCCAGACTGCCCTCATTGCGCTCCAGGATGTCCCCCAGAACGATAAGGACGTCATCCTGAGAAAAGCCCGCCTTGCCCAGCAGACCCTTCAACAGGGACAGATTGCCATGAAGATCACTGACCACCAGCACCCGCCGCCCGGCGGGCAGTTGAATGGGCCGGACGACAGCCCTCATGCCCCGACCTCCGCAGCCAGGGCGCACCAGCCGTCCCTTTCCAGCCGCTCCAGGACCCGAAGTCCGTTCTTTTTCAGCGCGCGGACCACCTCGTCCGCCCGGGTGTCGATGATCCCGGAGCAGATAAACACGCCGTCCTCCCCCGGCAGAAAGTCTCTGACGAAGGCGGACAGAGGGATGATCACATCGGCCACGATATTGGCCAGCACCACCCGGTATGGCCCCCCGGCGGCGAGGGCGGCGGCAAGCTTCCCATCCGAGAGCACGTCCCCCGCCCGAACGGTGTACCGGTCGGGGCCGATCCCGTTGAGCCCGGCGTTTTCATAGGCCACGTCCACCGACTTGGGGTCGATGTCCACCCCAAGGGCCCGACTTGCCCCCAGGTTCATGGCGGCAATGGACAAAATACCGCTGCCGCAGCCCAGATCCAGCACGGCGTCCCCATCCCGCAGCCGCTTCTCCAAAAGGGTCAGGCACAGCTGGGTGGAGGCGTGGGAGCCGGTGCCGAAGGTGAGGCCCGGATTCAGATAGACCGCCCGGCGGCCCTCCGGCACGGGCTTGCCCCGTTCCCATTCAGGTACGATATAGACCCTCTCCCCCACCGCCATGGGCTGGTAGTACTTCTGCCAGCCGTAGGCCCAGTCCTCCTCCTTCAGGGGAACGGTGGACACAGGGGCGTCGATACCCGCCAGTGCCTGCGCCATCTGCGCCCGGCCGGCATCGTCGTCGGTGACGTAGAACTTGACCCGGGCCACTCCCCGCATCCGCTCCAAAAGGGCGTCGTCCACGTAATCCCAGTATTGGCGGTTCTGCTCCAGGAAGTTTTTGAAATCGGCCTCGTTTTCCAGCACCAGTCCCTCGGCGCCATTCATGGTGAGCTTGGCCGCCAGGTCGTCCATCTCCCCGTCGGTGGTCTCCACCGTCACTTCCAGCCAGTCGTTCATCGCCTTTCCCTCCCTGTCAAAAGACGGCGGGGTCTTCCCCCGCCGTCTTGGTGAAAACTCTTCTTTTGAATTGTACTGTATCCCGGCGTTTCTGTCAACGCTTACCGGGGCTGGCCAAAGAAGAACACCACCGCGCACCCGGGCCCGGTGTGAGAGCCGATGACAGGGCCGATGTCGCAGATCTTCACATCCTTGACCCCCACCTTCTCCCTGAGCTGGGCCGCCACATATTCGATGTCCTCCTGGCAGTCGCTGTGGCTGAGGAAAACGGTCTGCTCCTGGGGGTCGATGGCGGTATCTTGTACTTTCTTCACCAGGTAATCCAGCGCGGCCTTTCTCCCCCGGGCCTTATCCACCGTGTCCAGCTTGCCTGCGTCGTCCACGTGGATGATGGGCTTGATCTGAAGGAGGGTGCCCGCCAGGGCGGTGGTGGCGGAGATGCGCCCACCCCGTTTCAGGTGCATCAGGTCGTTGACGGTGACCCAGTGACACACCTTCATCTTGTTCTCCTCGCACCAGTCCCGGACGGCCTCCAGGCTCTCCCCGGCCAGCCGCTTTTTCCCCGCGCACCAGACCAAAAGCCCCTGTCCCGCCGAGGCGCACAGGGTGTCCACCACCTCGATCTTCCGCTCCGGGAACTTTTCCCGCAGCTCAGCGGCCGCCATCATAGAGGCCTGGCAGGTGTTGGAAAGGCCGGAGGTGAAGGAGAGGATGAGCACATCCTTCCCCTCAGTCAGAACAGGCTCCAGCAGGTCGATGTACTGCTGCATATTCACCGCCGAGGTGGTGGACATCTCCCCGTCCCGGAGCAGCTGATAGAACTCCTTGGAGCTCATGTTCCGCTTGTCCGGATGATCCTCCAGGGTGGTGCCCCGGATGGTAAAGCTCAGAGGCAGAACGCTCAGCTCCAGCTCCTCCACCAGCGCCTGGGTCAGGTCGGCGGAAGAATCGGTAATAATGACATACTCGCTCATGGCTCATTTCTCCTTCTTATTCTTCTTGCTTTTCCCCTGGGGAAGGGGTTTGTTTTTTCGGATCAGGCTGATGACCCGCTCGCAGGCCAGCTTGTCGGCGTAGCTGCGCAGGGCCAGCTTCAACGCCAGTCGGGACAGCTCCTCCTCCCCGCAGTCGGTGTCCAGCCAGCCGGCGGCGTCCTCCAGCGCGGCGTCCAGGGTCCGGAGAAAGGTCTCATACATCTCCCGGGGCCCCTCCTCCGCCAGCTCCCCGGTGAGGAAACCGGCGTCTTTCACGGGAAGCACCTGCTTCAGGGCACAGATGGCGGTGAGATAGGCCAGATGGATCCGGGAGTATCGCTTCCCCTCCGCCCGGGGCAGATGTCCGTCCTTGATGTAGTTGTTCACCATGGCGGAGGTGAGCCCCTCGGTCTCCTCATACTGAATCAGCTGCCGGGCCATGTAGCCGATGACCTGATCCATATAGAGATTCAGGTCGGGCAGCCCCTCCCAGTCCACAGGGCGCTGCTCCTCCAGCCGCGCCTTCAATTCTTTCAGTTCCTCCATTGCGTCCCCTCTTATCATTTAGGATAACGCAAGCATTATACCACTGCCACACAGGGTTCGTAAACCCTGAAAATAGAGCATTTTCTATTTTTTAAGTCACATAACAAAATTATTTTGCTGTCCAGGCGCAAAAAAGGGCCCCGGACGAGGTTTCGTCCGGGGCCCTTTGAGAGCCACTGTACTTGTCACGCTGCGAATTGGGCTGGTCGCTTCGGGTCTAACTCCTCCGACTTCGCAAAATGCCCTTCAGGGCTTTGCCCCTGCGGTCATTTCGCTCCGCTCCGTCGTTAGCCCCTCAGCAGCCCACTTCTCCGCGCTTCCTCTTTCAGCGAGGATTCTTAATGGCGGCCTGGGCGGCGGCCAAACGGGCGATGGGCACCCGGAAGGGGGAGCAGGAGACGTAGTTCAGGCCCACGGCGTGGCAGAACTCCACGCTGGTGGGGTCGCCGCCGTGCTCGCCGCAGATACCCATGTGGATGTCGGGGCGGGTAGCCTTGCCGGCCTTGGCGGCCATGCTCACCAACTGGCCCACGCCGGTCTGATCCAGGTGGGCAAAGGGATCGCTCTCATAGATCTTGTTGTCGTAGTAGTAGCCGAGGAACTTGCCCGCGTCGTCACGGGAGAAGCCGAAGGTCATCTGGGTCAGATCGTTGGTGCCGAAGGAGAAGAACTCAGCCTCCTTGGCGATCTCGCCGGCGGTGAGGGCGGCACGGGGGATCTCGATCATGGTGCCCACCTCATACTTCATGGCGATGCCGGAAGCGGCAATAATGGCGTCGGCGGTCTTCACCACCACGTCCTTGACGAACTTCAGCTCCTTGATCTCGCCCACCAGGGGGATCATGATCTCGGGGACCATCTTCCAGTCGGGATGCTTCTTCTGGACGTTGATGGCGGCGTTGATGACAGCGGCGGTCTGCATCTCGGCGATCTCAGGATAGGCCACGGCCAGACGGCAGCCCCGGTGACCCATCATGGGGTTGACCTCGTGGAGGCCCTCGATGATCTCGTGGAGGCGCTCCACGGTGATCTTCATCTCCTTGGCCAGGTCGACGATGTCCTCCTCCTTGGTGGGGACAAACTCGTGGAGGGGGGGATCCAGGAAGCGGATGACCACAGGCTGGCCCTTCATCTCCTCGTAGATGCCCTCGAAGTCGCCCTGCTGGAGGGGCATGATCTTGGCCAGGGCCTTGGCGCGCTCCTCGGCGTTCTCGGAGACGATCATCTCCCGGATGGCCTTGATGCGGTCGCCCTCAAAGAACATGTGCTCGGTACGGCACAGGCCGATGCCCTGAGCGCCGAAGTCGTAGCCCTGCTTGGCGTCCCGGGGGTTGTCGGCGTTGGTGTAGACCTGGAGCTGACGGTACTTGTCCGCCCAGGCCATGAAGCGGCCGAAGGGGCCGGAGGAGGGATCGGCGGGCACGGTCTTGATGGCCTCGCCGTAGATGTTGCCGGTGGAGCCGTCGATGCTGACCCAGTCGCCCTCGTTATAGGTCTTGCCGGCCAGGGTAAAGCACTTCTTGTCGTAGTCCACCACGATCTCGCCGCAGCCGGACACGCAGCAGGTGCCCATGCCCCGGGCCACCACGGCGGCGTGAGAGGTCATGCCGCCCCGGACGGTGAGGATGCCCTGAGCCACCTGCATGCCCTCGATGTCCTCGGGAGAGGTCTCCAGACGGACCAGAACCACCTTCTCGCCCCGCTCGTGCCACTCCTTGGCCTCCTCGGCGGTAAAGACCACCTTGCCGCAGGCGGCGCCGGGGGAGGCGGCCAGGCCCTTGCCGATGACCTGGGCCTTCTTCAGGGCGTCGGCGTCAAACTGGGGATGGAGCAGGGAGTCCAGCTGCTTGGGCTCCACCCGGAGCACGGCCTCCTTCTCGTCGATCATGCCCTCGTCCACCAGATCCACAGCCACCTTCAGAGCGGCGGCGGCGGTGCGCTTGCCGTTACGGGTCTGGAGCATATAGAGCTTACCGTCCTCGATGGTGAACTCCATGTCCTGCATATCCTTGTAATGCTTCTCCAGCTTGTCGGCAATCTGGGCAAACTGGTCGTATACCGCGGGCATCTCCTCGTGGAGCTTGGAGATGGGAGAGGGGGTACGCACACCGGCCACCACGTCCTCGCCCTGGGCGTTGATCAGATACTCGCCGAACAGGGCCTTCTCGCCGGTGGCGGGGTTACGGGTAAAGGCCACGCCGGTGCCGGAGTTGGTGCCGGAGTTGCCGAAGACCATGGTCTGCACGTTGACGGCGGTGCCCCAGTCGTAGGGGATCTCGTTCATGCGGCGGTAGACATTGGCCCGGGGGTTATCCCAGCTGCGGAACACGGCCTTCACGGCCTCCATGAGCTGGACCTTGGGATCCTGGGGGAAGTCCTCCCCCTTCTCCTTCTTGTAGAACTCCTTGAAGAGGACCACCAGCTGCTTCATGTCCTCGGCGTCCAGATCCACGTCCAGCTTGACGCCCTTCTTGGCCTTCACGTCGTCAATGATCTCTTCAAAACGCTTCTTGGACAGCTCCATGACCACGTCGGAGAACATCTGGATGAACCGGCGGTAGGAGTCGTAGGCGAAGCGGGGGTTGCCGGTCTTCTTGGCAAAACCCTCCACGGCCACGTCGTTCAGGCCCAGGTTCAGAATGGTGTCCATCATGCCGGGCATGGAGGCCCGGGCGCCGGAGCGGACGGAGACCAGCAGAGGGTTGGTGGGATCGCCGAACTTCTTACCGTTGAGCTCCTCCAGCCAGGTGAGATTCTGCATGATCTCCTCCTGGATCTCGGCGGCGATGGCCCGGCCGTCATCGTAATAACGGGTGCAGGCCTCGGTGGTGACGGTAAAGCCCTGGGGGACAGGCATGCCGGCCGCGGTCATCTCGGCCAGATTGGCGCCCTTGCCGCCCAGCAGCTCGCGCATATCCTTGTTGCCCTCAGAGAACTTATAAACGTACTTTTTGGACATGGGAATTACCTCCTTTATTTTCTGTGAAACCGGTTTGCAAAAAGGGCGATGCTTGGTTTCATTATAATCAGATTCCCGAGGAAAAGCAAGGAATCTTTTCATGTTTTTCCTAAACTGCGGGTTTGTTTTTTGGTTTTCCTCCCCTTCGTCCTCAAAAGGGGCAATTTTCGGCAAAAGCCGGGCCCCCTGCCGCCGGCTTCACCCGCACAAAAACAGCTCCGCGACGAACACCACCAGACAGCAGGCCACGGCCACCGGGAACAGCCCCGCCCCCAGAAAGGCCAGGATCACGCCCACCGCCAGGGCCAGCGCCCCCGCCACAGGGGACTGGGTGGCCTCCACGATGGCGGGAAAGGTCATCACCGCCAGCGTTACATAGGGCACGTAATAGAGAAAGGAGCGGATAAACCGATTCTCGATCTGCCCCCGGATGAGGGTCAGAGGCAGCACCCGGACGGCCAGGCTCACCAGGGCCATGACCCCAATGTAGATCCAGATATTCCCGCTCATTGTCTCCCCTCCTCTCCCTCGGCCACAGGAAACAGCGCCGCCGCTCCCCCGGCCAGCAGCAGGGTGAGCAAAATGACCCGGGTCCCGCCGGTGAGCCAGCCCAGGGACAGGGCCGCCGCCAGCCTGCCCAGGCCGAAGCTGGTCAGAAAGCCCAGCCCCACCAGGGCCGCCACCACCCTATTTTTCCGGGCGGGGGGAATGATGATGGCCAGAAACATGCCGTAAAGGGCCACACTGAGAGCGGAGACCACCCGGGCGGGCAGGATGTTGCCCGCCACGATGCCCAGGGCGGTGCCGGCGGCCCAGCTGGGGATGGACACCGCCATGGCGCCGTAAGTATAGAGGGGCTCCACCGGCCCGGGCCGGGCCATGGTGACCCCGAAGATCTCATCGGTGACGCCGAAGCCCACCCCGATCCGGTGCCACAGAGACGTCTCCGGGGCAAACCTCTGGCTCAGGGCACAGCTCATCAGCAGGTACCGGGCGTTGGTGATGAGGGTGGTGAGGGCCAGCTCCCAATAGGGGGCCAGGGCCATCATGGCGGTAATGCCGGCGTACTCTCCGGCGGAGGCGTGGTTGAGCACGCTCATCACAAAGCCCTGCAGGGCGCTCATCCCCGCGCCCCGCCCGGCAATGCCCAGGGAGAAGGCCACGGCAAAGTAGCCCATGGCAATGGGGACGCCGTCCCTCATGCCCTGGCGGAGGGCAATCTGTTTTTCAAGGATCATGGAGACCCCTCCTTTATCTGATATCTGTCACCGTGAGGATCTCGCCCTCTACGGTGAATTGGATCTCCAGGCCGGCAAAGCTCATGCCGTACACCCGCCGGGGATCCTTCTGATAATGGGGCCGGGGATCCCAGGCCAGCACCTCCCGAAGGGGCTCCCGGTGTTCCGGGGGCACCCGCTCCAGCAGCGCCGGGGGAACGTCCACCTCCAGGGCGGCCTCCGGCGGCGGGGCGAAGCCCTGGGCCGCCCCGGGCCTGGCGTCGGCATAGGGCAGATAGGGCTTGATATCGTAAATGGGGGTCCCGTCCATCAGGTCGGCCCCCAGCACGTGGAGGATCGGGCCCCGGGGCGTCTCCGGCTCCACCCGGTCCAGCCTGACGCAGGAGAGCCCCAACGGGTTAGGCCGAAAGGGGGAACGGGTGGCGAAGACCCCAAGGCGCTCATTGCCCCCCAGCCGCGGAGGCCGCACCGTGGGCGACCACCCATCCCGCCCGGCCTTGGAAAAGCCCCAGATGAGCCAGAGGTGGGAAAACCCCGTCAGCCCCCGCAGGGCGTTGGGATCCCGAAACTCCTCCTCAAATACCACCCTTCCCCGAAGCTGCTCCACCAGCCCGCTCTGCCGGGGAATGCCGAATTTTTCAGGAAAATCGCTCTCCATCCGGGCGATGGGCCGCAGTGTCAGCGCATCCATTTCCGCTCAGTCCTTTCCCTCCCCACCCTGGTTCAGATGCCGCCAGAGGGTGGTTCTGCTGATATTCAGCCGCCTGGCCGCGGCAGACTGGTTGCCCCCGCATTCGGCCAGGGTCTGCCGAATGGCGGAGCGGACGATCTCCTCCAGGGTCCCGCCGTCCGCCGAAGACTCCCCGGCCCGCGTCTGCGCGCATGGGGCGCTCCGTTCCTGGCTGAGCAGCTCCGCCACCGCCCAGCCGCTGATATAGGCCGAGCCCGTCATCGCCACAAGGCTTTGAAGCACCTGGCGGAACTGGGTGTAATTGTAGGGCCAGTCAAACTGGCGGAGCAATTCCATGGCCCGGGGCTCAAACCCGGAGATCTGCTTGCCCATCTCCAGATTCAGACTGCCCAGATAGAGGCTGGCCAGGGAGGGGATCTCGTCCCGCCGCTCCCGGAGCCTGGGCAGTTCCAGCTTGGTACACCCCAGCCGTAGGGCGTACCGTCCGCCCACCTCAGGCACCTCCCCCCGGGGGCCGCACACACAGGAGAAGATCAGCCGCTCCCGCCGGAGCAGATCTGTGTCCAGGATCATGGCCAGCAGCTCCGCCCCCCGGTCATCCGGAATGGCCTCCAAATGCTGAAAATAGACCGTCACATCCCGGTCATTGAGGGGCGAGTTGTAATGGTTGAGAAGAAAGTCCCAGGTCTTGTCGTTGGCCAGCTCGCAGTCCACCACCACAAGGGGGTGGTTGCGCAGGGGACTGTGGAGGTAGAGATAGCGGGCGATCTGCTCCTTGCCCGTCCCTGTCTCCCCCAGCACCATCACCGACCTTCGGGTGGCCGCCAGGGTGGAGGCCGCCCCCTCCAACTCTCCCATGGCGCCGCTGACGGCGTAAAAGCTGCTGCTCAGCAGATGCTCACACTCGCCGCTGTTGTAGGAGCGTACCCCCATTTTATAGGAGCGCAGAGGGATCTTGGCCTGGAAGCAGTGAAACAGGTAGTAGCGTGTCCACCCCATGTTCACCGGTTGGCCGGTGATGTTGTAGAGCTCCCCCTGCTCACTGTGATAAAAGCGCAGGACGCCGCCCTCCGGTATTTCCGGCAGCTTGGAGCGCAGCAGCGCCAGCATATCCCCCTTGGGCTCCTCAGGAATGCTGAAATGATGGCCGCCGTATTCATCCATGACCACCACCGAGCCGTTCCCCTCCCGGCTCACACGCCGCAAAAACAGATTCTCCTGCCGCAGGCGTCGGAAGCCCTCCCCCAGCGTCAGCGCCCGGTCAAAGGCGTCCTGCAGGCTCTCCGCTCCGGAGGTGATAAGAAAGGCATCCATCCCCATCTGCCGGGCAATGGTGTGGGTCACCATATCACTGACCACCATACGATACCCCTCGTCCCGGATCCGGGCCAGAGTGGTGTGGATCTCATCGGTGCTGCGCACCGTCAGAATATCGATCTGCTCCCGCAAAAGATCGCACAGCGTGTGGGCGGGGCCGGTGATGCTGGGAAAGCCCACAATGGCATACCGCTTGGAGTAATTCTCCGCCAGCTTGATGGTGCGCAGCACATCGTAGACCGAAAGGCGGATCTCCACCACCGGAATATCCGTGACCTGACGGATGAATTCCGCCGTGCCTCCCCGGGAGATAATACAGTCATAGGCGTTATGGAGATTTCGCTTCACGATCTCCACGCCCTCCTGCAGATCCCCCGTAAACACGTCCAGCCGGATATTGGGATAATCCTCCGCCATGCGCGCCATTCCGGTCTTCATGCTCTCATAGGGTGCGATACCCAGAATATGGACAGGGCCTTCCACATTCTCCCCTCCTTTGCCTGTTCCTCTCCCCGGTGGGCTTTCAGGCCTCAGGTTCTCCGGGCAACTGTATTAATATTGTACCATAGAACTTCATTTTTGTCGACACGCTCCAATTATCGTTTTGAATTGCAACAGGTTCTTTTGTGGAAATTGTTCGCAAAATCATAAACGTTCAGAATTGCACCACTCCTTACCAGGTACTTTCTTGGTTTCCCGAAAAAAAGCAGTTACAATACGAGAAAACAGCCGCGCTCCCTTTGGTTTTCGGAAAGGAGAGGCTACGAAATGGCCCAACTGTTGATTATCGCGGATGATTTTACCGGCGCGCTGGACACCGCGGTCCAATTCGCCGCCTACGGCGCGGACATACGGGTCCTCACCGGGCCCGGGGCCGATCTGAGCTCCGTCTGGAACTGCCAGGTCCTGGTGGTGGACGCGGAGACCCGCCACCTCTCGGCGCCCCAGGCCTATGACGCGGTGGCCCGCATCGTCAGGCAGGCCGTGGAATTGGATATTCCCCACATTTACAAAAAGACCGACTCCGCCCTTCGGGGGAACATAGGCGCCGAGCTCAGCGCCCTTTTGGAGGTCAGCGGGGAACGTCAGCTTCCCTTTCTGCCCGCCTTCCCCCAGATCGGCCGGATCACCCGGGCGGGCATTCAGTATATCGGCACCACCCCCGTGGCCCACAGCGTCTTCGGCCAGGATCCCTTTGAGCCCGTGCGCCACTCCACTGTAGCCAGTCTCATCGGAGAGCAGAGCCAGGCCCCCATCCACAGCTGCTCCGCCCTCTCCCCCACCGCTCCCCTTCCCCAGGAGGCCGGTATCATCGTCTTTGACGCGGCCAGCAAGGAGGATCTGGAGCGTACGGGGCAGAGGCTGCTGGAGGACGGCAGGTTGCGCATCATGGCCGGCTGCGCCGGCTTCGGCGCGGTGCTGCCCTCCCTTTTGGGACTGGACAGCCGTCCTCCCGCCGCGGCGCCGCAATTGGATCCCCGGCTGCTCATTATCTGCGGCAGCGTCAACCCCATCACCACCACCCAGCTGAACGCGGCGGAGCGGAGCGGGTTTTTGCGCATTCGCCTGACGCCGGAGCAAAAGCTGGACGCCGACTACTGGCTTACCCCCCAGGGCTCCGCGGAATTCGACGTGTTGGGCCGCATTCTGGAGGAATACCCCTATCGGATCATCGAGACCAATGACGCCGGCGGCAATCAGATCACCGCCGACTACGCCGCCGCCAGGGGCATGACCACAGACGACGTACGATTGGGCATTGCCCAGTCGGTGGGCTATATGGTCAGCCGTCTGTTCTCCTCTCCCGCCCTGGGCACCCTGCTGGTCACCGGCGGGGATACCCTGCTCCAGTGCATGGACTACATGGGCGTTCACGAGCTTCAGCCCCTTTTGGAACTGGAGTCCGGAGTCGTCCTCTCCCGGTTCACCTACCGGGGCTGCACCCGTTACATCATCTCCAAGTCCGGCGGCTTCGGCGGTCCCGGACTGATCCAGTCCATCGTCTCAAAGCTGGCCCTGTTGAAGGGGCCCGAACCCTTGAAGGAGGTCTGTTCCTATGCTGGAAGCCTATAGCCTGAAAATGCCCGGCGCGGTCTACGGCGGCAAAAACGCCGTCGATCAGCTCACCCACATCCTCCGCTCCGCCGGGGCCAGACGGATCGCCCTGTTTACCGATCCCGGGGTCAGGGCCGCCGGCCTGTTCTCTCTGATCCAATCCGCCGTAGACGCCGCGGGCGTCACCTCCTATGTGCTGGACGATCTCCCCGCCGAGCCCACCTACGCCCAGGTGCAAGCCCTCATCGACGGCTTCCGCTCCAGAGGGGCGGACATGATCGTGGCCTGCGGCGGCGGCAGCGTTCTGGACGCGGCCAAGCTGGCCAGCGTCCTGTTCACCGACGCCTACGGGGTCAAAGAGCTGCTGGACGATCCCGCCAGGGCGGTGAAGTGCGTCCCCACCGTTCTCATCCCCACCACCGCCGGTACCGGCGCCGAGGTCACCCCCAACGCCATTGTGGCGGTGCCGGAACGGGAACTGAAGGTGGGCATCGTCAACCCCAACATGGTGCCCGACCACGTCATTCTGGACGCCCGGCTCATCAAAAACCTTCCCCGGAAGCTGGCCGCCTCCACCGGCGTGGACGCCCTGGCCCACTGCATCGAGTGCTTTACCGGCAACAAGGCCAATCCCTTCAGCGACCTCTATGCCCTGGAGGGTCTGGACCTGATCCTGAACAACATCGAGCCCGCCTGCGACGATCCCGAGGCCATGGAGGAGAAAAACCGGATGCAGATCGCCGCCTATTACGGCGGCCTGGCCATCACCGCCTCCGGCACCACCGCCGTCCACGCCCTGAGCTATCCTCTGGGCGGAAAATACCACATCCCCCACGGGGTATCCAACGCCATCCTTCTGGCCCCCGTCATGCGCTTCAACGCCCCCGCCTGCCGTTCCCGGCTCTCCGCCGCCTATGACCGGTGCTGTCACGACCCGGTGAAAACCTGCCGCACCGACGAGGAGAAGTCCGCCTGGATCATCCGCCGGCTGGAGGAGATCGTCAAGCGCCTGGACATCCCCACCAGCCTCCGGGAGTTCGGCGTCCCCGCCCGGGATCTGGAGGGGCTGGTGGAGGCGGGAATGCAGGTACAGCGTCTGCTGGTCAACAACCCCCGCCCCGTCACCCCGGACGACGCCAGAGCCCTCTATCGAGAGGTTCTCTGAGCCCATATTCAAGCAAGGAGGTCCCCCATGGAACTGTCGCAGCTTAAAGGCATCATCCCCCCCATCCTCACCCCCATGAATCCGGACGAAAGCCTGAATTTGGACGCCCTGGGCCCTGAGATCGAGCGGCTGCTGGAGGGCGGAGTGCACGGCATTTTCCCCCTGGGCACCAACGGTGAAAACTACATTCTCAGCGAAAAGGAAAAGCTAGGGATCCTGGAGGCCGTCATCCACCACGTGAGGGGTCGGGTCCCCGTCTACGCCGGCACCGGCTGCATCTCCACCGCCGACACCGTCCGCCTGAGCCGGCAGGCCCAGGCCATGGGGGCGGACGCCCTGTCCGTCATCACCCCCAGCTTTGCCCTGGCCTCCCAGAAGGAGCTCTACGACCACTACGTGGAAGTGGCCAGGCATGTGGACATCCCCATCGTCCTCTACAACATCCCCGCCCGCACCGGCAACAGGCTGCTGCCCGAGACGGTGGCCAGACTGGCAAAGGAGGTGGACGTCATCGCCGCCGTCAAGGACTCCAGCGGCGACTGGGACAACCTTCTGGCCTACATCACCCTGACCCGGGACCTGGGCAAGGACTTCCGGGTCCTCTCCGGCAACGACTCCTTGATCCTCAAGTGTCTGATGGCGGGAGGGGTGGGGGGCATCGCCGGCTGCGCCAATATCTATCCCCACACCCTCTCCTCCATCTATGAGCTCTATCAGGCCGGAGATCTGGAGGGGGCCCAGGCCGCCCAGGACTCCATCGCCGACTTTCGGGCGGTGTTTCGATACGGCAACGCCAACACCGTCGTGAAAAAAGCCGCCGCTCTGCTGGGTCGTCCCGTGGGCAACTGCCGCCGCCCCTTCTGCGATCTGTGCGACGAGGGCATGGAGGCGCTGAGGCGGGTGCTGGCGGAAAACGCCGCGAAAGGCATGAATTAACAGGAGGGAACAGACAATGAACAGACCCATTTTAGGCATCTCCATGGGCGACCCCTTCGGCAATGGCCCGGAGATCACCGTCCGCGCCCTGGCCGACCGGAAGATCTATGACCGCTGCCGGCCCCTGGTGGTGGGCGACCTGAGCAGTATGTCCTACGCCCTGCGGGTGGCGGAAAAGGTCTCCGGCATCCAGCTGAAGCTCCACACGGTCAGGTCGGTATCCGAGGCCCTGTTTACTTACGGTACCATCGATCTTCTGGATCTGGGCCTGGTGCCCGCAGAGCGCATCCCCGACACCGCCAACCTGCCCCAGCCCAAACCCTTCGGCGTGGGGGCCTGCGCCCTGGGCGGCGAGGCCGCCTTCCGCTACGTGGAAAAGGTCATCCAGCTGGCCATGGCCCGGGAGATCGACGCCACCGTCACCAACGCCCTGGCCAAAGAGGCCATCAACATGGCCGGGCACCATTTCTCCGGCCACACCGAGATCTACGCCCACTACACCGGGACCGACAAGTACACCATGATGCTGGCCCACGAAGATCTGCGGGTGGTCCACGTCTCCACCCACGTCTCCCTGCGCGAGGCCTGCAACCGGGTCAAGAAAGATCGGGTGCTGGAGTGCATCCGCATTGCCGACGCCGGCTGCAAGGCCCTGGGTATCGAAAAGCCCAGGATCGGCGTGGCCGGCCTCAACCCCCACTGCGGCGAGAACGGCATGTTCGGCCGGGAGGAGATCGAAGAGATCCAGCCCGCCATCGACCAGGCCATATCCGAGGGTGTCTGCATTCCCGAGGGAAAGCCCACGCCTCCCGACACCGTCTTCTCCAAGGCCCTGGGCGGGTGGTATGACATCGTAGTGGTCATGTATCACGATCAGGGCCACATCCCCCTCAAGGTGAAGGGCTTTGTCTACAACAAAGCCGCCGGACGCTGGGACGCCGTGGCCGGCATCAATGTCACCCTGGGTCTGCCCATTATCCGGGCCAGCGTGGATCACGGCACCGCCTTCGGCCACGCCGGCGACGGCCACGCCAATGAGCTCAGCCTGGTCAACGCCATGGACTATGCCGTCCGCCTGGCCGGCGGTGGGTCCTGACCGCATATCCGTCCTTATGAAAAAACGCCCACAGGGGAGAAGGGAGGCTGTCATCCAAGCATATTCACCCGTTTACGAGAGACAATATATTACATCAAGGAGGAACGACAAATGAAGAAAAAGCTCTCTTTGCTGCTGGCTTTCACGCTGATCCTCAGCGGCTGCAGCGGCCAGAAAGCTCCCACCAGCGAACCTCCCGCGGAGAGCAAGGCCTCCGCGGAGACTTCCGCCCCCGCTCCCACCGGCGAGCCTGTGGATCTGGTCTTTGCCACCATGGACGTGGGCACCGCCATCTACACCTACTCCTCGGCCATCGCCAACCTGCTCAGCGACTACCTGCCCGAGGGATCCACCGTGGATCTGCCCACCACCTCCCCCGGCGGCCTGGGCGCGGCCTATCTGGCCGCCGACGGCAAGAGCGACCTGATCATTCTCAACGACGTGGGCTTCCTGGATTCCCTGCGTACCGGCGTGCTGGATCAGCCCCCCATTGAGGCGGGCAAGGTCTGCGGTCTGGTGGGCAGTCTGGACATGCCCCATGTGGACGTATTGGTGCGCAACGACTTCATCTCCAAGACCGGCTGCGAGTCCATGGAGGACCTGGTGGCCAAGAAGATCCCCGCCGACTTTGTCATCAAGCAGGCCGGCACCATGGGTGAGCTGGCCTTTGTCCAGCTGGTAGAGGCCCTGGGCACCACCGAGGAGGAGATGCTGGGCTGGGGCTGCACCATCACCCGCACCAGCACCGGCAACATCAAGACCGCCATGCAGGACGGCACGGCGGACATCACCGTGGATCATCCCCCGGATAACCAGGCTAATACCGTAGAGCTGACCATGAACACCCCCTGCACCCTGTGGCCCCTGTCCGAGGCCGTGCGGGACTTTATGGCTGACCGGGGCTGGACCAAGACGGTCTGGGCCGCCGGCACCTCCGGCTTCACCGGCCACGACGCCGATGTGGAGACCGTCAGCTCCAGCAACGTGGTGGTGTGCAGCGCCGACCTGGATGAGGAGATCGCCTATCAGATCACCAAGGCCATCTGCGAAAACAAGGACGCCCTGGCCGGCACCTCCAGCGCCCTGAACGCCTTCCAGCCTGAAAACGCCTGGATCACCCTGAAGGATACCCTTCATCCCGGCGCTGTGCGTTACTACACCGAAATGGGCTATATGAAGTAAGTTAAGGCCCAAGGGCCAGTCCCCGGCGCACCCGGGGCGCCTGGGACAGAAACGTTACTCAGAACCGGCCCCGGCAGGCGCCGGGGCCGGTTTTGAGCACATGGAAAGAGAGGCTCTTATGAATTCGAAATCCATTGATATCCGCAAATACGCCACCATTGCCGTCTCCGTGGCCTGGATCCTTTTCCAGGGCTATATCGCCCTCGTCAAGCCCTTTCACCCCACCCTCCAGGTGCCGATCCACCTGATTTTTGCCCTGGCCGTCGTCTACCTCTATAACCCCATCTACAAAAAAAGGGAAGCGCTGAAAAAGGCCGCCTGGCTCGACCTTATCGCCTTTGCCGGCATTGCCTTTCTGGCCTATTACTACATTCACGAGACCCTCCGGCTCCAAAACCGGATCCCCTACTTCTCCCCCCTTGCCACCATCGACATCGTGGCCTTCTTTGTTTTGACCATCCTGTTGCTGGAGGCCGTACGCCGCACTCTGGGGCTCAATCTGCTGGTGTTTATCGGCATCTTTCTGCTCTACGCCTGGCTGGGACAATACCTGCCCCGGGGCAGCGGTCTGCGCTCCACCGGCACCGATCCCCTGGAGTTTGTAGAGCTCATCTCCATGAGCTCCGGCGGCATTCTGGGCACGCCTCTGACGACTTCCGCCACATATTTGTTCTACTTCATCATCTTCGGCGCCCTCTTCTCCGCCTGCGGCGGCGGACAGCTGCTCATCGACATCGGCCTCAAGGTGGGCAAGGGCACCGGCGGCCCCGCCAAGGCGGCGGTGGTGAGCTCCGGCCTGCTGGGCATGGTCAGCGGCGCGGCGGTGGCCAATGTGTCCACCACCGGAGTCATGACCATCCCCATGATGAAAAAGGTGGGCTATTCCCCCGAGCAGGCCGGCGCCATTGAGGCGGTGGCCTCCACCGGCGGTCAGATCATGCCCCCCATCATGGGCATCGGCGCCTTCATTATGGCCGAGATGCTGGGCGTGTCCTATGGCACCGTGGCCACCTCCGCCATCATTCCCGCCGTGGCCTATTACTTCGCCATCTTCCTGGTGGTGGACTTTATCGCCCGGAAAAATTCCGACGGCGTGGTCTCCGGCGGCTTTAACACCCAGCCCATCCTCAAGCGGCTCTACCTTCTGATCCCCGCGGCGATCCTGGTCTACTTTATCGTCACCGGCGCCTCTCTCATGCGTTCGGCGGTATGGGCCATCGCCGCCATCCTCATCATCAACCTGTTCAACCCCAAGCGGGCCGGGCTAAAGGAGCTGGGGCACAGCGTCATGGTGGGCTGCAAGCAGGCCGCCGGCATCGCCATCCCCACCGCCGCCGTGGGCATCATTATCGGCATCGTCATTCAGTCCGGACTGGCCACCAAGCTGTCCACCCTGATGATCCGCCTGGGCGGCGAACGGCTGATCCTGGCCCTTTTGCTGACCATGATCGGCTGTATGCTCCTGGGCATGGCCCTTCCCACCGTGGCGGCCTATATGATCGCCAACATCCTCTTCGTCCCCACCCTGACCAAGTTGGGCGTACCCAGCCTGCCCGCCAACATGTTTGTCTTCTATTTCGGCATCTTCGCCCAGATCACCCCGCCGGTGTGTCTGGCCTCCTTTACCGCGGCGGGTATCGCGGGGGGAGACTCGTGGAAAACGGGCTGGACCGGCTTCCGTTACTCCATCGTGGCCTTCCTCACCGCCTTTGCCTTTGTCTATGAGCCCGCCCTTCTCCTCATGGGCTCGCCCGCCCAGATCATCCAGGCCGCGGCCGTGCTGTTCATGGGCACCTTTTTCCTGGCCGCCGGCACCGAGGGCTATGTGGGCCGGGCGGTGGAGCGCCCCGTTCTCCGGCTGGCCCTCACCGCAGCCGGCATTCTCATCATCACCCCCGAGACCATCTCCAGCGCCATCGGCTACCTTCTGGGCATGTCCATTGTCCTCTGGGTAAATTTCCAGGGTCTCAACGCCACGGAGGATCCCGTCCGGAAAAAGGCCCTCACCCTTCGCCTCCTTCTTCTCACCGTCGCGGGGGCCCTGATCATAGTGCCCGAAAACCTCACCACCTTTGCCGGTCTGGGCGTGGTGATCCTGGTCATTCTCCACGGCATCGTCACCGCCCGGAAAAGCAGGCCGGAGGCCGCCGTGGTGGTGGAGGCCGCCGATGTGATCCAGGTGGATCTGGTGGATGTGGAGGAGGACTGAACCATGACCCTTCCTCAGTGGGGCGTGTGTACCAACTTTTTGGGAAAAGACGCCTATTCCCTTCATACAGAGGACTTCCCCCTTCTCAGCAGACACTTTCCCTACATTGAACTGCCCGCCATGACGGTGGCCGACCTGAGCCGGGAGGATTTTGCCCTTCTGACCCGGGCCGCGGAGGCCTGCTCCGCCCGGTTCCGGGTCATGACCAACCTCTTCCCCGCCCGGTTTCAGCTTCTCTCCCCCCATCTTGACCGGGGAGAGCTCTCCGCCTATCTGGAGGGACTGCTCCCCCGGTGCCGGGCCCTCGGCTGCGACACCCTGGTCCTGGGCAGCGGCAAGTCCCGCTGCCTTCAGAGCGGTCAGAGCCAGGAAGAGGGGTATGCCGCCCTGGCCGGACTTCTGAACCAAACCGTCCTTCCCCTGTGCCGGTGTTTTGGCGTCCGGTTGACCATTGAGGCCCTCAATCCCGGCCTCACCGACTTTATCCTGGATCTGTGGGAGGGCCGTGAACTGGCTCTCCGCTGCGAGGACGAGGTGGGGCTTCTGGCCGACTCCCTCCACCTGATGGATCACCCTCAACTGGAGCGGGAGCTGGAGGAAAACAGCCCCTGGATCACCCATGTACATCTCTCCGGAACGGGCCGGGCCGCACCCTGTTTCCCCCTCTCCCCTCAGCTGGGCCGGTTCCTTTCCGGCCTGAAGGCCATCGGCTATCAGGGCCTTGCCAGCTTTGAGTGCCGCATGGAGCAGACCGGGGACATGGAGGCGGCAAAGGCCGCCGTCATCGACCATTGGAATTTTGGATCACAGGAGGTACCCTAATGCAAACAAACCTTTTGGAAGGAAAGACCGCCATTGTCACCGGCGCCAGCCGGGGCATCGGCCGTCACATTGCCCTTGCCTTCGCCCGGGAGGGGGCGGATCTGGTCATCAACGCCACCAACCTCTCCCTGCTCCAGTCCCTGTCCGATGAGATCACCGCCATGGGCCGCCGCTGCGTCATTTCCGCCGGCTCGGTGGCCGATCCCCAGACCGCCCAGGACATGGTAAAGGCCGCCCTGGACGCCTTTGGGAAGATCGATATTGTGGTCAACAACGCCGGCGTCATGAACCGCAAGGGCACCCTGGAGCTCACCATCGACGAGTGGCACCGGGTACTGGACGTAAACGCCAACGGCGTTTTCTATGTCTGCAAGGCTGTTCTGCCCATAATGGCCAAACAGCAGGGCGGCAACATCATCAACATCACCTCCACCGCCAGCAAGTCCGCCCACCCCAACGCCTCCCCGGCCTATGGCGCGTCAAAGGCCGCCGTGACCTATCTCACCAAGCACTTCGCCATGGAGTTCGGCAAGTACGGCGTCCGGGTCAACGCCCTCCAGTGCGGCCCCATCCATTCGGAAATGACCGACCAGTGGACGCCGGAATACCGTGCCGCCGTGATCCAGAAGATCCCCGTGGGCCGGGTGGGGGAGCCGGAGGACATCGCCAACGCGGCGGTCTATATGGCCTCCGACCTGTCCTCCTTTGTCAGCGGATGCAGTCTGAACATCAGCGGCGGAAAATTTATGGAGTGAGGTGGACGTGATGGATTATCCCCTTTTGCCCGGTCTCACCCCCGACGGACGGATCTACCAAAATCCCCTTATGGATACGGTGGAGGCCATGCTGCCCCCCGGCCCCTTCGCCTCCGCCCACGCCCCGGCCCTGCTGGAGCTGCCCGACGGCGCGCTTCTGTGCGCCTGGTTCGCCGGCTCTTACGAGGGCAGTGCCGATGTGAGCATCGTCTGTGCCCGTCTGGACAAGGGGGCCCACCGGTGGAGCGAGCCCGTCCGGGTCTCCCGCGATCCCCACCGCAGTGAGCAGAACCCCTCCCTCTTCCTCTCCCCCGCGGGAGAGATCTGGGCCATGTACACCGCCCAGCTGGATCGGATGGAGGGCAAGGACAACATGCAGTTTACCTCCGTTGTCCGCCGGCAGCGCAGCACCGACGGAGGCCGGAGCTGGAGCGAGCCGGAGGTGGTCTTCCCCCGGGAGGGCACCTTCTGCCGACAGCCCATCCAGATCCTCTCCAACGGCCGCTGGATCTTTGCCAACTGGCTGTGTACCGACAGCGCCTCCGGCCTCTCCGGCGATCCCACCGTCTTCCAACTCTCCGACGACCAGGGCAAGACCTGGCGGCAGGCGGACATGCCCCACAGCAGCGGCAGGGTCCATGCCAATGTGGTGGAGCTGGGCGGCGGCCGGCTCATCGCCTTTATGCGCAGCCGGGAGGCGGACTTCATCTACTGCAGCCGCTCCCCGGACTACGGCGAGCACTGGTCGGAGCCGGAGGCCACCCCCCTGCCCAACAACAACTCCAGCATTAGCGCCCTGCGGCTCCGAAGCGGGCGTCTGGCCATCGCCTACAACCCCACCCACGCCCCTGATCCCATCCCCGGGCAGGCCGCCTGGCCCGGCCTGCGCTGCCCTGTGGCGGTGGCCCTCTCCGAGGACGAGGGCCTGACCTGGCCCATGATCCGCCACATGGAACTGGGCGAGGGCTTTGTAGGGGCGGAAAACGCCACCAACAACCGCCAATATGAGTACCCCTTCCTCATGCAGGGCGCCGACGGACTGCTCCACCTGGCCTTTGCCTACCAGACCCGCCGGGGCGTGAAATGGATGTCCTTCCGTGAGGAGGCTGTTATGGGGGCCAGGCGGGAGCGCTCCGGGATCTATAACCCCACCGCCGCCGTCACCCGCTGAGAGGTGCTTCCCCATGCTGATACAGACCTTTGACTGGCTGGAGCGTACCCGGCCCCCTCTGCCCCATCTGGAGGCCGCTCTGGCCTGCCTGGCCGAACACCGGGAGGCGCCCGCCCCCGCCCGCTTTGCTTTCTCCGGCGGCTTTCTGCTTCTTCAGGAGGGGACCACCCGCCCCTTGTGGGAGGGTGACTTTGAAGCCCACCGCCGCCATCTGGATCTGCAGATCCTTCTCCGGGGCCAGGAGCTTCTGGCCTGGGCCGACCTCCCCCGGCTCAGCCCCGCCCGTCCCTATGACCCAGACAGCGACAAGGCCATGTATACCGGCCGCCCCGACCTGACCCTGACCGTGCCGGAGGGGAGCTGCTATATCCTGTGGCCCGAGGACGGCCACAAGGCCTGCCGCCACACGCTGACCGCCGCCCCTTACCGCAAAGCGGTGATCAAGCTGGAGCTGTAACCTCAAAGAGGCCCCGAAGCGTTTTCGCTTCGGGGCCTCTTTTGGATCGCGTATTTACTTTCCAAACTCCATCCGTTCCCGGATCCCCAGGCTTTCCAGTACGCCATTGACGTCTCTGGTGTAGCTCCCGTCCTCCAGACGGATCAGGGGAAAGCCGATGGCGCCCGTCCCCCGGAGCCCGTCAAAAAGAGGGCTGGTATCACGAAAGGTGATGAACTCCTTGAGGCGGTCAATGGAGCCGGTGATGTTGACAAAGCTTGGCATGACCCCATTGCGGGTCAGGATGGACAGAAAACACAGCGTGCCGGGGCAGACATTGCTGCCGTATACCGTGATGGGCATGGTTTACTGGCAGGTGTAGATCTTGTCCGCCTCGTCCAGGGCCTTCTGGGAGAGCTCCTGGCCGATGCCGGGCCGGTCGGGCACCTCGTAATAGCCCTTGACAGGCTTGATGTCCTCGTACATGCCCAGCTCCCGCATGTCCTTCTTGATGGCGCCCTCGTGGACCTCGTGGATGAGGAAGTTGGGGATGACGGCCTCCACCTGAAGGCTGGCGGCGGTGGCGATGGGGCCGCCGCAGATGTGGAGCTGGACGGCGGCGTCATAGATGTTGGCCATATCGCAGATCTTCTTGGTCTCGGAAATGCCGCCGCAGATGGTCAGGTCGGGCTGGATGACCTGGAGCACATGCTTCTCCAGGAACTCACGGAAGCCCCAGCGGGTGTAAATGCGCTCGCCGCTGGCCAAGGCCACATGGGGCAGCGCCTTGTGGATCTCCAGCATGTTCTCCACATTCAGCGGATTGCAGGGCTCCTCATAGTAGTAGATGTTCAGCGGCTCCAGACGCTGCCCCAGCTGAATGCCGGTGTTCATGTCGGGATAGGAATGGGTCTCGATGATAATGTCCAGATCCTCCCCGCCCGCCTCGCGCATGGCCTCGGTGCGCCTGTAGCAGGTATCCAGCATCTTCTCGCTGAGCTTGCCCCGCATTTTCCAGTTGGGGTTGGTGGCCTCACGGGCCCACTTGCCCTCGTCGGTGACGCCCATGGGATCCACCTTGATGGCGTCATAGCCGTCGGCCAGGGCGTCCTCAGTGGCCTTGGCGTAATCCTTGGGATCGGTGAGAAACAGGTGCTCGGGGCCCCAGCCGAACTGGAGCTGGCTGGCATAGGCCCGGATCCGGTCGTTGCTCTTGCCGCCCAGGAGCTGATACACCGGCATCTTGTAGGCCTTGCCCATGATGTCCCACAGGGCGGTGTCGATGGCGCTCATACCCGCGTTGATGACGGTGCCGCCGCCCATTCCCCAGAAGGTGGTGCGGAACAGGGTCTCCCAGATGAGCTCCGGCTTCAGGGGATCCATCCCCACAATGATCTCGCCAAAATCCCGGGCGATGCCCACGCCGGCATGGTGGGCCTTGCCGTAGGACAGGCCCACCTCACCATAGCCGTAGATCTCCTTGCAGTCGGTGTTGATGCGCACGCAGATGACCTTGCCCATCACATTGGGCTTACATTCAATTACCTGTACACTGGTGATCTTCACACAGTCCACGCTCCTTATCACATTTTAACAGGAGGACAGGAGAAGGGTCTGTATGAGGGCCATATGCTTGTTATACAAGTATACTATCAAAATTGCCGCCCCCTGTCAAGAGGGAGCGGCAATTTTTTGCTTTCCAAAGCGCCGGCTGATGAGAGCCGGATCAGGAGTAGTACCGCAAAGAGCGCTCTCTGGACTCCATCATGGCCCGGACAAAGCGATCCATGTCCTGTGTGCCCAGGCTCTCCAGGATCTCCCGGTGGTGTCTGAGCACCCGGTCATAGCCGGAGGCCTCCTCCACCGATCGCTGGACGTTTTTCTTGGTCACATCGTCCAGCACCTCCTCCACCGCGTCATAGATATTATAGAGGAGCTCGTTCTTGCAAAGCTCGCACACGCTGCGGTGGAACTGGAGATCGGCGATATGGAAGGCGTCCTGGTCGTTGGCGGCGGCAGCCCTCTCCATATCCTCCACCAGCTTCTCCAGCACCGCCAGATCCACCCTGTCCACGCCGTCCACCATGGCCAGCCGGACACTGCCGATCTGGAGCACAAAGCGCAGGTCGTTGATCTCGTTGGGGCTCTGGCCCAACAGCCCCAGGCGGTAGAGCTCGGAAAAATAGGAGCGCAGGTTAAAGCTGCGCACAAAGGTGCCCTCTCCCACCCTGGTCTCCGCCAGACCCATGGCGCAAATGCGCTGGATGGCGCTGCGCAGGGACATGCGGCTCACCCCCAGCTCGGCGGAGAGCTCATTTTCCGAGGGCAGCTTCTCTCCCGGCTTCCAGGTCCCCTTCAGGATCTCGCTCTGGAGATAGTCAAATATCTGGTCTGTCAGGCTGGACTTCACGATCTTTTTCATACGTGGTACTCCTTCGCTCATTCAAAGTGGGGCGTCATACCGCGGATATAAAGGTATAGATGTATAACAACCGTATAGGATATCATACCACACCCATGTGCGATTGGCAAGGACAATTTCCTTATTTGAGGCGCCCGACCCCGTTTTTCAGGGTGGATCTCCGTCCATTCTTGGATGAATTTGACAATTTCTTGACGGTCTTTTTGTGAAAAAAGAAGAACTTATTTGCTTCGGCTTAAAAAACTGTTGCAGGTTGAAATGGCCTGTGGTAATATGCCTGTATAACAGGAGGACAGGAATACAGTCATATGACCTGGCCAAATTATCCCCGCATGTCCCACCATAATCAACCCAAAAATCAATTGGAGAAGGAGATCAAATGATGAAAAAGAGATTTACCGCCCTGGCCCTTTCTCTTGCCATGTCCCTCACCCTGGCCGCCTGCGGCGGCGGCAGTTCCAACACCCCCGCCCCCGCCGAGTCCAAGGCCGCCGATCCCGCCCAGAGCGCCGCGGCCGGCGCCCCCGAAGATAAGCCCGTCAAGCTGCGCATGGCCTCCGTCGTGGCCAACAGCGAGCTGGAAGCCCGCAACACCGGCATGGCCGCCGGCCTGATGACCTGGATCGACACCGTGCAGGCCGAGTCCGGCGGCTCCATCACCGTGGATCTGTTCCCCGACAGCCAGCTGGCCTCCGGCACCGACGCCATCGTCAACGGAATTCAGACCGGCGCCTTTGAGGTGGCCCACTTTACCACCGGCAACTGGTCGGAGTATTCCAACGCTTTTGCCGAGCTGAACGTGCCCTTCCTCTACGACAGCTACGACTCCGTCCACTCCGTTCTGGAGGGTGAGATCGGCCAGGCCATGAAGGATCAGCTGGAGGCCGACGTCCAGGGCGTGAAGCCCCTGGCTTACATCTCCATCGGCTTCCGCAATGTCACTTCCTCCAAGCCCATTCAGACCGTGGCCGACATGAAGGGCCTGAAGATCCGCACCATGAACGACAAGCTCCAGATCGCCGCCATGGAGTCCATGGGTGCCGCTGTCACCAGCGTGCCCATCAGCGAGCTCTACAGCGCTCTGCAGACCAAGCTGGTGGACGCCGAGGAAAACCCCCTGTCCACCATTTACTCCAACAAGTTCTATGAGGTCAACCCCAACATCTGCGAGACCCGGCACTCCTACACCTCCACCTTCGTGTTCATGAACGCCGATGTGTATAACGGCCTGTCCGACAATCAGAAGGCCGCCATCGACAAGGCCAACGAGGCCGCCACCGCCGCCTCCAAGGACGCCGCCGAGAAGGCGGAGGGCGAGTACCGCGACATGCTCACCGAGGCGGGCGCCACCATCTATCAGCCCACCCCCGAGGAGCTCCAGGGCTTCAAGGACGCCGCCAGCTCCTGCTGGGGCCAGGCCAAGGACATCATGGGCGAGACCCGCTACAACGCCCTGATGAGCGCCCTGGGCATGTAAGCGCTCCCCTGTCTGTCCTGAACTGAAATCTGTGGCATTGACGGCCGGGCCGGTTCCTCGGCCCGGCCGTCTCTTATAGAAAGGAAATATAGCTATGGAACAGAAAAATTTTGACTGGAAGAAGTTTATTATCAACATCGACCAGTACATCAGCGCCGTGCTGTTCATCGCCATCATGGTGCTGCTCTTTATCCAGGTGATCAGCCGCTACGTTTTGGGCTACTCCTTCACCTGGGCGGAGGAGCTGTCCATTATCCTGTTCGTGTGGATGACCTATATGGGCGTATCCAGCGCCGTCACCTACCGCAAGAATCTGCGCATCGACGCCCTTTTGGACGTGGTCCCCTTCAAGGTGAAAAAGGCCATGCTCATCATCAGCGACGTCATCTTCATCATTTTCAACATCTACCTCATCTTCCCCTTCGTGGAGCTGATCGGCAGTATCGGCAACTCCAAGACTCCCCTTCTCGGCATCCCCAAGGCCCTGTCCTATTGGCTCATTCCCGTGGTGCTGGTCATCGCCAGCCTGAAGCTGCTGGGCGACATCTATAAGCTGGCCCACGAGGACGAGAAGCGGCTGGGCGCCTCCAAGCCCTCCATCGACCTGGAGGCCATGGAGGCCGAGTGGGCGGCCAAAAAGGCCGAGAAAGAAAAGGAGGCGAAGTAAGCTATGGATCTTCTCATTTTGTTCGGCAGCATGGTGCTCTTTTTCGCCATCGGCGTGCCCATCGGCATTTGTCTCATCTTCCCCTGCTTCCTGATGCTTTTGGTCAACCCGGTGACCTCGGCCTCCTTCCTGGCCCAGAACTTCTATACCGGCGTGGCCTCCTCCGCCATGATCGCCCTGCCCTTCTTCATGATCTGCGGCAACATTATGGATAAGGGCGGCATCTCCAAGCGACTGGTGGCCGCGGCCAACAACTGCATCGGCGGCGTCACCGGTTCTCTGGGCATGGTGACCATCCTGGCCTGTATGTTCTTCGGCGCGGTCTCCGGCTCCGCCGTGGCCACCGTGGCCGCCATCGGCGCCATCATGCTGCCTGAGATGGTGCGCAACGGCTATGACAAATACTATGCCACCGGCCTGTGCGCCGTGGCCGGCGGACTGGGCATCATCGTGCCCCCCAGCTATCCCATGGTCATCTACGGCGTGACCAACAACGAGTCCATTGGCGATCTGTTCATCGCCGGCATCGTCCCCGCCATTCTGGTGGGCGCTCTGCTGATGCTGGTCAACTACATCTACTGCAAAAAGCGGGGCATCAAGGGGGACAACAAATTCCGTCTGAAGACCGCCCTCAAGGGCTTCTGGGACGCCAAGTGGGCCCTGCTCATGCCTATCATCATCCTGGGCGGCATCTACTCGGGCGCCTTTACCGCCACCGAGGCCGCCGTGGTAGCCACCGTGTACGGCATCGTCGTGGGCTGCTTTGTCTATAAAGAGGTCACCTTTAAACAGCTGTGGGCTGAGTTCAAGGCCACCGCAACCTTCTCCGGCGGCATGATGTGGACGGTGGCGCCCGCCACCGCCATCGGCCTGATCTTCGCCTATCTGGGTGTGAACAAGGCCATCGCCAACTTCTTCCTGGGCATCTCCACCAACACCTATGTGGTCATGTTCCTGGTGACCTGCATCCTGTTTATCATCGGCATGTTCATGCAGACCACCCCCGCCATCGTCATCTTCAGCCCTGTGCTGCTCAATGTGGCCAAGGCGGTGGGCGTCAGCTCCCTCCAGTTCGGCGTTGTCATGACCCTGGCCCTGGCCGTTGGCTTCTGCACTCCGCCGGTGTGCGCCAACGTATTTGTGGCCCAGTCCATGACCGGCCTGCCCATGGACAAGATCGTCAAACCCGCGGTGCCCTTTATCGCCGTACTCATCCTGGCCCTGCTGGCCGTGGGCTTTGTGCCCGCTCTGTCCACCGGGCTGCTGGGCGTCCTCAACGGGCTGAAGTAAGATGGGCGCGGTCAACGATATGCTCCGGGACGTGGCCCTTCCCCGGGGCGTCTTCGTCCGCCAGACTTTTCCCGGGGAAACTCTCCCCGATCCGGTGGAGGCCCTCCGCCTGGAGTTTCAGAGCCCTAGGATCCGCGCTCTCCTTCGGCCCGGCATGACGGTGGCCATCACCGCCGGGAGCCGGGGCATCGACTGCTATGTCCCCCTCCTCCGGGAGCTGATCCGCCTCTTAAAGGAAGCCGGCGTGGAGCCCTTCGTCTTTCCCGCCATGGGCAGCCACGGCGGGGCCACCGCCCAGGGTCAGCAGGCCCTGCTGGCGGGCTACGGCATTACCCGGGAGACCGTGGGCGCGCCCATCCGGGCCACCATGGAGGTGGTTCAGGTGGATACCACCGACGCCGGGGAACCGGTCTGGGCGGATAAGCTGGCCCTGGAGGCCGACGGCATCATCCTGTTCAACCGTGTCAAGCCCCACACCGGCTTTCGGGGCGAGTTTGAAAGCGGCCTTGTCAAGATGGCGGCCATCGGCCTGGGCAAACAGAAGGGGGCGGAGACCGTCCACGGGGGCGGGCCGGCCGTCATGGGCCACCGGGTCCTGGAGTTCGGCGCCCGGGCCATTCGTTCCACCCAGGTGATCCTGGCCCTGGCCACGGTGGAAAACGCCTTCGACAAGGTCTGTGATCTTCGCCTGCTGACCAAAGAGGAGATCTTTACGGAGGAGCCCAGGCTGTTGGAAAAGGCCAAGGGGAATTTGCCCCGTATCCTCTTTGAGGGCCTGGACGTGCTGGCGGTGGATCGCATTGGCAAAAACATCTCCGGCCCCGGCATGGACCCCAACATCACCCACACCTACCTCCCCGGCGCCGCCATTCCGGAAGAACTCCGGGCCAGGCGGGCCCAGCGAGTGGCCGTGCTGGACCTCACGGAGGAGACCCACGGGGCGGCCATGGGGGTCGGCATGGCCGACGTAACCACCCGGCGGCTCTTTAAGAAAATGGACTTTGACATGACCTATCCCAACTGTCTCACTGGGGGCGTCACCGTCTCGGCCAAGCTGCCCATGGTCTTTGACAGCGACAGGCTGGCCCTCCAGGCGGCGGTCAAGACCCTGGTGGGGGCCGACCGGTCCCGGCTGCGGATGGTTCGCATTCGGGACACCCTCCACCTGGGACAGATCTGGATCTCCGAGGCCCTCATCCCCGAGGCGGAGGCCCACCCCCACGCGGAGATCCTTTCCGACCCCGCCCCCCTGGCCTTTGACCGGGCCGGAAATCTCTTTTAAAACGAAATCGCGAGGTGAATCTCATGCTGCGTGAAAAGGATAAAGAACTGCTGCGCAAGCTGGAACTGCCCTATCCGGCGGTGGCCATCAAGCTGCGCTTTGAAAAGCCCGACGTGCCCCACTACGACGGGGAAAAGGTGGCCTTCTGTCAGTATGTGAAATACGCCCAGGACACCGGCAGACATTTCTATATCGACGTCAATGACGACGAGTGCTACGGCAAAATGGTCATGGGCATGATCGACAAGCCCCCCGTCACCGCCAGCGGCCAGGCGGGCTACGACTTCGGCTGTTACAAGTCCCCCGTGGGCTGTCAGCAGCTCTATCAGAAGCTGCCCATTGTGGAGCCCCACACGGTAAACTATGTGGAGTACTGCCCCGCCGTGGACTGCGACTTCGATCCCGATCTCCTGTTCTTCGTGGCCGACCTGCCTCAGGCGGACATCATCATGCGGGCCACCAGCTATATCAGCGGCGACCTGTGGGAGAGCAAGTCCAGCCCGGTGATCAGCTGCGGGTGGATGTACGCCTATCCCCTTATCTCGGGAAAGGCCAACCACATCACCACCGGCTTCTACCACGGCCTGCGCCGCCGGAAGGCCTACCCCGCCGGACTGCGGATGATCTCGGTGCCCTTCCAGAAGCTGCCCGAGTTCTTCCAGGCCCTGGAGGAGATGGACTGGACCCTGATCGCCTTCCGGGAGGACGAGGCCAGCAAAGCCGATCTGAAAGCCCGCATGACCCACTGGCAGGAGATGGCCCGGGAGAGCGGCAGCCACGTGGATCTGAAATAACGGTTTTATTCCCCGTCCGCAAATAAAAAAGGCGCCCGATCCCATTTGGGATCGGGCGCCTTTTTGGAGCTGCTGCGTGCTCCACCCGCTGGTTTTCCCGTATAGGTCAGGAGGCCACGAGGATGCGGATCCGGCCCCCGGCGGAGAGGCCGAAGCTGTCATACCAGCCGGTCAGCGTGTAGTCGGAGCTGTTGATCTCTGAAAGGCTTGTAGTATAAATTTTTCCGTTGCCGCCTTTTAAAAGAACCTGGACGTTTTCGGCGATCTGATACTTTTGATTGCCGGAAACAGCATAGGTGTCGGTCAGATCGGTCAGTTTTACAGATTTGAGCTGCTTGAAGGTTTTAAAAGCTCCGCCGTCATAGAGAAGGGCCGCGCCTCCCACTGTGACGCTGTATACGGTGCTCCCGCTGATGGTCCGGCTCTCTCCATTTTGGAGATAGGTGTAGCTGCCTGAGATATTCATACCCTCGGTCACACTGTTGGCGGAGGTCACGTAGGCATAGTCCAGGGTGTCTCCTGTGGCTTCCTTCAGAATGAGCCGGTCAATGGCGCCGTTTTCGTCCAGGGTATAGTAGCGGACATCCGAACTCTTCAGCTTTGTTCCGGCCAACCGGGAGGGATAGAGCTTCATGTATACCCCTCCCTCATCCGTATCCAATATTTCTATCTTGTCAGACAGTGCGTAGCCGGCAAAACGGGTCCCATCACTGCTGAAGCTCCCCTCCAGGGTCTTTTCGGAAAGGGTTTTTATGCTCGTGCCGGTCTGGTCTGTGGACACACTGACCAGGCGGCCGGCGGCGAAGGACTTGCTGCCGGCCTGGTAAAAGGTGCGGACGATGCCGTCGGAGCAGGCCACCTTGACCTGGGTCTGCACCCCGGCGGAGGCGGAGCCGGTGGAGGCAGTGGAGGCCTGCTGCTGGGCAGACTGGATCACACCGTAATAAATGCCTTGGCTATCCTGAGCGGAGAGCACCTCCACTACCTCCCCGTTCATACCCAGCAGAAAGGTCACTGACGCCCCCTCCGGAAATCCGCCCTTGCTGGAGAGCTTATAGACGACACCGGAGGTGCCCAGGGAGTAGGACACACCCCCCACCGTCACGGAAGCCGGGGAGACCCGGTTGGGGGAGACGGCGGTGAGGGTGCCGGTGACCCGGTCACTGTAGACCCAGACGGTGTGCAGGTTTGTATTGTAGTAGTAAACATCATACTGCTTTACCTCGGACAGGCTGGAGGATGAGCCGTCCCGGTACACCGTGGCGCCGCTTTCGGTGAATGGGAGCGTCACGCTTCCGCCGGACTCCGCCACATAGGGGCCCTTCAGGTCGGCGCTGACCAGAGCGGAATAGTCCACTTCACCGCCTGTCACGCTGTAGCCCAATGTAGTGCCATAAACCATATTTCCGCTGGTAGGGGCGGTCAGCAGATTATAGAAGAGGATGACACAGTCCTGCCTGGTCAAAATCTGCCCCCGACCGGCGGAGACATCATCCAGAAGGCCAACGGAGGCCGCCTTGGCCAGCTGGGCGTCGGGGAAGGTGCCCACCAGGTTGCCTGAGTCATAGCCCAAAAGCCGCAGCAGTGCGGTACAGCCCTCCTCCAGGGTGATGGAGTTATCCGGCCGGAAGGTGCCGTCCACATAGCCGGTAAACCACCCCTGCTCCACCGCCAGCTTGATATATTCCCCCGCCCAATGGCCGCTTTTCACATCGGCGAACAGGGAGACGCCATAGCCCTTACCCACCGAGTCCTTATAGGCGGAGGCGGCAGCCATCATTTTGGCAAACTCCGCCCGGGACACGGGAGAAGAGAGCATCAGGTCCCCGCTTTCATTGCCGCTCAGGATCCCCAGGACCCGGATGGTCTCCAGCCGGGTATCGGCGTCTGCCGCCAGGGCAGCGGGGGATGCCATGCCCAGCAGAAGGCAGGCGGTGCAGATCAGACCGATCAATCGTTTTTTCATATTCATGCTCCTTTAATCGTAGTGCAGGGCGTCAATGGGATTGAGGACGGCTGCCTTCTTGGCCGGCAGGTAACCGAAGAGGATGCCGATGCCCACCGAGATGCCGAAGGCCGTCCCCACCGCTCCCACTGTGGGGGCCACGGTCAGGGCCGTCTCCATAAGGCCGGCCACCACCTTGGAGGCCACGGCGGAGAGGGCATAGCCCAGCAGAATGCCGATGACGCCCCCCAGGGCGCTGGTGGCCGCCGCTTCAATGACGAACTGCTCCATGATGTACCGCTCCTTGGCCCCCAGGGACTTACGGATGCCGATCTCCCGGGTCCGCTCGGTCACCGATACCAGCATGATATTCATGATACCGATGCCGCCTACCACCAGAGAGATGGCGGCAATGCCAGCCAGGACCGCCACCAGGATACTGATCATTCCCGTCATGGTCTCCAGCATTTCGGACATGCTGGTCACCGTATAGAAGGAGTCGCTTCCAAAAAAGTCCTCCAGGGCGTTCTCCAGGGCGGCCTTGCCCTCGGCGATCAGGCTCTCGTCCCGGACGGTGACGGTGTAGCTGCTCACCCCGCCGCTGAGCCGGGCGGCGGTGGAGTAGGGGAGAAACAAACAGTCGTCGCTGCCCCCCTCCTCCAGCTCCTCGGACTGCTGCTCTATGACCCCCACAATGGTAAGGCTCTGCCCCCCCACCCGCAGGGTCTCCCCCACGGCGCTGCCCCCGTAGTAGGCCATGTCCACATAGGCCCCCACCACGCAGGTCTTGGCACGCAGGGCAATGTCGCTGTACTGGATGCCCCGCCCCTTGGAGAGCGTGTAGTTTTTGATGGAGAAGTAGTCCTCGCTGACCCCGGTCACCGAGGTACGGGAGGTCTCCGAGCCAATCTTTACGCTGCCCATCATATTCACAGTGGGAGAGCACAGATCCAGATAGCCGCTGTTCTCCTCCACGATGTCGTACATATCGTCCACGCTCAGGGTCCGGGTGGAGCCCCGGGCGGAGACGCTGGCCGTGAGGGTGTTGGTGCCCATGCTGGAAAAGCTCTCGGTAATATATCCCTCCAGGCCGTTGCCCAGGCCCACAATAACGATGACCGCCGCCACGCCGATGATGATGCCCAGCATGGTCAGCAGGGTCCGGGTCTTGCTGGAGACGATGTTCTTAAAGGCCAGGGTCAGAGATTCAAAAATACTCATGCCGCTCCACCTCCTGTACCGGCGACACGAGGGGTCACCACCGCATCGGGGGCGTCGGAGGGGCCGTCGTAGACCACCCGGCCGTCCTCCAGCCGGATGATCCGCTGGGCCTGGACGGCAATGGTGTTGTCGTGGGTAATAAGGACCACCGTGTTTCCAGCGGCGTGAAGCTGTTGAAGAAGGGAGAGCACCTCCCGACCGGTGCGGGAATCCAGGGCGCCGGTGGGCTCGTCGGCCAGGATAACGGCGGGCTCCCCCGCCAATGCCCGGGCGATGGACACCCGCTGCTGCTGGCCGCCGGAGAGCTGGCTGGGCTTGTGCTTCAGCTTCTCCTCCAGCCCCACCATGCCAAGGGCCGCCTCGGCCCGCTCCCGCCGCTCAGACCGGGAGATGCCGGCATACATCAGGGGCACCTCCACATTTTCCAGCAGGTTCAGCTTGGGCAGGAGGTTATACTGCTGGAAGATGAAGCCCAAAAGCTCGTTGCGGATCTCGGCCAGTTCATTTTTGTTCATCCCTCCCACATCCCGGCCATCCAAAAGGTAAGTGCCCTCCGAAGGAACATCCAGACACCCGATGATGTTCATACAGGTGGATTTGCCGGAACCGGAGGATCCCACGATGGCCACGAACTCCCCCCGTTGAATTTGAAAGGAGATGTGGTCGGCGGCTACTACGGTGGTGTCCCCCATCTCGTAGTATTTACAAACGTTCTGAAATTCGATAAGAGCGCTCATATCAGAATCCTCCCGGCCGGCCACCGGGGCCGCCGCTGGGCATTCCGCCGCCCATACCGCCAGGCATACCGCCCATGCCCATCATCATGCCAAATCCGCCGCTGGAGGCAGTGGGGATGTAGGCCACCGTGTCCCCCTCCTGAAGGCCGGAGACGATCTCAATGTAGTTATCGTCACTGAGGCCGATCTCCACCTCTACCGACACATAGCCGGCGACATCACCTTGGGCGGAGGTATTCTGTCCTTCGCCGTTTTTGCTGATGTTGGGCCGGTCACCGCTGCCCTCGGGAGCGGAACCGCCAAAATCCGGCATGGCGTCGCCCTCGCCGGGCGTTCCCCCCTGGCCGGAGCCTTCGGCGGCAGAGGCATTCTTTGCGCTGGGGGAGTCAGCTGTGATCAATACCCGGTTGCCCCGGTTCAATGCGGCGGCGGGGATGGTCAGCACATTTTCGGCGCTTCCAAAGAGAATGGTGGCGTCCACATTCATGCCGGGAAGCAGACCATCGGTCTCGTCGATGCGGATGGATACAGGGTAGGTGGTGACCCCGCCCGAGGTACTGCCCACCACGCTCACCTTGGTGACCACTCCCTCATAAGTCCTGTCCTCCAGGGCGTCGGCCACCACCGAGACGGTCTGGCCCACGGCGATGTCGGCAATGTCCAGCTCGTCCACGTTGAGGGTCATCTGGAGGTAAGAAAGGTCGTAGATGGTACACAGGGTCTTGTTGGCCTCGGAGGTCTCTCCCGCCTTGTAGTTCTTGTCGATGACCGTCCCTGAGATGGGGGAGGTGATGGTGTAATCCTCCAACCGGTTATACTGGCTCTCCTGGGAGATCTGGGCGTTGCGCAGGCTGTTGGAGGCGTTGGTGATCTCGTCGTCCAGGCTGTCGCTGGTCAGGGTGACCAGCAGCCGCCCCTTCTCCACCCAGTCGCCCTCGGACACGTTAACGCCGGCCACCTGACCGGAGAGGCCGGCGGTGACAGTGCCCTCCTCTTTATAAGTAAAGGCGCCGCCGGCGCTGCTGCCCACGCCGTTCACCTGGGCAGAGGCGCTCTGGGTGGTAGAGATGCCGCCGGGGTTCGCTACGTCGATGGTCACCTCCCGGACGATCATGTTGCCGGTGCGCACAGAGGTGTTGGCCGAGATCTTGCTCACTGTCCCCGAGAGGGGCTCAAAGGTACTGTCCAGAGTGACCTGGGCCGCTTGGCCCACATAAAACCCTTCCGCATCGTCTGCGGGGAAGGGCGCCGTCAACGTCATAGTGTCCGAATTTCGGATCGTAGCGATGGTCTGGCCCGGGCTGACCTCGTCTCCCACCTCCACATTCAGGGCCATGATCCGGCCGGAGAGAGTGGCCGTCACATTGAGATCATTTTTACTCTCCAGTTTATTTTGATAGGATCGCTCCGCCTGGCTGAGGGAGATGGCGGACTGCTCCAGGGTGGTGGCCATATCAGAGGAGTCGATAGTATAAAGGATCTGTCCCATCTCCACCCGGTCCCCCTCCTCAAAGTCGGCGGTGAGGATGGTGTCGGACAGGTTGGTGGTCACTGAGTAGGTGTTGGCGGCCTGGAGGGTCCCGCTGCCGGTGATGGCCGCCGTGATGCTCCGCCGCTCCACGGCGGCGGTGGTATAGGTCATATCGGTGAAGTCCGCCGAAGGACGACGGCTGCGACCGGAATAGATATAGAATCCGCCGCCGGCCAGAGCACAGAGGAGGAGCACCGCCACCCCCCGCTTGACCGGCTTTGACTTTTTCGGCCTGGGCACCACCGCTTTTTCCTCTTGCTTTTTTGCAAATATCATATATCTGTCACCCTTTCCGTGCATTTGCCTCAAATAGCACGGCCCATTATATCGGGTGAACTTAAAAGCAACTTAAAAGGAGGACGCCTCCTCTTTTTTAAGTTCGTTTTGAGTTAAAGGGCTATCATAAAAATGAGCCCGGGGCCATAGAAGGCCCCGGGGAAGGAATTTTGACAGACCGGGACGGGATATGATAGAATCCTTATCATACAAGGCCCCGAAAAGGCAGGAGGAGAGCCCATGAGGATCTTGGTGGCCGACGACGAGCCCGATATGACCGCCGTGCTGGAGGCCCTTTTGAAGCGGGAGCGCTACTCGGTGGATCTGGTCTACGACGGGCAGGACGCCCTGGACTACGCCCTGGCGGCCCACTATGACTGCCTGGTGCTGGACATTATGATGCCCAGGCTGGACGGGATACAGGTCCTGACCGCCCTGCGCCAACGGGGAGCCTCCACCCCGGTTCTTCTGCTTACCGCCAAAAGCCAGGTGGAGGACCGGATCGCCGGACTCAACAGCGGCGCCGACGACTATCTGCCCAAGCCCTTTGACGCCGGGGAGTTTATTGCACGTGTAGGGGCCCTGACTCGCCGGAGCGGGGTCTACACCCCCAGCCTTCTCTCCGCCGGGAACATCACCCTGGATCGCTCCACCTTTGCCCTGACCTGCGGCAGCAACTCCATCCGCCTGGGCAGCAAGGAGTTCCAGATGCTGGAGCTGCTGATGCGGCAGAAGGGCCGCCTCATTTCCACCGAGCAGTTCATGGAGCACATTTGGGGCTATGACAGCGAGGCGGAGATCAATGTGGTCTGGGCCTATATCTCCTATCTGCGGCGGAAGCTGGAGACCATCGGCGCCAATGTCCGCATCGCCGCCCGCCGGGGCCAGGGGTATCTGTTGGAGGAGATCAAATGATCCGTTCTCTGCGAAAAAAATTCGTCTTCATCGCCATGGCCTCGCTGCTCGTCACCATGGCCCTTCTCTGCACCGCCATCGGACTGGGAAGCCACGCCCTTGCCACAAACCGGGCGGACTTCATTATCAATTTGCTCCACGAAAACGGCGGGGAGTTCCCCCGGCCGGCCGCTCCCCCCAATGCGGGGGAACACGGCTTCCAGGTCACAAAGGAGAGCCCCTTTGAGACCCGATACTTTGTGGTATCCCTGAACGCCCAGCATGAGGTGCAGTCGGTCAACACGGCCCACATCGCCGCCTTTGACCGCCATTCGGCGATAGAGCGGATCGGTGAGATCCTGAAGGAACAGCGGCCGCGGGGATATGTGGATCACTACCGATACGGGGTGTTCGCCACCGAGGATGGAGGCAGCATGATCCTGGTGCTGGATTGCTTTCGGCAGCTACAGACCTCAGAAAACACGCTGCGGATGGTCCTTGCCATCTTTTCCGTCTGTGCGGGCATCGTCTTCATCCTGCTGCTGTTCCTGTCCGGCCGGGTGGTCCGCCCCTTTGCGGAAAATCTGGAGCGGCAGCGGCAGTTTATCACAGACGCCTCCCACGAGCTGAAAACCCCCCTGGCCATCCTCTCCGCCGATATGTCCCTGCTGGGGGACTCCTACGGGGAAAATCAATGGCTGGACAGCGCCAGGGCCCAGATCCTCCGCCTGGACAAGCTGACCAAAAATCTGGTGGAGCTTGCCCGAACGGAGGAGACCGTGAAGGAGGCCTCCATGACCACCTTCTCCCTCAGCGATGTAGCCCAGGCCAACATTGACGCTTTTACTCCCCTGGCGGAGTCGGCGGGCAAGACTCTGGAGGCGGAGGTGGAGAGCGGTATTGATCTCTGCGGCGTGCAGGACAACCTGTTCCGGCTTTTTTCCATTCTCCTGGATAACGCAGTGAAGTACTGTGACCCAGGCGGGACGATCCGTCTGACGCTGCAGCGACAGGGACGGGGTGCGCGCATCGTTGTCTCCAACCCCTGCCAGGACCTTGATCCGGCCCAACTGCCCCGGTACTTTGATCGCTTCTACCGGGCCGACTCCTCCCGGGCCCGAACCACCGGCGGCTACGGCATCGGCCTGTCCACCGCAAAGGCCATTGTCCTCCGGCACAAGGGCAAGATCGACAATCGATACGCCAACGGCGTGATCAGCTTCTTCATCACCCTTCCGTGTACCTGAAAATTGCAGCAATGCGGCAAAAAAGAACAGGGCCGCTAATGGCCCATCCACAAGGGTCACAGTGTGGGACAAAAATCTTCATCTCAACTTTCCACAAATAAAAAAGGTACCCGATTCCAAATGGAATCGGGTACCTTTTTGGAGCTGCTACCCAGATTTGAACTGGGGACCTCATCCTTACCAAGGATGCGCTCTACCAACTGAGCTATAGCAGCATGTCAGGCGCGGCTGCGCCCAACAGATGGCGACGCGGATGGGACTTGAACCCACGACCTCCGGCGTGACAGGCCGGCGTTCTAACCAACTGAACTACCACGCCATTTTTGGTGGGAACAACAGGGCTCGAACCTGTGACATCACGCGTGTAAGGCGTGCGCTCTACCAGCTGAGCTATGCTCCCCTGCTGTCTTGCTCCAAGCGGCGTTCTCAATTATACTAAAACCTCCGCCGCCTGTCAAGCGCAAATCTCAAGTTTCGGGAATTTTTTCTTTTTTTGATCCGGACGGCCCTTATCGGGCCGCCCTTTTCAGCAGCTCTTCCAGCTCTTCCCGGCTGAATTGATACACCGCGTCGCAGAACTGGCAGGTCAGCTCGGCACAGCCCTGCTCCTTGATCAGGGCCCTGAGCTCGTCAGGGCCCATACTGATGAGGGCCTGGGCCACCCGCTCCCGGCTGCAGTAGCACCGGTACTCCACAGGGTGGCTCTCCAGGATCTCCAGCTCAAGATCCGGCAGAACACGGCGCAGAAGTCCCTCGGCGTCCATTCCCTCCGCCATAAGGGCGGCGGTCACCGGCCCCAGGGCCTTCACCCCCGCCTCCACCTTCTCTATGACCTCTTCTCCCGCTCCCGGAAGGAGCTGGATGAGGTAGCCCCCCGCCCGCAGCACCGACTGGTCGGTGTCCACCAGCACTCCCAGAGCGCAGGCGGTGGGGATCTGTTCGCTGACGGCAAAATATTGGGTCACGTCCTCGGCGATCTCACCTGAGACCAGGGGGACCATCCCCACATAGGGCTCCTTCATGTCCAGATCCTTGATGACGGTCAGGGTGCCCTGGCCCCCCATCGCGCCGCCCACGTCCAGCTTTCCGTTCTCCTTTAAGGGCAGGAGCACCGCCGGATTCTGGGCATAGCCCCGGACGTTGCCGGTGTTGTCCGACACCACGGTAAGAGACCCCATAGGCCCGTCCCCTTTGAAGCGCAGGGTCACGGAGGAGCCCTCCCCCTTGAGCTGATCCCCCATCATGGCGCCCGCCATCAGGGCCCGGCCCAAGGCGGCGGTGACCACCGGCAGGGTCTTGTGGATCTGCCGGGCGCGCTCCACCAAGTCCCGGCCTGTGATGGCGCTGGCCTTCACCGGCGCGTTTTTCGCGATAACACGGACGATCCGGTCCATACACATTCTCTCCTTTAATATCCTTACCGCGGCCTGACCGCGGCAAAAAACACCCGCTGCTCCAATTGTCTGGGCGGGCCCATCCGAAGCTCTCCGAAACGCCTGACCTTTTCAAAGCCCGCGTCCTTCAAATACTCCTCCAGCTGATCCATGGTGTAGGCGTACTCCCGGTGGAGCTCCTCCCCCCGGCGCCAGAGCTGTCCCTCCCGGCGGAAGATATCCATCCAAAAGCTGCACAAGCGCCGCTTGGGGCTGTACTCCCCCCGCCAGATACACAGCTCCTCCTCCGTCTCGTCCAGAAAGACCTGTCCGTCCATGCTCTCCAAC
Organism: uncultured Pseudoflavonifractor sp.; assembly: GCA_947651395.1. GTDB lineage: Bacteria > Bacillota > Clostridia > Oscillospirales > Oscillospiraceae > Vermiculatibacterium. The sequence goes on along the minus strand of CANSYW010000007.1, from coordinate 44,501 downwards.
TTTTCCGGGGTGTCGGCGTCAAAGAGAAACAGTCCCCCCGGCTCCAGGTGCTCCCACACCCGCCGAAAGGCCCGCTGCAGCTTTTTGGGCTGGAGGACGTAATTCACACTGTCCAGAAAACAGACGCAGGCGTCCACCCGCCCAGGGAGGCGAAGAGCCTCCATGGCTTCGCAGAAGAACCGGGGCCTCTGTTCCAGGCCCCGGCATTTTTCCTCCGCCACCGCCAGCATATCGGGGGACAGATCCACCCCTGTCACCTCATAGCCCCGGCGGGCAAGCTCCCAAGTCAGACTTCCAGTCCCGCAGGCCAAGTCCAGCACCGTATGCACTTCCCTGCCCAAGCGGCCAAAATGCCGCTGGGCGTAATCCGCCCAGCGGGAGTAATCCACATCCGTGGTCAGCGCGTCATAGCTTCCGGCCAGGAACTCATAGCTTGCCATACTTCTCCTTGATCCGGGGAAGCACCTCCTGGTAGCCGTCCGCCCCATAGTGGAGGGAGCGGTTCACCCGGCTGATGGTGGCGCTGGAGGCCCCGGTGCGCTCCAGAATATCGTTGTAGATCATGCCCTCGCTCAAAAGAATGGCCACCTCAAAGCGCTGCTCCATAGAGCGCAGCTCCGACACGGTGCACAGATCCTGGAAGAATTTCTTGCACTCCTCCATGTCCTTCAGGGAGAGGATCGCCTCATACAGGATGTCGCTCTCCCGACGCTTACCGCCTTTCATCATTGGACAGCCTCCTCCTAAAATATAGGTTCCGTTTTTCCAATTTTACCAAAGTGAAGCATGAAAGTAAAGCCTTGAAACGAAAATTTTTTTGCCGCATAGACTGAAATACCTGAGAAAGGGGGAGACAAAATGAAAAAAGAGCCGCCAACCCTCGCCCCGGCCTCGCCCGGAGCCTACCGGCAGGTCTTCAAGGAGGGGGAGGCCGTCCTGTTGACGGTGACCGCCCGATGGCCCCGACTGGAGGGCGATTTCCCCGGCGTCCGCCGTGTAAACCGCTATTATGACGCCCTCTTTCAGCGCTGGCGACGCCGCTGGGAAGGGCCTCTCCTGGAGCGGGCCAGAGCCGCCGCCGGGCCGGAGACTCCCCCCTGGTCGGCAGATCTGGACTTTTCCGTCGCCAGGTTCGACCGGGAGATCTACAGCCTGTATCTGGACGCCACAGAGAATAGCGGCGGGCGGCCCCGGCGGGTCCGGCAGGGGGATATCTGGCTTCTCCCCGCCGGCGTTCCCCTGCGCCTGTGGGAGCTGCTGCCCCGCGGCCGGTGGCGGCGGGGGCGGATACTGGAGCACATCCGCGCCCAGGTGGGGCCCCGGCTGCAAACCGGGGAGGTGATCTACTACGAGGACTGGCCCCGGCTGGTCTCTCAGCACTTCTCCCCGGAGCGGGTCTATCTCACCGAAGAGGGGCCCGTGCTCTTCTATCCCCCGGAGACCATCGCCCCTGCCCTGGAGGGCTTTCCCACCTTTTCCCTGGCCGAATTGTGCCCTTTTTACAGGCCGGAAGCCCCCGCCTCCCCACTTTAAACCGTTTTTTGAAAAAAACCCTTGCTTTTTCTCCCTGGTTCTGCTAATATAGAAGCCGATGCTTTTCAAGCGAATCCTGACCAGCGAGGAGGTAAAAGCGAATGGCCAAATGTGAATTCTGCAACAAGGGCGTTGTGTTCGGCAATCAGGTCTCCCACTCTCACCGCCGCTCCAATCGTCCCTGGAAGCCCAATGTGAAGCGGGTCAAGGCAATCGTCGGCGGCACACCCAAGCACGTGTACGTCTGCACCCGTTGCCTCCGTTCGGGCAAGGTCACCCGCGCTGTGTGATCTCAATTCAGGCAGAAACCGCCGTCCTCAGACGGCGGTTTTTTCTTGTCCTTTTTCCGCAAATCACCAGGATCAAATTCCCTTCCATCAAATTCCAGCCATTCTTTCCTCTCCATGGGGCACACTTGTTTCTGGGGGTGACGGTATGGAGACCGGTGTGAGCGTGAACAAAAAGAGAACAGCCCGCCCTGCCGACAGTCTTCGTCTGGACCCGGAAAAACGCCTGTGTTCCCAATGGGACGCCACGAGTATTCGAAAGTTTCCTCTGGCCAGTTGGGATCGAATGGGCGTCCAGGTCCTGGACGACTTCTGTCAGGAACACATTATGTAAACTATACCCAGCATCCCCACCGCCCGTAACGGGCGGTACTTACCCCCGGCGAGGCCCCCTCGCCGGGGGATCTTGTCCATTGCCGCCAGGTTCTTCCAAGGAAAACATTGTCCCTTGAAACAAGGTTTGCTATCGGTTACACTTTTGTTACATTCCATTTCAAGGAGGCACCCCCATGAAACGCCAGATCCCCGCCCTTCTTCTGGGCCTGCTCCTCTTGACTTCCCCTGCCGGCGCCGTAGAGCTGACTCTGGACGGCCTTCCCCTGGACGTGGGCCACGCCCCGGTCTATGACGGCTCCACCTACGTCTCCCTCCGGGCCGTGTCGGAGGCCCTCTGCCCCGAGGCCGACGTGACCTGGGAATCCGGAAAAGCCGCTGTCCGCACCCCCCGGCTCACCCTCACCGCCCGACCCGGGGAGACCCAGCTCATCCACAACGGCGACACCCTTCCCCTCTCCTCCCCCGTCCGGCTGGAGGAGGGCCGCACCCTGGTCCCCATCCGGCCCCTGGCCGCCCTGCTGGGGGCGGAGGTCACCTGGAACCGCCTCACCGGCGCTGTGGAGCTCACCACCGTGGACACCGACTATGACGACCAGGTCTACTGGCTCTCCCGTATTATCTCCGCCGAAAGTCAGGGGGAGTGCTGGGAGGGAAAGATCGCCGTGGGCAACGTGGTACTCAACCGGGTCAAAAGCCCCGAGTTTCCCAATACCATTTACGGCGTCATCTTCGACGACCGCTGGGGCGGCCAGTTTGAGCCGGTTCGAAACGGCACGGTCTACAACACGCCCACCCAGGAGAGCGTCCAGGCCGCCATCGCCTGTCTGGCGGGGGAGAACACCGTGGGAGAAAGCCTTTACTTCCTTGCCCCCGAGCTCACCGACAACCACTGGACCATGGAAAACCGCCCCTATGTCACCACCATCGGCGCCCACTGGTTCTATCTTTAAAAACAGGTCAGATCCGAAAGGGCCCGCCGCAAAACGGCTGTTTTGCGGCGGGCCCTTTCAATTTTTTTGCCTGCCCCTCTCCTTTTCTCTCCTCTTTGGCACAGAAATTGCTTCCAAGGCGCTATCCCTGTTCTCCCAAGGCCTCCGCCCGTTTTCACCTGTAACTTCTTTCGATAATTTTTTGACTTCAAAATCGACATTTTTTCTCCAAATATGCCGTTTTCAAAAAATTTTTCTTGACTTTTGGTTTCAAAACGGTTACAATGCGGTTACAATTTGTGAGGAACGGATCCCAAATTGTGACTATGCAGGAGGAATACTTTCATGTTGAAACGTCTTCTCACTCTGGCGATGTGCCTGTGCCTGACCTTTGGCCTGAGCGGCAACGTCATCGCTGTTGAGAGCGACGGCATCGACGTTATCGTCAACAACGCCGTCATTGACCTGGACGTCCCCGTTCAGGTCGAAGGGCAAACCACCTTCGTGTCCTATTGGCCCATAGTCCGGGCCCTGTACCCCGACGCCTACACCATCTGGCAGGACGGCCAGGTGGTGGTCACCGCCACCGGCCTGTTCATGACCATTCAGCCCGGGCGGCCCTACCTCATCGCCAACGGCCGTTATCTCTATATGCCCCAGGGCACCAAGACCCTGGACGGCATCATTCAGGTACCCAGCCGGGTGCTGGCCACCGCTCTGGGCGCCAATGTGTCCTGGGATCCCATAGGCCGGGACGTGGTCTTCACCGCCGGCGCCGGCCCCATCCTCGCCGGCGAGACAGCCTATCCGGAGGACGTGGTCTATTGGCTGAGCCATATCATCTATGCCGAGAGCGGAAACCAGTCCCTGGAGGGCAAGATCGCCGTGGGCAACGTGGTGCTCAACCGGGTCAGCGACCCCAGGTTCCCCAACACGGTCTATGAGGTGATCTTCCAGCGCAACCAGTTCACCCCCGTGTCCAACGGCACCATCTACAGCACCCCCACCGCTGAATGTCTGGTGGCCGCCAAGCTGTGTCTGGACGGGGCAAACACCGCCGGGAACGCCCTCTACTTCATCAATCCCCGCTACTCCCCCAACAGCTGGGCCAGCCGGAACCGCCCCTATGTGGCCACCATCGGCGCCCACGCCTTCTACGCCTGATCTTCCGTTCCAAAAATTGTTGCCGCCCCTCCCAAAGGGAGGGGCGGTTTTTTGCCCGCCGCGCCTTGACTTGCCCCCTTGGGAGGGCTATACTTTTGAAGTAGAAATATGTCGAAGCGCAGGAGGCATTTCATGAAACGTCCCTTCCGACTCCTTCCCCTGACCCTTGCCGCCGCCCTCCTTCTGTCCCAGGGAGCCCAGGCCGCCCGCTTTTCCGACCTGTCCTCCTCCCACTGGGCCTATGAGGACATGGTCCAGGCCGTGGAGCTGGGCATTATCACCGGCTATGACGACGGCTCCATCCGTCCGGAGGACACCCTCACCTGGGGGCAGTACCTGGTGATGCTGGATCGGGCCTTCTACCCCGAGACCTACGCCGCCCTCGTCGCCTCGGGAACCAACTGGGATCAGGCGGGCTACTGGGCCGCTCTGGGGGAGGGGCTGCTCACCGAGGGAGATTTTCTCCCCGTGACCCCCCTCACCCTCTCAGAGCCCATCCTCCGGGCCGACGCCGCCGTACTGCTGGCACGTATGCTGCCCGAGGAGGCCGACAAGCGCAGTGAGGGCTTCGGCTGGTACTGGGAGGAGCCCAAAACCGCCCAGGAGACCTTCTCCGACTATGCCGCCCTGGGCGAAGCCTATCAGCAGGCCCTCACCCGGCTCTATGACGCCGGCATCGTCCGGGGCCGGGACGACGGCACCTTCGGCGGCGGGGAGACCATAAAGCGCGCCGACGGCAGCGTCCTGCTGCTGCGGGTCACAGAAGCCGAGGAGGAGAACCACTACGGGGAGGAAAAGACGGTGACCGTCCACATCACCGACCAAAAGGGCAACCCTCTGATGGAGGATCAGATCGTGGAGACCACGGTGGGGCTTCCCATTACGTATTCGATGGACCTTGCCGCCCTCTATGAGCTACTTCCCCGCCATGTCAATATCTCCGGCTATGAGTGGGTGACCACCCGCAGGGACGAGTACACCCTGGTCTACCGGCCCTATACCAGGGCGGAGAACGCCCAGGCCGACTTTGAAGAGGCCGCGCAGCGGGGAGAGGTCAGCTGGGAGGATTACGACGCCCAGCCCTTCTGGCTCTGGTTCCAGGGGGAGAACGAGCAGAAGCACACTCTCCTCTTCGGGGAGGCGGAAAAACGCCGCTTTGCCAACCAGGCCGAGGCCTACGCCGCCATGACCACCATCACCGTTCCCATATGGCAGATAGACCGACAGGGGAACAAGACAGCCTCCTCCGCCGATCTGGTCATCCATTCCGCCATTGCCGAGGATACTCTGGCCCTCTTCACCGAGATCTTCAACGATCCCGAGCAGTTCCCCATCCACGACATCGGCGGCTACTCCTGGCGGGGAGACAGCGCCACCGGGGAACACAACTGCGGCACCGCCATCGACATCAACGCCAACGAAAACTACCAGGTCAGGGACGGGAAGGCCATGGTGGGCAGCCACTGGGCCCCCGGGGAGGATCCCTATTCCATCGACCCGGACGGCTCGGTGGTGCGCATCTTCGCCGAGCACGGCTGGTCCTGGGGCGGGGACGCCTGGGCTGGGGATGCCGACCAGGCCAGCGGCTACCACGACTACATGCACTTCTCCTATATGGGGATGTGAGAGCTCTTTCGCGGATGAAAACCGGGACGCTCTGCCATGTGGCAGAGCGTCCCGGTTTTTACCGATGTTATTCCACGATCTCTCCCCGGAGGATCTGCCGGCCCTCCACCGTCAGCTCTCCGTCCTTTACCCCCACCGTCAGGGTATCTCCCTCCGAGACCTCCCCGGCGATGATGGCCCGGCTCACCAGGGTCTCCACCGAGTGCTGGAGATAGCGCCGCAGGGGCCTGGCGCCGTAGAGGGGCTCGTAGCCTCTCTCCAGGATGAGCTGCCTGGCCTGTGCCGTAAGCTCGCAACGCAGCTCCTTTTGGGCCAGCCGGGCGTTGAGAGCGTCCATCATCAGATCCACGATGCGGCTCACGTTGTCCCTTGTCAGGGGCTTGTAGAATACGATCTCGTCCAGCCGGTTGAGGAACTCGGGCCGGAAGGCCTGCTTCAGCAGGGTCTCCACCTGCTCCCTGGCCGACGGGGTGATCTCCCCCTCCCCGTCGATGCCCTCCAGCAGGTACTGACTGCCCAGGTTGGAGGTGAGGATGATGACGGTATTTTTAAAGTCCACCGTCCGGCCCTGGCCGTCGGTGATCCGGCCGTCATCCAGCACCTGGAGCAGCACGTTGAACACGTCGGGGTGGGCCTTCTCCACCTCGTCAAAGAGGATCACCGAATAGGGACTGCGGCGCACCGCCTCGGTGAGCTGCCCCCCCTCCTCATAGCCTACATATCCCGGCGGGGCGCCAATGAGACGGGTGACGGCAAACTTCTCCATGTACTCCGACATGTCGATGCGCACCAGGTTCTTCTCGCTGTCAAAGAGGGCGGCGGCCAGGGCCTTGGCAAGCTCAGTCTTGCCCACGCCGGTAGGCCCCAGGAAGAGAAAGGAGCCGATGGGCTTATTGGGGTCGGCCACTCCCGCCCGGGAGCGGAGGATGGACTCGCTCACCAGTCGAACCGCCTCCTCCTGTCCGATAACCCGCCGGTGGAGCAGCTCCTCCAGGCCCAGCAGCTTCTCCCGCTCGCCCTCCATGAGCCGGGCCACGGGAATGCCCGTCCACCGCTCCACGATGCGGCCCACCTCCTCCTCGGTGACCTTGTCCCGGAGCAGGCTTTCCTCCCGATCCTGATTGGCCAGGGCCTCCTGGGCCTCCAGTTCCTTTTGGAGCTGGGGAATGCGGCCGTACTGGAGCTGGGCGGCCTTCTCCAGGTCATACTGCCGCTGGGCCCGGGTCAGCTCGCCGTTGGCCTGCTCCAGCTCCTCCCGGAGCTTCTGCACCCGGCCGATGACGCCCTTCTCGTTCTCCCACCGGGCTTTTTTGGCTTTGAACTCCTCCTCCAGGTCGGACAGCTCCCTGCGGATATCCTCCAGGTGCTCCCGGGAGAGCTTGTCGGTCTCCTTCACCAAAGCCCGCTCCTCGATCTCCAACTGGGTCATCTTGCCCTGGAGCACGTCCAGCTCGGTGGGCATGGAGTCGATCTCGGTACGCACGGTGGCGCAGGCCTCATCGATAAGGTCGATGGCCTTATCCGGGAGGAACCGGTCGGTGATATAGCGGTTGGAGAGGGTGGCGGCGGCAATGATCGCCGCGTCGGTGATCTTCACCCCATGGAAGACCTGGTAACGCTCCTTCAGGCCCCGGAGGATGGCCACCGTATCCTCCACGGTGGGCTCCTTCACCAGCACGGGCTGAAAGCGCCGCTCCAGGGCAGCGTCCTTTTCGATATACCGGCGGTACTCGTTGAGGGTGGTGGCGCCAATGCAGTGGAGCTCTCCCCGGGCCAGCATGGGCTTTAAGAGGTTGCCCGCGTCCATGCTGCCCTCGGTCTTCCCCGCCCCCACGATGGTGTGGAGCTCATCGATGAACAGGATGATCCGGCCCTCGGACCTCTTCACCTCGGTGAGAACGGCCTTGAGCCGCTCCTCGAACTCACCCCGGTACTTGGCCCCCGCGATAAGGGCGCCCATATCCAGGTTGAAGATGGTCTTGTCTTTCAGGGAGGCGGGCACGTCCCCCTTCACGATCCGCTGGGCCAGCCCCTCGGCGATGGCGGTCTTGCCCACCCCGGGCTCGCCGATGAGCACCGGGTTATTCTTGCTCTTCCGGGAGAGGATCCGGATCACGTTGCGGATCTCCTCGTCCCGGCCGATCACCGGATCCAGCTCGTTGCGCCGTGAGCGCTCCACCAGGTCGGTGCCGTACTTTTTCAGGGCGTCGTACGTCTCCTCCGGATTGTCCGAGGTCACCCGCTGATCCCCCCGCACGTTGGCCAGGGCCGCCAGGATCCCCTCCCGGGTGACCTGGTAGGTCTTGAACAGCTCCGCCAGATCCCGCTCGGCGGTCTCGCACAGGGCCAGCAGCAGATGCTCTACTGAGACGTACTCGTCCTTCATCTGCCCGGCGGTCTCCCCAGCGGCACGCAAGGTCCGCTCCGCCCCCGGAGAGATATAGATCTTCCCCAGCTCCCGACCCGGGCCGGAGACCTTGGGCTGGCGCTCCACCAGGGCCTTTGCCGCGGCGTGAAAGCTAGGTACCGTAAGGCCCATCCCGGCCAGAAGCTGGGGAACCAGGCCGTTTTCCGCCTCCAAAAGGGCCAGCAGCAGGTGGCATTGCTCCAGCTGCTGGCTGCCGTATCCCGTGGCCACAGACTGGGCCGCCTGAATGGCCTCAAGGGTCTTTTGGGTATAGTTTTGTGTATTCATATTTCTCACGTCCTTTCAAAAAGGGCCGGCCAGCGTCCGCTGACCGGCCTCTTTTCCTCGCACTTCTTTACTGTCATGCTGCGCACTTCTTTACTGGATCATGATCTTCTTGGTCTCCGGCTCCACAGGCTTGACCTTGGGCAGGGTCAGGGCCAGCACGCCGTTTTCGTAGGCGGCGGTAATGGCGCCCTCGTCAATGCCGGTGACGTCAAAGCTGCGCTGGAAGGAGCCCACCCGGCGCTCCCGGCGGATATAGCCGCCCTCATCCCTGGTCTCCGCGCTGTCCTGATGGACGGCGGTGATGGTGAGAATACCGTCCTTCAGATCCAGGGAGATATCCTCCTTCCGGAAGCCGGGCAGTTCGGCCTCCAGCAGATAGCTGTCTCCGGTGTCCCGGATGTCGGTGCGGAAGGCGGGCAGCTCCGCGTTGCTCTTGCGGAAAAAGTCACGGGTGAAGTTGTCAAAGGTATCAAAGAAATTGTTGTCGCCGCGGTCAAAGGGGATCATTCCAAACATAGTAAAAACTCCTTTTTCATTTTGATTTCTATTTAGCACTCACATATTTGTCCTGCTAATATTTTTCGGGCTCCACGGGCCTCATCCTTTCCGGCAGTGGGAGCTTCTTTTCTCTCCCCGGCCTGCTCCTGTTTTCTGAAACCAAGTATAGTCAATGGCTGTGAACAAATATACCATAAATTATGTCCAAATTGTAAACATTAGCACTCCGTTAATCGGAGTGCTAATGTCGGTGAAAAAAGCGGCCCCGGACAGGGCGGTGTCCGGGGCCTCCTTTTCTGCTACATTGTCACGCCGCATTATCACGCTTCGAAGCGGGCTGGACGCTTCGGGATCTAACTCCTCCGACTTCGCGCGCCGTTTGTCGGGGCTTTGCCCCGTTGATCCGTCCGCTCAACCCGCAAGGGGCACGCCCCATCCGTAAGGTCGCTTCGCTCCCGACGGCTGGGCAGCGCTCCGTCGTTAGCCCCTCAGCAGCCCACTTCTCCGCGCTTAGTATTTCCCCAGATTTCCGGAGTTGTGGCCGTCGTCCTTGCCGAACTCATAGTCGTTGCCGGGGAGAACGGCGTTGAGGGCAATGCCGGCGATGGCGGCGATGGCCAAGCCGGTGAGGGTCACGCCGGCCCCCGCCACCCGGAAGGTGAGCCCGCCGCCGAAGCCCAGGCCGCACACCAGGATGACGGCGGCGATGATCAGGTTCCGGGAGTTGGTAAAGTCCACCCGGTTCTCCACCACATTGCGCACGCCGATGGCTGAGATCATGCCGTAGAGGATAAAGGAGACGCCGCCGATGATGGCGGAGGGCAGGGCCCCGATGAGAGCGGCAAACTTGGGGCTGAAGGAGAGGAGCAGGGCGTAGAGGGCAGCCAGGCGAATGACCTTGGGGTCATAGACCCGGGAAAGGACCAACACGCCGGTGTTCTCCCCATAGGTGGTGTTGGCAGGGCCGCCGAAGAGACCGGCCAGAGAGGTGGCGATGCCGTCGCCCACCAGAGTGCGGTGCAGACCGGGGTCGTCCAGGAAGTTCTCCCCCACGGTGGCGGAGATGGCGGACATGTCGCCGATGTGCTCCATCATGGAGGCGATGGCGATGGGGGCCATGACCAGGACGGCGGAGAGGTCAAACTTGGCCACACTGCCGCCGAAGTCGGTAAAGAAGGGCTGCAGGCCGAACCAGGCGGCCTCCCGCACGCCGGTGAAGTCCACCTGACGGGTGAGCATGGCCACCAGGTATGCGCCCACCACGCCCAGGAGAATGGGGATGATCTTGATCATGCCCTTGCCCCAGATATTACACGCGATGATGATGGCCATGGCGATGAGGGCCAGCCACCAGCAGGTAGAGGCGTTGCTGACGGCGGAGGGGGCCAGATTCAGGCCGATGCAGATGATGATGGGGCCGGTGACCACCGGAGGCAGGAACCGCATGACCTTGTGGACCCCCACCGCCTTCACCAGCAGGGCCAGCAACAGGTAGAGAAGCCCGGCCACCACGATGCCGCCGCAGGCGTACTGGAGCTTCTCGGCCTGGGACATGGAGGCGTAAATGCCCTCCCGCATGCCGCCCATGGCGGCGAACCCGCCCAGGAAGGCAAAGGAGGAGCCCAGGAAGGCGGGCACCTTCAGCCTGGTACAGAGGTGGAACAGCAGGGTGCCGAAGCCGGCGAAGAACAGGGTGGTCTGGATGGACAGCGGCATGCCGATGGCCGCTCCCGCGGCGTCGGTCTGGCTGTTGACCAAAATGGGCACCAGAATGGTGGCGCCGAACATGGCGAACATGTGCTGGAGGCCCAGCAGCAGCATTTTGGGCACTCCGAGGGCGCGGGCGTCACGGATAGGCTCTTGATTCATGGGACATTCTCCTTTCTTTTCTCCGGCAAGATTCCCAGGGGCAAAAAAAGAGACGATCACAAAAGTGATCGTCTTCCAATAAATTGCCCATTCAAAAAGGAAAGAAAAGTCCCGTACCCCAAGCGAAAACGTCCATCCGTCAGCTTGGCCACGGCCCATCCCTCCTTTCCTCATTGGGTGGTATTTTACCAGAGCTCACCCCCTGTGTCAAGGGGGAAGCCGCCCTTTTCCCCCCTTTTTCACTTTTTCTTTTTCCGCTCTTTACTCCCTCCGGAAAAGCGAGTATAATTTCTCAGGCTTTGATTTGAACTTTCAGGAGCGTGATGACCGTGGCCCCAAAAATCGATCTTGGGCGGGATCCCATCCGGGCACTGATCCTGCGGCTGGCCCTTCCCACCATGCTGGCCCAGTTCATCAACGTCCTGTACAGCATTGTCGACCGGATGTTCATCGGCCACATCCCGGGGGTAGGCGATCTGGCGCTGGCGGGGGTGGGGGTCTGCGGGCCCATCATCACCCTGCTGTCCTCCTTTGCCTATCTGACCTGTCTGGGCGGTGGGCCCCTGTTTTCCATGAAGCGGGGGGCCGGGGACATCCAGGGGGCCTCAGAGATCCTTTCCAACTGCCTGCGGATGCTGCTGGGCATGTCCATGGGACTGTCCCTGCTGTTTTTCCTGCTGCGGCGGCAGCTGCTGTGGTGGTTCGGCGCCAGCGAAAACACCTTCCCCTATGCCCTGACCTATATGACCATCTACATCGTCGGCACCGCCTTCGCCCTCATGGCCACCGGCCTGAACAACTTCCTCATCTGTCAGGGCCGCTCGGGGCTGGGGATGGTCACCGTGATCCTGGGGGCAGTGCTGAACATTGCCCTTGACCCTGTTTTCATCTTTGTCCTGGACATGGGGGTGGCGGGGGCGGCCTGGGCCACCCTGCTGTCCCAGGCCGCCTCCTGCCTCTTCGCCCTCTTTGCCCTCACCCGCCCCACCGTGCCGGTGCCCCTGCGCTGGGGCCGTTTCAACCCCGCCGTCTGCCGGCGGGTGGTGGTCTTCGGCCTGGCTCCCTTTCTCACCTACGCTTTGGACAGCGTCATCCTCATCATCCTCAACACCATGCTCCAGCGGTTTGGCGGCCCCGGCGAGGGAGACGCCCTGCTCACCTGCTGCTCCATCGTTCAGAGCTACATGCTTCTCATTACCATGCCCATGGGCGGCATCACGCTGGGCTGTCAGGGCCTGGTGAGCTATAATCTGGGGGCCGGGGACGCCCGGCGTGTCAAGCACTCCCTCCGGGGCATCCTGGCCTTGTGCTTTTCCTTCTCGGCCGTGATGCTGATCATCACACACCTGGCCTCCCCTCTCTTCGTCCGGCTTTTCACCGGAAGCGAATATCTCATGGCACGCAGTGTCACACTGATCAAGGTATACACCGCCGGACTCCTGTTCCTGCCGATCCAGTGGGTGGCGGTGGACGGCTCCACCGCCCTGGGGCAGACCCGCCTGGCCCTTTTCTGCTCCCTGGTCCGCAAGAGCATTCTGGTCGCCGCCCTCATCCTTTTGCCCCAGATCTTCTCCGCGGCCGCCGCCTTCTGTGCCGAGCCCCTGTGCGACGTGATTGCCGCCTGCCTGTCCGCCTTCCTCTTCTTCCGCTGTACCCCCCGCACCATTGCCGCCCACTGTCCAAGCGTTGACAGTGAGCGGGCCTGTGGGGTATAATCTGAGCCAAAGCTCCCTACTTTCAGATAGAAATGAGGCCCCCAAATGAAAAAGCCCTTTGTGACCCTTCCCCAGCTCCAGGCCATCACCGAAAAATACCCCACCCCCTTCCACCTCTATGACGAGGAGGGCATCCGCCGGACGGCCCGGAACCTGAAGGCCGCCTTCGCCTGGAATCCCGGCTTCAAGGAGTATTTTGCCGTCAAGGCCACCCCCACCCCCGCCATCCTGAAAATTTTGCAGGAAGAGGGCTGCGGCGTGGACTGCTCCTCCCTCACTGAGCTGATGCTCTCGGACAAGTGCGGCTTTCATGGCCACGATATCATGTTCTCCTCCAACGAGACCCCCGCCTGTGAGTACCAGCTGGCGGAAAAGCTGGGGGCGGTCATCAACCTGGACGACTTCACCCACATCGACTTTCTCAAGGAGACTCTGGGCCATATCCCCGAGACCGTCTCCTGCCGCTTCAATCCCGGCGGGGTGTTCCAGCTGGGGGAGAGCAAGGAGGGCTTCCAGGTCATGGACACCCCGGGAGACAGCAAATACGGCTTCACCCGGAATCAGCTCTTCGAGGGCTTTAAAAAGTTGAAGGCTCTGGGGGCCAAGCGGTTTGGCATCCACGCCTTTTTGGCCTCCAACACCCTCAGCAACGACTACTACCCCGCCCTGGCGGGCATCCTCTTCCAGCTGGCCGCCGACCTGGAGCAGGAGACCGGCTGCGACGTGTGCTTCATCAACCTCTCCGGCGGCGTGGGAATCCCCTACCGACCCGACCAGAGCGCCAACGACATCGCCGCCATCGGCGCAGGGGTGCGGGAGCAGTTTGAGAGCATTCTCGTCCCCGCGGGCATGGGGGATGTGGCCATCTACACCGAGCTGGGCCGCTACATGCTGGGCCCCAACGGGTGTCTGGTGACCAGAGTCCTCCACTTCAAGCACACCTACAAGGAGTACGTGGGGGTGGACGCCTGCGCCGCCAACCTGATGCGCCCCGCCATGTACGGGGCCTACCACCACATCACCGTGATGGGCAAGGAGGACAAACCCTCGGATCACGTCTACGACGTGGTGGGCTCCCTGTGCGAGAACAACGACAAATTTGCCATCGACCGGGCCCTGCCGGAAATTGAGATTGGGGACCTGCTGGTGATCCACGACTCCGGGGCCCACGGCTTTTCCATGGGCTACAACTACAACGGCAAGCTGCGCTCGGCGGAGCTGCTGCTGAAACCTGACGGCACGGTCAAGCTCATCCGCCGGGCCGAGACCCCGGAGGACTATTTCGCCACCATGCTGTTTGAGTGAGCAAGCCGGGCGGAGCGTATCCGCCCCTACATACCGCCCCTCACGTTGGAAAGGAGTACATACCCATGGGCCTGTTTGACCGCTTCAAGGAAAAAGCCCCCAACGCCGCCCCGCAAAACAGTGAGGCCAAGCCCCCGGAAGCCGGTCTCCCCCAGTGGCCCCAGCCACCCCAGGCGGACACCATGTGTCTGCTGCTCATGGATCGGGTACTGGAGGATATAGAGCCCGCCGTGGCCTGTGTACGCGCCGCTTTCGGGGAGGGTGCGGTGAGCCATATCGACCGCAGCCACCCCAGAGTTCCCGCCTTCACCGCCACTGTGGAGGGCCTGGAGTTCTGGGTCTCCTACCTCCCCATGCCCGTCCCCCCGAGCACGGCGGACATCCCCACCGCGGCGAAATACAGCTTCCTCCTCACCGAGGAGGAGAAGGCCGCCTTCTCCTCCCATAAGTCCTTCTGGATGCTGGCCCAGAAGGGAGCCGGGACCACCCTGCCCGAAAAGCGCCGGGCCTGCTGGGCCCTCTCCCTTCTCTGCGCCGCCCTCCTGGACCAGGAGGGGGCCGTGGGCGTCGATCCGGTGAACCGGGGCGGCCTTCTGGTCAGCAAGCGGCACTACTTACAGCAGCGAGAGCTGATGGAGAGCAAAACCTGGGACAATCCCGACCATTTCTTTCCCGTCCCCCTGTGGGTCTGGGTCTACGTCACCACCACCGATGAGGGCAGACCCACCATCCAGACCCATGGCCTGGATGACTTCGGCCTCCCTGAGCTGGGCTTTTTCGATTCCAAGCGGGAGGTGGGGGAGCTTCTGGACCTGCTCTACTCCATGTCCTGCCTCCAGATCACCGGCAGGCAGCTCTACCGCAACATGGCCCTCATCCCCCTGGATGAGAAGACCGAGGTGGTCTGCAAGCAGGAGGGCGGGACCCTGTTTTTCATCGGGGCCTGACCCCCTGAACGTCGTACATACGGAGGTGTCCCCATGCCCGTGAAAGGCCGTTTTGCCCCCTCCCCCAGCGGGCGGATGCACCTGGGGAACCTGTTCTCCTTCCTTCTGGCCTGGCTCTCCGTCCGGCATGAGGGGGGCTCCCTGGTCCTGCGCATCGAGGATCTGGATCCGGTGCGCTGTCTCCCCGCCCACGCCTGGCAGCTCATGGAGGATCTGGAGTGGCTGGGCCTTACCTGGGACGAGGGGGGCGACGGCGCCTCCTATTGGCAGAGTAACCGGGGCCGGCTCTACGCCGGGGCCTTTGCCCGGCTGGAAGAGCGGGGCCTCACCTATCCCTGCTTCTGCTCCCGCCTCCAGCGGCTCAACGAGGCCCCCCATATCCATGTGGTCTCCCCCTCCTGCCCCTGCGCCGGCTTTACCCCGGAGGAGGCGGCCGCCCACACGGCGGAAAAGGCCCCCAGCTACCGGGTGCGGGTGCCCCGCAAAACCGTCTCCTTTGTGGACGGCCTCCAGGGCCCCTATTCCCAGGATCTGGCCACCGAGTGCGGCGACTTCCCCATCAAGCGCGCCGACGGAGCCTGGGCCTACCAGCTGGCCGTGGTGGTGGACGATGCCGCCATGGGGGTGACCCAGGTGGTGCGGGGCCGTGACCTGCTCTCCTCCACCCCCCGCCAGCTCTGGCTTTACGAGGCCCTTGGCCTCCCCGCCCCGGCGTTTTACCACGTCCCCCTCCTCCTGGCCCCCGACGGCCGGAGGCTGGCCAAGCGGGACGCCGACCTGGACATAGGGGCCCTGCGCCGCCGCTATACCCCCGGGGAGCTTCTGGGCCTTCTGGCTCAGATGGCGGGACAGCAGGACTCCCCGGGTCCCGTCGCCGCCCGGGCCCTGGCGGAACGTTTTGACTGGGCCAAGGTCCCCCGGGAGGATATCACCGTGGCCCCGGAGCTTTTACAATGATCCCTCACAGTGACAAAAGCGCCTGATACCGATGGGTATCAGGCGCTTTTTCTATTCGATCACCGCCGTGCGGCACCAGAGTTCACCCTTTCGTTCCTCCATCACTCCATAGGTGGCTCTGGGCCGTCCGCTGACGGTACCCGGATTCATGATCCAAAGGCTCCCCATCCGGTCGCACAGCGGAACATGGGTGTGGCCGAAGAGCACCGCCTCCACGCCCCGGGTACGGGCCTCCTCGGCCACCATGGCCGTCCCCGACTTCACCCAATAGGTGTGACCGTGAAGCATCCAGACCCGGTGGGCGCCAAAGAAGAGCTCCCTCTCTTCGGGAGATCCCCCGTCCCCATGGTCACAGTTGCCCCGGACCTGCTCCAGCCTCAGCTCCGGATAGAGGGCAAGCAGTCTGGTGCCGTCCCGAACCACATCTCCCAAATGGAGGACGCGATCCGGCTTTTCCAGCTCCAGGGCACGGCGCATATACTCCACATTTCCGTGAGAATCGGAAAAAACCAGCCATTTCATTCTGTCACCTTCTCCATTCCCATTCATATAATAGAAGGAAGCCAACTATGATGACCATAGGAGGGAACCGTCATGACCAAACCCGATCCCACCCTGGACGCCCTGAAGCAGGACCCCCAGGCCGCGCAGCTTCTCAAAGATCCCAAGGGCCTTCAGGCCCTTCTCTCCTCCCCGGAGACCCAGCGCCTTATGACCCTGCTCAATCAGAGCGCCGGTACGGGGCTCCAATCCGCCGCCCAGGCCGCGGCCAAGGGCAAGCCGGAGGCCCTTATGGGCCTTTTGAATCAGGTCATGGGCAGTCCCGAGGGGGCCCAGGCCGTAGAGGGGCTGAAAAAGAAGACCCAGAAATAACTTCGCAACTGCCGGAAAGGGGGTATGACCGTGGCGGAGCTTCAGGAACAGCTGCAGGCCATTCTGGGGGATCCCCAGGCCATGAGCCAGATCACCGCCATTGCCCGGGCCCTCACCGGCGGAAGTCCGGAGGAGGCGGAGCCTCAGGCCGGAACCCCGGCGCCCCCGGAGGCCGACTATGTCCCGGTGGAGACCTCAGAGCCCTCCGACGAGTCCCCCCAGCCCCCTTCCCCGACCGCCGAAGCGCCCGATCTCTCCGCACTGCTGGGCGCCTTGGGGGGCGGAGGGCTTCCCAACATCGATCCCAAGCTCATCCAGATCGCCCTGCGGGTCTATGGAGAATATTCTGCCCAGGACGACGACAAAGCCGCCCTTCTGGCCTCCCTGAAACCCTTTCTCCGTCCGGAGCGTCAGGAAAAGCTGGAAAAGGCGGAAAAGATCGCCCGACTCTCCCGGGTGATCCGGGTGGCGGTGGCGCTTTTAAAGGAGGAGGGCGACCATGTATAACCCCTATCTCCCCCTGTCCCGCCAGTTCCCGGAGGCCTCTGTCCCCACAGGGGAAGCTCCCCCCGCCTCCCCCCGGGAGGAAAAGAAAGGGCTGGGCGCTCTGCTGGGCGGGCTGAAGCTGGAGGAACTGGACACGGGGGATGTGCTTCTTCTGCTCATCCTCCTGTTCCTGTTTCTGGACGACAGGGAAAATAACCTGGAGCTGCTCATCACCCTGGGGCTGATGCTGCTGCTTTGACCCTGGCCGGCGCCCTACGGCGAGACCTGAGGCGGCTCCTCTCCCACAGTGTGGAGCACGGTGCCGTCAGGCAGCTGGAAGGAGGCCCAGGCGGGGGCGGGGATCTCCGCGGCGGTGGCCGCCATGGTGTATACCACCGTCTCTCCCACCTGGGTCTCGGCGGCCATAAGAAGGCCGGTATCGGAGGAGACCCAGTACCGCTCCCACTGGTTCAGCTCCGGGATACAGACCTCTGCGTAGACACAGGGAAACCCGTTTTTATTCTCATAACCGGCGTCGGTGATATCAGATCGATCCAGGGCCAGCACATCCTCATAGGTGGGGATGCGCTGGCCTTCCACGTCCACCGAAGCCTCGTCGGCGCCCCAGGTGAGGACCGTCCGCTCGCTATTGTTCCACCGCCACACCTGCTCCTGTCCCACAATGGTGTGGACGGTAAGGCCGGTGGGCAGGTTCAGATCAGAGCGGGTCCAACCCCCGTCCACCCAGACCAGAGCGGTGGAGGCGCTCCCCTCCAGGGTGACGGTGACCACCCGGGAGTAGCTCTCCAGACGGCTGATGGCCGCGATCACGCTCTGGACCGTGTCAGGGGTCACCTCCACCCGCACCCCTCCTCCCTGTTCGCTCTGGCCCGGCTGGGCCGAGCCCTCGGGGGCGGGGGTGGGCAGCGTAATGGTGGCGGTGGGCCCGGTAAAGAGGGGCAGGCCAAAGCTGGAGAAGACCGCCAGGGCGATGACGATGGCGGTGAGCGCCACTAAAATGTTCCGGTTGCGTCCTTCCATGTCTCCGGCCTCCTCTCTTATGAAAAAGGCTTCCCCCCGTATGGGAGGGAAGGCTGACCGTGGGAAGGGAAAAAACCGGGCTTTCCCCTTCCCACGGTGAAACCTTCAGCGATATCGGCCTTCAGCTGGCCGGTCTTATTTATGCCCGGAATTCTTCCGGGGCCTTGTCCCGAAGGCCGAAGATGTATTCGATGGCGTCCCCGATCCGCCGACAGGCCCGGCCGTCCCCGTAAGGGTTCACCGCATGGGCCATGGCGTCATAGGCCGCCCTGTCCGTGACGAGCTGCGCGCCCAGGACAAAGATATTCTCCTCCTCGGTACCCGCCAGCTTCACCGTACCTGCCGACACCGCCTCGGGCCGCTCGGTCTCCCGGCGCAGCACCAGCACCGGCTTGCCCAGGGCGGGGGCCTCCTCCTGAAGGCCGCCGGAATCGGTCATCACAAAGGCGCATCGGGCCATGAGGTTGTGCATCTCCTCCACGTCGATGGGGTCGATAAGATGGATCCGCTCATGGCCTCCCAGGTATTTCCCCGCCGCCTCCCGAACCACGGGAGACAGGTGGACGGGATAGACCAGCTCCACCTGCGGGTAGGTCTCCACCAGGCGGCGCAGGGCGGTCATGATGTGGGCCATGGGCTCCCCGTAGTTCTCCCGCCGATGACAGGTGACGGCAATGACGGTCTTCTCCCGGTAATCCAGGTGGTTGAGCTCCTCGGTGGGAAAGCGGAAATCAGGCCGGACGGTGGTGGCCATGGCGTCTATGACCGTATTGCCCGTGAGAAATACGTTTTGGGTGATCCCCTCCCGGCGGAGGTTGTCCCGGTTGGCCGCAGTGGGGCTGAAATGGAGATCCGCCAGATCGCCCACCAACGTGCGGTTCATCTCCTCCGGAAAGGGAGAGTATTTGTCGTAGGTGCGAAGACCGGCCTCCACATGGCCCACCTTGATCTGTCCGTAGAAGGCGGCCAGGGCGGCGGAAAAGGCGGTGGAGGTGTCCCCGTGGACCAGCACCAGGTCGGGGCGGGCCTGGTCAAAGACCTTCTCCAACCCCAGCAGACACTTGGTGGTGATGGTGGAGAGGGTCTGCCCCGGCTCCATGATGTTCAGGTCAAAGTCAGGCCGTATCTGAAAGATGTCCAGCACGCTGTCCAGCATCTGTCTGTGCTGCGCAGTGACGCAGCACAGGCTCTCAATGCCCTCCCGGTTGGAGAGCTCCCGCACCAGGGGGGCCATCTTGATGGCCTCGGGCCGGGTGCCGAAAATAGACATGACCCGTACGCTCATTTTCTCTCCTCCTCTTCCCGCTCCCGATGGGGCCGGTGGGTACCGTAAAATACGCTCAGAGCCACGGCTCCCGCTGCGCAGAAGGCAAACAGAAGCAGCATGGCCTTCACCGCTCCGCTGGTGGTGAGCACTACGGCGGAGAGGCCCAGAATGGCGGTGATGACATAGAGCACCGCCACCGCCTGCTTCTGAGAGAAGCCCATGTCAATGAGCCGGTGATGCACATGGCTCCGGTCGGCGTGCATGGGACTCTGCCCGTGGGCGATGCGGCGGATGAAGGCAAAGCAGGTGTCAAAGATGGGCAGACCGAACAGAAGGAAGGGCACCACGAAAGAGATGAGGGTGTATATCTTAAAGAGGCCCTGCACCGAGATCACCGCCAGGATATAGCCCAGGAAGGTGGAGCCGGTGTCCCCCATAAAGATCTTGGCCGGATTGAAGTTATAGGGCAAAAAGCCCAGACAGCCTCCCGCCAGGGCCGCCACCAGCAAGGCCACCTGGGGCTCCCCCAGCAGCAGGGCGATGACCAGCAGGGTCATGGAGCTGATGGAGCTCACCCCGCAGGCCAGGCCGTCCAGACCGTCGATGAGGTTGACGGCGTTGGTCATGGCCACGATCCAGATCACCGTAATGGGATAGGCCAGAATGCCCAGCTCCCAGTAGGGATCGCTGGAAAAGATGTTGGGGTTGGAGAGATATTCGATCACGTTGCCGGTAAATACCGCGATGAGGGCGGCGGCGATCTGTACCGCCAGCTTGAACTTGGCCCGCAGGTCGTAGATGTCGTCAAAGACCCCCAGCACCACGATGAGCACCGCGCCCAGCAGCGCTCCCTTGAGCTGCCCGTTAAGGGGCACAAAGACAAGGGTGCTGAGCAGAAAGCCCAGCACAATGGCCAGCCCTCCCATCCGGGGGATGGGGTTGACGTGCATCCGCCGCTCCGGATCCTTGTCCTTTCGGGGGTCGTCCACCGCCCCCATCTTCACCGCCAGGGACTTGACCACCGGGGTGAGGATCAGGGCGATGAGGAAGGCCACCCCCAGGGCGGCAGCCACCTGACCGATGAGTTCCAGTGAAATAGGCATAGGTGTCTCTCCTTGTTCCGGCGTCCGGCCGGAGGGATTTTATCTTTCGCACGGGCTCCCCCTCACAGGAGGCGCCTGTTTTTACCGGGGCAGAAAGCCCACTTTTTTCTTCACCTTGCTCAGGGTGCGCCCCGCCACCGAGGCCGCCTTTTCCGCGCCCTGCCGCATCAGACGCTCCAGCTCTCCCTTGTCGTTCAGGAGCCGTTCGGTCTCCTCCCGGACAGGGCGCAGGCACTCCACCACCGCCTCGCCCACAGCGGGCTTGAACACGCCGTAGCCCTGGCCGGCAAAGCGGCTCTGAGCTGCCTCCAGGCTCTCTCCGGTGGCGGCGCAATAGATGTCCAGCAGATTGCTCACCCCGGGCTTGGCTGAGCGGTCATAGCGCACGCAGTTTTCCGTATCCGAATCGGTGACGGCCCGTTTGAACTTGCGCATGATCTCCTCCGGCTTATCCATGACGAACACACAGCCCTCGGGGATGGATTTGCTCATCTTGCTCTCCGGGGTGCTCAGGCCCATGACCCGGGCGCCCTGCCTGGGGATCACCGCCTCCGGCATGGTAAACACGTCGCCGTAGACGCCGTTGAAGCGCTGGGCGATGTCCCGGGTCAGCTCCACATGCTGGCGCTGATCCTCCCCCACGGGGACGATGTCGGTCTGATAGAGAAGGATATCCGCGGCCATAAGGGTTGGATAGGTGAACAGGCCCGCGTTGATGTTGTCGGCGTGCTTGGCGGACTTATCCTTGAACTGGGTCATACGGGAGAGCTCACCGAACATGGTAAAGCAGTTGAGGATCCAGGCCAGCTCGGCGTGGTGAGGCACATGGGACTGCACAAAGAGGATGCTCCTGTCCGGATCGATACCGCAGGCGATGAGCTGCGCGAAGAGCTCCACAGAGCGGCGGCGCAGAACAGCGGGCTCCTGACGCAGAGTGATGGCGTGCTGGTCCACCACACAGTAGACACAGTCGTACGCATCCTGATAGGTCGGCCAGTGCCGGAGTGCCCCCATATAGTTGCCCAGATGGATATCGCCGCTGGGCTGAATGCCGCTGAAGCTGATCTTACGGTCTTTTATCACGTGAAACACTCCTTTTCCAAAAGCCGAAGAAGGCCCTGATAATACTAAAATATCATACCACATTTCTCCCTGCTTGACAAGTTCTTCCCCTCCCGATAAAATAGGAACAAACCTATGCTCTATTTGGAGGAATTTATCATGGACATGTCCTGGTTCAACGAAATGGAAAAGCGCATCCCCCAGGGGGAGGTCCGCACCCGGTTCGCCCCCTCTCCCACAGGCTATATGCATGTGGGTAATCTCCGCACCGCCCTCTACACCTGGCTCATCGCCCGGCATCAGGGGGGCAAGTTCCTGTTGCGCATCGAAGACACCGACCAGGGCCGTCTGGTGGAGGGCGCTGTGGACGTGATCTACAAGACCCTCCGGGAGTGCGGCCTCACCTGGGACGAGGGCCCCGATGTGGGCGGCCCGGTGGGCCCCTATATCCAGACCGAACGCCGGGAGTTCTACGGCAAGTATGCCCATCTTCTGGTGGAAAAGGGACACGCCTATTACTGCTTCTGCGACAAGGCAGAGTCTGCCGAGGACTCTGGGGATTTCACCAGAGAGGCCGACCCCTGCCGGGATCTGTCCCTTGAGACGGCCAAGGCCCGGGTGGCGGCGGGAGAGCCCTATGTCATCCGCCAGCGCATTCCCCAGGGGGGACAGACCACCTTTCACGACGCCATTTTCGGCTCCATCACCGTGGACAATGACACACTGGACGACCAGGTGCTCCTGAAACGGGACGGCCTTCCCACCTACAACTTCGCCAACGTCATCGACGACCACCTCATGGGCATCACTCACGTGGTCCGGGGCAGTGAGTACCTGTCCTCCGCGCCCAAGTACAACCTGCTCTATGAGGGCTTCGGCTGGACGGTGCCCGAATATATCCACTGCTCCCCCGTCATGCGGGACGCCCACAACAAGATGAGTAAGCGCCACGGAGATCCCTCCTACGAGGATCTGAAAGCCCAGGGCTATCTCACCGCGGCCATCCTCAACTATGTGGCGCTGCTGGGCTGGGCGCCCAAGGGAGAGAACTCCGAGCGGGAGTTCTTCACGCTGGACGAGCTCTCCCGGATCTTTGAACTCTCCGGCGTGTCCAAGTCCCCCGCCATCTTCGACATCGAAAAGCTGAAATACTTCAACGCCAACTACCTGCGCCAGCTCTCCCCCGAGGACTTCTACCCCCTGGCCCAGCCCTATCTCGCCCAGGCGGTGAAGACCCCCTCCATCGATTTGGAGCTCATCGCCCCCCTGGTTCAGGGCCGGTGCGACACCCTGCTGGACATCGCGCCTCAGGCGGACTTCTTTGACGCCCTGCCCGAGTACTCCAACGAGCTCTACTGCCACAAGAAGATGAAGACCGACGAGGCCAACTCCCTGGAGGCGCTGAGGGCCACCCTGCCGGTGCTGGAGGCCCTGTCCGACTGGACCTATGACGCCATCCACGACGCCCTTGTGGGCCTGGCGGAAAAGCTGGAGCTGAAAAACGGCCGGATCATGTGGCCGGTACGCACCGCCCTCTCCGGCAAGCCGGTGACCCCCGGCGGCGCCGTGGAGCTGTGCCATATCCTGGGCAAGGAGGAGACCCTGCGCCGCATGGCCCTCGGCATCGAACAGCTGAGCAGGTGACCCGCGCGTCCATATCTCACCCCAAAAGAAGGCATACAGTATGAAAAAGCGATTTCCGGCCCTGCTCCTGGCCCTGTGCATGCTCCTGACCCTTTCCTCCATCGGCGCCATGGCCGAAGAGGAGGACGGGGCCGGGAGCTCCTCCCCCGGCTCCTCTCAGGAGGGCGGCTCCACCCCGGAACCCGAGACCCCGCCCAAGGAAGAGGAGCCCTCCAGGGAGCCTGATCCTGAGCCCTCGGAGGAGCCCACAGAGTCCCCGGAACCCTCGGAGAGTCCCGATCCCGCACCCACCCCCTCGGAGAGCCCTGATCCCGCGCCCAGTCCTTCGGAGAGCCCCGAGCCTGAGCCCAGTCCCTCGGAGAGTCCCGCCCCCACCCAGACGCCGGAGCCCACCGGCTCCCCGGAACCCACAGGTTCTCCCGAGCCCACAGGTACGCCTTCCCCTTCCCCCTCTCCGTCTCCCTCCCCTTCGCCCGCGCCGGCGGAATATACGGTGACATTCCATCCCGTCGGCGGAAAGGTCTCCCCCACAAGTGCCGTCACGGAGAAGGGCAAGCTGTCCAGTCTGCCCGAGCCCACCAGGGAGGGCTATACCTTTTCCGGCTGGTATACCGAGCCGACCAGCGGCAGTAAGGTCACCACCGACTATGTCTTCACCCGGAACCTCCAAATATACGCCCGCTGGACGCCCAACAAGACCTATACCATCACCTTTAACCCCAACGGAGGCAGCGTCTCCACAAAAAGCGCCGTCACCAATACCGCCGGCAGGCTCTCCTCCCTGCCCACCCCCGTCAGGAGCGGCTATGTCTTTGATAGCTGGTACACCAGCACCTCCGGCGGCAATGAGGTCACCACCGGCACCGTATTCAGCGCCAATACCACCGTCTATGCCCGGTGGGCCCTGGCCAGGACATACACCATCACCTTTAACCCCAACGGAGGCAGCGTCTCCACAAGAAGCGCCGTCACCAACGCCAGCGGCAAACTGACCAGTCTGCCCACCCCCACCCGCAGCGGCTACCGCTTCAACGGCTGGTACACCAGCGCCGCCGGCGGCAGTGAGATCACCACCGGAACGGTGTTTAAAAGCAACACCACCGTTTACGCCCAGTGGTCGGCCAATACCTTCACCGTCACCTTCAACCCCAACGGAGGCAGCGTCTCCACAAAGAGTGCCGTCACCAACACCGGGGGCAAGCTGACCAGTCTGCCCACCCCCACCCGGGGCGGCTACCGCTTCGAGGGCTGGTATACCAAGGCCGACCGGGGCACCCGGATCACCGTGAGCACCGTCTTTGATTCCAATACCACCGTCTACGCCCACTGGAGCGACGGAGATACCTACAGGGACAGCGGAAGCCTCTCCAAGCTCAGCGAAAAGGAGATCACCACCCTGCTGGCCAACGCCCCCCTGACCATGCCGGAGACAGTCTTCTCCCAAGAGCCCTCCGTCTCCGCCCCCTATGCCGCCGGCAAGGTCACCGCCGAAGCCCTGAACGCGGCCCTGGCCCGGCTCAACGCCATGCGGCGGATCGCCGGTCTGCCCAATGTGAAGCTGGACAGCGCCCTGAACGAGAGCGCCCAGTACGGCGCCGTTCTGCTGGCGGCCTCCGAGTTCTCCCACACCCCCGCCAGGCCCGATGACATGGACAACAGCTTCTATCAGAAGGCCTACTCCGCCACCGGCAGCAGCAACATCCACTACGGCTCTGGCGGCATATACGGCAACCTGATCTACTCCATGGACAGCTTTATGGACGACAGCGACTCCTCCAACGTCAGCCGGCTGGGCCACCGCCGCTGGCAGCTCAACCCCAGGATGGGCAAGGTGGGGTTTGGATACGCCAAAGAGGGCAGCGCCGGCTACATCTGCGAAAAGGTCTTTGACACCTCCGGCAGCGATGTGGACTACGAGTTCATCGCCTGGCCGGCCTCCGGCCATTTCCCCCGGGAGCTCTTTGACCCGGACACCGCCTGGAGCATCTCCCTGGATCCCTACCTCTATGAGAAGCCCAGCCTCTCCAGAGTCTCCGTCTCCCTGTACCGGGAGCGCGACAAAAAGAGCTGGAGCTTCTCGGGCAGCAGCTACAAGGCCGCCTCCTCGGGGAAATACTTTACCGTGGATACCGGCAGCTATGGGATCAACAACTGTATCATCTTTCGCCCCGACGGGGTGGAGAACTACGACGGGGTCTACACCGTCACTGTGGACGGCCTGCGCAACACGTCCGGAGAAGAGGTCTCCCTGGCCTATCAGGTGGACTTTTTCTCCGCCACCCCCACCCTGTACACCGTCACCCTGGATCCGGCGGGAGGACAGCTGACGGGGAACGCCGCCCGGCTCACCGTCAACAAGAATTACCGGCTGGACAGCCTGCCCACCCCCACCCGGGAGGGCTATACCTTTGAGGGCTGGTTCACCCGGGCCGACGGCGGCCAGCAGGTGACCACCGCCACCGTCTTTGACCGGGACGCCACCATCTACGCCCACTGGAGCGCCAAGGTCATCCTCCCGGATTTTGTAGATGTGCCCGAAGGGCAGTATTTCTCCGAGGCGGTGGCCTGGGCGGTGGAGCAGGGCATCACAAAGGGCACCTCCAAAAACGCCTTTAGTCCCGGGACCTCCTGTTCCCGGGGAGAGATCGTCACCTTCCTCTGGCGCGCCGCCGGCTCTCCCAAGCCCAGAAGCACCGACAACCCCTTCACCGACGTTCGGCCCGGCGCCTATTACTATGACGCCGTACTGTGGGCGGTGGAGCAGGGCATCACCACCGGCACCGGAAAGACCCTCTTCAACCCGGACGCCGCCGTGGGCCGGGATCAGACCGTGACCTTCCTGTGGCGGGCGGCGGGCGCTCCTGTTGTGACCGGCGGAAACACCTTCTCCGACGTCCCCGCAAACGCCTACTACTCCGACGCGGTACGCTGGGCGGTGGAGCAGGGCATCACAAAGGGCACCTCCAAAAATGCCTTCAGTCCCGCAGCCTCCTGTTCCCGGGGAGAGATCGTCACCTTCCTGTTCCGGGCAAAGTGAGCAAGCCCGCGAAGCGGGAGCTTCAGATCGACGCAGACATGATCTTCGTAAAGGAAAGGGGAACGGAACATGAGTGATTATCAGCAGGTGACCCCTCAGTTCATCGAGGCGCTGAAAAAGATCTCCGGCGACCGGGTCATGGTGGGCCCGGACGTAAATCCCGACTACGCCCGGGACGAGATGCCCATCTACGGCACCCGGATGCCCTCTGTGTCCATTGATGTGCTGACCACAGAGGAGATCTCCGCCATCATGAAGCTGTGCTATGGCAATAACATCCCCGTCACATGCCGCGGCGCGGGCACCGGACTGGTGGGCGCCTGCACCCCCATCGCCGGGGGCGTGGTGCTGTGCACCATGCGCATGAAGCAGATCCTGGAGTATGATCTGGACAACTTCGTGGTTCGGGTCCAGCCCGGCGTACTGCTCAACGACCTGGCCGAGGATGCCCTGAGCCGGGGCCTTCTCTATCCCCCCGACCCCGGCGAGAAGTTTGCCACCCTGGGCGGCAATGTGGCCACCAACGCCGGCGGTATGCGGGCGGTGAAGTACGGCGCCACCCGGGACTACGTCAGAGCCATGACGGTGGTGCTGCCCACCGGTGAAGTCATCCGCCTGGGCGCCACCGTGTCCAAAACCTCCTCGGGCTACTCCCTGCTCAACCTGATGGTGGGATCCGAGGGCACCCTGGGCATCATCACCGAGCTGACCCTGAAGCTCATCCCCGCCCCCAAGCAGACTGTCAGCCTGGTCTGTCCCTTCGGGGATCTGGCCGCCGCCATCTCCGCCGTCCCCATGTTCAAGAAAAATCACATGTCGCCTCAGGCGCTGGAATTCTTTGAGCGGGAGATCCTCATCTCCTCCGAGGAGTTCCTGGGCAAGGCGGTCTTCCCCCGAACCGTGGAGGGCCAGGAGGTGGGGGCCTATCTTCTGGTGACCTTTGACGCCAACAGTCAGGACGAGATCGACGCCCTGGTAGAGCAGGGGGCCGAGCTGGTGCTGAAGGCCGGCGCTCTGGACGTGCTGGTGGCCGACACCCCCGCCAAGATACGGGATTCCTGGGCCGCCCGCTCCTCCTTCCTGGAGGGCATTGAGGAACAGACCCGGCTCCTGGACGAGTGCGACGTGGTGGTCCCGGTGAGCCATATCCCCGATTTTGTCCTCTACATCAAGGAGATCGACCGGGAATTTGACTTCTCCGTAAAAATGTTCGGCCACGCCGGGGACGGCAATCTCCACGTCTACACCTGCTCCAACGACATGGAGGAGGAGCCCTTCAAGGCCCAGGTGGCCCGCTTTATGGAAAAGCTCTATGCCAAGACCACCGAGCTGGGCGGTCAGATCTCCGGCGAGCACGGCATCGGCATGGGCAAGGTGTCGTATCTGGAGCAGTCGGTGGGCCCGGTGAACATCCGGCTCATGCGGGAGATCAAAAAGGTTTTTGATCCCAAGCTCATCCTGAATCCCGGAAAAGTCTGCTATCGGCTGTGAGCTTTCTCCCGGCCGGACTTATCAAACGAGGCGCGCGGAAAGCTTCCGCGCGCCTCTTGCTATGTATTCTTATGCCACCCCCGCCAGGGCGTCCACCCGACCCTGCAGGATCGGCCGCAAGGCCCTCATCCGGCAAAGATCCATGGGACGGGTGAGGGCGGGAGGCTTGCTCAGCTCCGCCGCTCCGCTGCGCTCCAGCACCTCCGCCACAAACTCCGAGCAAAAATAGTGCCGCCGCCGGGCCAGAGGAAGCCGGAAAAAACAGCTCACCGCCCCCAGCAGGTTGTAGCGGTACTCCTCCCGCCGCGCGTACATCTCCCTCACCCGCTCCCGCAGATCCCGGTATGTTTTCTCATCCACCTCCAGAGCATAGAGGGCGCAGGGGATGCCGGGATGGCGGTGGAAGAAGCCGGCCCCCGCCCGCTCCTCCACCAGTCCGGCGGGCAGGGCGGTGGAGGGGTTCTTTCGGGCAAAGGAATAAAAGGGCCCTCCGGGGCCCTCCAAACCAATGGAGGCGTGGGTAAAATCGTCGGCGGTGGCCAGATGGATCAGCCGGGAAAACCAGGTCTGGGACCGGGTAAGTAAGATGTAGACCGTGCGCTGGGCCATGTTCGGGCCCTCCTCTTCTTTTGGAATGATATCACTATAACACAGACTTCTTTTCCCCGCCTAAAGAAGACATTAAGATTTCCGAAGCAAAAACGAACATTCCCTTTACAGGATCCTTCCGGGCAAAGGACGCCCCTCCCCCACGCCAGCCCTTTATCCCATCAGAAGAGATCAGAATTTCTGATAAAACCCGGACATCATGCCAACAGTGGCGCCAACGAGCCGAATTTCCCCCTAAAATTATCGACTTTTCTTGACTTCCCCTGACATTTATGTTACCATTTTAACAAAGCCTGGTGCCTCCCTTCGACATCAGGTATCGCTGCAACCTATCCCAAGCCGCTCCGAAAGAAAATCAAATTAGTTGGAGGATACTGAAATGAAAAACGATCTTTCCCGTCGCGACTTTCTCAAAAAAGGCGCCACCGGTGTGGTGAGCATTGCCTCTCTGGGTCTGCTGGGCGCCTGTGCCGCTGGGGCGGCCGCGCCCACTTCGGCTCCCACTCCGGCTCCCGCTCAGGGCTCCGTTGAGGCCCCCACCTTCCCCTTCGTCTGGCACGAGCTGGATCCCCTCGCCGTTGAGAAGCGGACCTATGAGGGATTCTCCAAGCTGGGCGGCTGCGCCCGCACTGTGTTTGACTGCATCCTGGGCATGCTGTCCGAGGAGTACGGCTATCCCTACAACCAGGTTCCCAGCCAGATGTACCACGCCGGCCACGCCGGCTACAAGGTGGGCACTCTGTGCGGTTCTATGGCCGGCGCCTTCGGCGTCATTGGCCTGTTCGTCCCCACCGAGGATCAGGATGCCATGGTCATGGATCTGGCTGCCTGGTACAGTGCCGCCGCCTTCCCCATGTATCAGCCCGAGAAGGAGCTGATCACCACCGTATCCGGCTCTGTGAACTGCTCCGAGTCCGTCACCAAGTGGATGGCCGCCGCCGGTGTGGCCGAGATGAGCGATCCTTCCCGTATCGCTCGTTGCGCCGGCGTTTCTGCCGATGTGGCCCGGAAAGTCGTTGAGATGCTGAACGTCTACTACGGTTTCGCCGCTGCCTCCGGGGACGGCGACAGCTTCGAGTGCGGCGAAAACCAGTATCTGGGCACCGCTGCCGGCTACGGCGGCGATGTGACCGTCCGTGTGACCATGGCCGACGGCAAGATCGCTCAGGTAGAGGTGCTCAAGCACAGTGAGACTCCCAGCATCGGCACCAACGCCATCGATGCCCTGCCCACTCAGTTCAACGGTCTGTCCACCGCCGACGAGATCGACGCCCTGGATGCCGTCAGCGGCGCCAGCGTTACCTCCGGCGCTTTGAAGGAGGCCGTCAAGGCCGCCCTGGCCCAGGTGAAGTAAAACTGTAAACGAAATCATTGTGATCGCTCCCTGTTTGGGCGGGCCAGGCTTGGCCCGCCCAAACTATTTTTATGACAAGCCTTTCCCCCGGCGGGCACCCCGCGCGGTGAATTACCCCGCCTCCCCTACCCCCTTGCATTTCTCCACGTTTTCTTATATAATATTGGGCACATTCTCCATATTACGAAGGAAAGCGTGATACCATGAAATACGATTTTGCGTCCATTGAGCCCAAGTGGCAGAAGAAGTGGCTGGAGGAGAAGACCTTTACCGCCGTCACCGGCTCCGACAAGCCCAAGTTCTACGGCCTGGTGGAGTTCCCCTACCCCTCCGGCCAGGGCCTCCACGTGGGCCACGCCCGGCCCTACACCGCCATGGACGTGGTGGCCCGGAAGAAGCGGATGGACGGCTATAACGTCCTCTTCCCCATCGGCTACGACGCCTTCGGCCTGCCCACCGAGAACTACGCCATCAAAAACCACATCCACCCCGCCAAGGTGACCCACGATAACATCCAGAACTTCCGGAAGCAGCTCCAGATGCTGGGCTACTCCTTCGACTACGACCGGGAGGTGAACACCACCGACCCGGAGTACTATAAGTGGACCCAGTGGATCTTCCTCCAGCTCTTCAAAAAGGGTCTGGCCTACAAGACCACCATGCCCGTAAACTGGTGCACCTCCTGCAAGTGCGTGCTGGCCAACGAGGAGGTCGTCGAAGGCGTGTGCGAGCGCTGCGGCTCCCCCGTCATCCGCAAGGAGAAGAGCCAGTGGATGCTCAAAATTACCGAGTACGCCCAGCGGCTCATCGACGATCTGGACGGCCTGGACTTTATCGAGCGGGTGAAGATCCAGCAGAAGAACTGGATCGGCCGCTCTACCGGCGCGGAGGTCACCTTTAAGGCCACCACCGGGGACGATATCGTGGTCTTCACCACCCGGCCCGACACCCTCTTCGGGGCCACCTATATGGTCATCTCCCCCGAGCATAAGTACGTCAAGGAGTGGGCAGATCGGCTGACCAATCTGGACGAGGTCAACGCCTATGTGGCCGAGGCCGCCCGGAAGTCCGACTTCGAGCGCACCGAGCTGGCCGCCGACAAGGAAAAGACCGGGGTCATGCTCCAGGGCGTAAAGGCGGTCAATCCGGTAAACGGCCGTGAGATCCCCATCTTCATCTCCGACTACGTCCTGGCCTCCTACGGTACGGGCGCCATCATGGCCGTCCCCGCCCACGATACCCGGGACTGGGCCTTCGCCAAGAAATTCGGCTGCGAGATCATCGAGGTGGTCGCCGGCGGCGAGGATGTGCAGAAGGAGGCTTTCACCGCCAAGGACGACACCGGCATTCTCTGCAACTCCGAGTTTTTAAACGGCCTCACCGTGAAGGAGGCCATCCCCGTCATCACCAAGTGGCTGGAGGAGAAGGGCATCGGCCACGAGCAGGTCAACTACAAGCTCCGGGACTGGGTGTTCTCCCGCCAGCGTTACTGGGGCGAGCCCATCCCCATGGTCTGGTGCGACAAGTGCGGCTGGGTGCCCCTCCCCGAGGAGCAGCTCCCCCTCACCCTCCCCGAGGTGGAAAACTACGAGCCCACCGACGACGGAGAGAGCCCCATCTCCAAGATGACCGACTGGGTCAGCACCACCTGCCCCCACTGCGGCGCTCCCGCCCGTCGGGAGACCGACACCATGCCCCAGTGGGCGGGCTCCAGCTGGTATTTCCTCCGGTATATGGATCCCCACAACACCGGAGCCCTCGCCTCCAAGGAGGCCATGAACTACTGGTCCCCGGTGGACTGGTACAACGGCGGCATGGAGCACACCACCCTCCACCTGCTCTACTCCCGGTTCTGGCACAAGTTCCTCTACGACCTGGGAGTGGTGCCCACCAAGGAGCCTTACGCCAAGCGCACCAGCCACGGCATGATCCTGGGCGAGGGCGGAGAGAAGATGTCCAAGTCCCGGGGCAACGTGGTCAACCCCAACGACGTCATCGCCCAGTACGGCGCCGACACCATGCGCATGTATATCATGTTCATCGGCGACTTTGAAAAGGCCGCCGCCTGGAGCGACAACGCCGTCAAGGGCTGCAAGCGGTTCCTGGATCGGGTGTGGAACCTCTCCGAGCAGGTGAAGGAGGGCCCCGCCTCCGACGTCAACGCCGCCGCCCTCCACAAGGCCATCCGGAAGGTGGGCGAGGACATCGACGCCATGAAGTTCAACACCGCCATCGCCACCCTCATGAGCCTGGTCAACGATTACTACCAGAACGGCTGCACCAAGGGTGACTACGCCCCTCTTCTCATCATGCTCTCCCCCTTCGCCCCCCATATGGCCGAGGAGCTGTGGGAGCAGCTGGGTTACGCCCGGGAGACCGGCTGTATGGCCTGTGAGCAGGGCTGGCCCGCCTACGACGAGAGCAAGACCGTGGCCGCCACGGTGAATATCGCCGTCCAGGTGGGCGGTAAGCTCCGGGGGACCGCCGAGGTGCCCGCCGGCAGCGACAACGCCGCCATCGAAGAGGCCGCCAAGGCGGTGCCCAACGTCCAGAAATTCCTGGCGGGAATGGAGATCATCAAGGTCATCCACGTCCCCGGAAAACTGGTCAACTTCATTGTCAGGCCCCAGGCGTAAATCGGTCTTGACAACCCGAACCGAATCACGTATAATGCTACTGTTAAAGCCATAGCTATGTGGCCCTTTCGCGGTGGACAAGATCCCGCCGCTTCGGAGGGAGGGGAAAGACAATGTCGGAGATCCATGTAAAAGAGGGCGAGTCCCTGGAGAACGCGCTCAAGCGCTTCAAGCGCAGCTGCGCCAAGTCCGGAGTCCTGGCCGAGGTTCGTAAGCGCGAGCACTACGAGAGCCCCAGCGTCAAGCGCCGCAAGAAGTCCGAGGCCGCCCGTAAGAACCGCAAAAAGTTCTACTGAGAAGATAAAATTCCCGTGTCCATATGGACACGGGAATTTTTCCTTTTATGCTCCCTCCATCGGCCGTTCCACCAGAGCCTCCAGCAGGTCGGCCATCTCCTCATGGGGAAAGAAGGCGGTGTCCACCCCCAGGGATCGGGCCACCCGCAGCTTCTTTTGGATGCTTCCGGCATCGTCAAAGAGGACAAAATGTCCCCGCTCCCCCGCCATGTAGGTAAAGTAGTGGGCGCACAGCTCGTCGGAGAAAAATACACTGGAGCCAAACTCCTCCCGGCGCTTTTGAAGCTCCTCCGCCGTCAGAGGGGCTCCCGCCCCGTTGGGGGAGGGCAGCAGAAAATCCTCCGCCACCCGATCCACCCACAAAGCCAGCCGACCTGCCCCGAATCGGCCGACCGCCTCCTCCAGCCGCCCACGCAGGGAGCCCCCGGACACGGCGGTGGGGATGATGACCCTGGCCTGGGGAGCGCTGAGACCGTAGGGCTCGGTGACGTAACAGCTCAGCCCCCGTCCCCGGCACAGCTCCCCCAGCTTTCCGGTGATCTCCTCCATCAGCGCGGTGGGCCGGGTACGGAAGCGGCACACCACCCCGGTAAAGCGCCGGGCGGCGCACTCCCGCAGCACCTCGTTGCAGAAGCCCTCCGCCTCTCCCCCGCCGGTGAGTCGGGCGTCGTCAATGACCATGAGTCCCCCTCTGGGGGACACCGGAGCGTTGGCACGAAAGAGATGGGGCCCGCTTCCCGCCCGGTAGGCCAGGTGGGCCAGGGGAAGCCCCCAGCGCCCGGCGGCCGTGAGCTGCCCCGGCGCCACCGCCAAAATCAGCCGTTCCATCTGCTCCATATCTGATTTCCCCCTTGTCCTTTGGCCCCCAGAAGTGTTATAATTCTTTTATATGTGTGACTCCGGGGAAAAAGAAGTCCAGGGAGGTGGATGATGTGGGATGTCTCCTGATCCCCGACCGGGTAAAGGAAAGTATATATGACCTGTCCCCCGACGCCCTCCGCTCCGTCGGCGTGCGGCTGGTGCTCTGCGACCTGGACAACACCCTCTCCCCCTATGAGGAGACCCTCCCCTCCCCCCGGCTCACGGCCTGGAAAGAGGCGCTGGAAGAGGCGGGCGTCACCCTCTTTGTGGTCTCCAACTCCCGGAAAAGCCACCGCTGTCCCGACTTCTGCGAAGCTCTGGGCGTCCCCTACGTCCGCCACGCGGGCAAGCCGGGGACAAAGGGCTTCCGGGCGGCCCTGGCCCGCGCCGGCGTCTCCGCCGACCAGGCCGTCATGGTGGGGGATCAGATCTTCACCGATATCCTGGGGGCCAACCGGGCGGGGATCGCCACCGTTCTGGTCAAGCCCATGGCCTGGGGGAAAAACCCCGGCCGGCTTTTGCGCTACGCCGCCGAGACCCCCTTCCGGCTCCTCGGCCGCCGCGGGGGCGGACACAATTGACCCGCCCTATATCACCTGAAAAAGGAGCTGACTCCATGCCCGCCAAATTCGGCCCCGCCGGCAACCCCGACGCCTTTCCCCATAAATCCTCCGCCGACGCCCCCGGCTGGCTCCGGGGCCTGGGCCTGGACTGCTACGAATACCAGTGCGGCAAAGGCGTCCATGTAGGCGAGGCCTCCGCCCGAAAGATCGGCCAGGCCGCCGGAGAGGCGGGGATCGCCCTCTCCCTCCACGCCCCCTATTTCATCAACCTGGCCAACCCCGACCCCGAGAGCCTGCGCAAGACCACCGGCTATATCCTCGCCGCCTGTCAGGCGGCGGACTGGATGGGCGCCACCCGGGTGGTGGTCCACACCGGAGCCCTGATGAAGCGCACCCGCCGGGAGGCCCTGGACATTGCCAAGGCCTCCATGGTATCGGTACTGCGGGACTGGGAGGAGGCCGGCTTTGCCCACATCTCCCTGTGCCCTGAGACCATGGGCAAGATCAATCAGCTGGGGGATCTGGCCGAGGTTCTCGAATTATGTAAACTTGATGACCGGCTCATCCCCTGTGTGGATTTTGGGCATCTCTATGCCCGGAGTTTGGGGGAGCTCACGGGGGCCGACGCCTGCGAGGCCATGCTGGATCAGATGGAGGCAGCGCTGGGCGCCCAGCGGGCCTCTGTGTTCCACAGCCACTTCTCCCAGATTGAATTCACCCCCAACGGGGGCGAGAAGTGTCACCGCACCTTTTCCGACAACGGCGGCTTCGGCCCCGATCCCGCCCCCCTGATGGCGGCGGTGGCCCGGCGGGGCTGGAGCCCCACCTTCATCTGCGAGAGCGCCGGCACCCAGGAGGTAGACGCCCTGACCATGAAGAGGCTATACCAGCAGGCCCAGTAGCTCCAGGCCCAGGCGGAGGCCGCAGCGGAAAAAGCGGCGGCATTCCATCGTCTCATGTCCATCAAAAACAGCCACTGCTTTTTCTGCCATATCGTTAGCTTCGATTGACAAGGGCAGACACGGTTTTGCGGGGCGGGGGCCATCCCCGGACTGCGTTAGGTCTCCTCGCCTTACGCCAGTAAGGCTTCGTCGCCCACCTTGCCAGGAACGCCCCCCGCTCCCGTAAAACTCTTTCGGACCCCAGAGGGCCCCAAAGGATGGGATGGCGAGGCTGCAGTCCGCAGGCGGGCTGTCGCCCGGCAAGGACGAAAACGAAGCCAGCACGCCCTTTGGGGCTCTCTGGGGCGTGTTTGCCCTTGTCAATCGAAGCTTCCCATGGCTTTTTGAATGTCATCCAGCAGCAGCCCCCGGATATTTTTGCTCTCCCGGTATTCCGGGGTATCGGAGGGCGGCTCCTCCTCCAGGCAGTTAAACAGGATGTCTAAATAGTCCATCTATATTCGCCTCACTTAGATTTATTCTAAGTTCATTATATAGATTTTATCTAATGTTGTCAAGGGGGATCCTTATGTTTGATCCGAAAATATTTGGTCAGCGTCTTCTCGGTCTCAGGAAAGAGGAAGGCGTGACGCAAGCTCAAATTGCGAAACTACTGGATGTCACCCCTACTCAGATCAGTGATCTGGAAAATGGTAAGACTACTACCACCATGGCCCGGCTGTGGATTTTGTGCGAATACTTCCATGTCTCCGCGGACTATTTATTGGGGCGGTCGGATCAACGATAGACTTATCGTATTGATGCTACAGACCCCTGGCCTGAGAGAGACCGGGGGACCATTCTTGACGTCAAGAATGGCCCCCCACATTCTCTCCCAGCCCGAGTGGCTGGATCATCGGAAAAAGATCCCTTACCCTCGGGGGAACAATGGGGGAGCCACCTTGCCCCCAAGAATAGTCCCCCACATTCTCCTCCCAGCCCGAGTGGCTGGATCACTCAAAACAAGGAGGTAACTTCCATGAATCACCTCAGCCAGATCGCCGCCAAGCTCCCTGAATATCAAATCGACGCCATGCTGGTGTCCAGCGCCCCGGGAGAATTCTACGCCGTGGGCCTCCACGGGGAGGGCTACGCCGTGGTGGCACCCGGTGCCGCCCGGTATATCACCGACTCCCGCTACACCGAGGCCGCCGAGGAGGCCGTCACCGGCGCCGAAGTTCTCACCGTGGGCAAGGGCGGCGGCTATACCGAGCTCATCAACGCCTTCACCGACGCCCACAACATCAGGACCCTGGGCATCGAGGACAACTACATGTCCCTGAGCCAGTATGAGAGCCTGAAAAAATCCCTCCACGCCAGACTTGTCCCCGCGGGCAGGCTCCTTGCCCACCTGCGCGCCGGGAAGGACGAGGAGGAATTTGCCCGTATGCTGGAGGCCCAGCGCATCACCGACGAGGCCTTTTCCGAGATCCTGAACTTTATCCGTCCCGGCCTCACCGAGGCGGAGATCGCCGCCCGCCTGGTCTATGAGATGCTCCGCCGGGGCGCCCAGCGGGTTTCCTTTGACCCCATCGTGGCCTCCGGCCCCAACGGCTCCAGGCCTCACGCCATCCCCGGGCCCCGCCGGATCCAAAAGGGAGAGTTTATCACCATGGACTTCGGCTGTGTCTATCAGGGCTACTGCTCCGACATGACCCGCACCGTGGCCCTGGGCGAGATCGACGAAGACAAGCGCCGGGTCTACGACACCGTTCTGGCCGCTCAGAAAGCCGGCATTGCCGCCTCCCGGGCCGGGATCCAGGGCAGGGACATCGACGCCGTCGCCCGCAAAGTCATTGAGGAGGCCGGCTACGGCCGCTTCTTCGGCCACGGCTACGGCCACAGCCTGGGTCTGGAGATCCACGAGTCCCCCAACGCCAACGCCCGTGAGACCGCCCTTCTCCCCGTGGGCGCCATGGTCTCCGCCGAGCCGGGGATCTATATTCCCGGCCAGTTCGGCGTGCGCATCGAGGACGTGGTGCGTATGGATCGGGACGGCTGCACCGACATCACCCGCTCCCCCAAGGAGCTCATTACCCTATAAAAGGAGGCCCCATTATGGTCATTGAAGTCATCCAGCGGGAAGTCGCCCTCCGGGGCGTCGGCTACCTCATCCTCCGGGACTGCCCGGAGGAGCGCCTGGGCGAGGCCCTGGGCAAGGGGATGGAAAAGCTGAAGAAGGCGGGAGCCAAGCAGGTCCTGGCCACCTCCCTCCCCGAGGGGGAGCCCCTCCACCCCGGCCCCGTGGGCCTGTGGCGGCTCAACCACGTCTACGATCTGCTGCGCATGGAGCTCCCCCTCCCCCAGGCGGCAAAGGCCGAGGGCAAGTCCAGTCTCCGGCCGCTGAAAAAGACCGCCACGGAGGAGAAGCTCTACCTGGATCTGGTCAACCACGCCCAGGCCGATCTCCCCGGCTTCCGTCTCCAGACCCCCGCCAGCCTGCGCCAGCCCAACCACCGCTACTTTATCGCCTGGCAGGGGGAGACTCCCGTGGGCGTCCTTGAGCTGGACATGAGCGAGCGCCTGCCCGAGCTGCTGACTCTGGCCGTGGCCCCCGACCACCGCCGCCAGGGCCTGGGCCGCGACCTTCTCCGCTCCGCCCTGGAGACATTGGGCAAGGCCTCCGCCTGCGGCCTCACCCTCCCCTCCACCGCCGTGGCCGCTCTGGCCCTTCTCCAGGGCGAGGGCTTTGCCCAGACAGAGCTGGTCTCCGGCTGGTTCGAGGTGGTCTGAGTGTTCCCTGACGCATTCCTCGCGCCCATCCCCCTGCCCCTGGAGTATGACTGGGACGCCATCCCCGCCCCCGTGGAGTGCGGAGAGCCCCTGGTGGATCCCAGGACGCTCTCCCCCCGCATCGCCTACGACGACACCTACCGCCGGCAGGGCATTCCCGGCGCCCAATGCCTCCTGCGGGAGACGACGGCCAGACTGCTGTGCCGGGCAGCGGACAAGCTCCCGGCAGGCCACTCCATCCTCATCTTCGACGCCCTGCGTCCCCTCTCCGTTCAACGGGGCATCTATGACCGGTTCAAGGCCGAGGTGCTCCGGGAACGTCCCGGACTCACCGAGGAGGAGCTGGAGCCCATTCTGGACGAGTTCGTGGCTCTGCCGGTGAAGCGCCCTGAGCGCCCCTCCCCTCACGCCACCGGCGGCGCGGTGGATCTGACCCTCTGCCGGGAGGGAAGGCCCCTGGATATGGGCACCGACTTTGACGATTTCAGTGGTCTGGCCCGCACCGCCGCCCTAGAGCGTACCTGCCCTTCCGGTCTGGAGAAGGCTCGGGAAAACCGTCGTTTCCTTTTCCACCTCATGGCCTCAACAGGGCTGGTAAACTATGACAGCGAGTGGTGGCACTTTGCCTACGGGGAGCGCCAGTGGGCGGCCCGCACCGGCCGGGCCCCCATCTACGGCTTCTGCCCCGTGTGCGACGACTAAGCCGTCCCCTTCCATAGAAAAAAAGAGAGCTGACCCCCAAAGGGTCAGCTCTCTTTTTTCTTTTTCAGTTCTCAATGAGGATATCACTGATATCCACCGGCCTGGCGTCGCTCCACAGCCGCTCCAGATCGTAGTACTCCCGGGCCTCCTCGTTGAAGATGTGGACCACCACGGCGGAGAAGTCCAGCAGCACCCAGGTGCCGCCCCGATGGCCCTCCACATGGTGGGGATCCTCTCCGGCCTGCTCCTTCATGGCCTTCTCACAGGCGTCGCCCAGAGCCTTGATCTGGCTGCTGGAGGTGGCGGAGCACAAAACGAAGTAATCCGCCAGCGTGGTCAGCTCTCCGGTCTCCAAAACCTTGATATCGATCCCCTTCTTACTGTCCAGCGCCTTGGCCAGCAGCAACGCGGTGTCTTTTGGTGTCATCATATACGCTCTCTCCTTTCATCAAACGCCGGGAGGCAGCAACGGCTCATCCTCGGACGGCGCGGGGGTGGGGGCGGGGGGCGGGGTGAGCTCCGGGGGCTGAGAGGGCTCCGCCGGCGGCGGGGTCTCCTGTCCGCCCTGGCTCTCGGCGGGCCCTTCGCTCTCCGTCGGCCGGGCACTGTCGGTGGGCCGGACGCTGCCGCTGGGGCCGGGGCTCCCCGAGGGACGGGTACTCTCCCCGGGCTGCCGGGAAGGCTTGGGGGAAGCCGTCACCCCGGGCGGCAGAATGGGGTCGTCCTCATTGGGGGTCTCGTCGGGATCCGGGGTCTGATCGGGCTCCTCCGTCTCGTCCGGGTCGGGACTCTCCGAAGGCTCCGCACTGGGCCGGGGGACGTCGTCCATAACGGCCAGCTTCAGCTCACCCAGACGGATATCCGTCTCATAGGGATTATACCCATTGTTTACCGTCTTTACGATCTCGCTGCCCGAGGGCAGGATGTGGGCATTGCCCGCGCTGTACCAGGGGAGGGTATCAAATTTCACGTTGTCCATATCCAGGCCGGTGAGGGCGGACTGGGCAAAGTAGGCCATGTTGCCCACGGAGAGATCGGTGGTCACATTTTTCTGGAAGATCCCCACATAGTCCCCCAGGTTCTTCAGCAGCTTGTCCATCTGGAGGCACTGCCGGATGACCTCCTTCAGGAAGGCCTGCTGGGTCTTGATACGGCCGATATCTCCCTCGGCGTAGCCATAGGTCTTGGAGATATGGCCCGAGTCGTCGCTGTTATGCCGCCAGCGGACCAGGCCCATGGCCCCCTCCCCGTCCAGCAACTGATACCCCTTCTTCAAATTGATCTTGAAATGCTGGGAGAGGTCGTTATAGTACATGTCGAAGGGCACTTCAAAGTATACCCCGCCGATGGCGTCCACCAGCTCTCCCAGCGCCTCCCACTGGATGATCACATGGAAGTCGGGGTAGACGCCGGTGAGGTCCTTCACCGCCCGCTTCAGTCCCTGGATCCCCTTGCCGTCCTTGTCCCCTCCCGCGGCGTTGTAGACCGCGTTGAGGAGCATGAGCCGGCCGTTGTACTTCACATAGGTATCTCTGGGCAGGCTCATCACGCTGAGGGCCTGGTTGGGCACATCGTAGGCCGCCAGCATCATGGTGTCCGAAAGCTTGCCGCCGGTATCCTGGCTCTGGCCCACCATCAGGAAGGTGTAGAATTCTTTTTTCCGGTCCGTGGGCAGACCGGGGATCTCCACCTCCACCTCTTCCCCGGTGTCGGGGTCGATGTAGTTGGTGGTGATGGGGGGACGGGTCACGATCTCCGCGCCGGGGCCGGGCCGCTCCACATCGGGGGGGGCGGCAAAAAAGCTCCAGAAAACGTAGACCGCCACAATGATGGCCGAGAGAATGGTCACACCCAGATACACCCGGCGCAGGATCAGCTCCCGGCCGGTATATTGCGGCTTCTTCTGTCCCCCCGCCGGCTTCCTGTCGCCGGCCCGGGGCGTCTTGGGACTCTTATGGGCCGTCGGAGCCCCCTGCCGGGGCTTTCCCGCCGGGGCCTTCTTCTCCCCGGCCGGGGTGTGGGGCATGCCCTCTCTTTTTTCTTTATCCTGACTCATAGGCGGTATTTATCCTTTCCGGTGTTCCTGTATCCAATCCAGAGCGCCCTGTGTATTTCGATGGATGGGCACGTCCCGCTGTTTCAGGTCTTCCACGCTCATCCCAAGTCCCATCTCCAGGGCAGCGTCCAGATCAGTATAACAGAGCTGGCGAAGTTTGTCCACGCCCTCAAAGCTTCGGTTGGGCTCCATGTAGTCGGCCAGATAGACGATCTTCTCCAACAGGGTCATGTCCGCCCGGCCGGTGGTGTGGTACAAAATGGCCTGGTACACCTGGTCGCTCTGACCGTAGACATTCTTCGCGACGGCGGCTCCGCTTTTGGAGTGGAGCAGTTTTTCACTGCTGCGCTCCATGTCGTCCAGCCCGATCCCCGCCGCCTCACAGATGGCCAGGTGCTCTTCCAGTTTCAGATACTTGGTGCAGTCGTGAAGGATCCCCGCCCGCCGGGCCAGCTCCTCGTCGGCGCCCCAGCGGCGGGCCAGCTTTACAGCCTCCTCCTCCACGCCCAGGATGTGGGCGTGCCGCTTGGCGTATACCATGGACAAAGAGCAGGCGCGCAGCTGATCCACCGTGAGGGTCTTCAGATCGGCGTGCGTACCATAGAGGCCGTGCCGCAGAATATAGCCGTAGACCGCCGGGGGCAGATATTGGGCCCCCTCCCCTTGCTCCAGCATGGCCCGGAGCTGTGTGGAGGACACCGGCGTGATCTGGGGCAGTAGGATGGTACACACCTTCGCCCCAAACCGGTCGCTGAGATACTTCCCCTGGATCTCCAGCATCTCGCCCGTATCCGACCGGGTGCGGGTAAAGGCGCCCAGATGGGCCAGGGAGCAAATGACCTCCGGCTCCCGCCAGTTCTGAAGGGTGAGGAACATGTCCGTCCCCATCAGCAGCCACAGCTCCGCCTCAGGATATTCCTGTCTCAGCGCCCGCAGGGTGTCGGCGGTATAGCTCTTTCCCCCCCGGCGCAGCTCCATGTCGGAGACCTCCGCCCGCCCCGGCAGAAGCAGGGCGTCGGCGGCAAGCTCTGTCATCTCCAGCCGCTGCTCCCCGGTGGGCGAGCCCTCCGGCACCGCCTTATGGGGCGGCTCCCCCGCGGGGATCAGGAGAAGTTTGTCCAGCTCCAGAAAATCCATGGCAAACCGGGCCGAGATCAGATGGCCCAGATGAGGCGGGTTGAAGGTGCCGCCGTAAATGCCGATCCTCACGCCAAGTCCCCCCTTATTTCACCAGGACGATGCGATCCTTTTTATCCTTTTTATGGCTTTGACGATATAAAACGAATTTTGTTCCAATGACCTGCACCACCTCGGCCCGGGCCGCTCTGGCCAGGGCGTCGGCCGCCTCTCTGGGCGAGAGCTCGGAGGTCTCCAGCACCCGGCACTTGATGAGCTCCCTGGCCTCCAGGGCCTCATCGGCCTGCCTGATGAGGTTGTCCCCCATATCTCCCTTACCGATATGGACGATGGGCTCCAGAGTGTTTGCCATGGCCCGAA
This sequence comes from uncultured Pseudoflavonifractor sp., assembly GCA_947651395.1. Taxonomy (GTDB): domain Bacteria; phylum Bacillota; class Clostridia; order Oscillospirales; family Oscillospiraceae; genus Vermiculatibacterium. The sequence continues at coordinate 2,388 of CANSYW010000007.1, read as the reverse complement.
GCCGGGCACGCTGTTTACTGGTGAGTTCCATTGAGATATCGCTCCAATTCCACCTTGAATTTTTCCAGGGCCCTGCCCCGATGGGAGATAGCGTTCTTCTCCTCTCCGGTCATCTGGGCGAAGGTCTTGCGTTTTTCCGGCACAAAAAACACCGGATCGTAGCCAAAACCGTCCTCCCCTTGGGGGGCATAGGCAATGATCCCGGGGCACTCTCCCCGGGCGGTGAGCCTGTCCCCATTGGGGAAGACACAGCAGATACAGGAGACAAATTTGGCGCTGCGGTCGAGCTGACCGGAGAGCCCGCTGAGTACCAGCTCATAGCGCTGCCGGTCGGTAAGCCCCTCGCCGCCGTAGCGGGCGGAGTAGACCCCCGGCCCGCCTCCCAGGGCGGTGACGCACAGGCCGGAGTCGTCGGCAATGGCGGGCAGCCCGGAGGCCTCCATCACCGCCTGTGCCTTCAATGCGGCATTCTCCTCAAAGGTCTCCCCCGTCTCCTCCACGTCCACATCGATCCCCACCTCAGACTCTAAAACCACCTCCACCCCCAGCTGGGAGAGGATGGCGGCCATTTCCGTGAGCTTATGGGGATTCTTGCTTGCCAGCACCATCTTCATGGCCCTCAACCTCCTAAAACACGCTTCTGTATGTCCTGGATATCCCGGATCCCCTTGGCGCAGAGATCCACCAGAGCCCGCTGCTCGGCAAGGGTAAAGGCCCTGCCCTCTCCGGTACCCTGGATCTCCACCAGCTTTCCGGAGCCGGTCATCACGCAGTTGAGATCCACCTGGGCCCGGGAGTCCTCCTCATAACACAGATCCAGCAACAGTTCATCCTCCACAATGCCGGCGGACACGGCGGCCACGCAGTCCACCAGGGGCATCTCCTCCAGCAATCCGGCCTCCACCAGCTTATAGAGAGCCAGGGACAGGGCCACAAAGCCGCCGGTGACGCTGGCGGTGCGGGTGCCGCCGTCTCCCTGGAGCACGTCGCAGTCCACGGTGACGGTGCGCTCCCCCAGCTTCTTCATGTCCACACAGGCCCGGAGGGAACGACCCACCAGGCGCTGGATCTCGGCGGAGCGGGGAGAGAGCTTCAGCTTGCTCACATCCCGGCGGCTGCGCTCCCGGTTGGCCCGGGGAAGCATGGAATATTCCGCGGTGACCCAGCCCTCCCCCTCGGGAACATGGGGCGGGGTGCGCTCCTCCACGCTGGCGCAGCAGAGCACCTGGGTATCCCCGCACTTGATCAGGCAGGAGCCCTCGGCAAATTTACTGAAGCCGGGGATGATCTCTATGGGCCGCAGCTGGTCGTTTGTTCTTCCGTCAACTCTCATAACAAAGCCTCCACAAATTCTTTGGCGTCAAAGGGCATCAGGTCGTCCACGCCCTCGCCCACGCCGATGAACTTCACCGGCACGCTCAGCTCTCTGGCGATGGCGATGACGATGCCCCCCTTGGCGGTGCCGTCCAGCTTGGTGAGCACCACCCCGGTGAGTCCCGCGGACTCCATAAACTGCTTGGCCTGAATAAGGCCGTTCTGACCCGTGGTGGCGTCCAGCACCAGAAGGGTCTCCCGGCTGGCCTCAGGCGCCTCCCGCTCAATGACCCGGGCGATCTTATTCAGCTCGTTCATCAGGTTCTGCTTGTTGTGGAGCCGCCCGGCGGTGTCCACCAGCACCACGTCGGCCCGGCGGGCCCTGGCCGCGGACAGGGCGTCAAACACCACGGCGGCGGGGTCGGCCCCCTCGTGCTGCCGGACGATCTCCACCCCGGAGCGCTCGCTCCAGATGGTGAGCTGGTCGGCGGCGGCGGCCCGGAAGGTGTCCCCGGCGCACAGCAGCACCCGCTTTCCCTCGACCCGGAGCCTGGCGGCCAGCTTGCCGATGGTGGTGGTCTTGCCCACGCCGTTGACCCCGATAAAGAGGACGATGGCGGGCCTTTGGGACAGCTCCAGCTCAGGCTGTCCCACCGTCAGCAGCTCGGTGAGAACGCTCTTCAAAACCTCCCGGGCCTCCCCGGCGGTCTTGATGTGGGCCTCCTTGCAGCGATCCCGCAGCGTTTCGCTCACTGCCAGGGCGGTGTCCACTCCCATGTCGGAGAGGATGAGGGTCTCCTCCAGCTGATCGTAGAAATCGTCGTCCAGCTCTCCGGCAAAGAGCTGGTCAAAGGAATGGCCGATATTTTCCTTGGTCCGGACAAGTCCCTGGCGTATCTTCTCAAAAAATCCCATGGTATACTCCCGTTATTTGATATTGAGTTCCTTCTCCACATCGTTGAGATTAATGGTCAATACCCGGGTGACCCCCTGCTCCTGCATGGTCACGCCGTAGAGGGCGTCGGCCTCCTCCATGGTGCCCCGGCGGTGGGTGATGACGATAAACTGGGTCTT
>CANSYW010000006.1 GCA_947651395.1 uncultured Pseudoflavonifractor sp. | reverse complement strand
CTCAGTTGGTAGAGCAGAGGACTGAAAATCCTCGTGTCACTGGTTCGATTCCGGTCGGAGGCACCAAAAAAATTCTCCCGGGACGGCATGTCCCGGGAGAATCCCCACAGGGGAAGCGGCATATGATAGGGGTGTAGCAGCCCCTGAGGGGTATCCCCTCTAAATATGCGGGCATAGCTCATCTGGTAGAGCGCCACCTTGCCAAGGTGGAGGTAGCGAGTTCGAGCCTCGTTGCCCGCTCCAACCGGCGACGTAGCCAAGTGGTAAGGCAGAGGTCTGCAAAATCTCCACCCCCAGTTCGAGTCTGGGCGTCGCCTCCAAAAAAACAAAGAACCCCGATGGGGTTCTTTGTTTTTTTGTGCCCAGACGAGAACTGGCTGAGAGAAGATCAGATACTGATATTTTGTTGCTTGCCATATTCCTTGCGCCACCTTTCAAAAAGTATAATAAAAATGTATTTCGACGAATTTTTTCTACGTATTACCCGTATTCGGGTAATACGTAGTATTATTATTGCTATCATGAAAACACTATCCTTCAAAGTGAGAAGGTGTTTCAGATAGCAGCATTAGATTATGAATATGCCAGAATTTTGGTTGACAGGATCTTATCACTTTGTAGATCCAGAGGCTTCTCCATTAACAAACTTTCAGAAATGAGTGGAGTTAGTCAGTCGACGCTTGATAATTTGATCAACGGCAGGACTTATAACCCCAGGATTCGGACGATCCATCGAATTGCTCTTGCATTTAGCATGACGGTAGCCGAATTCCTGGATTATCAATCCCTAAACGAATACTCTTTTGATGATTCGGGAGATGATTGAAGACGGAGTTGCTGTGAAAAGGATACCTGTTCCTCGTTTTTACAAAGAGTTGTTTGCCGGAAGTAAGTATGAGATTATGTATAGACATGAAAAAGCCGCCTCTCCGTTGGAAAGGCAGCTTTTTTGATTGACAAAAAAATACATAATGAAGGAGAAGTACAAATGAGAAAAGGACCAGTGATGAAGATCGTTATGATCGAAGATGATCCAATGGAGGTCGCGCGGTTCATAGACTACTTTGAGACGCTGGAGGACATGGAGCTGGTGGCCGCCGTGGATGGGGCCACGGCGGGGATGGCGGCGGTGGAGGCCAACGCTCCGGACGCCGTGATCCTGGATCTGGAGCTCAACGAGGGCAACGGCGTTCAGCTTTTGCCCAAGCTCAAGGCCCTGCCGCTGAATCCCTATGTGATCGTGACCACCTGGACCAGCGACCCGGTGACCATCCGGGGCGTGCGCGCCAACGGCAGCGGACACGTGATGCCCAAGTCCCTGCCCGGCTATGACACGGAGGGCCCCAAGATGGTGGCCAGCTTTCTCCGGGAGCTGTGGCCCTTCTTCCAGCGGGGCCCGGTGGAGCAGAAGGAGGCCGCCGACCGGGTGCTGGATCCCGAGCTTCGTCTCCGCCGGAAGATCGGCGAGGCGCTGGGCCGTATCGGCATCGCGCCGGGAACCTTGTCCCAGCGGTATCTGGCCAACTCCATTTACATGGCCGCGACCTCGGGGAGCGGCATCGTGGATCTGGACAATGAGATCTATCCGGTGCTGGTGGAGCGGTTCCATGTGACCAAGGCCAGCATTGAGAAGGCCATGCGCACCAGGATCGAGTCCGCCTGGACGCATACCGATGTGGAGACCCTTCAGCGAGAGTTCACCCAATACGTGAATCCCGCAAAGGGGAAGCCGGAGGTAAAGGAGTTTATCGGCTATTACGCCAACAAATTCAGGGAAAGACTGGACTGAAATCCGACCCCCAAAGGCCGGGAAGGCCAAGCCCTCCCGGCCGGTTTATGCCCCAAAAAGCGCAAAGACGACGGAAACCGACCAAATACAGCATCTGTGATTCGACATAGTAAGACCCTCCTCTCGTGGTACCGTATGCCCATACGGTACAGAGAGGAGGGTTTTTCATGCGGAAGCAGGGCGATTGGATCGATGATCTGATTGAGTTTTTGGGTCAGCATTTTTAATTTTTGCATTAAATGACACGAAGGGAAGAGGACGCCAAAAGGTGTTCTCTTTCTTTTTTCTATTTTGTTCCCTGCAACAATGCGATATTATATTTCCGCCAATCATGGCGAAAAAACATTGAAAGGGAGCTAAAAATGAATAAAATAACAATTATTGTTGAGGCGGCTGTCTTTGCGTTTGTATGGACGGAGATGCAAAAAGCAATGTTTTTAAGTGTGACTTTAGATAAGAAACTAATACGAAGATTTCAAATGTTCTTAGTGACAATATGTTCTTGCTACTTAGTAAGTATAGGAAAGAGATACTTTCTTCCACTTGTAAATGTGTGCTTAAGTGGAGGAATAAACTGGGTGGCATCTAAGCGGACAAATAGAAAGAGTATGTTAGAGGCCATTTTTTCATACATCATTGTAAAACTGTTCTGGGGTTGCTCACTCATATTGACTTTTTTCATTTTTGCATTTATAGATCCAATAAACCAATATCCGATTACTGGAATGTTTGCAAGTGCAATCTTGATTAGCGTGTATTCAATCTGTATACGTCACATTGATTCTGTTAATTGGAACGTTGTTACATCAATATATCAAGGATGGATTATAGTAGCGTTTGGTGCGCTATTTATGGTGTCTTATGCGGCACTTGTTATTCGACAAATGGAGCAGCGAAGAGAGTTTGGAATTTATACGATATCTGTTTTGTTTTTACTTAGTGTAATATTGTTCGTTTGGACAAAGAGCAGAATAGAACAACAGAAAATTGAAGCAAACCAATCAGAGCATATTGAAAAACTGATCCGGGACGTCCATCAATACAAAGAGGTCATTCCGGCGGCAAAGCGGGAGCTGTGTCTTGCGCAGAAGAAGATGCTCGCAGAGCACCGCTGGGAGGTGGCGGCGGAGATCGGGGGAGCCATCGAGGAGCTGGACTGTTTGGGGGACACCATATCGGCCTGGAGCATGAAGGAGCTGGCCGAGACGATAAACTTTGACACTACCGGCCTGCGTCTGCTGGACAGCCAACTTCAGAACGAGCAAGAAATGGCGGCAGAAGAGGGCATCAATTTTTCCTGTGTGGTGACCTCTCCCGCCGCCTTTTTGGTGAAGACGGGGGTGATCCAACAGTTCCACCTTCAGCAGATGGTGGGCGACCTGGTGCGCAACGCCATCCGGGCGGTGCGGCTGGTGGAGGGGAGAGACAAACGGATCCTCCTGGTCATGGGCGAGCGTCCCGAGGGTTACCAGATCAGGATCTGCGATACGGGGCTGCCCTTTCCGCCAGAGATCCTCCGGGATTTCGGGCGCAGAGGCCTTACCACCGGTGGAAGCGGACACGGCCTGGCGGATCTGCGGGAGATCATGGCCGGGTGCGCGGGCAGTATCACCGTGACGGAATACGGGGAGGAGGAGAGCAGCTACTCCAAGGCCATCAGCCTGGTGATGGACGGCCGGGGAATGCTCCGGGTCCACTCGGCGCTCAGCGGGGTGGACTATGAGCGCCCCCTTTTGGAGCCGGCGGGGAGTAGGGTGAAATAGGCTTTTTGGACAAAGGGCTTCTTTTTGTCCACCCGGGCGCATACCCCTTTTAGGAAAGGGGGGAGCGGCCATGCTGGAACGGGTGGCGGACGGACTTTGGCAGCCCTGGCTGCTGGGGCTGTTTCTGCTGGTGGGGCTCCGGTGCACGGTGAGCAGCGGCTTTTTTCAGCTTCTGGGCCTGAGGACGTGGCTGGGGGGATTGGCCTCCAGCCTGATGCGGGGAGGCCGGAAAAGCGGGGAGGGGGGAGGGCTGACCCAGCTTCAGGCCCTGTCCACGGCCCTGGCCTCCACCATCGGAACGGGGTCTATCGCCGGGGTGGCCACCGCCATCTTTTTCGGCGGACCCGGGGCGGTGTTCTGGATGTGGGTCTCCGCCCTGCTGGGACTTATGACCAGCTTTGTGGAGAAGACCTTGGCGGTGAAATACCGCCGCCGTGCCGGAAACGGCTGGGAGGGTGGGCCCATGGAGTACATGGAGCGGCGGCTGGGCTGGCGCTGGGGGGCCGGGTGGTTCTCCCTGTGGTGCGTGCTGGCCTCCCTCACCGGCGGGGCGCTGGTGCAGTCCAACTCCATCTCCGCGGCCCTCTCCGCCGGCTTCGACCTTGACCGGTTGGGGGTGGGGATCGTGGTGGCCCTGTGCACCGGCGGAGTGATCCTGGGCGGGATCGGCCGGGTGGGGCGGGTCAGTGAAAAGCTGGTGCCCGCCATGGCGCTGCTGTTTCTCTCCACGGGCATTCTGGTCATCGCCGCCCATGCCGAGCGGCTGCTTCCCGCGCTGGAACAGATCCTGAGCTGCGCCCTGACGCCCCAGGCGGGGGTGGGGGGCGCCCTGGGCTATACCGTCTCATCGGCGCTGCGCTACGGGATCGCCCGGGGCGTATTTACCAACGAGGCGGGGGTAGGCTCCTCCGCCATGGCGCACGCCGCCGCCGACGCGGCCAGTCCCGCCCAGGAGGGGTACTGGGGGATGTTCGAGGTGTTTTTCGCCACTTTGGTGGTGTGCTCGGTCACCGCCCTTACCATCCTTACCTCCGGGGTCTACGACCCCGCCGGGGCGCTGGCGGCCCTGGAGAGCGGGACGGTGACGGGAGAGATGACCGGAGCCCCCCTGGCGGGGGCGGCCTTTTCCACCCTCTTCGGCCGGTGGGGGAGCGCCATTGTGGCGGTGTGTCTGCTCCTGTTCGCCTTTACCTCCCTGCTGGGCTGGGATTACTACGGGGAGCGGGCCCTGATCCACCTGACGGGGGAGGAGGGACTGAGAGGGCCCTTCCGGCTCATCTTCCTGGCCACGGTGGTGCTGGGGAGCGTAGGGCAGGTGGGTCAGGTGTGGGCCCTCAGCGATATCTGCAACGGGCTGATGGCGCTGCCCAATCTGCTGGCGGTGATGGTCTTGGCGCCGGAGGCGCTGCGGGAGATCGGAAAGGGCAGGTCAGAGCTCAGATAATGAGCCCCGCCAGCTCTTCGGGGGTGTGGACAAGGGTCTGCGCCCCGTGTTCCCGCAAGAACCGCTCATCCCGAAATCCCCAGGTCACGGAGATACATTTGATCCCCCCGTTCCGGGCCGTTTCAATGTCCGTGTCCGCGTCCCCCACATAGACCGTCCTGTCAGGGGCGCTCCCCAGCGAATCCATGATGGCGCGCACCATGGCGGGATGGGGCTTTTTGGGGATCCCGCCGGCCTCGTTTTCCCCCGCAGCGGCGTCCAGGGCGCCGGGGAAGAAGTCCTGGGCCAGTGCCTTGACCGCGGCGTCAAATTTATTGGAGCACACCGCCAGCTTACAGCCCCCGGCCCGGAGGGCGTCCAGCATCGCCGGAATACCGGGGTAGGGTGCGGTTTTGTCCGTCATATGGACCTTGTAGCGGGCCTTGAAGAGCTCCAGACAGCGACCCCGCTCCTCCGCGGCGCTGTCCCGGGGGGCGGCCCGGTCTATGAGGAGCTTTACTCCGTTGCCCACAAAGCCGCGCACCTCATCGGTGGTGCGCAGGGGCCAGCCCATCTTCTCCAGGGCGTAGTTCACCGCCCCCGCCAGGTCGTCCAGAGTATTCAAAAGGGTGCCGTCCAGGTCAAAGATCACCGTGTCATAACGAAGCATCGCAATACCTCCCGTCTGTCGGGAGATATTGTATCACAGGATCAGGCATTTGACGAGGAAAAAGGACAAAAAACCGCAGGCGGGAAAGGTGAACAGCCAAGCGAGGCCGAGAGAGCCCGCCACCCTGCCGTCGGGGGCGGCTCCGGCGCCTAAAATGGCGGCGGTTTTGGCGTGGGTGGTGGATACGGGAAAACCCCAGAGGGTGCACGCCGCCAGAGTGAGGGCGCAGGCGCACTCAGCGGCAAAGCCGGAGCGGGCGTCCAGCGTCACCATTTTCCGGCCCACGGTGTCGATAATGCGGCGGCCCCCGATGAGGGTGCCCAGGGCCATGAGAAGGGCGCAGACCCAGCTGGCCCAGCCCGGGAGGGAATCGTGTCCCCGGCCCAGGGAGAGGAGCAGGGCGCCCACGCCCAAAAATTTCTGGCCGTCCTGGGCCCCGTGGAGAAAGGCGGTGAGGGCGGCCCCGATCACCTGCCCCCGCCGGTAAAAGCTCTCCCGGCGTCGGGGGAGCCGACGGCGGAAAAGTCGGCCCAGCAGAACCCCAAGGGCCAGAGAGAGCACAAGGCCCAGCCCCACCCAGAGCAGAGGGGCCAGGCGGAGCCGATCCGCCCCCAGGGCCAGAGCGGCGCCGGTGAGCCCGGCCACCAGGGCGTGGCTCTCGCTGGTGGGGACGCCAAAGCGCCAGGCAAAGACCGCCCAGAGCACGGTGGCGGAAAGGGTGGCGGTAAGGGCGGTGAGGGCCTGGGGGCCGAAGTCGGCAATGGAGTAGAGGGTGCGGGCCACCGCGTCGCTGATCCGGGCGGTACACACCACCCCCAGCAGATTGCACACCGCCGCCAGGATCACCGCGCTGGGAAAGGACAGCACCCCCGCGGCCACAGGGGCGGCAATGGCGTTGGGCGCATCGGTCCAGCCGTTGACCAGGATCACCCCGGCCAGAAGGAGAAGGACGGGAACACAAGACATGGAAACACCCCCTGCCGTAAACATACGGCGGGGGGTGGACGGATATGACCTGATAAAAATTATGTAAACTAATTATGTAAATAGACCGATGCTCTCCAAAATGCGGTTGACCTCGTTGGCGCGCTCGCTCCAGGCGGCGGCCCGACCGTATTCCCGGCGGCGCTCCCGGATCCAGCTTCCCCGTTCCGCCAGGGCGGTGGAGCACAGCTGGACAAACTCTCCCGGGGAGTGGGCGCCGTAGATCACGTCGGGGAAGTGCTCCACCTGGTCAGGGCGGAGCATGGCCACGATAGGTCTGCCGGAGGAGAGGCAGTCGAAGAGTCGGGAGTGGATAATGTCCTTTTGCAGCTCACTGCGGCGCAGCAGATAGAGGCAGACCTGGAAGGAGGCGACATAGTCGGGCAGATCCACCGACTCTACGGCGCCCAAAAGGTGGACGTTGGGATAGGCCTCCAGCTCGGGGAGCATGACGCAGCCCCTGTCCGGGCCCACCAGGACAATGTCACAGTCGGGACGGGCCTGGGCCAGGTAGAGAAGAGGGGTCAGATCCAGGTCGGGCCAAAGGGTGCCCACAAAGCCCAGAATGGGGCCCCGGAGCCGGGCCAGGGCGGGGGGACGGGGAAGACCCTCTTTGGCGAACATGGAATAGCTGCAGCCGAAGGGAAGAAGGGCCACGTTGGGATTGTGGAGCATCCGGCGGCCCATCAGGTCGGGGGAGGCGGCGAAGACCACGTCGGCGGCGGCGGTGAGGTCGTTCTCCCAGGGATCGGGACAGGCGGGCCAGTCCTGATAACAGTCATAGACCAGACCGCGGTAGGCGACGTCCTCCAGGTACTGGGCCCCCTCCGGGGTGGCGCACCAGAGCACGGGGTCCCGGAAGTGGTGCTTGTCCAGGACGGCCTGAAGGTACCGGACACAGCGGCGCTGAGACCAGCGGTAAAAAAAGCTGTTGGAGGGCTCTGCGGTGAGGGCGGGGGGGAGGGTACACACGATCAGATTGGGCCGCACCCTGCGGCTTCCCCGGTCGTGGCGGGAGCCTTTGGGGGGAGAGGGCTCAAAAAACAGGATCTGGGCGTCCTTCATACGGAGCATGAGCTGCTGGGTGCGGGTGGGGACGTTCTGCCAGTTCTCTCCGGCCAGACAAACGATCTGCCTCAAGTCCGATCCCCCCTTTCTATGCCCAGGAGCTGCCCGGCGGCTGCCTGGTTGCGGTGTTCCACAGAGCGCAGCCGCTCCACTCCCTGGGAGAGGAAGGCGTTGTCGCCGATCCGGGAGACTGCGGCGTCGATGTGGGCGGTCAGACCCTCCAGGGTGAGAGTGTTCAGATCGGTATAGAGATCCTGACCGATGTAGTCCAGAAAGGAGCTGATCTTGGGGTCGTACACCACGCCTACCAGAGGGACGCCCTGTCCGGCGGCGAAGACCAGGGCGTGAAGGCGCATGGATACCACCACCTGCATCCGGGCAAAGAGACCGATCACATGGGCGGAGGAGCCGGTGTCGTTGAGCAGGTAGTGGGGGGCCTTCATATGTCTGACCACCTGCTGGGCGGCGCCCACGTCCAGGCGGCTCTCGATGGGGAGGAACAGGGGGGTGAGGCCGTAGGTCTCATAGGCGTAGTCGGCGGCCTTTGCCAGAAGCTCCACCCTGCCCTCGAAGCCGGGCCAGGGGCGGAGGGTGAAGCCGATGTACCGCCCCGCCGGATCCAGACCCAGGCCCTCCAGAATGCCGTCCACGGTAGCCGCCTCGGCGGCGGGGAGGATAACGGTGGGGTCGGCGGACAGGACGATCTCCGGCGCGGTGACGGACATAGACTCCAGCTCGGCTTTGGAGTGGGTGTCCCGAAGGGTGATCATGTCCACCCGCTTTTGGAGGATCCGGGCGCAAAGCTTTCGGTTGGAGGGGTACTGGATGGGCCCGATGCCGCAGCCGTACATCATCACCCGGTTGCCCAGCAGCTTGGCCGCCGCAATGGTGAAAAGATAAAACCACAGGCTGCGGCGGCTTGTGGCGTCCTGCATGAGAGAGCCGCCGCCGTTGATGTAGAGCTTGGTCTTTTCCATCCGCAGAAGGAACCGGGGAACGTTGAAGGTGTAGATGGAGTTGACACGATAGGCCTGCCGGGTGTCCCGGGGCTTGCGGGAGAGGACCCAGACAGGCAGGTCGGGATCCAGCTGACGCAGTTCCCGGACAATGGCCTCCAGAATGGCGTCGTCCCCGGCGTTGCCCCGGCCGTAAGCGCCGCAGACCAGGGCGCCGTCCCGGCGGCCGGCCTTTCTGGCCTTACGGCGCAGAATGGTGCGGTAGATCTCCAGCTGGCGCTCCAGGGTGCTCTCCAGGGAGAACTGGGTGCGGCCCTTCTCGTAGAGCCGCGCGCCCATGTGCTCCCGGAGGGTTTTGTCCTGTGCCAGGGCGGTCAGATGCCGGGCCAGGGTCTCCACGTCCCCGGGCTCAAAGAGAAAGCCGTTGACGCCGTGGTCGATGAGATAGGGGATGCCGCCCACCCGGCTGGCCACGATGGGCAGGGAGGCCCGGGCCCCCTCGGTGATGGAGTAGGGGAAGGTCTCGGAGAGGGAGGTGAGGGTATTCACATCCAGGGCGTTATAGAAGCTGTCGGTGTCGTTGACCCAGCCGGCAAGACAGACCTCTTTGCTGACGCCCAGGTCGGCGCGGAGCCTTTTAAGGAGCTCCATCTGCTCCCCGTCGCCGGCGATGAGCAGCCGCAGTTGGGGGCAGACCTGGTGGGCGATGGCAAAGCCCCGCACCAGGGTGGGGATGTCCTTGACGGGGTTGAGCCGGGCGGCGATCCCTACCACCACCGCGTCCTCCGGCCAGTCCAGGCCCAGACTGTTGAGATATTCCGAGCGGGTCATGGACGGGGTGTGGGGGGTGTAGTCAATGCCGTTATAGATGGTGAAGAGCTTGTCGGGATCAAAGCCCCGGGAGATGAGCAGATCGGTCATGGCGTCGGAGACGCCGATGCGGTAGTTCAAACAGCGCAGGGCTACGGTGTTGACCGCTCCGTAGGTAAATCGGGCCATGGGCCGGCCCAGATAGTCCAGCCGGTAGTCGGAGTGGACGGTGGAGACCACGGGAAGGCCGGTGGAGGGGCGCAGCAGGGCGCCCATCATGTTGCCCCGGGCGCCGTGGCAGTGGATGAGTTCATAGCCGCCGTCCAGAATGTAGCGCTTGAGTTGGCGGTAGACCCGGAAGATATTCCGGCCGGGAAAGATGACGGTCTTGATGCCCAGTTCCCGGGCCTCCTGGGCGAAGGGGCCGTCCATAAAGCAGACCATGGTCACATCAACGGTCCGGGAAAGGTTTTGCAGCAGCATATGGACGTGGGTCTTGGCGCCGCCGGAGTCACCGCCGGAGATGAGGTGGATAACTTTCATGCTCTTCCTCCCAAAAAAGACTTGAGACCACAGGGGGAATGTGGTAAAATACAAAAACAGTAGCGGGACAGCGGAGTGGGATCCGTCATGTCCCAAAGACTATTGTACCACAAATACCACACATAGGAAACAGAAATCGACGGGGATTTTTTTGCCGTCGGTATAAGGAGAAGAGCATGAAAAACGGAAAAGTATTCGGAAAGATCAATATCATCGACCTGCTGGTCATTCTGGTCGTCATCGTGGCCGCTGTGGCGGTGGCCCTGAAGATGACGGGGCGCCTGGGCCCCGCCCGGGTGGATGTGGGCACCAATATCACCTTCACCATGAAGGCGGAGAACATTGACGAAGAGGTCTATGAGAGCATCAAGGGCTATATCGCGGCCGCCCAGGCGGCGGGGGCGCCGGGGGATCAGTTCATGGCCAACGGTGAGCTGCTGCCCGGATATATCACCGGTGTGACCGCAACCCCCCGGCCGGAGACGGCCACGCTGTCCACCATCAGCGGCAACACCACCCTGACTCTGGGCCAGGCCGGAAAGGTGGATCTGGTCTTTGAGGCCCAGGCCTATGTCGCCAGCAACATCAAAACCGAGCTGGGTACTCAGGAGATCCGGGCGGGCAAGAGCCATATCATCAAGACCACCCACTTTGAGTTGCCCTATGGCACCATCCTCACCTGCACGTGGGAGGGCGGCACCGGAGCGGGCTACTGAGCGGAAAAGAGCCGGGGCGGGGCGTGAGCTCCGCCCCGTTTTTTTGATAGGAGGAAAGGATCATGATGGACGCGCTGGGACAGATCGAGGGTCAGTTTCTGCTGTGGGTGCAGGCGTTTCTCCGCAATGGGATCACCGATCCCATCCTGTCCTTTTACACCAAGCTGGGAGATCACGGCCTGCTGTGGATCGCCCTGTGTATCGGACTGCTGGTCATCCCCAGGACCAGGCGGGCGGGGCTCACCGGATTGCTGGCGCTGGTATTCAGTCTGCTGTTTACCAATGTGCTCATCAAGAATATCGTGGCACGTACCCGGCCCTGGCTCATCATAGAGGGTCTTATTCCCTTGGTGACGGAGAGGGATCCCAACTCTTTTCCCTCGGGGCACACCAGCGCCGCCTTTGCCGCCGCTACCGCTTTCTTCCATACGATGCCCAGGCGGCAGGGGATCGCCGCCCTTGCGCTGGCGGCGGTGATGGGACTGTCCCGGCTCTATGTGGGCGTTCACTTTCCCAGCGATGTGCTCTGCGGGGCCCTGATGGGCATTCTGTGCGGGACGCTGGCCTGGAAGATCAGCAGAGCCCTTCAGGAGCGGCGGGAGCGGGTCTACCCATAAAAAAGAGCCGCCGGAGGGCAGAGCCCCTCCGGCGTTTTTTTGTACACTGTGCTTATGTTATGTAAACTGACTGCCCCCATGGATCAGAGCCAGCTTTTCCTCCCGGGTGAGCTTTTTGACCGCCAATTCCCGGCGGAGAGCGGCAGACTTGTCAGGGAGCTCCTCCCGGTAGACCACTGTGAGAGGGCTCCGGCCTCTGGTGTATTTTGCCCCTTTTCCGCTCCGGTGAAGCTCCAGACGTTTGTCCACGTCGGCGGCGATGCCGGTATAGAGGGTATTGTCTCCGCAACGGAGGATGTATAGCCAGTAGGACATGAGAGTTCTCCTTTTATGTAAACCCCCTCCTGGGAGGGGGCCCGTCTTTACTTGCAGCCGCAGCTGGTGCCGTGGTCGCCCAGCTGGAAGGAGGCGCACTCGGTGGCCTCGCATTTGCTGACGTCCTTGCAGGTACAGCCCACCTGGATGGCCTGGAGGGTGCACATGCCGGTAGCGCCGGCGTGGTAGGCGCAGGAATTGACGGAACATTTGATGCTGGGATTGCCGTTGGTGTTCTGCATGGATGATTCCTCCCTTTCATTCGGCCCAATATTGGGGACGGGATTAGTATGGCCGGGAAGGGGAGAGATATACCCGTTCAGGGGGCGTCAGGATCCGATGTTTCCATGACCCGGGGGATGAAGCGGCGGGCAAAGCGGCCCTTGCCGCGCTCTTTGACATAGACGTAGCCGATGACGGAGAAGACCACGGCGCCGATGAAGTTGACAAAGAGATCCTTCATGGTGTCCAGCAGTCCGATGTCCAGATAACCGCCCAGCCCCAGGGCCTGCTGAGCGCCGTCGGAGTGGACGACGATCACGTCGGCAATGTCCCGGATGATCACCCGCCGGTTGAGTCCGTCGGGATCCAGCATCACGGAGGAGACGGTGTTTACCACCGTGTCCTTCTGCATGTCCAGAAAAAAGAAATGATCCATGGCGCACTCGAAAAACTCCCACAGTACCCCCACCGTCATGGAAAAGCAGAAGGCCACCACCGCCATATAGGCGGGAGACAGGGAGAAGGAGGTCAGCTTGGAGTTGCGGTTGAGGATGTCCACCAGGGAGAAGCCGATGGCGGCGCACAGAAAGCCGTTGAGGGTGTGGAGCACGGTGTCCCAGTAGGGGAAAATGGTGTAGAACGAGCGGATCTCGCCCAGGATCTCGGCGGCGTAGATGAACAGGAGTATGATGACCTCCAGGGTGTCCGGCACGTCGATATGGAGCCGCTGCTCAATGAAGTTGGGAATGAGGAACAAAATGAGGGTAAGTACGCACAGAAAGACGCTTTCAAAGTCCCCGTTGAAAAACTGGGCGATGAGGACCAGAATGACGGAGTAACGCAGGATGGTGTAGACCGTGGCCAGGATCTTTTTCTCCCGGGGCAGGGAGCGCCACTGCTCTCTGCGCCTGCCCTTGGCGCCGCCGCTCATTTCGTGGCCTCCGGAGCGGGGGGAAGCTCCTGCCGGGCAAGCTCCCGGTAATCCTGGGCGGACTGAAGGTTCCCGGCCACCTCTTCCCGGGTGAGGGGACGCGCCACCTTGGCGGGACGGCCCATGACAAGGGAGGCGGGGGGAATGAGGGTGTCCTTGGTCACCAGTGATCCGGCCGCCACCAGAGAGCCGGCGCCGATGACGCAGCCGTCCAGAAGGATGGCGCCCATGCCGATGACGCAGCTCTCCTTGACCGTGCAGGAGTGGAGGATGGCGGCGTGGCCTATTGTCACATTTTCCTTTAGAAGGATGGGCCCACCCTCTCCGGCGTGGAGGACGCAGTTGTCCTGAATGTTGCTCCCGCGGCCCACACGGATGGGGTGGTGGTCGGCCCGGAGCACCGCTCCGAACCAGATGTTGGCGTCCGCCTCCACCTCCACCTCACCGATCAGGGTGGTGTTGTCCGCCAGGCGGACGTCGGGGGAGAGCTGGGGAAAGGCGCTGCGGAATGGATGGAGCATGGCGGAGACCTCCCGGATCAGACAAAATAGAATGGGACTATTATATCCGGTTTGGCCGAAAGTGGCAAGTCAAAATCCATACGTGCCGGCATAGGATGGGTGGGAGGTGAGACAATGAATCTCAGAAACAACAAGATCACAGTGGGGGAGCTGCTGGACTACGCCCCTGCCAAGGCGGTCTTTCAGAAGAAATTTCCCATGGTGATGCGGCATCCCATGCTGGGCGCGGCCCGGACGGTGACGCTGGAGCAGCTCATCGCCTTTGCCGGCGGGTACATCCCCAAAAAGACCGTAGAGGACACGCTCAACGAGCTGCGAAAGGTTTAAGCCGGGCATACCACCGCAGTGACTCTGTGCCGCCCCGGCGCAGAAGGAAGAGCGAGGTGGCGGCGTCCCCCAGATAGAAGAGGGCCGCCGGGATGGTCACCGCCGCCGGAATGGCGGCGGCCCATTGGGATACCAGAGGCGCCAGAAAGTAAGTCAGGGGAAGGGCCAAAAGCCCCCAGAACAGACTGAACAGCAGGCACACTCTCCCCTTCAGATTGAAGGGGAGGGCCCGGTAGTCCCAGAAGACCGTCCCGGCGGCGTACTCATAGAACAGGGAGAGGCTCCACTCCGCCAGAGTGCACACCGCCGCCCCGGCAAAAAACAGGAGCAGGGGGCTGCGCCGGATGGCCTGGGGCAGGATCAGGATGCCAAGAGCGCCCACACCGTAGACCGGGCACACCGGGAGCAGGAGATGGCACTTCCGATCCTGCTTTGGATTGTGGCTGAGGCGGGCGAAGGCCACCTCCAGAAAAAAGCCGCACAAACTGTAAAAGAAAAATTGCCAGAACAAAATACCCAAGCCAACCCCTCCTTACGCACCAGTTTTGCCGGGGAGGGAGCAAGCAATACCAAGGAGTTTTTGTCATAGGGCAGAAAGAGATGGAAAAAGGGGATTGACAAAAGAAGGATGGATATGCTATTATACTTTGGCTGACGTTATGTCGGTCAAACCCGTGCGGGTGTAGTTCAATGGTAGAATCCCAGCCTTCCAAGCTGGTCGCGTGGGTTCGATTCCCATCACCCGCTCCAGCGTCGGGGCAAGCGCCACATCCCTCGCTTCCGGCCATGCCGAAAGCTCGCTCGTATCGCTGCCCCTCTTTTCCCCAGGTCGTCTGAGGGACGGCGACCCGGGGGCCCCGATGGGCGCATGATATGCGCCTGTAGCTCAGGTGGATACTTACTGTCGCTTGGTGAGCACAGCGAACATAGCGACAGTTAGTGCCGACGAAGTCGGCGGAGCAACAGCACCTGACAGGCGAACTTCTTGTATATGCGCCTGTAGCTCAGGTGGATAGAGCAACTGCCTTCTAAGCAGTGGGTCGGGGGTTCGAGTCCCTCCAGGCGTACCATTCCTTTTGTTGTCCGCACAATTTCATATGGTGGGCGTAGTTCAGTTGGTAGAGCATCGGATTGTGGTTCCGAGTGTCGAGGGTTCGAGTCCCTTCGCCCACCCCAGACATGGCGTGAGGGCCGAAGCCGCGGCTTCGGCCCTTCGCTTTTTCATTCCGCGCCCCAGGCGGACGATAATGGGGTGTAGCCAAGCGGTTAAGGCACGGGACTTTGACTCCCGCATCGCTGGTTCGAGTCCAGCCATCCCAGCCATATGACCCGGTAGCTCAGTTGGTAGAGCACCTGCCTTTTAAGCCGGTTGTCCGGGGTTCGAGCCCCCGCCGGGTCACCAAGAAAAACCTCGTAGCCTCAATGGCTACGAGGTTTTTCTTTCCTGATCATTTCCCTTTTGTACTGGCAACTTGTCGGTAATATTAAAAGTTTTCCACTGCGGCCAGAAGCTCATTCACATCGGTATGAACGTAAATATTTGCTGTTGTCTGATAGTCTGCTCATTTGTTGAACCGAGAATAGGCCCATGATGACCCATCCTGAAGGACTCACTCTATTGAATAGTTTTGATATAGAGAAAGAACTACTCCCACTCCACTGTAGCGGGCGGCTTACTTGTAATGTCATATACGATGCGGTTAATACTACGCACCTCGTTAACAATGCGGACACTGATCCTGTCCAGTACTTCATAGGGAATACGTGCCCAGTCAGCTGTCATAAAATCGTCGGTGGTAACAGCGCGGAGAGCCAGAGTGTAGTCATAGGTCCGGCCATCGCCCATAACACCCACGCTGCGGGTATTGGTCAGCACAGCGAAATACTGGCTCAACAGCTTGTCTTGTCCGGCCTTGGCGATTTCATCCCGGAAAATGTGATCTGCCCACCGTAAGGTGTCTGTTTTATCCTTTGTGATGTCACCGATAATTCGGATGGCAAGGCCGGGACCGGGGAAAGGCTGACGGCTGACCAGGTATTCCGGAAGGCCCAGTTCACGCCCAAGCTGCCGCACCTCGTCCTTGAACAGCATATTCAGCGGCTCAAGGATTTCTTTGAACTCCACATAATCAGGCAGGCCGCCAACATTGTGGTGGCTCTTGATGACGGCGGCTGTGCCTGCTCCGGATTCGATCACATCAGGATAAATGGTGCCTTGGGCAAGATAGTCCACGGCACCTATTTTTTTAGCTTCTTCCTCAAAGACACGGATGAACTCTTCCCCAATGATCTTGCGCTTGCGCTCCGGTTCAGCCTCACCAGCCAGCTTCAGGAGGAATCGGCTCTCAGCATTGACCCGGATAAAGTTCATGCTCCATTTGGAAAAAGCCAGCTCAACCTCATCGCCCTCATTCAGACGCATTAGCCCCTGATCCACAAAAACACAGGTAAGCTGACTGCCGATGGCTTCTGCCAAAAGCGCGGCGCACACGGAACTGTCTACTCCGCCGCTGAGTGCCAAAAGGACTTTGCCGTTGCCCACTTTTTCTCGGATCTGACGGATCGCCGTATCCTTGTAATCTGCCATGGTCCAGTCGCCGCAGGCACCACAGACTTCATACAGGAAATTGCGGATCATATCAGTGCCGTGTTCGGTATGATTGACCTCCGGATGGAATTGAACACCGTAGAAGCGGCGCTCATCATCTGCAATGGCTACGTTGGGGCAGGCTGCGGAATGTGCGGTCAGTTGAAACCCGACAGGAACCTTAGCCATGTAATCGCCGTGGCTCATCCAAGAAATGCCCTTCTCCGGCAGTCCGTTGAAAATAGGGCTGGACACATCGTAATAAGTTTCAGTTTTTCCGTACTCTCTGGCAGAGTTATCCTGAGCAGGTGTTACCTGACCGCCGAGATGATGAGCAATGAGCTGGCAGCCATAGCAAATGCCCAATACGGGTACACCCAGTTCAAATACAGCGGAATCAACCTGTGGCGAGTTGGCTGTGTAGACACTGCCGGGACCGCCGGTAAAAATGATGCCAATGGGAGAAAATGCCTTAATGTCCTCCATAGAAATGGTATAGGGATGCACTTCACAGTAAACATTGCACTCACGAACCCGCCGTGCAATGAGCTGGTTGTACTGTCCGCCGAAGTCCAGGATCAAAATTTTTTCCATCGGGCAGCCTCCTTACAGCTCAATGTTGCCAGATACGGTGGTAACACCTTCGACCAGAGGGCGCACTTTGGCGAGAAACGCATCTACCTGCTCCGGGCATCGGCCAATATAGTCCTCCGGCTGGAGCAGAGCGCAGAGTTCCGCTTCACTCATGCCGAAAGCAGGTTCTGTCGCCAATCGCTGAAGCAAATCGCAAGATTCGCCTTCTTTCATCTTTGCGGACGCGGCATGAGAGCAGCGGCGGATGATCTCATGGAGCTCCTGCCGATCGCCGCCCCGCTTGACAGCTTCCATCATTAGGTTTTCGGTTGCAATGAAGGGCAGATATTCACGCACCGTTTTATCGATGACCTGTTCATTTACCACAAGCCCACTGGTCACGTTTTTGGCCAGGCGCAAAATGGCGTCGGCGCAGAGAAAACCCTCCGGCATGGAAATGCGGCGGTTGGCGGAATCGTCCAGAGTGCGCTCCGCCCACTGGACAGAAGCGGTCATGGGCGCATTCATAGCGTCAGCCATCAAATAACGGGCCAGTGAACAAATACGCTCCGAGCGCATGGGGTTGCGCTTGTAGGCCATGGCAGAGGAACCGATTTGATTTTTTTCAAAGGGTTCTTCGATCTGGCGGTCATGCTGTAGGAGCCGGATATCATTTGCCATCCGGTATGCGCTTTGGGCAATGGAGGAAAGACAGTTCAAGATGCGGCTATCCACCTTGCGGGGATATGTTTGTCCGCAGACATCGAAGCAGCGGTCAAAGCCAAATTCCGCACTGATCTGGCGGTTCATCTCGTCAATCTTTGCTGTGTCTCCCTCGAACAGTTCCACAAAACTGGCTTCCGTTCCTGTGGTGCCCCGGCAGCCCAGGAACTTTATATTATCCAAAACAAAATCTAGTTCTTCCAGATCAGAAAGGAAATCCTGCATCCAGAGGGTAGCCCGCTTGCCAACCGTGACAAGCTGGGCAGGCTGGTAATGGGTATAGCCCAAGGTAGGCAAAGCCTTGTATTTTTTCGCAAAGGCCGCGAGGTTTTTCAAAACGCCCAGCAGCTCACCGCGCAAATAACATAGCCCGTCACAATAGAGGATCAGGTCGCCGTTGTCTGTCACATAGCAGCTTGTGGCACCCAAATGGATGATGCCTGCCGCAGAAGGAGCCACTTTTCCATAGGCGTAAACATGAGCCATTACATCGTGGCGTACTTCTTTTTCTCTTTGTGCGGCACAGGCAAAATCAATATCCTCAATGTGCGCTTCCAGTTCCGATACCTGCTCCGTTGTAATAGGAAGGCCGAGTTTATGCTCTGCCCGTGCCAGTGCTACCCAGAGCTTTCTCCATGTCTGGATGCGCTTTTCCTGAGAGAACAGATGGAGCATATATTCAGAAGCATAGCGGGATGATAAGGGAGATTCATATTTTTCGTACATAGTAGGTCTTCCCTTCATGCTGATTTATTCTACTGTAACAGACTTCGCCAGGTTCTTGGGCCTATCAATATCGCAGCTGTTTTCTCTGGCTGCTGAAAATGTTAGCCGTTGCAGAGCGTTTCTCCCGCAGTGCCATGTAGTTTTCGACGATATCGTTATGAACCACGGAAAATCGCCCGTCACAGCTCATATGAGGATGGACATTACTTATTACCGTTTGATATATGCATCCCGCTCCGGGCCAACGGACACATAACCGATGTGGCATCCGATGTCCTGTTCAATATGTTCCACATAGGCTTGTGCCTGCTTAGGCAGTTCCTCCCATGTGCGGATATCGGAAATGTCGCAACCCCAGCCTTCCAGATATTCAATAACCGGCTTGGCATCTGTCAAGGCTGCGGGGAAAGGAAATTTCTCGGTTTCTGTTCCGTTTACTACGTATTTGGTGCAGACAGGGATCTGCTCCATATAGCTGAGAACGTCCAGCTTAGTCAGGGCAATCGTAGTAGCCCCCTGGGTCTGTACGCCATAGCGAGTTGCCACAATATCAATGGGACCAACGCGGCGGGGGCGCCCGGTCTTTGCTCCGTATTCAAACCCAGCCTCACGCAATTTTTCCGCTTCAGGGCCGAACCACTCGCAGACGAAGGGACCTTCGCCTACACAGGTGGAGTAGGCTTTTACCACGCCGACCACTTCGTCCAGCTTTGCGGAGGGCAGGCCGGAGCCGACCGGAGCGTAGGCCGCTACCACATTGGAGGAGGTGGTATAAGGATAGATGCCGTAGTCCAGATCACGGAGCGCACCTAGCTGTGCCTCAAACAGTACACTCTTTCCTTTGGCCTGCGCACTGTGCAGCCAATCGCCGGTATCACAGATAAAGGGCTTCAGTTTGCTTCCGTACTCGTGGAGATATTCACACAGTTTCTCCAGGGCGTAAGGTTGTGCGCCGTAAACACCGGTCAGGGTCAGGTTCTTCCATTCCAGCAGATCGGTCAGATGGCGCGCCAGATATTTCGGATAGAACAGTTCGCCGGCCTGAATCGTTTTCTTTTGATATTTGTCTGAGTAAAACGGAGCAATGCCCTGCTTGGTGGAACCGTATTTTTTGTCCATCAGCCGGGTTTCTTCCAACTCATCCAGAGCAATATGCCAGGGCAGCACCAGAGAAGCACGATCACTGATTTTCAAATTATCAGGCGTAATGGAAACACCCTTTGCAGTAACGCTTTCAATCTCATGCCAAAGGTTCTCCAGATCCAAAGCAACGCCGTTTCCCAGAATGTTCACCACACCCGGTCTGAAAATACCGGAGGGAAGCAGATGCAGGGCGAATTTGCCATGCTCATTGATGACGGTATGACCGGCGTTTCCGCCGCCCTGATAACGCACGACCACATCATAATCTTGGGTGAGTAGGTCAACCATACGGCCTTTTCCTTCGTCGCCCCAGTTGATTCCAACGATTGCACAGTTTTTCATGACTTGACCCTCCTTGGCCTTTACTTTATGCTGTAATTATCTTTCAAACTGATCCTTATCGCTACGACTTGGAAAAGACGTCGGGTATTCTCCGCCAATACTGGAATCCGGTTCACTATTTTCCGCTGTCACCATAGTTTGCAAGCACTCGGGCAGACGGGTCGTTCACATCGCAGCCCTTCCAGGATTTGTTGGGCATCCAGAAGTTAACGACCATCTCGCTCTGGCCAGGGTAATATTTTTCAAAAATCTCGCGATACAGCAGCGACTCCTTGGTAAAGGGCCGGGCATGGTCATAGGTCATCCGCTTCTCCTCAAACTCTGTATCGGTGTAGAGGCTTTCCGCGTATTCCTTCAGGTAGTCCACCATGGAATGACCCACGGCATCAGAAAAGGCGGCCTTTTCACGATAAAGGATGCTTTGGGGCAGATAGTCGCCCTCGAAGGCGTGTCGGAGCAGATATTTGCCTTTTCCATATTTGTTGAGTTTCATCTCCGGATCAATGCTCATAACGTATTCCACGAAATCCAAATCACCAAAGGGGACCCTGGCCTCCAGAGAGTTGACCGAGATGCAGCGGTCGGCCCGCAGCACATCGTACATGTGCAGTTCCTGGATGCGCTTGACAGCTTCTTTTTGGAACTCCGCAGCAGAGGGAGCAAAATCCGTGTACTTATAGCCAAACAGCTCGTCGCTGATCTCGCCCGTCAACAGAACGCGGATATCAGTTTGCTCGTGAATGGCCTTGCAGACCAGATACATGCCCATGCTGGCCCGGATGGTGGTGATGTCATAGGTTCCCAGCAATGCGATCACCGTTTCAAGGGAAGCAATCACTTCATCCGGTGTCATATAGACCTCCGTGTGTTCGCTGCCGATGTAATCTGCCACTTCCTTTGCGTATTTCAGGTCGATGGCATCTTTGCTCATGCCAACCGCAAAAGTGCGGATCGGCTTGTCAGAGCATTTCTGAGCAACGGCACACACCAAGGAGGAATCCAGTCCGCCACTGAGAAGGAACCCCACATTGGCATCGGCGACCAGTCGCTTTTCAATGCCTGTGATCAGCTTTTCACGAATCGTCCTGCAAACAGTCTCCAAATCATCGTAGCAGACACAGCTTACTTTTGCTATATCCCGATAGCATACAAATTTACCGTCTTTGTAATAATGTCCGGGCGGGAACGGCATGATTTTTCCACAGATGCCGACCAGGTTCTTGGCTTCGCTGGCAAAGACGATGTCTTCTGCCTTGTCATAGCCATAGTAAAGTGGACGAATACCGATGGGATCTCGTGCGGCAATAAAAGCCTTTTCTTCCGCATCGTAAATAATCAGGGCAAATTCCGCATCCAGCATCCGGAACATAGCGGTCCCGTATTCTTTGTAGAGAGGGAGTAGGATCTCACAATCCGACTCACTTTGAAAATGATATCCTTTTTCCTGCAAAACCTGGCGAATGTGCTCAAATCCGTAGATCTCACCGTTGCATACAACAGCACTGCCGTCCAGTTCAAAGGGCTGCATCCCCGCAGGATGCAATCCCATAATTGCCAGACGATGGAACCCCAACAGCCCCTTCCTGGTGAAGATGATTTTTGTATCATCGGGACCGCGGGACTTCGTCCGCTCAAAGGCTGCCTTGAAATCGTCATAGGTGACACCACAGGAACAATATCCCATAATAGAACACATGGTAAGACCCTCCATAAAAAGTAATCAGCATTCTACAGGGCAAGTGCTGTTCTCGCGGTGCCACCTGTATTTGTTCTCATTTCCGAGCCTCAAGCAAAGGCTCTGCCGCATAACGTGCGGCGTCCCGGCGCACCTACTGAGACCACTCTGTTCAGATTGCAGCTCGAAAAGTGTTATTCGTACAAGCTCTGCCGTGCGGCTCTCAGCCTTCCGCACTCTCTGTGGGTGAGCTCTTGTATTACTTCTCTTTTTTCAAACGCTTTTAAAAGGTTTATTTACTTTACGCCAAACAGCAAATCGCCGTAAGTGGGGAACGGCCAATACTTTGCGGCGGTCAGCGTTTCAGCTTCGTCTGCGACCGCACGCAGCTCACACATCTTGGGAATAATATCATCACGAATGAAGGCCGCTTCTTCTGCAAGGGCTCCCATCGTGTCCAGCTTCACCATTGCCTGTTCCAGAACATCCGTCCTGTGGTCAATGGTATCGACCAATGTGGTCAAACACTTGATTAGTTTCTGCTCATAGTTGCTGGGTATCTCTGCATCAAGTGCCTTTTTGGCTGTGGTAACAGATACCAGACTGGATACATAGGCTTCCACCGCGGGGAGGATCTCCTTCCTCGCCATATCCGCCATGGTCAGCGCTTCAATGCGCACGACTTTGCAGTAGTTTTCCAGCAAAATCTCGTGGCGGGAACGAATTTCGGATTCTGTGTAGACCTTGTGCGCCATCAGCATATCCATATTGTCTTTCTGTATCAGCATGGGGATGGCATCCGGCGTAGTGCGCAGATTCAGCAATCCGCGTTCTTCGGTTGCCTCCTTGATCCAAGCATCGTCATAGCCGTTACCGTTGAAGATGATGCGCTTATGCGTCTTGATGGTCTTCTTGATCAGGTCGTGCAGCGCCTTGTTGAAATCAGATGCGCCTTCCAGCTCATCAGCGAAAAGCCGCAGGGATTCAGCGACCGCTGTGTTCAGCATAATGTTGGCACAGGCGATGGAGTTGGAAGAACCGAGCATACGGAACTCAAACTTGTTGCCAGTGAACGCGAAGGGAGAGGTGCGGTTGCGGTCGGTGTTGTCTCTTGTGAAGCGAGGAAGAGCGTCAACGCCCAGCTTCATCTTCTTTTTCTCGACGCCGTTGTAAGGAGTGTCGTTTTCAATAGAGTCGAGGATCGCCGTCAGCTCGTCGCCAAGGAAGATGGAAATTACCGCAGGAGGGGCCTCGTTGGCTCCCAGACGATGGTCATTGCCGGCAGTGGCAACGGCAGCTCGCAGAAGCCCCTGATAATCGTCCACAGCCTGAACGACGGCGACCAGGAACAGCAGGAACTGCGCATTTTCATAGGGAGTTTCTCCGGAGGCAAAAAGGTTGATGCCGGTATCGGTGGAGAGTGACCAGTTGTTGTGCTTGCCGGAACCGTTGACACCCGCAAAAGGCTTTTCGTGCAGTAGACAGACCAGGTCATGCTTTGCGGCAACCTTCTGCATGATCTCCATTGTCAGCTGGTTCTGGTCGGTGGCGATATTAGTGGTTGTATAAATGGGAGCAAGTTCGTGCTGTGCCGGTGCTACTTCGTTATGTTCGGTTTTAGCCAGAATTCCCAGCTTCCAAAGCTCGGTATTCAGATCGTCCATAAAGGCGGCTACGCGGGGCTTGATCGTGCCGAAATAATGGTCATCAAGTTCCTGACCCTTGGGAGGCTTGGCACCAAACAGTGTTCTGCCGGTATAGATCAGGTCCTTCCGCTTATCGTACATAGCCTTATCGACCAGAAAATATTCCTGTTCCGGTCCAACGCAGGCGCAGACCCGCTTGACATTGTCATGTCCGAAAAGCTTCAGAATCCGAAGCGACTGCTTGTTCAAAGCCTCCATGCTGCGGAGCAAAGGCGTTTTCTTATCCAGTGCCTCGCCACCGTAGGAACAGAATGCGGTGGGGATACAGAGCGTTTTGCCCTTGATAAAAGCGTAACTGGTGGGGTCCCAGGCAGTATAGCCGCGGGCTTCAAAGGTGGCACGCAGACCGCCGGAGGGGAACGAAGATGCGTCCGGCTCACCCTTGATCAGTTCTTTACCTGAAAACTCCATGATCACTCTGCCGTCCGGGGCGGGAGTGATAAAGCTGTCATGCTTTTCAGCTGTGACCCCAGTAAGAGGTTGGAACCAGTGAGTAAAATGAGTGGCTCCGTTTTCGACCGCCCAGTCCTTCATTGCAGCGGCGACAGCATTTGCCACCGACAGGTCCAGCTTTGTGCCCTTTTGAATGGTTCTCTTCAGAGAGTGGTACACATCCGCAGACAGGCGAGCTTTCATCATGCGGCTGTCAAAGACCAAGCTTCCAAAGTATTCTGGGACAGTCGTCATAGTGGTCCTTCCTTTCAGAGAAAATAAAAAGAGACACTGGCGCATAGAGGGATACCCCTCCGAGACGCCAATGTCTCTTAACACCGCAAAATATACAACAGGAAGTGAAAAATGTCAACCGTCAATCTGCTAAAAACCAATTTTTGATGAAGGACCATTTTTTTGCAATTTGCAGGGTTGCATTTATTCATAAAATCATGTATTTTTGTAAAAGAACGATGATGTTCTGCCGGGAAAGTGCGCTTTCCTTGCACGACATCATCGTTCTTTTGTTATTGTTAGGGGTTGATTGCATGAACAAAGTCGAAGGTCAAATCCGAATTCCATCCGGCTGCGCGATCTCTGCCGTTATTTCAAGAGAAGGCAATCGCATGACCGGAGAGAAGATTATTGAAAGTATGAAACCAATGCATGACCGGTCCAATGGCCTTGGAGGCGGCTTCGCAGCTTACGGCATTTATCCTGAATATAAGGACTTCTTTGCCTTACATATGTTTCTGGATGACCGCGCTGCCAGAAAAAGCTGCGAAGCCCTTTTGCGGGAAACCATGGAGATCGTCCATGCGGAACGAATTCCCACCAGGACAACTCCTGCAATTACAGACGAGCCGCTCATTTGGAGGTTTTTTGTCAGTCCCTTGCGCAGCGTTTTGGCTTCCATGCAGTTGAATGAGGAAGAATGTGTGGCCCGTGCGGTGATGACCATTAACACACAAATGAAAGGGGCGTATGTATTTTCAGGCGGGAAAAACATGGGGGTGTTCAAGGCCGTTGGCTTCCCAGAGGATGTAGGATACTTCTACCGGCTGGAAGAATATGAGGCGTACAGCTGGACTGCACATGGCAGGTATCCCACCAATACTCCCGGCTGGTGGGGCGGCGCACATCCTTTTGCCCTGCTGGACTACTCCATTGTTCACAACGGCGAAATATCTTCCTATGATGCAAACCGCCGTTTTATTGAAATGTTCGGATATAAGTGTACGTTGCAAACAGATACAGAGGTTATTACCTATATTGCAGACTATCTGCTTCGCAAGCAGGGCCTTTCGCTGGAAGAAATGGCTTCGGTGATCGCAGCGCCGTTTTGGTCGACGATAGCGAGAAAGGACGAGTGTGAACAAAAGAAACTCCTGTATCTGCGCAAAGTATTCTCCAGCCTTTTGGTGACCGGTCCGTTTTCTATCATCCTTGGATTTGACGGCGGCCTCATGGCACTAAATGATCGACTGAAGCTGCGCAGCATGGTTGTGGGAGAAAAAGATGATAAGGTTTTCATCGCCAGTGAGGAAGCTGCAATTCGGGTTATGGAACCAGGCGTGGAAAATATTTATGCTCCGGCCGGAGGAGAACCGGTGATCGTTCGTGTTAAGGAGGGTAAATTCTAATGGGAATCGACTATATTTATCCTCAATTTGAGGTCATTCGCAACGACGGCAGATGTACCAACTGCCGTATTTGTGAAAAGCAATGTGCAAACGGAGTCCATGTCTATGACAGCGTAAAAAAGCGCATGGTTTGCGATGAGAGCAAATGCGTGAATTGCCAGCGATGTGTGTGTTTCTGTCCCGCCCACGCCCTGAAGATCGCAAAGAACGACTGTACCTTCCGGGAGAATGCCAACTGGGATGAGGATACCATCAAAGAACTTTATAAGCAGGCTGGAAGCGGCGGCGTTCTTCTGTCCTCCATGGGAAACCCCAAGCGCTTTCCGGTCTATTGGGACAGAATTCTGATCAACGCATCTCAGGTGACGAATCCGTCCATTGATCCTCTGCGTGAGCCCATGGAAACCCGGGTATTTTTAGGTAAGAAACCATCTGCTATACAAAGGGATGAGCAAGGGAAACTAAAATGTGAACTGCCCCCGCAGATTGAGCTTTCTATGCCGGTCATGTTCTCTGCCATGAGTTATGGATCCGTCAGCTATAATGCTCACGCCTGTCTTGCCAAAGCAGCCCAGGAACTTGGCATTTGTTATAACACTGGTGAAGGCGGTCTGCACGAAGATTTCTACGTATATGGAGAGAACACCATCGTTCAGGTGGCCTCCGGGCGTTTCGGTGTATATAAGGATTATCTGGAAGCTGGTGCTGCAATTGAGATCAAGATGGGACAAGGAGCAAAGCCTGGTATTGGTGGTCATTTGCCCGGAGCTAAAATAACTGGAGATGTTTCCCGTACCAGAATGGTACCAGAAGGAACCGACGCCATATCCCCCGCACCTCACCACGACATTTATTCCATTGAGGATCTGGGCCAGTTGGTTTATTCTCTGAAAGAGGCGACAAACCACAGAAAGCCCATTATCGTTAAAGTTGCGGCAGTCCACAACATTGCCGCTATTGCCAGTGGAATCGCCCGCAGCGGTGCAGACATCATTGCTATTGATGGGTTCCGGGGCGGTACCGGAGCTGCTCCTACTCGTATTCGTGACAATGTCGGAATCCCCATTGAACTGGCACTGGCTGCTGTCGATCAAAGGCTTCGTGATGAAGGGATCAGAAATAATGTCTCTTTAATTGTTGGCGGAAGTATTCGCTCTTCGGCAGATGTCATCAAAGCGGTTGCTTTGGGGGCAGATGCCTGTTACATCGGAACGGCTGCGTTGCTTGCGCTGGGGTGTCATCTGTGCAGATCCTGCCAGACCGGAAAATGTAACTGGGGAATTGCTACACAGGACCCGGAATTGGTCAAGCGGCTTGATGTTCATGTGGGGAGCCAAAGGCTCATTAATCTTATGACCGCATGGAGGCATGAAATCAAAGAGATGATGGGAGGCATGGGTGTCAACTCCATTGAAGCCTTAAAAGGAAACCGTTTGATGCTTCGTGGCATTGGCATGACGGACAGAGAGCTTGCTATCCTCGGGATTTCTCACGCAGGCGAATGACCCTATATGGAAAAATATTTGGAGGTGTGCTATAATGCTTTGTATTGATGCATCTCATATGGATTACCAACAACTAAATGCAGAAATTAAAAGCTCTTCTGGAGATATTTCGATCACCGGATGCTTTGGGCAGAGGTTTATCGGTGCGGGACTGGAGCACAGGCACATTGATATCTCAGGAACTCCCGGCAATGCTCTGGGGGCATATTTGAATGGAGCCTGCATTGAAGTTCAAGGAAACGCGCAGGATGCAGTCGGCGATACGATGAATGCTGGCAGAATTATTGTCCACGGCAGTATTGGAGATGCTGCCGGGTATGCAATGCGAGGCGGCGAGCTCTTTGTCGAGGGTGACGCCGGCTACCGTGCGGGTATCCATATGAAGGCTTATGGCGACAAGATCCCCGTTATGGTGATTGGCGGCAAGGCTGGAAGTTTCCTTGGCGAGTATCAAGCAGGCGGAGTCATTATCGTGTTGGGACTATCCGAGAGCAGCCGCCCTATCGTAAGCAATTTCCCCTGTACCGGTATGCACGGAGGAAAGCTGTTCCTGCGGTCAGACTGTAAAAACATTTTGCTTCCCAAACAGGTCACGGGCCATTCTGCAACAGTTGATGACTTGACTGAAATAAGCGGATATGTGCAAGCATACTGCGAGCTTTTTGGAGGCAGCTACGAGGAACTTCTGCATTCCCCTTTTACCGTGATTACCCCGGATAATCAAAATCCGTATAAACAAATGTATGTTCTGAATTAAAGAAAGCAGGTGATATCGTGAAGTACACACCGGAAGAAGTGATGCAGTTTGTTCAGGAGGAAGATATTAAATTCATCCGACTGGCATTCTGTAATGTCTATGGAAAGCAGCATAATGTAGCTATTATGCCCAGTGAACTGAAGCGAGCATTTGATTTTGGAATTGCTATTGACGCTTCGGCGATTGGCGGTTTTGGTGGTGAGGTGCGCTCCGATCTATTGCTGCATCCTGACGCATCCACACTGATCCAGCTTCCCTGGCGTCCAGAGCAGGGCAAGGTCGTGCGTATGTTCTGCGATATCTCCTACCCGGATGGCAGAGCATTTGAGCGTGATACCCGTAACATCCTGAAAAAAGCTGTGGCCGATGCTTCTGAAATGGGGTATTCTTTTGCATTTGGCGCAGAGATGGAGTTCTACCTGTTCAAGGTCGATGAACACGGTGAACCCACAAAGATCCCCTACGATCACGCCAGCTATATGGACATTGCGCCGGATGACAAAGGGGAAAACATTCGACGTGAAATTTGCTTGATGTTGGAACAGATGGGTATTCGTCCGGAGACTTCCCATCACGAGGGCGGACCGGGGCAAAATGAGA
Source organism: uncultured Pseudoflavonifractor sp. (assembly GCA_947651395.1). Lineage (GTDB taxonomy): Bacteria > Bacillota > Clostridia > Oscillospirales > Oscillospiraceae > Vermiculatibacterium. The sequence continues at coordinate 83,396 of CANSYW010000006.1, read as the reverse complement.
TCGACTTCCGCTATTCTGATCCGCTTACCGCAGCCGACAATGCCATTACCTTCAACGCAATTGTTCGTACAGTAGCAGCCCAGAATGGACTATGCGCCGATTTTTCTCCCAAGCCGCTGGCTGATAAGGATGGCAACGGTATGCACATCAACATCTCTGCCAAAGGAAATGGCAAGCCTGACCCTCTGCCCTGTGTGATTGCAGGAATCCTTGAAAAAATTGAGGAAATGACCCTGTTCCTGAACCCTTGTGAGGAATCCTATCGGCGCCTTGGTCATGATAAGGCGCCCCGTTATGTAACATGGTCAGCTGAAAACCGCTCCCAGCTCATCCGTATTCCTGCGGCAGTCGGAGAATACCGTCGTGCGGAGCTGCGCTCCGCAGACCCGATGACGAATCCGTATATTGCCTATGCGCTTCTGATTTATGCCGGACTTTATGGAATCGAAAAGGAACTGTATCTTCCGCCCGCATCTGACTTCAACCTTTACACTGCCTCCGCTGAGGAATTGGCCGCTTTAAGAAAGCTGCCTGGGTCGATGTATGAAGCTGCAGCCATTGCTATTGCCAGTACCTTTGTAAAAGACCATCTTCCCGAAACTGTGATTGCGGCTTACAGTCACAGATAAATGTTTTGCCGATTATAAGGCAGAAAGGAGGGGAGCTTGTGGTCTTCCGGGAACGAACTTACAGCGTGTTGATTGTCACTGCTTCGGACACTTTTGCCAACAGTATTATGCCACTGCTCCCTATAACGGATTATTGGCCAGTTACCACGGTGCATAGTATCAGTGAGGCTCGAAGAAGGATTGTGGATACCGCGTTCGATATCGTATTGATCAACGCGCCGTTGCCAGACGATTTCGGAATGAGACTGGCTGTCGACATATGTACCAACAGCGGCGCGGGCGTTTTACTGCTGGTGAAGAACGACCATTTCAATGACATATACGCCAAGGTTGTCAGCTACGGTGTGATCACGCTGTCCAAGCCCACCAATATGCAGATGGTGGCTCAGAATCTGCGGATTCTATGTGCTACCAGAGAGCGTATGCGCCAAATGGAGGCAAAGCAGGCAACTGTCGAGGAAAAAATTGAGGAAATCCGCTTGGTCAACCGTGCAAAATGGTTGCTGATTGAGTGCCTAAGCATGACAGAGGCTGAAGCTCACCGTTACATAGAAAAGCAGTCTATGGATATGAGACTATCCAAGCGTGAAGTCGCCGAAAATATCATCAAGACATATCAATAGTGCAAAGGTGCACATTCCGATAGGGATTCAGGAATGTGCACCTTTTATCTTCCTCCGGTCTCGAGCACGCTTTCCTGTAAAATCTGGGCCGTGTCAAAATGTGAAAACCCTAATTGACAAATCAAAGTCCGTTGCAGTATAATACAGCCTGTTGAACGAAGGCGTTCATCAGGGGATTTTTGTCCCCTGATGAACGCCTTCTTCTTTTTTGTTTTAGGAGGATGGCATATGACAAAGTATATTTTTGTGACCGGCGGCGTGGTGTCCGGGCTGGGTAAAGGTATTACCGCAGCGTCTTTGGGGCGTCTGCTGAAAGCGCGTGGGTTAAAGGTGGCAGCACAGAAGCTGGACCCCTACATCAATGTAGACCCCGGTACCATGAGTCCCTATCAGCACGGCGAGGTCTATGTGACCGAAGATGGTGCGGAAACCGATCTGGACCTGGGTCACTATGAACGCTTCATTGACGAAGATCTGAATAAGTACTCCAATCTAACCACAGGCAAAGTCTATTCCAATGTCATCGCCAAGGAACGTCGGGGCAAATATCTTGGAACTACCGTACAGACCATCCCCCACATCACCGATGAGATCAGACGTTTTATTTACAAGGTCGGCAATAAAGCCGAGGCCGATGTGGTCATCACAGAGATCGGTGGTACCATTGGTGACATCGAAAGTCAGCCTTTCATCGAGGCTATCCGTCAGGTGGGCCATGAAGTAGGCCGGGAGAATGCTCTGTATATCCACGTCACGCTGGTTCCCTACCTGAAAGCCTCCGGCGAACATAAATCCAAACCCACCCAGCACTCTGTGAAGGAACTGCAAGGCATGGGTATCACACCTGACATCATCGTCCTACGCTGTGATGAACCCATAGCAGATAAGAGTATCTTCCGTAAAATTGCTAACTTCTGCAATGTAAAGCAGGACTGCGTCATTGAAAACCTGACCATTCCCGTACTCTATGAAGCGCCGCTGTTTCTGGAAAAATCGCGGCTTTCCTCTATTGTCTGCCGGGAACTACATTTGACCGCCCCAGAACCTGATCTGAGCGAGTGGCAGGCCATGGTCGATGCCATCAAGAGCCGCAGCAAAACTGTAACCATTGGACTTGTCGGCAAGTATATACAGCTCCACGATGCCTATCTCTCCGTGGCTGAGGCTCTCCGCCATGCAGGTTTTGCTCTTGACTCCATGATTGACATTCAGTGGATTGACTCCGAGATCATCACAGAGGAAACGAAAAACAATATCCTATCCGGTCTGGACGGTATTATCGTCCCCGGTGGGTTCGGTGACCGCGGCGTTGAGGGCATGATCCTGGCGGCGCAGTATGCACGGGAGAACTACATCCCCTATTTCGGCATCTGCCTTGGAATGCAAATCGCTGTCATAGAATATGCCCGTCATGTGCTTGGTATCGCAGATGCAAACTCAGGTGAGTTTGACCCAGATGGAATGAACAAAGTCATCGACTTTATGCCCGGTCAGAGCGAGGAGGTCGACAAAGGCGGCACGCTGCGCCTTGGCAGCTATCCTTGCCGGATCAAGCCGAATACGACTATGGCCCGGTGCTATGGAGAACTGTGGATCGACGAACGGCATCGTCACCGCTATGAATTCAACAATGATTACCGGGATGACTTCTGTGCTGCCGGTCTGACACTGAGTGGATTTTCTCCGGATGGCAGACTGGTGGAAACGGTTGAGTTGACTGACCGCCTGTTCTATGTTGGTGTTCAGTACCATCCGGAATTCAAGAGCCGTCCCAATCGGCCACACCCGCTTTTCAAGGGGTTTATCGAAGCGGCACTGGAGGGGCGGCAATGATGGATATGGGCTATAACGGATAGAGGACAGCGAAGAATATTGTGGCTTTGCCTTTGGTTACACCGGCGACAAGGTGCTGGAAATCGTATTCAACACCTCCATGCAGGCTATCAGGAAATTCTTTCGGATCTATACCGACCAATGCTGTATTGCATAGGGACTATAGTATTTTGAAAGATATCCATAGGATACTGCTTGAATTCGCGTAACGTACCTCCAATAGTGGGACGATGCGTTGCTGCAACAAAAAAGTCCCCACACCATTTGGTGTGGGGACTTTTGGCAGCGGGTGAAGGATTCGAACCCTCACATACAGAGTCAGAGTCTGCTGTGCTACCCTTACACAAACCCGCTATTTCGCGTTGCTGTCGCAAGCGCAAGAACTATTATACCAAATACCGGCGGATTGTCAAGCCCTTTCCGGGAAATTTTCAGCTTTTGAAGAAAAGAATGGCCGGGGCCTTTGCCCCGGCCATTCGGCGATTCAGCTTCCGGAGCTTACGAAGGGGCCGAGGGCGCCGGCAAAGCTGCTGATGGGCATGGTCTGTAGCACGATCTTGCCGGGGCCGGTGACCACGGTGTTGAAAAGACCCTCGCCGCCAAAGAGCACGTTCTTGACGCCCTTTACGCTGACGATGTCGATGGAACAGGAGGCGTCACACATGGCTAAATAGCCAGTGTCGATGACCATTTGCTGGCCGGGAGCCAGTTCGTACTCCACGGCGTAGCCGTCGATCTCCACAAAGGCGGTGCCCTGACCGGAGAGCTTCTGCATGATGAAGCCCTCGCCGCCGAAGAAGCCGGCGCTGGCCTTTTTCTGGAAGAAGACGGACAGCTCTACCCCCGCCTCGGAGGCCAGGAAGCCGGACTTCTGCACTACCACCTCCCGGCCGGGGGCGATGTCAATGACCCGGATGGAGCCGGGGAAGCTGGAGGCAAAGGAGATCATGCCGGGCCCACCCTGGGCGGTGTATGTATTCTGGAACATGGACTCTCCGGAGAACATACGGCCAAAGGCCTTGCCCACGCCTCCCGCGCTGGTCTCCATCTTCATGTTGGGACTCATCCAGCACATGGAGCCCCGCTCGGTGATCATAGCTTCGCCTGCGGCGAGCTGGCACTCCACCACGGGCAGAGGCTCACCGATGATCTTATACTGCATACCGATCCCTCCTGATCATTTGATTCGTTTCACGAAAGGAAGCTATTGTTATTGTACACCCATCAAAGGGCGGATGCAACCTGAATTTTCCGGGTATGGGAGAGATATGGGCGGAGAAACTGAAGGCGAGGTGAGAGAAGATGAAGCAGTATAAGAATCTGGAGGCGCTGCTCTCCGCGGATCCCAGGGCGTCGGCGCTGTTTGCCCAGATCCCCCAGTATGCCCGGGAGCAGATCATGACCCGGAAGGGAAATGTGAAATCCATGAACGAGTTGGAGGCCTATGTCCACAACGTTTTGCGGGGAGACGGCTGAAAAAGCTCCCTGAGCCGAAGGCTCAGGGAGCTTTTTGTTATTCGCCCCTGATAAGCTTGTTCAGGGTGAGGATAGCCCACAGGTCGGAGATCCCCTGGTAGAGGAAGGCGCCGCCGATGATACGCCACAGAGTGAGTCCCACGCCGGAGGGGTGTCGGAGGATGAGGCCACCCAGCGCCAGAGAGACCACTGACATGACCAGCGTGGCCGTCCAGCCGGCGTAGCCGAAGGCGCGCATATCCAGCCCCCGCTTCAGGTTCACCAGGCCGTCGATGACCACGTAGAGGCCCAGGATTGCGGGGATGATGGAAATGATGAAGCTGGAGTGGGTAAGGAAGAAGCCGCCCACCACGGCGGAGATGACCCCCAGGATCAGCTCTGCCTGGAAGGTGAGGCTGGCGCCGCTACCCCGGTGGAGGAAAAAGCTGATGACGGTAATGGCGCCGTAGAGAAGCAGAAGCACGCCCACGGCCGCGCAGAAGACGGCGGTGGTGAGGCCGGGGAAGAAGAGGAGCACCAGCCCCAGGATCAGGTAGAGTACACATGCGGCCATCAGACTGTTCTTTTCTCTCATGGCTCAGCCCTCCGATTTTTTCCGCTCCACCTTGGCCATGAAGCGTTCGTTGTCGATGATAAAGCGCTGGTGGAGCCCCTTGCCGATAGGGCCGGATTCGTCGAAGGCGCACACGGTGAAGGTGAGGGCCCGGCCCTCCGCGGCGGTGAGCTCCGCCTCAGCCCAGACCTTCATCCCCACGGGGGTGGCGGCGTCGTGGGAGATATCCAGACGGGTACCTACGCTGCCCTCTCCATCGGCCAGATGTCCCTCCAGGGCATTGACGGCGGCGTTTTCCATCAGGGCCACCATCATGGGAGTGGCGAAGACGGGCAGCAGCCCGCTGCCCACAGCGGCGGCGGTGTTTTCGTGAACTACCGCGGTCTCGGCCCGGCCCTTCAGTCCAATTGCGACAGACATACAAATTCCTCCTTATTGAATTCCCAGACCGATCCACAGTTCATTGTAGAGCCGCCGGGTCTCCGTGGGAAGAGATACATAGGACTCACACCGCTCCAGAACTTCCGCCGGGGCGGCCATGGTCTCGTAGGTCTCCTGATCCAGCTCCTCCTCATAGAGGGCCTCGTAGTAAGCGGGATACTGCTCCAGGGCCTCTTTGTTGGGGGAGGCGTACCAGATAAAGTCCATGTTGCGGAGATTGGCTTCGGTGGAGGCGATGAAATTGATCCAGGCCATGGCCTCCTCGTAATGGGGGGCGTCCTTGAGCACGCACATGGCGTCCACAAACCAATTGGAGCCCTCCTGGGGCACAACGAAGGCCAGATCGGGGTTGTTCTCCGCCATGGAGAGGTAGTCCCCGGCGTAGTAGGCGCCGATGGCGGCGTTGCCCCCCTCCATCTTCTGGAGGATCTCGTCCATGACAAAGGCCTGGTAGACCCCGCGGCTTTTGGCGTCGGCAATGAGGCCAGCGGCCTGGCGCAGCTCCGCTTCATCGGTGGTGTTCAGGGAATACCCCAGATAGAGCAGGGCGGTGGCCATGGCGTCCCGGGAGTTGCGGAACATGAGCACGTTCCCGGCGTACTGGTCGTCAAACATGACGCTCCAACTGGCGGGGGGTTCGGTCACCATGGCGGTGTTGTAGATGATGCCCACGGTGCCCCAGGTATAGGGGACAGTGTACTCGTTGGTGGGGTCGTAGGGCAGGTTTTTGAAGCGGTCGTCGATGAGGGAGAAGTTGGGGATGCTGCTGTAGTCCAGTTTCTCCAGCATATCCTCCTCGATAAGCTGCGAGATCATATAGTCGGAGGGGACGATGACGTCGTAATCCCCCGCGCCGCTTTTCAGCAGGGAGTAGAGGGCCTCGTTGCTCTCGGCGGTCTGGTAGTTGACCAGGATGCCCGTCTCCTCCTCAAACTGGGTGATGAGTTCCTCGTCGATATACTCCCCCCAGGAGCACACGTTCACCACCGGCTGGCGGGTGTTCTGGAAGGCGCCCACCACCGCGGTGACGAGCACGGCGGCACAGGCCACAGCCGCTGCCGCCTTTGCCAGGAAGGGGGTGCGGTGGGGCTTTTGGCCGGCCATCTCCGCCACCGTGGCGGAGGGGGCGGCCTGGCGGCGCTGGGCCATCTTCTCCAGCCGGGCCTCCCGGATATTGATAACGGCCAGCAGGAGGATCACGGTGACAAAGAGGATGGTGGAGATGGCGTTGATCTCCGGGCTCACCCGCTTCTTGGTCATGCCGTAGATGGTCATGGCCAGGGTGGAAGAGGAGGAGCCGGCGGTGAAGTAGCTGATGATGAAGTCGTCGATGCTCATGGTGAAGGCGGTGAGGGCCCCGGAGACGATGCCCGGCTTGATCTCCGGCAGGATCACCTTGTAAAAAGCCTGGAACCAGGTGCAGCCCAGATCCTGGGCGGCGTCAATGAGGTTCTTGTCCAGCTGGCGCAGCTTGGGGCTTACCGACAGAAGCACATAGGGGATGTCGAAGGTGATGTGGGCGATGAGCAGGGTGGGGAAGCCCAGGGTGAGCCGGGTGGGCAGCACCAGCAGGGTCTGGACAGAGTTGAACCAGAGGGCGAAATCCTTCCACAGGGCGAAGAAGGCCACGAAAAACAGGCACATGGCAACGCCGGTGACGATGTCGGCGTTCATCATGGGGATGTTGTTTACTGTGGTGAGGGCGTTCCTGGCGCGCCGGCGCAGGCCGTAGAAGCCGATGGCGGCAAAGGTGCCGGCGATGGTGGAGATCACCGTGGCCAGCAGAGACACCAGAAGGGTGGTGTAGAGGCTTCGCATGATGATCCGGTTCTGAAACAGCTCCCTGTACCAGTGGAGGGAAAAGCCCCCCCAGACTACGTTACTGTTATTCTGGTTGAAGGAGAAGATGATGAGCAGAATGATGGGGGCGTAGAGAAAGAGGAAGACCAGGAACGTAAAAAAACGGCCGAAGGCGGAGTTTTTCTTCATAGTACCACCGCCTGTTCCTCGCCCTCACCGAAGCGGTTCATCACCCACATACAAAGCACCACAATGACCATCATCACCAGGGCGATGGCGGCCCCCAGCTGGGGATTATAGGCCCCGCCCAGGAACTGCTGCTCAATGAGGTCGCCCAGCAGGTACTCGGTGCCGCCCCCCAGCATGGTGCTGATGGCGAAGGTGGATACGCTGGGGACGAAGACCATGGTGATGCCGGAGAGCACCCCGGGTAGAGACAGGGGAAAGATGACCCGGCGAAAGGCCACCACGCTGTTGGCCCCCAGGTCGTGGGCCGCCTCCACCAGGGAGTTGTCCAGCTTGACGATGACGGAGTAGATGGGCAGGATCATAAAGGGCAGGTAGTTATACACCATGCCCAGCACCACCGCCCCCTGGGTGTCGATCATCTGGAAGGGCCCCAGGCCAAAAAGGCCCAAAAACTGGTTGATGAGGCCGTTATTCTCCAGAATGGCCATCCAGGAGTAGGTGCGCAGAAGGAAGTTCATCCACATGGGCAACATGATGAGCACCGTGGCGATGCTCTGGAACCGCGGCCCCTCTTTGCTGAGCAGATAGGCCACCGGATAGCCGATGGCGAGGCAGATGAGCGTGGCGATGAGGGCCAGACGGAAGGAGCGCACGAACACCACGGTATAGTCGCCCATGGTGCTGAAGTTGGCCAGGGTGAACCCGCCGTCCGCGCCGGAGAAGGCGTAGATCAGGATCATGAGGATGGGAGCCACCACAAAAAGCGCCATCCAGATGGTGTAGGGGATGGTGAAAGCCTTAGTTCTCTTCATCGTCGCCCTCCAATCCAGCCTCGGCGTCTACGTTCAGCTCATCATACTCGTCAGAGTAGGAGCTGTAATCGCCAAACTTACCGGAATAGGCGCTTTTGTGCATCACGTGGAAGCCGTCGGGGTCGATCTTCACCCCGATCCTCGCCCCCTCAGGGGAATAGTCCGTGGTCTGGATGAGCCACTTAAAGCCCTGGAAGTCCACGATGATGTCATAGTGCATGCCCTTAAAGGTGACCTCGGTGACGGTGCCGGTGATCTGCCCCTCCTCCGGGGAGACGATGTCGATGTCCTCGGGGCGGATGACCACGTCCACCGGCTCGCCCGGGGCAAAGCCGCCGTCCAGGCAGGGGAACTTCCGGCCATACATCTTGACCACCTTGTCCTCGGGCATGGTGCCGTCGATGATGTTGGACTCCCCGATAAAGTCGGCCACAAAGGCGTTTTTGGGCTCGTTGTAGATGTCCTCCGGGGCGCCGATCTGCTGGATGTTGCCCTTGTCCATGACCACCACGGTGTCGGACATGGTGAGGGCCTCCTCCTGGTCGTGGGTCACATAGATAAAGGTGATGCCCACCTCCCGCTGGATGCGCTTGAGCTCCACCTGCATGTCCTTGCGGAGCTTCAGATCCAAGGCCCCCAAAGGCTCGTCCAGGAGCAGCACCTGGGGCCGGTTGACGATGGCCCGGGCAATGGCCACCCGCTGCTGCTGGCCGCCGGACAGGGAGCTGACCCGCCGCTTGCCGTAGCCGGGTAGGTTGACGAGCTCCAGGGCCTCCTCCACCCGGCGGGCGATCTCGGCTTCAGGCGTTTTGGCGATGCGCAGGCCGAAGGCCACGTTTTCGAAAATATTCATGTGGGTGAACAGGGCGTACTTCTGAAACACCGTGTTCACCTGCCGTTTATGGGGCGGCACGTCGTTACATCGTCGGCCGTCAAAAAAAACGTCCCCGGAGGTAGGTTTTTGGAACCCACCAATGATCCTCAGCGTGGTGGTCTTGCCACAGCCGCTGGGGCCCAGGAGCGTTAAAAATTCTTTGTCATTGATGTAGAGATTGAGATGATCGAGAATGATCTCGTCGTCGAATTTCACGACGCAGTCCGATAGACGGATCAGCTCTTTGGACATGTATCCTCCCCCATTCCTTTAGATAGATAAAAGGCGTACCCCACCGGCGGTCGGGTACGCCCTTTGCACGAGACTAAATATATATGTTCTCAAGGGAAATGTCAATATCTTTGTCGAAAGAAATTTCCCATGGGCCGGGGGGATTCATCCAAAATACTCCGTGACAAATTCAATGCTCCCGGCCGGGATCTCCAGGGTCTTGCCCTTCAGATACTCCAGTTCTCCGGCGGGAGTGGAGAAGGAAAAGACCAGCTTATAGGACCACAGGGCCTGCCCCTTGCGCTCCAGCCGCTCATTGTCGCCGCGCCGGCCGTATTTGCCGTCTCCCGCCAGAGGGTGGCCCGCGGCGGCGAACTGGGCCCGGATCTGGTGAGTGCGGCCTGTCAGGAGCTCGCACTCCACCAGGGACAGGCCGTTTTTGAATTGCAGGGTTTTGTAGCGGGTGGCGGCGCTTTTGCCGCCGGGGACGGGCCTGCTGTAGACGCTCACCTGCTTTTTCTTTTCGTCCTTTAATAGGAATCCCCGCAGCTCCCCGGCGGGGGGCGCCATTTTTCCCACCACGGCGGCCAGATAGTATTTTTCGATCTCCCGATCCTTGATCTTCTGATTCATCACCCGCAGGGCCTCGGCGGTCTTGGCGGCGATGACCAGACCGCCGGTGTTCCGGTCGATGCGGTTGCACAGGGCCGGGGTAAAGGCCCCCTCCTGCCGGGGAGACCACTCTTTTTTCTGGTAGAGGTAGGCCTGGATGTGGGTGATGAGGGTGGAGACATACTCGTGCTCATCCGGGTGACACAGGAGCCCGGGGCGCTTGTTGCACACCAGCAGATTTTCATCCTCGTACAGGATATCCAGCTGGGGGGTGAACACCGAGAGGAAGGCGTTGTCTTCCCGGGGGGCCTCAAAGAACTCATCGTTGATGTAGAGCTGGAGGATCTCCCCCTCCTGAAGGCGGTGATCCCGCTGGGAACCTTTGCCGTTGACCTTTACCCGCTTGAGGCGGATATATTTCTGGGCCAGAGGGGCGGGGAGGAGGGGCAAGGCCTTGCCCAACCAGCGATCCAGCCGCTGACCCGCGTCGTTTTTTCCCATGGTGAACTCTTTCATGCCCGTTCCTCCTCCCGAAACTGAAGACATTCTACCACAAAGAAGGAAAAAATTGAAGAAAGTATTTGACATGGGACAAAATTTTCGTTATAATGTCCGCTGTACCGTTGCGAGGAGAAGACTATGCGCCTGAATTTAAAAGAGATCGTTCACGCCCCCGGAGAAAGCCGGGATTTCGCCTGTGAGCTGGACCTGCGTCAGGTGGAGCTCTTCGGGGAGAAGCCCTTTCAAAAGCCTGTCCGAGTCTCCGGCGTGGTCCGGAATACGGCGGGGGCCCTCATCCTCACCGGCAGCGCGGCCTCTCAGGTGGAGACCTGCTGCGACCGATGCCTGAAGCCTGTCACCGTGGAATTCGAGACGGCGGTGGACACCCTTCTGGCCGAAGAACTGGAGGACGAGGAGAACGACGAGATCGTCCTTTTGGAGGATGGTCAGGTGGATCTGGACGGGGTGTTCGCCGAGGCCTGTATTCTGGCCTGGGAGGGCAAGCACCTGTGTCGGGAGGACTGCGCGGGGCTGTGCTCTCGCTGTGGGAAGGACCTCAACGACGGACCCTGCGGATGCGGGAAGGAATTGGATCCTCGTTTCGCCGCGCTGGCGAAACTTTTGGATAAGGAGCCGGAAGGCGCCGAACAAGCATGAGCAACGAATTGCCCCTGTCACATTAAGGAGGTGTCATAGATGGCAGTTCCCAAGAGTAAAGTGTCCAAGCAGCGCCGGAACAAGCGCCGCAGCGCCGTGTGGAAGCTGGAGACCCCCGGCGTCACCACCTGCCCCAAGTGCGGGGCTTATCGCCTGCCTCATCGGATGTGCAAGTCCTGCATGAGCTACAATGGCCACGATTTCAGCAAGACCGAGGCCGCCGCTCAGTAATGAGGGAAGGAAAAAGAGCAAGAGGGGATTTTGTCCCCTCTTTTCTTTTTGCCCGAAGGGTGAAGGACAGGTCAACTGAGGAAATAAGATCCGGAGCGTAGCGAACGTACCGCAAGGGCCAGCGGCCCTGAGGAGCGGCTTGCGGAGTCGGAGGAGCTTATTTCCGAAGTGCCTTGACCTGTCCGTAGCCTGACAAGGCGTGTTCACATAGATTGATATTTTGGGCCAAGTATGATATACTACTTTAGTTAGAAAGGAAGTGTTTTCCATGGCGAGACCTCTGGTGGCCATCGTGGGCCGACCCAACGTGGGAAAATCCATGCTTTTCAATAAGCTTACCGGCCAGCGCCTCAGCATCGTGGAGGACACCCCGGGGGTGACCCGGGACCGGCTTTACGCCCCCTGTGAGTGGAGAGGGCGGAAATTTGACCTGGTGGATACCGGCGGTATCGAGCCGGGCACCGACAGCGAGATGCTTCTGTTCATGCGCCGCCAGGCGGAGATCGCCATTGAAAATGCCACCGTTATCGTCTTTTTGTGCGATATTCAGACCGGACTCACCGCCTCTGACCAGGAGGTGGCCTCTATGCTGCTGAAGTCCGGCAAGCCGGTGGTGCTGGCGGTGAACAAGATGGACGCCACCGGGCCGGAAAACCCGGATATCTATGAATTTTACAACCTGGGGCTGGGGGATCCCGTCCCCGTCTCCGCCGTCCACGGCCATGGCACCGGCGACCTGCTGGACGAGTGCTTCCGCTATTTCCCCGAAGGGGAGGGGGAGGAAGAGGACGAGGATGTGACCAAAGTGGCCATCATCGGCAAGCCCAATGTGGGCAAGTCCTCTCTGGTGAACCGGATCCTGGGCCAGGAACGGGTCATTGTCTCCGATGTGGCAGGCACCACCCGGGACGCGGTGGACAACTACTTTGAAAATAAGAAGGGGAAATACCTCTTTATCGACACCGCCGGCATGCGGCGGAAGTCCCGGGTGGATGACCGGGTGGAGAAGTTCTCCGTCCTCCGGGCCACCCTGGCCATTGAGCGCTGTGACGTGTGTCTTATTATGATCGACGCTAACGAGGGGGTCACGGAGCAGGACACCAAGGTGGCCGGCCTGGCCCACGAGGCGGGGAAGGCCTCCATCATCGTGGTGAACAAGTGGGATGCGGTGGAGAAGGACGACAAGACCATGGACCGGATGTGCAGGGATATCCGCCGGGATCTGGCCTACATGGACTACGCCCCCATCCTCTTTATCTCCGCCCTGACGGGCTCCCGGGTGGAGCGGCTTTTCGACGCGATCAACAATGTGGCCAACCAGGCGGCCATGCGCGTCACCACCGGTATGCTCAACGACGTGCTGGGCGATGCTGTCGCCCGGGTCCAGCCCCCCACGGACAAGGGCAAGCGGCTGAAGGTCTACTATATGACCCAGGTGGGCGTCAAGCCCCCCCACTTCGTCATTTTCTGCAACGACGCCAAGCTGTTCCATTTCTCCTATCAGCGCTATCTGGAGAATCAGATCCGGGCCACCTTCGGCTTGGAGGGGACGCCGGTGAAGATCACCATTCGCCAGAAGGGCGACAAGGAGGGGTAAGAAATGGACGATCCTGTGATGATGAACTGCATGGTCCCCATGTGGGAGGAATTCCTGTCGGTGGGCTGGGGGGCCGTCGTGGCGGCGTTTTTGGGCACAGCTGTCTTCGCTTACTTCTTAGGCTGCTCGAACGGAGCGGTCATCATCTCCAAATACATTTTGCGTGATGATGTGCGCAACCACGGTAGCGGCAACGCGGGGCTGACCAATTTCCACCGCACCTTTGGCGGCCCATTGACCCTGGCGGTCATTCTGATCGACGTGCTGAAAGCGGTGATCGCGATCCTTCTGAGTATGTGGATCGTTGGAAGCCTCTATGATTTTGGCGGGCACAGGGCAGAATTCATTGTTCTGGCCAAGTACTGGGCCGGCAGCTTCTGTCTCTTAGGCCACATCTTCCCCTGCATGTTCGGCTTCAAGGGGGGCAAGGGCGTTCTCTCCGGGGGTACCATCGCCATTATGCTGGACTGGCGGCTGGCCCTGCTGGTGTGGGGCGGCTTTCTCATTCTGGCCCTGCTGACCCGCTATGTCTCCCTGGGCTCGGTCTTTGCCGCCGCCGCCTTTCCTATCGGCACCTGGCTCTTTGTCAGCCACGATCCGGTGGTGATGACCCTGGCTGTCCTTCTGGGGGCGCTGGTGCTCTGGATGCACCGGGGGAACATCAAGCGGCTTTTGAAGGGCGAAGAAAACAAGCTGAGCTTCCATAAAAAGAAGGAGTGAATCCTATGACCATCACCGTGTTGGGCTCCGGCGGCTGGGGCACGGCCCTGGCCCTGGTGCTGCTGGAAAACGGCCATCAGGTCAGGCTCTGGTCTTATTTAGAAGAGGAGAGCGCCACTCTGCGGGCCAAGGGGGAGAACCCCGTTCTCCCTGGCGTGCCTTTGCCCGGGGAGCTGGAGCTCACCGCCGACATTGCCTGCGTAAAGGGCTGCGGCGCGGTGGTGCTGGCCACTCCCTCCTTTGCCGTCCGTTCCACCGCCCGGCAGGTGAAGCCACTGCTGGAGCCGGGGGCGGTCATCGTCTCTGTGTCCAAGGGCGTGGAGAAGGACAGCTCCCTCACCCTCACCGAGGTCATCGCCCAGGAGGTGGGGGGAGACCACCCCATTGTGGCCCTGTCCGGCCCCTCCCACGCGGAGGAGGTGGGCCGGCATGTTCCCACGGCGGTGGTGGCGGCCTCCCGTGACCAGGCTGCGGCGGAGCTGGTGCAGGATCTCTTTATGAACGGACGCTTCCGGGTCTACACCACCGACGACGTGGTGGGAGTGGAGCTGGGGGCGGCGCTGAAGAACGTCATCGCCCTGTGCGCCGGCGTCTGTGACGGCGTGGGCTGCGGGGACAACACCAAGGCCGCCCTTATGACCCGCGGCCTTTCGGAGATCGCCCGGCTGGGGGAGGCTCTGGGAGGGCGGAAGGAGACCTTCGCCGGACTGGCCGGCCTGGGCGACCTGATCGTCACCTGCACCTCCATGCACTCCCGCAACCGCCGCTGCGGCATCGCCATCGGCAAGGGCACGCCGCCGGAGCGGGCGGTAAAGGAGATGGGCATGGTGGTGGAGGGCTACTATGCCGCCGCCAACGCCAAGGCCCTGGCGGACAAGACGGGGGTGGAGATGCCCATTACCCAGGCCGCCTGCCAGGTGCTCTACGAGGGCCGGGATCCCAAGGAGGCCATCACGGCGCTCATGGCCCGGGATCGGAAGCATGAGAGCGAGGAGAGCTGGGTTTAACAAAAATAGCGGTTGCGAAGAGGACAGGCGAAAGCCTGTCCTCTTTTTTTATGCCCGCGTTCATAATTCCGGACGAGCCCTCATAGACATAGGGCAAAGAAACACAAAAGAGGAGGGATGGGTATGGAGCCGTTCGACCAGGCGGCGATGCTGCTGCCCCCCGGCCTGCGCCGGGGGGCGCAGGCCCTCCCGGCCCTGGTGCGCCGTCGGGTGGAGGAGATCCGTCTGCGGGGAGGGAGACCTCCCACCGTGGTGGTGGGGGACGACGAGCTGCCCCTGCCGGACTGCGGGACGGTGACGCCCCGGGATCTGGCCCTGACCGTGGAGATCGCCACGGGGGCCAGCGCTCACGCCGCTCTGGAGCGGGTGAGGCAGGGCTATTTTACCGTCCGGGGCGGTCATCGGCTGGGCCTGTGCGGCGCGGTGACGGTGGAGGAGGGACAGGTGAAGAACCTGCGTGAGCTCTCCTCGCTGAATCTGCGGGTGGCCCGGGCGATCCCCGGCTGTGGGGAGCAGGTCTTTGCCCGGCTGACCCAGGGGGGAGAGATGCCGAGCGTCCTTCTTCTGGCCCCGCCGGGACAGGGAAAGACCACGCTTTTACGGGATCTGATCCGGCTGATCTCCAACGGCGCTTCCGCCCCACCCCGACGGGTGGGACTGGCCGACGAGCGGGGAGAGGTGGCCGCCCTGTGGGAGGGACTTCCCCAGTTTGACGTGGGGGAGCGCACCGATGTGCTGGAGGGCTGTCCCAAGGCCCAGGGCCTTATGATGCTCCTCCGGGGGATGGGCCCCCAGGTCCTGGCCTGCGATGAGATCACCCTTCCCGCCGACTGCGCCGCGCTGGAGCAGTGTGCCAACTGTGGGGTGAAACTTCTGGCCACCGCCCACGCCGACAGCGTGGCCGATCTCCGGAAAAAGCCCCTTTATCACGCCCTGTTGGAGCGGGGGCTTTTTGACTGGGCGGTAACCATCGACCGCCGGAGGCTGGGCTCCTATTATCATGTGGAGGCGCTTCTATGCTGAAACTTCTGGGCGCTCTTCTTCTGATGGGGTGCGGACTGGCCCTGGGGTTGGATCCGGCGGGGGAGCTTCGGCGCCGGGCCGCCGCCCTGGAGGGCTGGCGGGGGGCCCTGGAGCTGATGGGGGCGGAGCTGGAGTTTTCTCTGCCGCCCATGGGAGAACTGCTTGTCCGCTCCGCCCGAGGGGCACCCGAGCCTGTGCGGCGCGGGCTGGATCAGGCGGCGGAGGGCTTGGGCGAACTGGGAGAACGGCCCTTTTCGGACATATGGATCGGGGCCCTGGAAAGCTGCGCGCCTCCCCTGACCCGGGAGGATCTTGAGCTTCTGGGCCGGCTGGGAAGCGTTCTGGGCCGGTATGACGGCCAAAGTCAGCGTCAGACGGTGGAGCGGGTGGCCGGGGAACTGGCGGCCCGGGAGCGCCGGCTCCGGGAGGAACTGCGCCGGAGCGGAAAGGCCTGGATCGCCACAGGGCTGAGCCTGGGCGCCTTTGCCGCTATTTTACTGCTGTAATCGAGACGAAAGAGGAACGAATATGGACGTAGATTTCATCTTCCGCATTGCCGCCATTGGCATCCTTGTGGCGGTGCTCAATCAGGTGTTGTCCCGTTCGGGCCGGGACGAGCAGGCCATGATGACCACGCTGGCGGGGCTGGTGGTGGTGCTGATGATGGTGGTGGAGAAGATCAGCGACCTCTTCCTTTTGGTGAAGGGGCTCTTCGGACTGTGAGAGGCCGTGGATATTCTGAAACTGGCCGCGCTGGCGGTGACCGCAGCCCTGTGTGCCCTCACCATCCGGGGCAGGGCGCCCGAGCTGGCGGCGGCGCTGGCCTTGGGGGCGGGCTGCCTTTTGATGGGACAGGCCATGGAGGCGGTGGCAGGGGTGCGGGGTTTGGCCGATTCTCTGGCCCGCACCGCGGGACTTTCCATCCAGGTATGGAAGCCGGTGTGGAAGACTGTGGGGGTGGGTGTGGTGACCCGCCTGGCCGCGGCGGTGTGCAAGGACGCGGGGGAGGGGAGTATAGGGGCTTTCCTGGAGACCGCGGGAGCCGCCCTGGCCCTGTTTACCGCCCTGCCGCTTGTGGAGGCGGTCTTCACCACCCTGGGAGGGCTGTTATGAGAAAATGGATCACGGCGCTGGCGCTGTTGAGCCTGTTTATCCTCCCCGCCCATGGCTCCGGGCTGTCGGAGGCGGCGGGGACGGAGGAGTTCAACCGTGCCGCGGAGCGCTATGTGGAGGGCTATCTGAACCCGGGGGAGGTGTCCTCGGGGGACTTCGGCGCAGGGGCGAAGGCCATTTTGGACACGGGCAGCGGCCAACTCCCTGGGATCCTCCGTCGGGCGGGGCGAAGCGGAGCTCTTCTTTTGGCGGTGACACTGCTGTGCGCCCTCAGTGAGACCCTGCGGGAGGAGCTGGGAGGCGGCGGTCTGGACCCCATTCGCCTGGCGGGAGCCGCGGCGGTGACCGCCATTGCCGTGGTGGACGTCAACGCGCTGCTGGGACTGGGGAGGTTGGCGGTGGAGCGGATGGACGAGCTGTCCAAGCTTCTGCTTCCGGTGGTCACCGCCCTGTGCGCCGCCGGTGGAGCGCCCACCGCCGCCGTGGCCCGGCAGGGGGTCACCCTGCTGTTTCTGAGTCTGCTGCTGACGGTGGCGGACAAGATCATTCTCCCCCTGATCTATGCCTATGTGGCCGCCTGCGCCGCCCATGCCGCACTGGGCAATGACGGCCTCAAACGGCTGGGGGAGCTGCTGAAATGGACGGCGGCCGGACTGCTCTCCCTTCTCTTTACCGGGTTTGTGATCTATCTCTCCGTCAGCGGGGCGGTCTCGGGGAGCGCCGACGCCCTGACCCAGAAGGCGGCCAAGACCGCCATCTCCGGCATGGTGCCGGTGGTGGGCGGGATCCTCTCTGATGCGGCGGAGACCGTTGTGGCCGGGGCGGGGGTGCTGCGGGGGACGGTGGGGGTGGCGGGACTGCTGGCGGTGCTGTGTATCTGCATTGTGCCATTCCTGGAGCTGGGCTGTCACTACCTGGTCTATAAGCTCGCGGCCGCTCTGTGCGCCACCGTGTTTCCCGGTCCCGCCGCCTCCCTGGTGGACGCCATCGGCTCCGCCTTTGCCCTGGTGCTGGGAATGACCGGAGGGGGCGCCATGATCCTCTATGTGGCCCTCATTACCTCCATTAAGGCGGTGGGAGGATGAGCGCCCTGCGGGACTGGCTGCTGGGGGTGACGGCGGCGGCTTTGGCGGTGGCCTTGGCTCAGGCCCTCACCCCGGAGGGGACGGTAAAGAAGGTGGGACGGCTGGTGGGGGGTATGGTGCTTTTGCTGGCGGTGGCCAGGCCCCTTCTGAGTCTGGAGCCCGGGGCCCTGTCGGTGACGGCGGCGGCCTGGGACCTGTCTGCGGGCGAGATGGCGGTAAAATCCGGGGAAGAGGCAATGAAATCTCTCATAGAGGAAAAGACAAGCGCATACATTGTGGACAAAGGCGGCGCTCTGGGCCTTGTCTGTACGGTGGATACCGTGGCGGAGGCCGACGGGAACGGCTGGCCCATTCCGTGGGCGGTGACGGTGCGGGGGAACTGGACGCAGAGTCAGCGACAGGCCCTGAGCCGGATCCTCACGGAGGAGCTGGACATTCCGGTGGAGCGTCAGAGTTTTCAAAAGGAGGGAACATGAGGGCAGAGGAGATGGGCCGCCGGTGTCGGGAGGCCTTGAAGCGGTACAAATACGTTCTCCTTGTGGCGGCGGTGGGGGCCTTGCTCCTGCTGTGGCCTGCCGGGGAGAGAGGTCAGATCCCGGAGACGGCGGAGGAGCCTGACCTGTTTCAGACGGCGCAGTTGGAACGGAAGCTGGAAGAGGCCCTCTCTCAGGTGGAGGGAGCGGGGGAGGTGACGGTGGTGCTCACGCTGGACACGGGGCCCCGCCAGGTCATCGCCCAGGACGGAAGCGCTGTCCAGGAGGGGGAGCGAACCAGCCGGGAGACCACCTCGGTCCTTCTGACCAAGGGGGATCGAAGCCAGGAGGCGGTACGCCTTCAGCAGTTGGCGCCCGGTTACCGGGGGGCGCTGGTGGTGGCCCAGGGGAGTGACGATCCCCGGGTGAAGCTGGCCTTGAGCGAAGGGGTGAGCGCCCTCACCGGTTTGGGCGCGGATCAGATTTCGATTTGTAAGGGAAAGTGAGGAAAAACAGTATGAAACTCTGGAAACGAAACGCAGTGGTGGCCGCCATCGTCCTGTTTGTATGTGTGGCGGTGTATCTCAACTGGTCCTATGAGCAGGAGAGCGCCGACGTGGGAAAGACCCTGGGGCAGGCCGCCCTGGTGGGCGGGAAGACCGACGATCCCCTGCTGCCCACGCTGACCCCCGCGGTCAGTCCCGCGACCGGCACCAGCCCCGCCCCCGCGGCCACCTCCACCGGCTACTTTGCCTCCGCCAGGCTCAACCGGCAGCAGGCCCGTGACAGCGCCCTGGGGATGCTCCAGGAGACCATGGGCAGTGATGCCGCCGAGGAGACCGCCAAGCTGGACGCCGGAGCCGCGATCGAGACCCTGGCCTCCACCACCGTCTCTGAGGCTCAGATCGAAAATCTGGTGGTGGCCAAGGGCTATGCCGACTGTGTGACCTTCATCAGCGATGGGGGCGTGTCGGTGGTGGTCTCCGCCACCGAGGAGGGACTTCAGGAGGCCGATGTGGCCCGGATCGTAGAGATCGTCACCGGGGAGACCGGCGTGCCGGCCAGCCAGATCACCATCATTGAGGCCCAGGGCTGAGTCAGAAGAGGGGAACGAAAAAAGTGTTTGTATTTTCCTTTTTTTGTGGTACAATGAGATAACAGCAATGAAAACGCCACAGGAAAGGAAGCGTGAACGGTATGGCGGAAGGAAAAGAATACGTCTCCTGCCCCGATGAGCTGGGCAGCATCCACATTTCGGAGGACGTGCTGGCGGTGACGGCCGCGGCTGCCGCCCTGGAGGTCGAGGGCGTGGGCAGTCTGGCCGCCAATCTGGGCAGCGACATCGCCGAACTCTTCAGCGGCAGGAAGAATCTGAGCAAAGGGGTTCGGGTCACCATGGGAGAGGACGGGGTCACCGTGGATATCTCTTTGCTGGTGAAGTATGGCTCCACTGTTCAGGCTGTGGCAAAGCTGGCCCAGGACGGAGTGGCTACGGCGATCGAAAATGCCACCGGCCTCAATGTCACGGCGGTGAACGTCCACGTGGCCGGGGTCACCTTTGACCATCTGCGCAAGCCCAAGCAGGCGTAAAAGAGAACAAAAAGCCCGGAGCCGGCTGGCTCCGGGCTTTTCTTCTGTCTTGAACGGAAAGGGAAGGTTACTTCTTCGCCGGCTGGGCGGGCAGTTCGCCCACCTCCTCCAGCTGAAAACGCTCCCAGAGCAGGGTGGAGGGGGTGCCGTCCTTCCGGGTGGCGTCCTTGTACTGCCAGGACACGTTCCCATCCGGATCCGGGGTGGGGGCTACCATTTTGGGGGTGGCCTGAAGGGTATTGCAGAGGATCTGGGCGGCGTTGTCCCGGGAGATAGGGCCGGTGATGACGACGGCGTCCAGGCCCTGGTAGAGGCCGGTGTACCGGGCCAGCTCGTCGGTCTTCTCGGCCCAGCGGGGGCCGGTCAGGGCGTATGCGGCGGGGTCGTAGCCCAGAGCGGCCAGAGCCATCTTGCACACTTCCAGGCCGGTGACCTGGGCGTCGGGGTCAAAGGCGCCGTTTCCCCGACCGGAGAGGATGCCCATGCCGAAACAGAACTGGATGTAGTCCTCCGCCCAGTGATCCTGAACGTCGGTGAAGATGGGAGCGTCGGCCTCGGCGGCGGGGGACTGATCCTCATTTACCAGCTCCGTTCCGCCCAGCATGATGAGGGTGATGAGCTTGGCGGCCTCGGCCCTTGTCAGCGTGCCCTCCGGGTCAAAGGCGCCGTCGTCCTTGCCGCCGATGACCTCCAGCTTGGAAAGGGCGGCCACTGCCTCCCAATGCTGGATATCGGCGGCATCGGTGTAGGTATCGGCATCGGCGGCCAGCGCGGCGGGGAGGGCGGAGAGGAGGAGCGCGGCGGTGCAGAGAAGGGCGGACAGTTTGCGAAGTTTCATAGCAGATACCTCCTAAAATATGATGGAGCCGCAACAATACGGTTACTGTATTATTTTATTATTATAACACACCCTGTTCCATAAAAGCAACAACAGGGGTGGGGGACAACGACAAAGACTTTCTTTCCAAAACCCCATTTTGGGGGTTTATTTTTTGCATAAGTTGATGTATACTACGAATAATGGAAGCCAAAGCAAAATTGCCCTTTGGAGGAGAGTCCCATGACAAGAAGCAATGCCCGGGAGATCGCCGTCCATTTCGTATTTGAACTGGGTTTTACCCACGTGACCGCCGATGAATTGCTGAGCCAGGCGCTGACCCGGCCCGCCTTTGAAATGCTGGAGCAGGAGCCTGTTTACGCCGAGTTCCCCAACGTGGAACAGCGGGCGTACATAGCGGAGCTGACCCGGGGCGTGAGCGAGCACGCTTCGGAGCTGGACGCTTACATTACCAAGTACGCCATTGGCTGGAGCTTTTCCCGTCTGCCCCGGATCGTGGTGGCCATCCTGCGGGTATGTATGTATGAGATCCTGTATATGGGCGACGTGCCCAACGCCGCCGCCATCAACGAGGCGGTGGAGCTGACCAAGCGCTATGAGGAGCCTGAGCTGGCCGCTTTTGTCAACGGCATTCTGGGCTCCTTTGTCCGGGGAGAGCCCTCCGCCGCGGAAGGGATCGGGGCGGAATGATCACCCTGGGTCTGGACACCAGCAATTATACCACCTCGGCGGCCATTTTCGACGGCCGGGCCGGACGCAATGCCGGCAAGCTGTTGGAGGTGAGCGCCGGCGCTTTGGGCCTTCGCCAGTCGGAGGCCCTTTTCCAGCATGTAAAGGCCTTGCCCGAGCGGATCGGGGAGCTCTGCGGGGATGCTGGACTGCGGGATGTGACCGCCGTGGCGGCCTCCACCCGGCCCCGGGCGGTGGAAGGATCCTATATGCCCTGTTTTCTGGCGGGGGAGAGCCTGGGCCGGAGCCTGGCCGGAGTGCTGGGCGTCCCCTTTTTCTCCGTTTCCCACCAACAGGGGCACCTGGCCGCCGCCGCCTGGTCGGCGGGGCATGAGGAGCTTCTGGACGCCCCCTTTCTGGCCTGGCATCTCTCCGGAGGGACCACCGAGCTTTTGTACGTGGAGCCCCGGGAGAACAATGTGAGGGCGGAGCGGATCGGCGGCACCGCCGATATCTCCGCCGGTCAGCTCATTGATCGGGCGGGGGTGCTTCTGGGCCTTGCCTTTCCGGCGGGAAAGGCGCTGGACGAGCTCTCCCGGCGGTGCGTTGACCGGCTCAGACCTTTTCCGGTGAAGCTCAGAGAGCTGGAGTTTTCTCTCTCCGGTATGGAGAATCAGGTCAGGGATCTGGTCTCAGGGGGAGAATCTCCGGAGCGGGTGGCCGCCTTTACCCTGGACACCGTCAGTCAGGTAGTCCGCCGGGCTACGGTGGAGGCGCAAAACCGCTATCCCGGCCTGCCGTTGCTGTGCTCAGGGGGCGTGGCCTCCAATACACGGCTGCGGTATGAGCTCACCGAGTTCTGTCAGGCCCTGTTTGCCGAGCCGCGATATTCCACCGACAACGCCCTGGGGGCGGCCATTCTGGCCCATCGCCTGCTCTGAGGGAGAAAGGAGGCCCCGCAATGCAATATCCCGTCTATTCTGTGGGTCAGATCAACGGCCACATCAAGGGCCTTCTGGATTCCGACGCCGCGCTTTCCGGGCTCTTTGTGCGGGGAGAGATCTCCAATTATAAAGTCTATCCCTCGGGTCACCACTACTTCTCTCTGAAGGACGAGACCGGCGCGCTCAGCTGTGTCATGTTCCAGCGGGACGCCCACCGGGGCCTGCGCTTTCGTCCTCAGAACGGGATGAAGGTGGTGGCCTTTGGCCGTGTCGCGGTCTATGCCCGGGACGGCAAATATCAGCTCTATGTTTCTGAGATGACGCCCGACGGAGTGGGAGACCTCCATGCCGCCTTTGAACAGCTCAAGGCAAAACTCTCCGCCCAGGGCCTTTTTGACCAGAGCCACAAAAAGCCCATCCCCCGCTTTCCCGGGCACATCGCGCTGGTCACCTCTCCCGCGGGGGCGGCGGTGCGGGATATGCTCCGTATTCTGGGGGCCCGCTGGCCCATGGCTCAGGTGAGCGTGGTGCCCTGTCGGGTCCAGGGGGCCGAGGCGCCGGGAGAGATCGCCGGAGCCATCGCCTGGATCAACGCCCACGACCTCTGTGACCTGATCATCACCGGCCGGGGGGGCGGATCCATGGAGGATCTGTGGTGCTTCAACGACGAGGGGGTGGCCCGGGCCATCTACGCCTCCCGTATTCCCGTGATCTCCGCCGTGGGCCATGAGCCCGACGTGACCATTGCCGACTATGTGGCCGACCTGAGAGCGGCCACGCCCTCCAACGCCGCTGAGCTGGCGGTGCCGGATCAGAATGAGCAGTACGCGCTGCTCGCCCATCTGGAACGCCGCATGGCCAAGGCCATGGAGGGACGGCTGTCCCAGGCCCGGGGCAAGCTGGAGCAGGCCGGGCGGAGCCGGATGCTTCGGGATCCCATGTCCTGGGTGGATGACCGCCGACAAACCCTGGATCGGCAGCGGGACAGACTCTCCCACGGCCTGAAGCTCTCCATGGGCCGGGATCGGGAGCGCTTTGGCCGGCTGGCCGCCTCTCTGGACGCTTTGAGTCCCTTGAAGGTGCTGGGCCGGGGGTATGCCATTCCCCAGGGTCCCCGGGGGATCGTCAAGTCGGTGGGGGATGTGAAGGGAGGAGAGGCGCTCTCCCTGCGCCTTTCTGACGGCAGCCTGGACTGTATTGTAAAGCCGTAGAGCACGGCTTTCCGAACCCACCGCGGGGTAAGCGGTATTCCCTGAAGGAGTGACTGGATATGGCAACCAAAAAGCTGGATTTTGAACAGGCTATGGCCCGTCTGGAGGAGATCGTCACCGCTCTGGAGCGGGGGGACGCCCCTCTGGAGGAGGCGCTGGCCCTTTTTGAGGAGGGCGCCGCACTGATGAAGCAGTGCTCCACCGCTCTGGACAAGGCTGAACAGAAGGTGCAAAAGCTTTTGGCCGGCCCCAACGGTGAGGTGACGGCGCAGCCCATGGAGGACATGGAGCCATGACCTATCAGGAGTGCTATGACCGCTATAAGGACATGGTGGAGACCCGCCTGCTTCAATATTTTACCGGAAAGGGCCTGGAGGAGGTCATGCGCTACAGCCTTCTGGCCGGAGGCAAGCGTCTGCGCCCGGTGCTTACCCTGGCCTTCTGCGAGGCCGCCGGAGGCAGGCCCGAGCTTGCTCTGGACTTTGCCTGTGCGGTGGAGATGCTCCACACCTATTCCCTCATCCATGACGACCTGCCCTGCATGGACAACGACGACCTGCGCCGGGGAAAGCCCACCTGCCACAAGGTCTATGGGGAGACGGCGGCGGTGCTGGCGGGGGATGCCCTCCAGGCCGCGGCCTTTTGGACCGCTCTCCAGGCCCCGGGTCCCTGGGCCAGGTCCGACACACCCGCCCGCGCCGCCGCTGTTCTGGCCGAGGCGGCGGGAGAGCTGGGAATGTGTCTGGGCCAGTATTGGGACACCCTGGGCAAGGAGGGCCCCAACAGCATTGAAAAGCTGATGGAGATCGACGACAAGAAGACGGGCGATCTGCTCAGGGCGGCCTGCCTTATGGGGGTCATCGCCGCCGCGGGACAGAGGGAGACCGACCCGGGCTGTGTGGACGCCGCTATGGTGTATGCCTGCGCTCTGGGCCTGGCCTTTCAGATCCAGGACGATCTGCTGGATGTGACCTCCACCCGGGAGGCGCTGGGCAAGAGCATCGGCTCGGACGCCCAAAACGGCAAGACGACCTATGTGACCCTGGCCGGGGTGGAGGGCTGTCGTCACGCGGTGGCAGGGTATACCGAGGAGGCGAAGAAGGCCCTGACAAAGGCCCGGTGGCCCGGCGGCGGAGAGCAGTTCCTGCGGGATCTGGCCGACGAGTTGGGGAAAAGGGAGAGATGAGCCTATGGACAAAAACGCAGTGACCTTTTTTACCGGAAATCTCATTTTGAATCTCTCCATTTTCGCCTGGGCCGCCGCGCAGATCCTGAAGATCTTCGTGGTGCTCATCACCGAGCGGAGGTGGGACTGGAAGAACATCCTTTCCAGTGGCGGGATGCCCTCCTCCCACTCCTCCACCGTCTGCGCCTGCGCGGCCTCGGTGGCCTATCTGTATGGTTTTCAAAGCTCCCTGTTCGCCATTGCCGCCCTTCTGGCCATCGTGGTGATGTACGACGCCTTCAATGTCCGTCAGGAGACGGGCAAGCAGGCCCGTATTCTGAACTACATGATGGAGCACTGGGCCCAGATGAAGCCCGAGGAGCTCTTTGACCGGGCGCTGAAGGAGCTGGTGGGCCATACCCCGTTCCAGGTGTTCATGGGGGCCCTGCTGGGCATCGCCATGGGATGGGGCGGGGCCTGGCTGTTTACCCACTGAGTCTTTACCAAGGAAAGAAGGCAAGCCCCTTGCTGGATATCCCCAACAACCTGCATTTGATCACCGACGCCGAAGCCGAGGCCCTGTGCGCTCAGCTTCGGCATCGTCTGGTGGAGATCGTCTCCCGGACGGGAGGACATCTGGCCTCCAACCTGGGGGCGGTAGAGCTCACTGTGGCGCTGCACCGTGTCTTTTCCCCGGAGCGGGATCGGATCGTATTTGACGTGGGCCACCAGTGCTATTGTCATAAACTGCTCACCGGCCGGGACGGTATGATGGATACCCTGCGGACCTTTGGGGGCCTTTCCGGTTTCCCCAAGCCCGCCGAGAGCGTGTGCGACGCCTTTGTGGTGGGCCACGCCTCCACCGCGGTCTCCGCCGCCGTGGGGATGGCCCGGGCCCGGACGCTTCAAAGGAAGGACTACCATGTGGTGGCCCTTCTGGGGGACGGTGCCCTCTCCGGAGGATTATCCTTTGAGGGGCTGTCCGACGCCGGGGACAGCGGAGAGCCCATGGTGGTCATTCTCAACGACAACGGCATGTCCATCACCCGAAGCGTGGGAGGGGTGGCGGAGCATCTGGCCCGACAGCGCCTCAAGCCCCAGTATCTCAGCTTTAAAAAGGGTTACCGCAGGGTGATGGGGGCTTTCTCTCTGGGTCGTCATCTCTATAGGGTGACCCATAAGATCAAGACCGCGGTGAAGGAGACGTTACTGCCCTGTTCCCTGTTTGAGGACATGGGCTTTACCTACCTGGGTCCGGTGGACGGTCATGACGTAAAGGGCCTGACGCGGCTTTTGAAGTACGCCAAGGATCTGCCCGGCCCCGTCCTCCTTCACGTGCGTACCGTCAAGGGGAAGGGATATCTTCCCGCGGAGGCGGAGCCCGGCCGGTTCCACGGGATCGGGCCCTTTGACCCGGAGACGGGAAGGAGCCGCTCGGGGGGAAAGACCGGTTTCTCCGACGCCTTCGGCGGCGCCCTGCGGGAGCTGGCCCGGCAGGATGAGCGGATCTGCGCCGTCACCGCCGCCATGCAGCCGGGTACCGGCCTGGACGGCTTTGCCGGAGAATTTCCGGAGCGGTTTTTTGATGTGGGCATCGCCGAAGGTCACGCCGTCACCATGTGCGCCGGCATGGCCAAGCAGGGGATGCTCCCGGTTTTCGCCGTCTACTCCACCTTTCTGCAGCGTTCCTACGACATGCTGCTCCACGACGTGGCGCTCCAGGGCCTTCATGTGGTCTTCTGTGTGGATCGGGCGGGGCTGGTGGGAGAGGACGGAGAGACCCACCACGGTGTTTTCGACGTGGGCTTTTTGGATACCGTCCCCGGGATGACCCTGCTTGCGCCCGCCAATTACGCCGAGCTGTCCTCCATGCTCCGCTATGCCGTTTACGAGGTACGGGGCCCCGTGGCCGTCCGCTACCCCAGGGGGGGAGAGGGGGCCTACAGGGCGGATTGGGACAGGTCGCCGGTGACGGTGCTCCGTCCCGGCAGCCAGGTGACCCTGGCCGGCTACGGCACTCAGGTCAACGCCCTTCTGGCGGCGGCGGAGGAGCTGGAGAAGGCAGGCGTCTCGGCGGAGGTGGTCAAGCTGAATGTCATTACCCCCACCCCGGGCCCTGAGCTGTACCTCTCCGCGGAGAAGACGGGCAGCCTTTGGCTTTATGAGGAATGTATGGAGTTCAACTGTGTGGGCCGCCGGGTGGCCGCCGACTGGGCGGTGGGCCGGGGGCTGAAAAGCCGTGTCATATTGCGCAATCTGGGTGACCGGGTCCCGCCCCAGGGCACGGTGGAGCAGCTGCGAAGGATGAATGACCTGGACGCCGACAGTATCGTCCGGCAGGTCAAGGAGGTGACCGACCTTGAAAAAACGACTGGATCTGCTCCTGGTTGAACAGGGGCTGGCGGAGTCCCGCCAGAAGGCGCAGGCCCTCATCATGGCGGGCCAGGTCTATGTGAAGGGACAGAAGGTGGATAAGGCGGGCGCCCCCACCGATCCGGAGGCGCCGCTGGAGATCCGGGGCGGCGGGCTCCGGTACGTGAGCCGGGGCGGCTACAAGCTGGAAAAGGCCATGGCCACCTGGCCCATCACACTGGAGGAAAAGGTCTGCGCCGACATCGGCGCCTCCACCGGCGGCTTTACCGACTGTATGCTCCAGAATGGGGCGGGCAGGGTCTACGCCGTGGATGTGGGCTACGGACAATTCGCCTGGAAGCTGCGGAGCGATCCCCGGGTGGTCTGCCTGGAGCGGACCAACGCCCGGTACCTTACAAAGGAACAGATCCCGGATCCGCTGAACTTTTTCAGCGTGGATGTATCGTTTATCTCTCTGAACCTTATCCTTCCTCCCCTGAAGTCTCTTATGGCCCCGGAGGGCCAGGGGGTGTGTCTGATCAAGCCCCAGTTTGAGGCGGGGAAGGACAAGGTGGGAAAGAAGGGTGTGGTTCGGGACAGGGCGGTCCATCTGGAGGTGCTGGAGCGGTTCTATGACCATGCCCACGCCGCCGGCTTTTCCGTGAAGGGCCTGACCTACTCCCCCATTCGGGGCCCGGAGGGGAATATCGAATACCTGGGCTGGCTGTCCGCCGACGGGGGAGAGGAGATCAGGGCGGATCTTCCCGCCCTGGTGGAGGACTCCCACAGCTGTCTGGATAAAGGAGAGGAAGAGCGATGAAAATAGTCCTCAGCCCCAACCCCTATCGGGACAAGGGCCTGAAGGCGGCGCAGACCGCCCAGCGGGTGCTGAACCAGGCGGGGGCGGAGACCTGCATGGCCCTTCCCTTTGAACTGGAACGGGGCAGTGTGGAGGTGCCCGGCCATCTGAAATTTTTCCCCATGGAGGAGGCCTTTCGGAAGGCCGATCTGCTGGTCTGCTTCGGTGGAGACGGAACGATCCTCCACGCCGCCAAGGACGCCCAGCTCCACGGGATACCTGTACTGGGCGTCAATCTGGGCAGCGTGGGCTTTATGGCCGAGCTGGAGGTGGATCAACTGAATCTCCTGGCCCGTCTGCCCGAGGGAAAGTACCAGCAGGAGGAGCGGATGATGCTGGATGTGGCGGTGCGTCGGGAGGGACGGATCATCTTTCGGGATACCGCCCTCAATGACGCCGTCATCACCAAGGGGGCGGTGGCCCGGATCATTGACCTGGACGTCAAGGCGGACGGAGTCCTGGTGGGCCGCTTTTCCGGCGACGGGGTGGTGGTGTCCACCCCCACCGGCTCTACGGCATACTCCATGTCTGCCGGAGGCCCCATTGTGGAGCCCACGGCGGAAAACCTGATGGTGACCCCCATCTGTCCCCACGCCCTTCACGCCCGATCCTATGTGCTGGACCGGAACCGGGCGGTGGCTGTGAAGATGGGCAAGCTTACCCGGAAGACCGCCTATCTGTCGGTGGACGGAGGTAAGGCCTTCCGTCTAGGGGGAAGCGACCAGGTAGAGCTGCGCCGTTCCGAGGCCAAGGCCCGGCTGGCCCGGCTCACAAGCCGCAGTTTTTACGCCGTTCTGAATCAAAAATTGGGGAGGACATGACCTGTGAAGAGCGCACGTCAGCAGGAGATATTGAATATCATTGCCAATCAGGAGATCGAGACCCAGGAGCAGCTGTTGGAGAGTCTGAAGGCCAGGGGGATCCACACCACCCAGGCCACCATCTCCCGGGACATCAAGCAGCTCCATCTGGTCAAGGAGCTCACCCCCGGCGGGGTCTACAAATACGCCGCCTCCCGGCACCATCACGCCCTCAACTTCACCGGTCGGCTGCGCACCATCTTTCAGGAGGGGCTCACCATTGACTCCGCCCAGAATATCGTGGTGCTCAAGGCCATGCCCGGTATGGGCAACGCAGTGGGCGCGGCGCTGGACGGGATGGATATTCCCGCCCTGGTGGGCTCTCTGGCGGGGGACGACACCGTGATCCTCATCATGCGTACCAACGAGGACGCGGAAGATTTTAAGGCGGAGATGCGCCAGATGCTCGCCTGATCAGCTTGTCCCCTTTATCCTCAAAAGGAGTGTGATCCATATGCTCTCCCTCCTTCACATCGAAAATATTGCCGTCATTGAATCGGCGGATATCTCCTTTGGCCCGGGCTTCAACGCCCTTACCGGTGAGACCGGCGCGGGCAAATCCATCGTGGTGGACGCCATGAGCGCGGTGATCGGAGAGCGAACCAGCCGGGAGCTGATCCGTACCGGGGCCCGTTCCGCCCTGGTCTCAGGCGCCTTCACGGGAGTGAAGGCCCTGCCCTGGCTTACGCAGAACGGCCTGGGCCCCGATGAGAATGGGGAACTTCTTCTTCAGAGGGAGATCATGCCCGACGGCAAGAACCTGTGCCGGGTCAACGGCCGGCCGGTGACGGTGGCCCAGCTCAAGACCCTGGGCCGCCAGCTTCTGAACATCCACGGCCAGCACGACGGCCAGCAGCTGCTGGACGAGGGGTGTCATCTGGGCTATCTGGATCGCTTCGGGGAGACGCAAGAGTCGCTGACAAGCTACCGGGCCGCCTATGAGGCGCTCACCAGGCTGGACAGAAAGATAGCCTCGCTCCGGATGGATGAGAGCGAAAAGGCCAGACGGGTAGATACTCTGCAGTTTCAGATCAATGAGCTGGAGCGGGCGGGGCTGGCTCCGGGGGAGGAGGAGGCTCTGGATGAGCGCCGGGAGATCCTGCGCAGTGCCGCCGATCTCACCGAGGCGGTCCAGAGGGCCCATTTTGCCCTTTCCGGGGATGAGGACAGCGCCGGGGCGGCGGCTCTGCTGATGGAGGCCGAGCGGGCGCTGGAGACGGTGGCCGGGGTGAGCGACCGGCTGGATGCGCTGCGGGAGCTTCTGGCTGACTGCCGCTGTCAGGCCCAGGACGCGGCGGACACCGCCCGGGATCTCAGCGGAAGCTTTGAATTTGAGCCCGGAGAACTGGATCAGATCGAGGGGCGGCTGGATCTTCTCTACCGGCTGAAAAAGAAGTACGGCGGCAGTGTGGAGGAGATGCTGGACTATCTGGAGGGCTCCCGGCGGGAGCTGGACGAGATCCAGTTTGCCGACGACGCTCTCCTTCGCCTGGAGGCCGAGCGCTCCAAGGCGTTGGAGGGGGCAAAAAAACTGGCGCTGGCCCTCTGCGCGGAGCGGAAAAAAGCGGCCGGCGCTCTGGAGGAGAGGATCCGGAGCGAACTTGCCCAGCTGGATATGCCCAAGGTCCGCTTCCAGGTGGAGTTTGCCCCGGTGGAAAATGAAAACGGCCTGAATGCCGACGGGATGGACATGGTGCGCTTTCTTATGTCGGCCAACGTGGGTGAGGATCTCAAGCCCATCCAGAAGATCGCCTCGGGAGGAGAGCTGGCCCGGATCATGCTGGCTTTGAAGAACGTGCTGGCGGAGAATGACGATGTGGGCACTCTGGTCTTTGACGAGGTGGACACCGGCGTCTCCGGCCGGGCCGCCCAGAAGGTGGCGGAAAAGCTGGCCCAGGTGGCCCATTGTAAGCAGGTCCTCTGTGTGACCCACCTGCCCCAGCTGGCCGCTATGGCCGACGTCCACTTCTCAGTGGAGAAGGGGGAGCGGGACGGGCGCACCTATACGGCGGTAGAGACCCTTGACCGGGCCCGGCGGCAGGCGGAGCTTGCCCGGCTCACCTCGGGGGAACGTATTACCCAGGCAGCTCTGGACAGCGCCGGAGAACTGCTGGACGGGGCGGGGGCGTACAAGAAAACGCTGTGACACGCATACACTGACAGGAAGGAGGGACCGCCATGACACTGTTGGAGGGACTGGAAAAACAGCTCCGGGAGGAATGTCCCGCCCTGGAGCTTCGGAAAAATGAGCCCATGAGCAAATATACCACCTTTCGTGTGGGCGGCCCCGCCGCCCTTATGGCCCTGCCCAGGGGGGAGGAGGCCCATAAAGTCATCGAGACAGCCTTTCGCTGTAATGTACGCCCCTTTTTTCTGGGCAACGGCTCCAATCTGCTGGTATCTGATGCCGGGTATAACGGTTTTGTGGTGAAGCTCTCGGAGGGATACAACGGGGGAGAGGTCTACACCAACGAGCTGATGGTGGGCGGGGCCATGCTCCTCTCCCAGGCCGCCAACCTGGCCTTGCAGAATGGCCTTACCGGTCTGGAATGGGCTGCCGGCATCCCCGGCACCGTGGGGGGGGCGGTGACCATGAACGCCGGCGCTTACGGCGGGGAGATCGCCCAGACCCTCCACCAGGTCCATGCCTTGGGATTCGATGGGCGGTTCGAGGTGCTTTCCAATCGGGAATGTGATTTTTCATACCGCCACAGCGCCCTCTCCGACGGAGCGCGGCTGATCCTGGAGGCTGTGTTTCTCCTGTCGCCCGGGGATCCCGACGCCATCCGGGACAGAATGGCAGAGCTTGCCGCCCAGCGCAAGGCCAAGCAGCCCCTGGAATACCCTTCGGCGGGCTCCACCTTCAAGCGGCCGCCTCCGGTGGACGGAAAGCCGGTCTACGCAGCCGAACTCATTGATCGGTGCGGTTTGAAGGGGTTGCGCGTGGGGGGCGCTCAGGTGTCGGAGAAGCATGCCGGATTCATCGTCAATATGGGCGGGGCGGCCTGCGCCGATATCCTGACCCTGATGGAGGAAGTAAGAAAGCGGGTCCTTGACCGGACCGGTATCCTGCTGGAGCCGGAGGTCAGGACGCTGGGAGTATAAGGCGGGCCGGGGCGATCCCGCCCTACAGGAGTGTGAAAACCATGGAATTTATACTGATCTCTGGCCTGTCCGGAGCGGGAAAGAGCCAGGTGGCCTCCATTATGGAGGACATCGGCTACTTTGTGGTGGACAATATGCCCGCCCCCCTGATCCCCAGATTCGCCGAGCTGTGCATGGCGGGCCAGGCCGAGTATGACCGGGTGGCCATCGTCAGCGATATCCGGGGGGGACAGACCTTTGACGGCCTCTTTTCCGCCCTGAACGGTCTGACCGAGATGGGCTGCGCCTATCAGATCCTCTTTGTGGAGGCGGGGCCGGAGGTCATCATCAAGCGCTATAAGGAGACCCGACGGCTCCATCCCCTGGCGAAGAACGGGCGGTCTCTGGATGAGGCGGTCCACCGGGAGAAAACCATTCTGGAGCCGGTGCGCAGCCGGGCGGAGTTTGTCATTGACACCACCGCGCTGTCCACCGCCAAGCTTCGGGGGGAGATCCTGCGGTTGTTCGGCAACGGAGGGCCGGAGCGGGCCATGAGTGTGAGCGTGATCTCCTTTGGCTTTAAATACGGCATTCCCATCGAGGCCGATCTGGTCTTTGACGCCCGGTTTTTGCCCAATCCCTTCTACATTGCCGAGCTGCGCCATCAGACCGGGCTGGACGCCCCGGTCTACGATTTCGTGTTCGGCTATCAGCAGACCCGGGATTTTATGACCCATCTGGAGAATCTGATCGCCTTCCTGCTCCCTCAGTTTGTGGAGGAGGGGAAGGCGGCGCTGGTCATTGCCGTGGGCTGTACCGGAGGGCAGCACCGGTCGGTGGCCATCACCAGGGCCCTGGCCGACTTTATTCGCCAAAAGGGCTACGACGCCACGGAAAACCACCGTGACATGACGAGGGCAAGATAATGGACGGGAAATACGATCACCGCTGGGCCCAGGGGCCCCGTATCGTGGCCATTGGCGGCGGCCACGGTCTTTCCACTCTGCTGCGGGGCCTGAAGGTATATACCCGGAACCTGACCGCCATTGTTACTGTGGCGGATGACGGGGGCGGCTCCGGAGTGCTGCGCAGTGATCTGGGAATGCCCCCGCCCGGCGATATCCGCAACTGTATGGAGGCCCTGGCCAACACCGAGCCGGTGATGGGCCAGCTGCTGGCCTACCGCTTTCCCCAGGGCTCCGGGCGGCTCACCGGACAGTCCTTTGGCAACCTGATCCTGGCCGCCCTCAACGGCATCACCGGCTCCTTTGAGGAGGCGGTGAGCGAGATGAGCCATGTTCTGGCCATTTCAGGGCGCATTTTGCCTGTCACCAGCGCCGATGTGAAGCTGGAGGCCACCTTTGAAAACGGGGCGGCCATTCTGGGGGAGAGCAAGATCGCCGACTTTAAAAAGGCCCAGGATTGCCGCATTCGCGGGGTGCGCCTGATCCCCGAGCGCCCCACGCCGGTGAGCGCCGCCATTCAGGCCCTCCGGGAGGCGAATCTTATCCTGCTGGGGCCGGGGAGCCTCTATACCAGCGTGATCCCCAACCTGCTGGTGGATGAGGTGACCGAGGCCATCTGTGAAAGCGACGCTCTGCGGGTCTATATCGGAAATATCATGACCCAGGACGGGGAGACCGAGGGGATGACCCTCTCCGACCACGTCAGCGCCCTTTTGGATCACGCCCGGCCCGGTCTGGTGGATGTCTGCCTGGCCAACTGCTCCCCCGTCTCCGGCGAGTTGCTGGAGCGCTATCAGGAGGAGGGGGCGGAGCCCATTCAGGTGGATCGGGAAAAGACCGAGGCCCTGGGGGTGGAGGTGGTGGAGCGGCCTATGCTCTCTACCGCCACCCGGTACGCCCGCCACTCCCCCGACCGGCTCAGCCAGGTGGTAATGGAGCTTTATGAGGAGCGGGCGGATACCAAGATATTCTGACCGCGGGGCGGGGCCATCCGGCCCCGTCGCCCGATTTTGATCTGCTTTGAGGAGAGAGGAGGCCTGTGTCATGTCCTTTTCCGGCGACGCCAAGGCGGAGCTCTGCCGTCAGGAGATCGTCCGCAAGTGCTGTGCCCAGGCGGAGTGTTACGGGATCCTTCTCTATGCCAACCGCTTTGACGAGGCGGAGGCCAGGATCGTCACCGAGTCAGAGTCCTTTGCCGCCCGGCTGCCTGTGCTCTTTAAGAAGGCCTTTCGGGTGAGCTTTGACCGGCTTCCCGAGGCGGGGGCGGCCAAGCGGGTGTTTTCCCTTACCCAGAGGGACAAGCTCTCCGCGCTTTCGGCGGTGTTTGGCTATGATCCGGGCTCCTCCCTGGCCCATCACATCAACTTTGCCGTATTGGAGGAGCCTCACTGCCGCACCGCCTTTTTCCGGGGGGCCTTTCTGGCGGGAGGATCGGTCACCGACCCCAGCAAGGGATACCATCTGGAGCTGGCCACCTCCCATCTGTCGGTGAATCGGGAGCTGGCGACCCTTCTCCGGGAGGCGGGCTTTGAGCCCAAGTCCGCCCGGCGGGGAGGCAACCACATGGCCTACTTCAAGCGCAGTGAGGACATCGCGGATTTTCTGGGGGCCGTCGGCGCGCCGGTGGCGGCCATGGAGCTGATGAACGCCAAGGCGGAAAAGGATCTGCGGGGAGGCGTGAACCGCCGGGTGAACTGCGACGCCGCCAACCTGGACAAGGCGGTGGACGCCGCCCAGGAACAGCTCTCGGTCATCCACCGCCTTTTGGAGCGGATGGAGCTTGAAGATCTGCCCCCCAAGCTTGCCGAGGCGGCCAGGCTGCGGCTGGAGCACCCGGATCGGACCCTTACGGAACTGGGGGAATTATGTCAACCGCCCATTACCAAGTCCTCGTTGAACTACCGGCTGAAAAAGCTGTCGGAGTTGGCGGGGGAGCAGAGTGAAGAGAGAGAAAGATAAGGAGGGGTGGCCCATGTCCTTTGTCCACTTACACAACCATACGGAGTATTCACTGCTGGACGGCTGCTGCCGGATCCCGGCGCTGGTGAAGCGGGTGAAGGAGCTGGGTCAGACCGCCGTGGCCATCACCGATCACGGAAACATGTACGGCGTCATTGACTTTTATCGGGCCTGTAAGGCCGAGGGGATCCATCCGGTCATCGGCTGCGAGGTCTATGTGGCGCCCCGGACCCGATTTGATCGGATCCACGAGCTGGACAGCCAGGCCCGACATCTTATCCTGCTGTGCAAGAATGAGACGGGGTACCGGAACCTGTCCCACATGGTGAGCCAATCCTATACCGAGGGCTTTTATATCAAGCCCCGTATCGATCTGGAGCTTCTCCGGCAGCGCGCGGAGGGGCTCGTCTGTCTGTCCGCCTGCCTGGCGGGGGAGCTGCCCCGGCGGATTCGGGGCGGGGACTATGAGGGGGCCAAGGCCCACGCCCTGGAGATGGACGCCCTCTTCGGTCGGGGAAACTACTACCTGGAGCTCCAGGATCACGGCCTGGAGGCCGACCCGGCGGTCATTGCCGGGCTGGTGCGGATCCACGAGGAGACGGGGATCCCCATGGTGTGTACCAACGACGCCCACTATCTGGAAAAGAAGGACGCCCGGACCCAGGACATTCTCATGTGTATCCAGACCGGCAAGACCGAGGACGACCCCAACCGGATGCGCTTTGAGCGGGAGGAGATGTACCTCAAGAGCACCGGGGAGATGGAGGAGCTGTTTGGAAAATACCCCGGGGCCATAGAGAACACCCAGAAGATCGCCGACATGTGTCAGGTGGAGTTTGAGTTTGGCAAGTACCATCTGCCGGAATTCCACCTGCCCGAAGGAGAGAGCGACCCGGACGCCTATTTTGAGAAGCTCTGCCGGGAGGGGTTTGCCCGCCGCTATCCGGACCGACCCGTCGAATTTGAAAAGCAGCTGGAATATGAGATGGGAGTTATCCGTCAGATGGGGTTTGTGGACTACTTCCTCATCGTCTCTGATTTTATCGGCTATGCCAAGCGCAGCGGGATCCCCGTGGGCCCCGGCCGGGGCTCGGCGGCGGGAAGCATCGTGGCCTACTGTATGGCCATTACAGAGATCGACCCCATGAAGTACGGCCTCTTCTTTGAGCGCTTTTTGAACCCCGAGCGGGTGACCATGCCTGATATTGACGTGGATTTCTGCCCCCGGCGCAGGGAAGAGGTCATCGACTACGTTCGGGACAAGTATGGGGCCGACCATGTGGCGCAGATCGTCACCTTCGGTACCATGGCGGCCCGGGGCTCCATCCGGGACGTGGGCCGGGTGCTCAACATGTCCTATGATCAGGTGGATCAGGTGGCCAAACAGGTGCCTGCGGGGCCCGGAGCCCTCCACATTACCCTGGCCGACGCCCTGAAACTGTCCAAGCCCCTGCGGGATATGTATGAAGAGGACACCCAGATCAGGCTCCTCATTGACACCGCCCAGGCCATCGAGGGGATGCCCCGTCACGCCTCCACCCACGCTGCCGGCGTGGTCATCACCCGTCTGCCGGTGGAGGACTATGTGCCTCTGGCCACCAACGACGGTCAGCCGGTGACTCAGTTTACCATGGTGACCCTGGAGGAGCTGGGACTCCTCAAAATGGACTTTTTGGGCCTTCGGAACCTGACGGTGCTGGACGACACGGTCAAGCAGGTGCAGAAGACGAGGCCGGAGTTTACCCTGGATTCCATTCCGGACAATGACCCCGAGGTGCTGAAAATGCTCTCCGACGGCCGCACATCGGGGGTGTTCCAGATGGAGTCGGCGGGGATGACCGGTGTGTGTGTGAGTCTGAAGCCGAAGGATATCGAGGACGTCTGCGCCATCATTGCCCTTTACCGCCCCGGCCCCATGGACTCCATTC
Organism: uncultured Pseudoflavonifractor sp.; assembly: GCA_947651395.1. Taxonomy (GTDB): domain Bacteria; phylum Bacillota; class Clostridia; order Oscillospirales; family Oscillospiraceae; genus Vermiculatibacterium. Next base: position 46,492 of record CANSYW010000006.1, on the reverse strand, counting down.
CCCGGTTCGTGGCCAGCAAGCACGACCCCAAGCTGGTGCGCTATAAGCACCCTATGCTGGAGCCCATTCTGCGCAGCACATACGGCTGCATCGTCTATCAGGAGCAGGTCATTGAGATCTTCCGCCGGTTGGCGGGATATTCCCTGGGCCAGGCGGATATGGTTCGCCGGGCCATGAGCAAGAAGAAGGCCAAGGACGTGGAACGGGAGCGGGGCGCCTTCCTCCACGGTGACCCGGCCCGGAGTATCACGGGCTGTGTGGCCAACGGGATCCCGGAGGACGTGGCCCAGTCCATCTATGACGAGATCTACGACTTTGCCAATTACGCCTTCAACAAGGCCCACTCTCTGGCCTATGCCGTGGTGGCCTATCAGACCGCCTGGTTCAAGTGCCACTATACCAAGGAATATATGGCGGCCCTTCTCACCTCCGTGCTGGATTCCAGCGAAAAAGTATCGGAGTATATCGCCGAATGTAAAAACTGCGGCATCGCGTTGCTGCCCCCCGATGTGAACCAGTCGGAGACCGATTTTACCGCGGTGGAAAACGGGATCCGGTTCGGTCTGGCGGCGGTGAAGGGGGTGGGGCGCGGCTTTACCCAGCAGGTCATTGCAGAGCGGCAGGAGCGGGGCGCCTTTGGCTCTTTTGCCGATTTCTGCGCCCGAATGTTCGGCCAGGACTGCAACAAGCGGGTGGTGGAGAGCCTGATCCGCTGCGGGGCCTTTGACAGCATGGGCGCCCGGCGCTCTCAGCTGCTGGCGGTGAGCGAGAAGACTCTGGATGTGATCGCCAAGAGCCGCAGAAATACCATTGAGGGGCAGTACGATCTTTTTGGAGGGGAGGACGGCATTGCCGCGCCGCCCGAAATACCCCTGCCCAATCTGCCGGAGTTCTCCCGGCAGGAGTTGATGCGGATGGAAAAGGAGACCACCGGACTCTACCTCACCGGTCATCCCATGGACGACTATCGGGAGCAGGTCAAGCGGTATCGGGCGGTCTCCATGGGGGCGATCCTGGCGGACTTTGACCGGGAGGAAGGGCCCCAGACATACGCCGACGGGCAGCGGGTGACCCTGGCGGGGGTGGTGGCCTCCACAAAAACAAAGACCACCAAGAACAATTCCCTGATGGCCTATGTGAGTCTGGAGGACGATACCGGCTCCATGGAGATGTTGGTGTTCTCCCGTACCCTGGGGGAGAGTGGGCCCTATCTGAAGGCGGGGGAGGCTCTGCTGGTGGAGGGGCGGCTCTCCGTACGGGACGAAAAGGCCCCTCAGCTCATGTGTGACCGGATAAAGCCTCTGGGCGGGGAACAGATGGCGGCGGAGGAGCCGCGGCAGCTCCCCGGAGCGGTCCAGGGCAGCCGTCTCTATGTAAAGACCCCCACCGCTTCCGATCCCCGGATGCGAAAGGCCCGTCTGGTGCTGAATATGTTTCCCGGCGGGGCCCAGGTGATCTTTTACTGTGAGGATACCCAGAAACGTCTGGGGGCCCAGGCCCAGCTCCACAGCTCCATGGTGAAGGAGCTGGAGGAGCTGTTTGGGAAGGAAAACGTGGTAGTAAAATAAAAGATCCCGGCGGGAACCTGAAGGTTCCCGCCGGGATCTTTTTGGCGTGGGGAAAAGCTCAGTTGCAGCAGCAACAGCCGCAGCTGCTCCCGCCCTCCACATGGTCGGGGGGGAAGAACTCATCCACGGGGAACTTCACGTGGCGGAAGAGCTCGCAGGGATCCTCCTCGCAGGAGCCACCGTCACAGGTGCACTCCTTCTCAGGCATGCAGTAGTCATAGACGGGGATGAGCAGCTGGGTGTCCCGCTCCAGGCGGATCAGGGAGAACTGACCCAGAGAGACATAGAGCCGCTTGCCCTCGCTGCCGAAGGCGAGGTCGCTGCCGAAGCAGGCGCAGATGCAGGGGGGCACCTCGGTAAGCTCGCACTCGCAGGTGCAGGCGCACTGGCAGTCGCAGGAGCAGGGCTCCACCAGCTTCATCCCCAGAACCAGGGGATCCACGGCCTCCACTGAGGCCGTTATTTATAGACAACTTACGAGACAGCTTTTCCGCCGAGAACGTAAAGCTCTTTCTGATTGTTCTCCACGAACTCTACGATACGGCGGTATTGGTCTTGGAAATTAAATTCAATGTCAATGGAACCATCTTCGTGAATGTAAATGAATTTTACCAGCTCCACCAGCAGACCACGGGAAAGGCTTTGAATGTTGCGGTGCTTCAAGAAAGCGTTGAGGTAGGGGTCGCCTGTGCCGATACCTTGGGCGGCTGTGTCCTGCTCCTCCTGAATGTGGGAGACCTCAGAGCGAAGCTGGGCGGCTTGGTGTTCCAGCTTTTCCCTCATGCGGCGGTACTGCTCACGGGTAATGTCCCCGGCCTTCATGTCCATATAAAGACCGTCCAGGAGACTGTTTACCCGGTCAAGTTCCTGGGTCTTCTGCTTCATAAGGGCGTTCAGTCGGTTGGACTTGGTGGAGACCACGGGGGCGTTGTTGATTTCCTCCACCAACTCGGACAGGGAGGCCACAAGCTCGATCTGCTTCTGGATAGTGACAAGGACGGCCTGCTCCAGTACGTCCCCCCGGATGGAGTGCCGGGTGCATTTGTCCTTGCCCTTCTCCTTGTACGTCCGACAGGTGAAGTAAGTAAAGTTTTTGGAGCGGCCCCGGATCATAGCCTTGCCGCAATCGGCGCAGCGGAGAAAGCCGGAGAACAAATAGACGTTCTGCCGCCCCGGAGCCGTCCGGGTATCTCTCTGCATAAGGCTCTGGGCCTTGTCAAAGAGGGGACGGTCAATGATAGGCTCATGGGTGTTTTCCACCACATACCAGTCGTCCGGGTCAGTCTCATATCGCTTGTGGACTTTGTAGCTGATAATGGCCTGCCGCCCCTGCACCATGCTGCCGATGTAAACCTGATTTCTCAAAATATCCCGGACAGTCTTGGAGTTCCATAGCCCGTCATTGTCCCGGCCCCGGTGTCCGTCCTTGTGGGTCAGCCCTATCTTGTGCTTATAGGCGCTGGGGTTGGGAATACCCAAAGCGTTGAGCCGCTTTGATATGCTCTCCATCTTCATTCCCTCTTGGACGAACCAGTGGTATATATCCCGGACAATGGGAGCGGTGTCCTCGTCAATGACGAGGGCGTTTTTGTTCTCCGGGTCTTTCAGATACCCGTAAGGGGCAAAGGCCCCGATGAACTCCCCCCGGCGGCGTTTGGTGTCAAAGGTGCGGCGGACGTCGGCACTGGTTTTGGCGGCGTAGCGGTCATTCATCAAGCCGTTGATGGGAATCTCCATGTTGCTGGTACAATCCGGGTCGGCGTAGGTGTCCACATAGGGGTTGCTGGTGGCAATGAAGCGGCAGCGGTGGGCAGGAAGAAACTGCTCTAAAAACCGCCCTTGGTCGCTGTAGTTACGGAAGCACCGGGAAAGGGTCTTGCATATCACGCAGTTGATTTTCCCGGCCTCTATGTCGCCCACCATACGCTGGAAATCCGGGCGGGTCTCCTCGGTGGTGCCGGAGCGTCCATCATCCACATAGAAGTCCACCAGAACATAATCTTCGTCCCCGAACTTATCCTCTATGAATTCAAGAATGATTTTCCGCTGATTGGTGACGCTCAGGGATTCGTCGTTCCCGTCGTCTTTTGAAAGCCGAATATAGACCGCAATTCGCCAGATGATGTACTTCTTCCCGTTGGACTGGGTGGGAAGGGATGACCTTCTGATTCTTGCCATGCTTTAGGGGTCTCCTTTCATCACCCCTCTATAATCTATACATATTATATCATGGTTTACTTGAATTTTCAACTAAAATCGCCGCATTTCAAAGATAAAAAGTGTGATTTTAGCTTTTCGGACAGAGGACTTGCCCCGCTCTGAAAGGAGAGGCGGACAGAAATTTCTCCGACAGAGAAATGGTAGGGGTTGGCCACTTGGGCCAGATAGCTCTCCAGCCGTTGGGCGGGGGTGTCCCCCGTGATTTTTACATCCAGGAGGTCAGCGAGGGCGACAGGGGCCGCCTCCTGGCTGATACGCTCCATTTCTTCCAACTTCTTCATATCCACCATCGCCATCGCCTCCTTTCTGAACGTATGGCATTTTGACGGAGACTATGACTTTAATATATAAAAGTCTTTCTCAGCGGATAGCGGGGAGTACCCCGCTAATCCCCCGGTGGTGCTTAATCCTTGCTGTTTGCTTCTTATACGGCAAGTGGGTCAACAGGACTTTGCTCTGCCTCCTTTACCCATGCCGGGAGTGGGGGAGGAAATTTAGGAGGTTTGTCAAGTACCGTGTCAACGCCAAGGTCTGAATTGGGATAATCCGTCAAGGCGTGTAGGCGGTTGAGGATTTGCCGATAGTTCGAGGGGGAAACGGTAATCCACTGGACATAGTTTCCCATGTACTGCTCCAGCTTTAAGCGAGTTTTGCGACCCAGCCGGGTTAAGTCAATGTTCCCGGCGAGAATACCGTCCAGCAAGGCTCGCTCTGTGTCGGTCAGGTGGGCCAGCTCGTCAAGCTGGGCTTGCCGGGTTTTGATTGCATATGCTTTGGGCCAAGTTATCTTTGAATATGGTACAGATGGGTCAAGCGTCAATTCTAACCGTGTGAGCGGCGGGTCTTTCAGCTTGCTTTCGATGGTCTTGTTATACAGCTTGATACGGCCTCCCGCTGAACGTGCGCCGAGATACTGTGTGCGGTCTGTCTGGCTCTTGCGGATCTCCGTATAGGCCCGGTGGTCTTTTAGTAGCTCCACATCGGCTCGGCATGCCTCAATGTCGATTGCCAAATCAAACCGCCTGATGGTGGTGCGAAAGCTCCCGCAGACTGTGTTGAGCCAACCAAAGAGGATTTGGAAAACTTGATGGCGTACACAGTGGTTGGGGTTAACGTCAAGGCGGATTCGCCCAAAGTTTTGTTTGACTTCATTCAGGCCAAGACCAAGCCAGAAAGAGGAGCTATCCAAAAAGGAAAGGGAAAAGTTTTCCCGAAATGTGCCTATGCGAAGGCTCTGCCAATGCCGAATATTTACGGCATAGCGCAAGTCCAGCGTGGAAAGGAGGCGCACCAGTTCATCACGTTCTGCGGCGTTTCCTATATGGTAGTCGATGACAAGGCCGTCTATGGAGAGGGTTAGGCCGTCATCTGTGGAAATTGGTCGGTAGTATTCCATGTATTTTCCTCTGGTTAATCAACTCTGCCCTAATTAGATACTGGGCAGAGTTTTGATTATTGGGGGCCGGGCTTGCGGCTTTGCCGCCGCCCGGCCCGATAGTCAAAGGGGTCTGCTCAATGCTTTAAGGCATGCTTGCTTCATGCGATTCTCATTTCGCACAGTAGGAACCTTGATAAACCGCAGCTCCGAGCCTTGGAGTAAAACCACGCCCTCGCCCTGCCCGAACTGTCGGCCCTTGACTTGCTCCATGTGGTCAGGCAGCAGCATTTCATAGATGGAACGCACCGCCGCCCCCACCACGATAATCACGCCATAGTTGAGCCGCGAGCCGGCTGGAAAGGCCAAGGCGTCTGGCCGCTGGCACACACTGACCAGCCGCACGGATAGAGAACGGCCCAACTGCAATATTTCAGATACCTTACTCATGGCTGTGGTAGCGGCCTTTTTGTCCTCGCTTATGAGGTTGAGGGTAGCCGCCATATACTCGTCCCATATGAGGGTTATAGGGTAGCGGCTGGTATCTTCCCCAGACTGACGGGCGATTAAGCGGGCATGAACGGTGTCCAGGGCGGCAAAGGCAGCCTTGTAGGGGAAAAACCGGGGACAATCTTTGAGGTAGGAAAAGGTATCGTCCCCCTTGTAGTCGGCAAAAAGGTATTCGCCGCCCAACTTTTGTTCAGCCAGCGCCAGACGGTATACCAGCTGGTGCTCATCATAGGATTTTCCGGCTCCGGACATCCCGCAGAGCAAAATATGGCTATTCGTGCTGGGCGATATGTCGATGGTGATAGGCTCCTTTATGCCGCCGTAGTTATTCCACTTGTCCAAATCATAGCCAAGGACAAGAGAGGGGGCATTAAAACTCATCGTCATAAAGAGGGGCCGTCTGTCGGCTCTCTGCGCCGGGCGCAACGGTGATGACTATGCGATGGCGATTATTACCTTTGCGCCCGCCATATGTGGGGGTTTCGACCATATGGGCGTTTAGCACATCTTCGATGGCCCGCCTTTTGTCCTCCCACATCTCTAACGAAATACCTTTTGACCAAAATTCAAGGACTTGTACGGAAGCCTTTTATCCGCCGGGAAGACAAAAGAGCAGGGCCGATACCATAACGGTCTGTTAATCCTATATGTACAAGGGCGGCATCAATTCGTTTTGCGTGTTGTGGAGTGCCGAGCAGGGTAAGAATTCCCCAAAAGGATAGAAACGAGAATACGATAATAAGAACCGATAGGATAATTTGCCACAATGCCGCCATCTGCGGCAAAACACTGTTTCCACCGGGGAGGGAGAGCTTGCTGCGATTATACCACGCAAGAACGGTCAAAATTGCCCACAGGAGCGGTAAGATCAGTGTCCAGGGATGCGTGAACAAACAGACAGCTCCATAGAGTGTCCGAGAGCGCACAATGATCCGGTGACGCTCTTGAATTGTCATCTTATGTTCAAAATATACCGTTTATGGGACAGGCGGCGATGTATTTTATTGTTTTTGTGATAGGGAAATTGAGGAATGGTTTAATTTAACTCGCAGAGAAATATTAAAGATACTTTCTTCAATGTGCCGAGAAATAGGTATTCGAGAGCTTTGTTTCCCGGATAGGCGATACGAATGGTAAATATGAAATAACAGCAGACTATGTAAAACATTGAGAATTAGGTAATCCGCCGTGTTGGGCGGTTGGGAGTTTGCCGACGGCTTGGCATAAGGCAAGGTCAGTGGAAATACAATTCTCCCGAATTGCTGACGCTCTCACGCCATGCGGGGCGTAGGAATACAAGAGCGGGGGCCGTGTGGCCTCCGCTCATGTACGATTATAGAGGGGTTTTCTTGTGTTTTGAGCCGTTGCCCATAAATCACCGCCTCCACAACGGCCACGGGCTGGTTGACGCTGGGCAGGTTCTGGCAATCCAGGGCATCCAGGCTCATCTCAGAGGAGAAGGACTTGGAGCAGCCCTCGCTGCCAAAGAGGATGACCCGTTTGTCAAAGACGGCCAGGCCGCAGACCTCCACCGGCCGGGCGGCGCCCACAAAGGCGTCGGCGGTGATCCGATAGAAGTAGCGGACATCTACGGTGTAGAAGCCCCGGTTGAAGCAGATGGGCTCCACGTTGGTGGACACGTACAGCAGCTCGGCCTTGGCGGCCTTGACGCAGCTGGCACGATCAAGGGCGCACTGAGAGCTCTGAGTGAGGTAGACGCGAAGATCCTCAATGCAGTCTTTATCACGACAGGCGTCCATGATCTTCCTGGTGTGTACGCAGACGGCCTCGCGGATGCCGGCGGCATCGCAAACGGGGCCGGGCATGACCTTTTCAGGCATTGTTGGTTACCTCCCGAATGAGATTGGGGGAAGGTTAGGCCTTCCAATCTCAGTCTATGCCGTGGAGGGGAAAGGGTGCGGGGGAGGGCCGCCCCGGCGGGAACAAAAATCGGAGTATCCTAATAATAGGATACTCCGATTGGTCCGAGTGACTGGATTCGAACCAGCGGCCTCTTGAACCCCATTCAAGCGCGATACCAAACTTCGCCACACCCGGATATTAAATTGGCGCTCACAAGAGCCTAATTATCTTAACATACTTCCCCTCTTTTTGCAAGCCCTTTTTTTCAAAAATTTTGTTATAGTAAAAAAGTGTTGCCATCACAGGTCGTTTCGTGTATAATCTCCTGGAATAACAGAGATATTTGCCTTGTGGGGGGAGATGGCACAGTTGGACGACACCAGGACAAGGATCCTCCATGCGGCGATGAAGGCGGTCAGGATCTATGGCCTGGAGGGAGCTCGCATTCAGAACATCAGCGAGCTGGCGGGGCTTTCTCCCGGGGCCATGTACCGCTACTTTGACGGGAAAGACCAGTTGATGGCAGAGTGTTTTACCTATGTGGACAGGCAGGCGGCTGCGCTGTTTGAGCACGTGAAATTTAATCCTCTGCTCATGCTCACCGATCCCATGGGGGCGGTAAAGCGCCTGTGGCTACCCTATTTCCGATTCTGGGTGGCCCATCCCGACGAGACGGTCTTCTATCACCGCTTTCGGGACAGCCCATCCTTTATTATCAATGATGAATCCAGAGATACCAGCTATTTCAGCGCTTTTTCGGACATGGTCCGGATCTTTATGAATACCTTCCCCAGCCTTCGGAGGATCAATCAGGATCTGCTGTGGCACCATGTTCTCACCTCGACGGTCATGTATGCCAAGTTTGTAGTAGAGGGGAGACTGCCCAACAATGAGGAGACGGAGGAGACCATTTTCCAATTCCTCAGCGTGGGGTTGAGCGGTTATCTGAAGCCGCCCAAAAAGGGAAAGAAGGGTTTCGAATAAAACAAACCGCCTTCGGGCGGCTTGTTTTTGGCAATGAGTAAATAAACGTTTATTCTTTTTGGGGAAGTGAGGATCGGGATCAGAGATGAGGAAAGTGTGGGGATCTTATCGTGTCGGCGCCGAGAGATAAGCGCCGGGACGGCTATTTTGTGTTGAGGAGATGAGTACTGCGTGGATCCATCCAGTTCCAAGCCCGGCCGCCGCAGGCAGCCCGGGCAGAGACCGCCGCGCTGGTTGACGGTGGCTTTGTGTGCGTGCGTGGGCCTTGTGGCGGTGGCCTTATTCACCAGGTCCTGGAAACCGATAGGTTCTGTGGGGCCTGCCGCCGCTGCCGTAGACTCCGCAAAGCCCACAGACCTTCCAAAGGAAACGACCGTCCTGTCCGGGCCAAAGCCCAGCGCGGTACCCGCGCCGGAGTTTGTTCCTGCGGTTACACCCTCTGCCGCGCCCTCTGCCGTCCCGACGGCTGTGGCTTCCCCTGCCGAAAGGGTCGAGTCGACGCGGGAGCAGGGAGACATGACGCAGTCGGAGCCGCCGGCGGAGGACGCCTCCTGGTTTTCCGACGCGGTGTTTATTGGGGATTCCAGAGTGGCGGGACTTCGGCTGTACAGCGGCGTCACCCCGGAGGCCACATTTCTGGATCATACCGGTCTTACCATCTATGAGGTGAAGGACGGCAAGGCGGTGATCCGCAGGGGGGACAGGAAGATATCCGTGCTGGACGCCCTGGACTCGGGAACCTATGGAAAGGTCTATATCGCGCTGGGGGTCAATGAGCTGGGCTATTATGATCCGGAGGGCTTTGCCCAGACCTGTGGCGAGGTGGTGGAGGCCATCCGGGAGCGTCAGAGCGAGGCCCGTATTTACATCCAGAGCATCATTCCGGTGAACACAGAGAAATGCAAAGCCAACGATATCCCCTATTATATCACCAATGAAGGGGTAGCCAGCTATAACCAGGCGCTGGCAAGCTATTTTGAGGGGAAGGACGTATATCTGATGGGGGTTCCCGGGGAACTGCTGGATGAGACCGGCGAGGCGTTGAAGGAGTATTCTGCCGACGGCGTCCATTTTAAAAAGGACGGCTATGTGCTGTGGCTGAGTTATCTGGCGGCCCACACGGAGGGCTGAGGGAATGACAGAACATGGTGGCGGCACCTTTTTCAGATAGAATGGAGAGAAGTGTATGACGCATATTCTGGAAGCGGTACGACAGGCAGAGGCAACTGTGTGCGCCGCGGAGGGAAGGGAAGGCTGAGGGGATGAGAGAAGGAAACTGGCTCGTTCGAATGGGGGCGGCTCTTCTGGCCGTGTGTATTTTCGCGGGGGCGCTCCCCGGGGCGTGGGCCGGGGACGGGGTCACATGGCTGACGGGAAAATTTGATTCCCCGGCCTATCCGGACCGGGAGCTCTCCTGTTCTTTTCCCTACCGGGACGACTATTTTTCGATCCCGGCCACTGATTATCAGCATCCGCTGGCCCAGTGCACCCTTGGGCTTGCGGTCTCGGCATTCCGGGCCGCGGATCTGGAGCTGGATCGGAAGGACACCTACATTCGGGACTATTTGAGCCAAGCGGGCTTTGGGGATATGGTGAGCCACCAGTTTGACCAGGAGCCCAGTGCGGACACCATTGCCACCCTGATCGCCTCCAAAAGGCTCCGGGACGAGGAGGGAGAGTTTTTGCTGGTGGCAGTGGCTGTCAGTGGCGGAGGCTATGAGGACGAATGGCTGAGCAACTTCTCCTTTGGCGATGAGAGCGTACATAACGGCTTTTTCAGCGCGGCCTTTCATGTCTTTGAGCGGGTCTTTGACTATGTGGAGGCCTATGCCGGCGGCGGGCGCTTCAAGCTGTGGATGGGCGGCTACAGCCGGGCGGCGGCGGTGAGCAATATGACGGCGGTGCTGTCCCTTGCCACGGAGCAGGTGACCAGAGAGGAGCTCTATGTCTATACCTTTGCCACCCCCAACAATGTCCGCTCAGAGAGTGAGAACATCGGCATCGACCTGAACGCGCCTGACTGTGATTCTATCTATAATATTGTGGGGATGTTCGATCCGGTGTCCTCCATCCCCTTTCCTGAATGGGGCTATGGAAAGCTGGGAACCACGTTTTACCTTCCGGCCCAGGAGACCACACCGGACTATATGGCCCGGCGGGTGCCGGTGGCGGAGCTCTACAAGACCATCACCGGCAACGACTACACCAACAATCCGGAGGCCAATTGGTTTATCCAAAAGCTTTATCAGCTCATGTATGACATGGTCCGCACCGCGGACAGCTATCAGTCGGAGCTGAAGGGGGTAATAGACACGGCGTGGATCAACCGCTCCAGCGTATTTCAGCTGCTGCGGGCGCTGTGCGACGTGTTGAGCGGGGATCGGGAGATGGACGCCATGCTGGCGGGGGAGGTTCCAAGAGCGGATACCCTGCTTTCGGTATTCCTCTATGATCTGGCCATGGAGAAGCTGGGCTTTCGGCCCAGCAGCTGGAATGACCTGAGCCTGATGATGCAGCTGTTTTATGAGCATTGCCCGGAGGTCTATGTGTCCTGGATGATGTCCCAGGAGGATCCCAGCGCGCTGTTTGTGACGGACACCGGGTATCGTCGGATCTTCCTGGACAGCAAGGTGGATTACACACTGCTGGATGAGGATCGCAGGCCGGTGGAGCCGGTCTGTGCCGCCAGCCTGGGCAGGACGGTGATGATCACCGTTCCCTCCAGCCGCACTTACATTCTGGCCCTTTTGGGGCAGGAGAAGGAGGAGCGGGTCAAGGTGGTGGAGTATAACGCCGGATCTCTCCATTACGCCTACCAGCTCTACACCATGGATGAGGATGGCGGGGCGTATGAGTTGACATTGCCCATGGAGTTCTGGCATACTTGGGATGAGGGCGGCCTGATCCGGATCCCGGGAGAGGAGCAAGTTACGCCCACCGTTCAGGCGCTGGAGCGGGCAAAGATCCATCCTAGTGCCGTATTTGAATTGGAAGACAGCGGCTTTGCGGCCTCCTACGCCCTGAATATCGCACTGGGCGTCATAATCGCTTTGCTGCTGATAGTCATTGCGCTTCTGGTGGGGATCGTGGTTGCGCTGCTGAAAAGGCGTAAGCGGGAACGGCCCTTGGCCGTGGGAAAGAAAGAGATCGGGGGGGATCTGTATGAATGAACGACCGGTGGAGGAGTGGAGTGTGTCCGGGCAGGGCGGAGTGTCGGAGAGACGGATATTTGCCCAGGGCTACTGCTTTGTGAAGATCTTTGCCTTTTTTGTGCTGGGGTGTATTATCGGCACCTATTATGAGGAGATCCTGTGGTATATCCGCTTTCAGGAGAAGGTAAACCGGCAGGGGATCTTCTACGGCCCCTTCAGCCCCATCTATGGTCTGGGCATCTGCATTTTTGTGATATTTCTGGGGCGGAACACGGAAAAGAGATCCTGGTTCAGGACCTGGGCCTGGTCGGCGCTGATCGGCGGCGTCACGGAGTATGCCACCAGCCTGATTGCCGAGAAGGTTTTTGGCTCCACTATTTGGGACTACTCCAATATCCCCACCAACATCAACGGCCGCACCACGCTGCTTTTTATGATGTTTTGGGGTCTGGGCGGGATGGTCCTGATGAAGCTGGTCTATCCCTTTGTCTCCAGGTGGATCGAAAAGATCCCCTATCGGGTGGGCCAGGTGGTCTACTATGTCGCGCTGGTGCTGATGATCGTGGATCTGGCGCTCTCCTACGGGGCCATGGGCCGCCGGGCAATGCGGGATCAGGGACTTCCCCCCAGGACATTTATCGGGACATTTTTTGACCGGGTATATCCGGATGAGTATATCGACGAAAAGATACCCGCCATGGTGTTTCAGCAGAAAGAATGACGGGGAAGGGGGCCGTTTCCCAAGGAAACGGCCCCCTTGTCAACTGTGCCCGTTTCTGTTATAATCAGGGGCGCATCAGATCAAGATGGAAAGGGACGACAGAGAAATGATAGAACAGCTGAACGAGATGATCCTTCCTCCTATTATAGCCATGCTGGAGCTGATCGGGATCTTTGTTGTGACCTTCAGCGCGCTCCATGCGTTCTGGGAGTACCTGCAAACCATCTTTCTCCACCGCAGCTTTGACCTGAAGGTGGAATTGGCCAACGGTCTGGCCACCGCGCTGGAATTCAAGATGGCGGCAGAGATCCTGAAGACGGTGCTGGTACGGGAGATGAGCGAGCTTTTGACCCTTGGGGCGGTGATCGCTCTGCGGGCTCTGCTGAGCATACTGATCCACTTTGAGCTGCGGGGCGAGCATGGCCAAACCGATACGTCGAATGTGAAAAATGACGAGTAAAATCTGAGGGGCAAGGATGATCATCCTTGCCCCTCAGATTTTGAATACTCGAAAGCGGCACACGGATCCGTGTGCTGAAACAGGAGCTCTTTTCCGCGCCAGAAGCGACAGCGTACCCGCGCGCAGAGACTCTCGTGGATCGTGCGCTCCATGCGGCCGTCCACCGGGGCGTGGAGCGCTTGTTCCCGGGCCTGCAGCAGCTCCACCTTCAGGCGGTATTTCCCCTGCCGGACGCTCGCCCCGGAGAAAGACCATTCCTCAATTTTAGCGCCTTGATAGGTTGCCAGACGGTATTCCCGATCCTGGTAAAAAACCGAGCAGATGCAGCCGGTGAAGCGCACCGCGGAAAGGGGGACGGTTGCGGCGGCAAGCATGAAACTGCCCCGCTCCGGTCCGTCCCAGACGCACTGGCTCCAGAGATAGGTGTGGGGAAAGGAGTGTCCCCGGTCTGTCTCGATATATCCAAGCCCGTTGGAAAAATCCATCTCCTTGCCGTTCAGGATCAGGGTTCCCTGGAGAGAATGTCCCATACTGATGACGCCGTGGGAGCACTGCATTCTCCCCAGAAGCCGAAACGGGCCCATGATGTCGGAGCGGAGGGAGGTAAAGGGGCCATAGCGCAATGTGCCGTGGAGGGACAGCCCGTCCCGGTCAATATGGAGGTTGACGCCCCGGCTGCTGAAATGGGATCGCCCGAGCCGCACCTCAAATTGCGCTTGGCTGGCCTGTAACTGGGCGCTGGGGTATTCCAGCCACCAGCTCTTGTCGTTTGAAATGACTTGAAGAGAGGCCGTAGGGTGTTTCGTACGGTCGATATGGAAGGCGGGGATCAGCGCCAGGGTCTGTCCGGCCCTGCTTTGGTGCTTCAAATACCAGCCTTCAAAATAGGGCCCTGTTTGCTTTGCCCCGTGAAAAAAGTTCATGTCCGCATTCACCCCAAATTCAGGTTTCCCGGAATTTGGGCATTTTATAAAAATTGACGTCTGTTTCAGCGGGTCAGCGTAGCGATTGCTTCTTCCTGAGTGGGAACAAAGAAAACACTGTGGCCCTTGTTGCTTTCGTATATGAAATCCTTCAGCGGTTTGCTTGTGTAGTGAGAAAAGTCGCCGTAGATCGCGATGCGTCCGCTGTAGTTGACGTATTTTTGCAGGATATCTCCCGCAAGACCGGAGCTGAGGATAAAGAAGTCCTCCGCAATGAGTTTTTTGTCGATCACGATGTTCTTTGTCCCGGCCTCGTAAGTGGCCGACATCAAAAGGTCAAGGGCGGACTGGGGGTCGGTGATCACCACCGTGTCGCTCTGGATCACGGCGCAAAAAGCGCCGTTGTGTTCAATTTTATTGATTTCCATTTGAGTTTACCTTTTTAAATGGGATCACAGATCCCGAATTCTTTCGCGTATTTGACCGTGCCCTGGATGGAAGGGGCGCTGCCACTGAGCTTGAAGGCCATAAAGTTCTCTCCCGGCACCTCAAAGGGGGCCCGGAGCCCGAAGGTGTCCGCCGGCAGATAACCGGTCCGGGGATAATAGTTCTCGCTGCCCAGAACAATGGAATATCCATATCCCAGCTCCCTGGCGATCCGGTGGCCCTCCCGGATCAGGGCAGTTCCCACGCCCTTGCGCTGATATTCCGGCAGCACGGCCAGTGGGGCCAGGGCCAGGATGGCGGTATCCCCGGCCCACGCCTTTGTAAACATGATGTGCCCCATGATCCTTCCGTCGATCTCGGCGACCAGGGACAGCTGGGGGATATAGGCGTCACCCTTGCGCAGAGCGTTGACCAGCTTATGCTCGGTTCCGTCTGCGTGCTCGGCGCTGTCAAAGGCCCGCTTTACAACGGAATAGACCGCACTGTGATCTTTGGGTTCTTCTTTTCTGATGGTCAAATTATACCTCAAACGCTTTCTTGTGATTGAAGATTTGCCGGACGCCGGGAGGGAAGGAGTCAGCGGCGATCCCATAAGGGGAGACTCACTTTCTGCCGGGACGCATTTGCTGCGCCTCCGGATGCTCCTCCAGACAGATCATATACAGCAATTCCAACTCCTCACTGTGATCTTTATCCCGTTCCTCATATTCCAGGGTTTTCAGGACAGACCACTGAAAGGAATCGGGGTCTTCGGTAAAGGCCTTTTGCAGTTCTCGGTTGGGCCAGGAGCCCAGCCGCAATTGAAACAAGCTGCCGTTATGATCCGCTTTGACGTCCTTGGAGATGGCGATCCACATCCTGGCGCCGCTTTGCCAGCAGACGATCCCCATATCGGGTTTTCTCTCATCATATTGGGCGCGCAGAGCCTTTTTTTGCTCCTTATCCATATGTATCCTCTCCTTTTTCGTTTCCGGTTCTGCTGGGCCGTTATTTCTGTCCGTCGACCATCACCACGCGCAGGCCCATTTCCTCCAACGCCGCTTTCATATCGGCGGGAAGAGGAAGCTTAGCCGTGCGGTAGCCCTTATAATATACCCGCTTGGTTTTCCCGTTTTTTCGGACGACCCGGACCCACAGGCTATAGGACCACTGGCGATCCAACTCCCTCTGACTGTAGTGCAGCTCCACCCGGTCGATCTCCTCAAAGGGGATGGGATAGGGCACTCCGGTATTGAGTACCAAGCAATCGTTTTCAAAGAAAAAGGCCCCGGCGCCCGACCTGTTTTTGAATTTGCTCCGCTTGTAGACGAAGAAATAGAGGATGACGCCCAGCAACACAAGATTGGGTATGTAGAAGAAAAGTACAGGCATGATACTACCTCCCGAATAAATGGTTTTACAGATCCCGCCGCAAGAAAAGGATGGGAGATGCGCCGCCGGTTTTTTCACCTGCGAACATATATTTCATTCTTCCGGCAAATTTAAAATATATCGGTCTGTATTTCGTATTATATCACAGAAATCAATTTTTGGAACCCCTGCCTGCGGGATCAAGGAGCTCAAAAAACCACCGCAGAATGATCTGCGGTGGTTCTCGTTTTTGGTGGACGGTATGGGGATCGAACCCACGACCTCAGCGTTGCGAACGCTGCGCTCTCCCAGCTGAGCTAACCGCCCTTGTTGAATTGTCGCCATGACATTATAGCAATTATTTTTCCCTGTGTCAATTTTTTTCTTTTGATTTGCTGAAAATAAAATTCTCGGTTGATAATCTTGCCAAAATGTTGTATGATACCATATGTATCTGCCTGCCCGGGGTATCTGTTTGATTTCGGCCCGGGGCAAGGCCGCGCTAGCCGGGGAGATAGCGGTGCCCTGTACCTGCGATCCGCTACAGCAGGGGTGAATTCCGGCCCCCGGGAGCGCGCTGTGTCGTCTGACCCCGGTAAGCAGCGATGAAGGATCGGTCCCGCGCAACGCCTTCCCGTGAACCGTGTCAGGCGGGGAACCGAGCAGCACTAAGCGGGCCCGGGCGTGTGCCGCGGGGGCGCCGCTCCTGAGCCGGCTGCCGGGGTAACGGGCATAGCGCGTCTTTCAAAGGCCGGTGCGCGGTCTTGCCGCAGGCCGAAAACAGGGAAGAAGGTCTCAGCCCCTTCTTCCCTTTATTCCTCTTTATACAGGAGGTGAGGCATATGTATCAGGCGCTCTACCGTAAATGGCGGCCCCGCACCTTTGACGATGTGGTGGGCCAGAGTCATATCACCGATACCCTCAAACGTCAGGTGAGTGAGGGCCGGCTCAGCCACGCCTATCTCTTCACCGGGACCCGGGGTACCGGAAAGACCACCTGCGCCAAGATCCTGGCCCGGGCGGTGAACTGTGAGCATCCGGTGGACGGCAGTCCCTGCAATGAATGTGACGCCTGCCTGGGCATCGAGAGCGGCGCGGTGATGGATGTGCTGGAGCTGGACGCCGCCTCCAATAACGGTGTGGACCAGGTCCGGGCCCTCCGGGACGAGGCGGTCTATTCTCCCGCGGCGGTGCGCAAGCGGGTGTACATTGTGGACGAAGTCCACATGCTCTCCACTCCGGCCTTCAATGCCCTGCTGAAGATCCTGGAGGAGCCCCCCGAGCATTTGATGTTTATCCTGGCCACCACCGAGCTCCATAAGGTGCCGGCCACCATCAAATCCCGGTGCCAGCAGTTTGCCTTCAAGCGAATTTCCCCGCTGGATATCGCCCAACGGCTGAAGTTTGTGGCGGGGGAGGAGGGCATCCCCCTGACCAACCAGGGCGCGGAGCTTCTGGCCCGACTGGCCGACGGCGGTCTGCGGGACGCCCTGAGCCTGCTGGATCAGTGCGCCGTGGGCGCGGGCACGGAGAGCCTGGGCGAACAGGAGATCCTGGACGCGTTGGGGTTGGCGGGCAATGTGGAGACCGCCCAGCTCATGGGGGAGATCGCCCAGAGAAATGCCGGCGCCGCCCTGGAGCGTCTGAACCGGCTCTACGCGGCGGGAAAAGATGTGGGGAGCCTGCTCAATGAGCTGTCCGCCCTCACAAGAGACCTGCTGATCCGCAAGACCGCCCCCCAGGGGGGGACGGGCCTGCTCACCGGCGGCTATGACGAGGGGACCCTGCGGGGCCTGGCCGAGCAGCTCACCGCCCCGCGGCTGGCTCAGCTTTTGGGCAGGCTGCAGGCCGTCATTGCCGACCTGGGCCGCAGCGCCAACCGCCGGGTGGACGCCGAGTTGTGCCTGCTGCGGTTGTGTGATGAGACGCTGGACGATTCCTCCGCCGGCCTTTCCGCCCGTATCTCCCGTCTGGAGGAACGGATGGAAAAGGGGGACTTTGTCCCGCCGGCCACAGGACAGGCGGGAGGCGGGCCGCAGAGGAGAGAAGCCGAGCCCACGCCGGTAAGGACGGCGGCCCCCGACGTGCCTAAGTCCTCCGCGCCGGCGGCGGTTTCGCCGCCTTCCGACGAGGAGGCCCCTCCCTGGGACATGGAGCCCCCGCCCCTGCCCGATGAGCCGGAGCCTTCCGACCCCGGCGCCGCGCCGGCAGAGCCGGTGGAAGCGGAGCGCCCGGTAATGGATCCCGCTGCCGCGCCCACGGTGGAACCGGCCGCCTCTGTCCAAAAGGAGGGGGCTGAGCTGGGAGACTTCTGGCCTGGCTTTGTGGCGGAGCTCAAGGGGAAGGTCCCCATGGGGGAGTATAGCTTTTTGAGCAACAAGGCCATGGTGAGAGGGGCTGTGGACGGCCCTCTGCTCACCCTCTGGGTACAAAATGACTTTATCAAAGGTATGATATCCAAGCCGGGGATCCTGGCGGCGGTGACCGAGGCCTCCAGGACCCTTCCAGGCGGTCCTTACCGGACTGTGGTGGATATAGGCGCTCCGCCTCCGCCCAAGGCCCCGGCGGCAGGGGATCACGATAAGCTGGACGATCTGCTTGCCCTGGGGGGCGAGCTGGACGGGATCATTATCACGGAAGAATAAGGAGTGAGTGAACGTGGCAAAGGGATATAACCGCGGCGGCTTTGGTATGGGCGGCGGCGGAATGAACATGAACATGATGAAACAGGTCCAAAAGATGCAGCAGGACATGGCCAAAATGCAGGAGGAGCTGGCCGGCAAGCTCTACACCGCCGCCGCGGGCGGCGGCGTGGTCTCAGCCCAGGTCAACGGCCAGCGGGAGGTGGTCTCGGTGACCATTGATCCCGAGGCGGTGGATCCCGACGACGTGGAGATGCTTCAGGACATGGTGGTGGCCGCCGTCAACGAGGCTCTGCGCACCGCTGACGCCGACGCCGCCAGTTCCATGAAGAGCATCACCGGCGGTCTGGGCCTGGGCATATAAAAATACGGCGATACAGAAGGGAGAAGCGATATGGCGGATCCAAAGGTCTATTTTACCGACATGCATGTGGCCCCGGGAGACAGCCTGCTGCAAAAATTTGAGCGGCTCATCACAAGGGCGGGCATTGACCAGATCGATTTTCAGGACAAGTTTGTGGCGGTGAAGCTCCACTTCGGAGAGGTCGGCAACATGGCGTTTCTCCGTCAGCAATATGCCCGGGTGCTCTGCGACCATATCAAGGCCAGGGGCGGCATCCCTTTCCTCACCGACTGCAACACGCTCTATGTGGGCTATCGGAACAACGCCCTCAATCATCTGGATGCGGCCTATATGAATGGCTATAATCCTCTGGCCACCGGCGTGCATACCATCATTGCGGACGGCCTGCGGGGCACGGAAGAGCGGGCGGTTCCCGTGGAGGGCGGTGAGTATGTCAAGGAGGCCAAGCTGGGCTCCGCCATCGTGGAGGCGGACGTGCTCATCTCCCTGAACCACTTCAAGGGCCACATAAACGCGGGCTTCGGCGGCGCGCTGAAGAACATCGGTATGGGTTGCGGCTCCAAGGCGGGCAAGATGGAGATGCACAGCAGTGGTACGCCCAGGATCTCCGCCAAGCAGTGCATCGGCTGTGGGATGTGTGTGAAAAACTGCGCCAACAACGGAGTCCATGTGGTGGATCATAAGGCGGTCATCGATGAGGAACACTGTGTGGGCTGCGGCTACTGCATTGCCTACTGTCCCAAGGGCGCCATTATGACCAAGTGGGACGAGGCGAAGCCGGTAATGAATAAGAAGATCGCGGAGTATGCCAAAGCGGCCCTGGCGGGCAAGTCCGCCTTCCATATCAGCATGCTGGTGGATGTGTCCCCCGAGTGCGACTGCGACAGTCATAATGACATCCCCATCATTCCCGATGTGGGAATGTTTGCCTCCTTTGACCCGGTGGCGCTGGATCAGGCCTGCGTGGACGCGGCCAACCGTCAGCCGGTGATCCCCGGCAGCGCGGCGGACACCGGGGAGGGCGCAGGCCACACCCACGATGTGTTCCATATGGCCCATCCGGACACCGACTGGGAGTCCGGCCTGATCCACGCTGAAAAACTGGGCCTGGGGGTCCGGAAATATGAGCTGGTCGAGCTTTGAGACGGCCCACAGTTTCCGGGAGGCATAGAATAGAAGGATCGTCTACGAGAAAGGAAGAGATAGTATGGAACTTCGTGAGATATTGAGCCGCTGCGACCACACCCTTCTCAAGCAGGAGTGCACCTGGGAACAGATCAGGGAAATTTGTGACGACGGCCTGAAATTCGGCTGTGCCAGCGTCTGTATCCCGCCCTCTTTTGTCAAGCGGGCCAACGAGTATCTGGGAGAGCGTCTGAAGGTATGCACCGTCATCGGATTCCCCAACGGCTATTCCACCACGGCGGTGAAGGTGTTTGAGACTGAGAACGCCATTCGCCACGGCGCGGATGAGATCGACATGGTCATCAACATTGGCTGGGTAAAGGCGCAGCGCTGGGATCGACTGCTGGAGGAGATCAAGGCGATCAAGCAGAGCTGCTCCGGCCGTATCCTGAAGGTGATCGTAGAGACCTGCCTGCTCACCGAGGAGGAGAAGATCAGGATGTGCGAGATCGTCACCGAATCCGGAGCGGACTATATCAAGACCTCCACCGGCTTCTCCACCGCCGGGGCCACCCGGGAGGATGTGAAGCTCTTTAAGGCCCACGTGGGCCCCAATGTGAAGATCAAGGCCGCGGGTGGGATCACGTCCCTCCAGGACGCCGAGGACTTCATCGCTCTGGGCGCCGACCGGCTGGGCACCAGCCGCATCGTCAAGCTGGCCAAGGGCCAGCAGGGGGAAGGCTATTGAAAAACAGGGGGACACGCTTTGGCGTGTCCCCCTGTCTGTCTGCTTTCGGGCATTTCCACCAAAAATTTTTGTAACACTTTTGTAAAGAATGGATTGCTTTTTTCGCCGGGAAACGCTATAATGGAAAGGCAAAAGCCAGACATAAACTGTTCTGGGTAAAAATGAAAGGAAGGTATACTGAAATGAACAAGACCAGTAAGCTCCTTGCGCTGCTCCTGTCCGGTTCCATGATGCTGAGCCTGGCCGCCTGCGGCGGCGGCGCCACTACCACCCCCGCTCCCGAGGAGAGCAAGGCCGCTGAGCCCGCTCAGAGCCAGGCCGCCGAGCCTGTGGAGAGCAAGGCTGTCGAGCCCGCTGAGAAGACCGCCGACGACATCCCCGACAACATGACCTCCGCCGACGGCAAGTACGAGGTGGCCTTCATCACCGACGTGGGCCAGCTCAAGGATAAGTCCTTCAACCAGGGTACTTATGACGGCGTGAAGCTGTACGCCGACGCCAACGGCCTGAGCTACAAGTACTATCAGCCCGCCAACGGCGATCAGGCCACTGACGACGACCGTTACGACGCCATGAAGGCCGCCGTGGACGGCGGCGCCAAGGTGGTTGTGTGCGCCGGCTTTATGCAGGAGGGCGCTCTGAAGCGGGCTGCCGAGGAGAACCCCGAGGTCCCCTTCGTCTTCATTGACGGTTATCCCATCGGTCTGGACAACGTGGCCGGCATCTCCTTCCAGGAGGAGCAGAGCGGCTACCTGGCCGGTTACGCCGTGGTGAAGGAAGGCTTTGAGAAGCTGGGCTTCACCGGTGGTGGCGGCGGCACCAACCCCGCCTGCTGCCGCTTCGGCTACGGCTTTGTCCAGGGCGCCAACGCCGCTGCCGCTGAGATGGGCAAGAACGTGGAGATGAACTACTCCTGGGAGTACGGCGCCTCCTTCTCCGCCTCCCCCGAGCTGCAGACCATGGCCAACGGCTGGTACACCAGCGGCACTGAGGTCATCTTCGCCTGCGGCGGTTCCATGTTCCAGTCCGTCTCCGCTGCCGCTTCCGCCAACGACTGCTTCGTGGTGGGTGTGGACGTGGACCAGTCCTTCGAGTCCGACACCGTGCTGACCTCCGCCATGAAGGGCCTGTCCAGCGCCGTGCAGTGGGCTGTGGCCAAGGTCTATGACGGCAGCTTTGCCGAGATCGGCGGCCAGGGCACCGCTCTGGGCGCCAAGGACGACGCCGTGGGCCTGCCCACCGCCACCTGGACCATGGAGACCTACACCGTGGCCGAGTACGAGGCCCAGCTGGCCGACATCGTGTCCGGCAAGCTGGCCATCGACGCCGACTACGAGACCGGCCTGGAGCAGGATTGGTCCAACCTGAAGCTGAACATCATCTGATTCCTTTCGTTTTCAAGACAGACGGGACGCTTTTGCGTCCCGTCTGTTTTTTATCCGTGAAATACTTGTCTTTTTTTCGACGCTACGGTATAATATTCAAAGAATGGCTATTTCAGGTGCCTGATTTCTATATTTTAGACAGGAAGCGGGATGAGGACTATGGAAGCTGAGAACATCATTGAGATGCTCCACATCACCAAAGAGTTCCCCGGTATCATCGCCAATGATGATATCACGCTCCAGCTTCGGCGGGGAGAGATCCATGCGCTGCTGGGAGAGAACGGCGCGGGCAAGTCCACGCTGATGAGCGTCCTATTTGGTCTCTACCAGCCGGAGAAGGGGATCATCAAGAAAAACGGCCAGGAGGTCAAGATCAACGACCCCAATGACGCCACTGCCCTGGGCATCGGCATGGTCCACCAGCACTTCAAGCTCATTGATGTATTTACGGTCCTGGACAACATCATTTTGGGCGCGGAGACCACCAGGGGCGGCTTCCTCCAGAAGAAGGAGGCCCGCGCCAAGGTGGAGTCCCTCTCCCAACGCTACGGGCTGAAAGTGGATCTGGATGCCAAGGTGGAGGACATCACCGTAGGTATGCAGCAGCGGGTGGAGATTCTGAAGATGCTCTATCGGGACAATGAGATACTCATCTTCGACGAGCCCACCGCCGTCCTTACGCCCCAGGAGATCGATGAGCTGATGGATACCATGCGGGAGTTTGCCAGAGAGGGCAAGAGCATCCTCTTTATTTCCCACAAGCTTAACGAGATCATGGCGGTGGCCGACCGGGTCACCGTTCTGCGCAAGGGCAAGTACATCGGTACCGTGGATACAAAGGACACCGATAAGCAGTCGCTTTCCAACATGATGGTGGGTCGTCCCGTACAGCTGGAGGTGACCAAGACTCCCGCTCAGCCCGGCGAGCCGGTGCTGGAGGTCAAAGACTTCTGCGTTCCGGCCAAGGGCCATAAGAAAAACGCGGTCAACAATGTCTCCTTCCAGGCCCGGGCGGGCGAGATCCTCTGTATCGCGGGGATCGACGGCAACGGACAGACCGAGCTGGTTTACGGTCTGACCGGCCTGGAGAAGAGCTCCGGCGGCACCGTCACGCTCTGCGGTCAGGACGTCTCCCACGCCTCCATCCGTCACCGGGGCGATCGAATGAGCCATATTCCCGAGGATCGGCACAAGCACGGCCTGGTGCTGGACTTTACGCTGGAGCAGAACCTGGTGCTCCAGCGCTTCCGGGAGTCCCGGTTCCAGCACATGGGCTTCATTGACCAAAAGGCGGTGCGGGAGTATTCGGAAAAGCTCATTGAGCAATACGACGTCCGTTCCGGTCAGGGGCCTATTACCCGGGCCCGGAGCATGTCGGGCGGCAACCAGCAGAAGGCCATCATTGCCCGTGAGGTGGATCGGGAAAAACCCCTTATCGTAGCCGTCCAGCCCACCCGCGGTCTGGACGTGGGCGCCATTGAGTACATTCACGGACAGCTGGTCTCTGAGCGGGACAAGGGCAAGGCGGTGCTCCTCATCAGCCTGGAGCTGGATGAGGTGATGAGCCTTTCCGACCGGATCCTCGTGATGTACGAGGGAGAGATCGTGGGCGAGCTGGATCCCAAGCAGACCACCGTACAGGAGCTGGGCCTCTACATGGCGGGCGCCAAGCGGATGGATATGACCGGGAAGGAGGGTGAGGGAGCATGAAGCAGCGGCATACACTGTTGGAAAAGGACGGCGCGCAGTCGGTGGTAGCCTCTTTGGTCTCCATTGTCATCGGCCTGCTGGTGGGCAGTATCCTCATCCTGGTGGTGGGCGCCTTCAGCGCGAACCTGGGGATGGCCAGCGCCTGGGAGGGCATCAGACTGGTCTTCTTCGGAATTTTCAGCACCGGGCGAAACGCCGCCGGCGCGCTCACCTGGGGCTTCAACCCGCAAAGCATCGGCAATATGCTCTTCCGTGCCACCCCCCTGATCCTCACCGGACTGTCGGTGGCGGTGGCCTTTAAAACGGGCCTCTTCAATATTGGCGCGCCGGGCCAGTATCTCATGAGCACCATGGTCACCCTGGCCATCGCCCTTGGGATCCCCGCCGACGCCATGCCCAAGATCCTGCTGTGGCTGCTGGCCTTCCTGGGCGGCATGCTGGCGGGCGCCCTGTGGGGCTGTATTCCCGGCCTGGTCAAGGCCTTTCTCAACATCAACGAGGTGTTGGCCTGCATCATGACCAACTGGATCGCCGCCAACCTGGTCACCTGGTTTTTTGACGCCAACAAGGTCTTCCAGAACACCGTGGAGAACACCAAGAGCGGCTATGTCTACATGACCGCCTACGGCAAGACCATGGTGGACGGGGCCTGGACCTATGTGAAGGGCAACGGCGTCCAGACCGCCAAGCTGGGGCTGGATAAGCTCTTCCCCGGCTCTCAGATCAACGCCGGGATCCTGGTGGCCGTCCTGATGGCCATCGGAGTCTACATCCTCATGACCAAGACCACCCTGGGCTATGAGCTGAAGGCCTGCGGCTCCAACCGGCACGCCGCCCGGTACGCCGGGGTCAACGACAAGCGCAATATCGTGCTGTCCATGGCCATCGCCGGCGCCCTCTCCGGGGCGGGCGCGGCCCTCTACTACCTGTCGGGCAACACCGAGTTCTTCTGGTCCACCTATCAGTCCCTTCCCGCCACCGGCTTCAACGGGATCCCCGTGGCCCTGCTGGCGGCCAACAATCCCATCGCGGTCATCTTCACCGGCATTTTCATGTCCATGCTGAATATCGTGGGTCTGCAGCTGACCAATCTGACGGCCTACAATGAATACATCACCGATGTGATCATCTCGGTCATCGTCTACCTCAGCGCCTTCTCTCTGGTCATCAAGATGATCATCAGCAGTAGAAGAAAGCAGAAAGCGGCCGTGGAGGCGGCGCCCGCCGCTCCGGCTGCGGCGCCCCTTTCCGGAACTGAGGCGCCGCCCGAACCGGACAGGCCGGAAGAGACGGACGCCGTTGAAGAGAAAGGAGGGGAGCGGGTATGACATTCCTGATCCAACAGACATTGCTCTACGCTGTTCCCCTGATGATCGTGGCCCTGGCCGGCGTTTTTGCCGAGCGCAGCGGTATCATCAACCTGGCTCTGGAAGGTATTATGATCTTCGGCGCCTTTGTGGGTGTGCTCTTTGTGCGCCTCATGCAGGGCAACCCCGCCATTATGGGCGCCTTTTCCGCCAAGCAGTGGGTGACCCTCCAGGGGCTGGAGCTGCTGGCCATGCTGGTGGCGGCTGTCTTTGGCGCCCTGTTCTCCCTGCTGCTCAGCTTTGCCTCGGTAAATCTGCGGGCCGATCAGACCATTGGCGGCACGGCCCTGAACCTGATGGCCCCCGCCCTGGTGCTCTTCCTTGTGCGGATCATCTCCAACCAGAACACCCTCCAGATGGCTTCGGGAGACGCCGCCAGCTGGTTTATGATCAAGAAGACCACCCTGGGCTTTGACCGGAAGGCCGACCTGGGCTTTTTGGGCAATACCCTCCTTCACCAGGTGTATCTGGCAACTTACATCTGCATCATCCTCTTTGTGGTGCTCTCCATTCTGCTCTACAAGACCAAGTTCGGCCTGCGTCTGCGCTCCTGCGGCGAGAATCCGCAGGCCGCCGATTCCCTGGGCATCAATGTGTATAAGATGCGGTACGCCGGCACCACGATCTCCGGCGCGCTGGCGGGTATGGGCGGCTTTGTCTACGCCCTCACCACCGCTAACTGCGCCTCCACCGGCGACGTGGCGGGCTTTGGCTTCCTGGCCCTGGCGGTTATGATCTTCGGCAACTGGAAGCCGGGCAACATCGCCGGAGCGGCGCTGATCTTCGGCCTGTTCAAGTGTGTCGCCGCCTCCTATCCCTCCATCGATATCAACGGCGACGGAGTCTATCTGCTGGCCGAGCTGGGGATCAGCTCCCATCTCTACCGGATGCTGCCCTACATCATCACCCTGGTGGTGCTGGCCTTTACCTCCAAGAAGTCCAGAGCGCCCAAGGCGGAAGGCATTCCCTACGACAAGGGCCAGCGCTGAAAAAGAGCCGGGGAGGAAAGGGTACCCCCTGGCAGAAATAAGACAAAAAGGAGCGGCCGACCCGAATGGGTTGGCCGCTCCTTTTTCGTTATAAATATGCCGCGCGAAAGCGCTACTGGGTCGCCTTCTCCAAAAAAGCCCGGGCGCTTTCCTGGATCTCATCCACCAGCTCCTGCAGCTCCGGGTGCCGGCGGCAGGCCCGTTTGGAGTAAAACAGGCACAGATCCCCGTTGCAGCAATCATTTGAAAAGGGCACGCCGATCAGTCTCCCGGCGCGGACCCCTTCATATCGGTTCAGCACCGGATAATAGGACAGGGCATACAGGTCGTTGTGGGTCTCTACCATGTTGATGATACTGTCCACCGACTCCGAGCGGATGAGCTGCTTAGGCGAAACGATGGGAACCAGCCAGTCCAACAGTGGGGCAAGGGCTGCGGAGGAGTTTTCCATGGTGGAGCGCAGGGCGCAGAAGTGATCCTTGAGATCCTCCGGGGAGACTGACTCCCGGGTGGCCAGGCGGCTCCCGGTGTTGAGCAGACAGCGGTACGCACCGTGGAAGAGGAGGGCCGGGGGATTCCCCTGCAGCTTGCTGTAGGTGTCGGCCGGATTTTTTGATCCGCAGACAAACAGCGCCAGAGCGGGCTGATCAACGTCCTGGGAGATATACTGCTCGGGAGAAGAGCATACCTCGCAGTTGATCTGAACGTCGGGATGCTGCTTTTTGAATTTCAGGATCACGTCGGGAAGCAGAAAATTTGAGAAGGAGTATTGGATGTAAACATTTACCTTTTCCAGGGTGCACTGCTGGGAGAGCGTCAGCCAGCCATTGTAGTAGGACATGATCTGCTTGGCTTCCGGCAGGATCTTTTCCCCCACCTCAGTCAGACGGATACCCGCGTTGTCACGATAGAACAGACGACAGCCGATCTCTTCTTCGAAGAGCTGAAGGGCCTTGGTCAGGCTGGGCTGGGCAATGTATAGCTTTTGGGCAGCTTCGTTGATGGAACGAGACTCCGCCAGAGTAATAAAATACTCCAATGCCTTCAGTTTCATAGCTGTACCTCTACTCTCTCTATAGTATAGCTTTTTTTCATATGCCATTCTGTTTGCATATTTCCCAAAAAACCATTTCTATGATACCCTAAATATGACGAGGATGTCAAATCCTAAATTTTACAAAGAAAGAGGTAATCCTTATGACAAAGCGCGAAAGATTCATGAAGTTCCTGGCAAACGAGCCCGTAGATCGTGTTCCGGTGGCGTTCTTCCATCACTTCTGCGGTCCCGATCTGATGGAAAAGGGTCTGGAGCTGCCTGAAGCCTTTGAGCGGAACATTGAGGGTCACCGGGAGGCTCTGGCTGTCTTTGATCCTGATGTGATCAAGGTCATGAACGATTCCCTGATGGTTCTGCCCCTGGATACCTCCTTTGTGGAGAAGCCCTCTGACCTGCGGAAGATCCAGCCCCCCTCCGTGAACTCCCTGTTCGGCAAGAAGACCAAGGAGCTGACCCAGCGGGTCATGGAGATCTACGAGGGCAAGGACGCTCCCATCTATGCCACCGGCTTCTCCGCCATCCGGGTGCTACGGGGCAGCCTGGACGGCATGACCAACCCCGATCCCCGGCTTCCCAAGTGGCTGACGGAGGATCCTGATTCCGTGTTCTGCGCCCTGGACATTCTCACCGATACCATCATTGAGTACAACGAGATGCTCCTGAAGGAGTGCGGCGTGGACGGCATGTACTTCAGCGTCCAGAACCGCAACCAGTACTTCCCCGACGATATGTTCACCAAGTTCGTGACTCCCTCCGACCTGCGGATCATGGAGCACGCCAACAAGCTCAGCCCCATCAACCTGCTGCACATCTGCGGCTTCACCGGCGCGCGCAACAATCTGGAGCTGTTCAAGAACTATCCCGCCGCGGCTTACAACATCGCCGTGTACGCGGAAAAGGTCTCCCTCAGCGAGGGCAGAAAGGTCTTCGACGGCAAGCCCGTCTTCGGTGGCTTTGCCCAGGACGGCATCATCGACAAGGGCACCAGGGAAGAGGTCAAGGAGGCCACCTGGAAGATCCTGGACGAGTGCGGCCAGGTGGGCGTTATGATCGGCGCCGACTGCACCGTGCCCTACAACATTGATGACGACCGCTTCAACTGGGTCCGTGACGCCGCCATCGAGTACGCTGAGAAGCACTAAGGAGAAGATACCATGCTGACACCAGAGATACAAAAAGCCTTTGTAGGCATTCTGAACGAGGAACTGAAGATGGCCACGGGATGCACCGAGCCCATCGCCCTGGCCTACTGTGCGGCCAAGATGCGCCAGGTGCTGGGGGCGGAGCCGGAGAAGATCCTTGCAGAGGTCTCCGGGAACATCCTGAAGAACGTGAAGAGCGTGATCGTGCCTAACACGGGCGGACTCAAGGGCACCAAAGCTGCCATCGCCGCCGGCGTGGTGGCGGGAGACGCCGATGTGGAGCTGCAGGTCATCTCCTCGGTGGATAAGGCCGTACATCCGGCCATCGCCGCTTACAGCGAGAACACCCCCATTGAGATCGTCTGCCCCGACACCCCCCACCTGCTGGACATCCAGCTCACCGGCTGGGCGGGAGAGCATCAGGCCACGGTGCGGATCGCCGATCACCACAACAACATCGTCTACATAGCCAAGGACGGTCAGGTCCAGCTGGAGAAAGCGCTGGATGACGCCGCCGGCGGCGGGGAAGAGGCCGACCGGAGCCTTCTGAGTCTGCCCAACATCCTGGCCTTTGCCAACGAGGTGGATCTCTCCCTGGTGAAGGATCTGCTGAAGCGGCAGCTGGAGTGCAACAGCGCCATCGCCGAGGAGGGCCTGCGCAACTCCTGGGGGGCCAATATCGGCTCCACGCTCCTGAAGGAGTACGGCGACGACATCAAGTTCGAGGCCCGTGCCTGGGCCGCGGCCGGCAGCGACGCCCGGATGAGCGGGTGCGAGATGCCGGTGGTGATCGTCTCGGGCTCCGGCAACCAGGGCATCACGGCCTCCATGCCGGTGTACCGGTACGCCAAGCACCTGGGGGTGAGCGAGGAGAAGCTGTACCGTGCCCTGATCGTCAGCGACCTGGTGACCTGCTATCAGAAGGCGGGGATCGGCGTACTGTCGGCCTACTGTGGGGCCATCAGCGCGGGCGTTGGGGCGGGAGCCGCCATCGCCTATCTCCAGGGTGCGGATGAGGAGGCCATCGGCCACACCATCATCAACGCCGTGGCCATTCTGTCGGGCACCATTTGTGACGGGGCTAAGCCCTCCTGCGCGGCCAAGATCGCCGAGAGCGTGGACGCGGGGATCCTGGGCTATAAGATGTACCTCAGCGGCAACAACTTCCAGCCTGGGGACGGTATTATCGGCGGGGATCTCCACAACACGGTAGCCAATGTGGGCGTCCTGGCCAAGGAGGGGATGCGGGGCACTGATCGCACCATTCTCAAGATCATGACCCAGTAAACGATCCATCTGTGTTCAAGTAGAGAAAGGAGAAAACATCATGGAAAAAAAGGAAAAAAGCGGTTTCGCAAAAACATTCTCGATCTGGTTCGGTTTGGGCGCTCTGATGTTCGGTACTTACTGCGGCGCTAACATGGCTGCGGGCACTTACGCCACCACCTACATTGTCACCCTGGGTGGCGGCTGGGCCCTGGTGTGGCTGGCTATGTTCTGTGCCTTCATGTCCTTCTTCTGCGCTGTCGGTCTGGAATTTGTGCGCGTCTACAAGGTCAACAACTACAATGAGTACTATCTGGCCCTGTACGGCGTGGATAAGCCTCAGTCCAACCCGTTGATCCGCGCCATTGTCACTGTCTTCTTTGACATTTTCACCACCCTCAAGGGTATCGTCAACGTGTCCGCCACTGTGGCTCTTTTCACTGAGCTGATGAACTCCCTGTTCGGGATCCCCGTAGTTGTGGCTACCGTCATGGGCATTCTCCTGTTTGCCTTCCTGACCATGTACGGCGCCGCGTTCCTGCGTAAATTCAACTCCGCCATGACCATCGCCCTGATCGTCAGCCTGGTGGTGATCCTGGCCGCAGTCATCAATATTCGCGGCGATGTGCTCATGAGCCGTGTCGGCAATTTCCAGGATGGCCTGGACTGGACCGGCACCACTGTGAAGGCTCACTTCTTCCTGTTCCTGTCCTACTGCTTCAACACCTCTGCCTGGGGCTCCACCATGAGCAACTACGCCGACCAGCTGCGGGATCGCCGTGACGCCATCGGTTCCGGCGTGATGATGGGCGTTCTGGTCACCCTGCTCTTCGGCATCACCGGCGCCATCGTTCTGCCCTTTATGCCCGAGGTCATTTCCGGCACTCCCATCCTGATGATCTGCCAGAAATACTTCTCCGCCGTGCTCACCGCCATCTACTGGGTGGTCGTGATGCTGGCCGTTATCTCCACCGCCCCCAGCTTCACCTTCAACTTCTCCAACCGCTGGGCCAAGGTCTGGAAGTCTGAGAAGCTCTCCCACAAGGTCAAGTTCTTCATCCTGTCCTTCGCCTTCCTCGTGATCTGCGGCCTCATTTCCAAGGTGGGCCTGATCACCCTGATCAAGAAGGGCTACACCGCGCTGGGCAACATCGCTCTGTTCACCATCATCATCCCCATCTTTATCTCCATCCCCCGTATGATTCGTCAGGACAAGGTGAACCGGGAGGCCGCTGCTTCCGGAAAGGATGACTGAGCGTGAAAGAGATTATTTTTAAGCCTGAGCTTCACAGCTTTTCCACCTGTGCGGAATTTGCACGGGAGTTCCAGCTGGGCAGTTCGGATCTGATCCTGACCAACGAGTATATCTATGAGCCCTGCTTTGGATCCCTGGGCCTGGATTGCGCCGTGATCTATCAGGAGAAATACGGTATGGGAGAGCCCACCGACGTCATGACGGAGGCCATTGTCCGGGATGTGGTCAAAACCGGCTGCAAGCGGATCGTCGCCATTGGCGGCGGTACGGTCATCGACATCGCGAAGGTGCTGGCCGTAGCCGGAGAGGAGTCCATTGACGCCCTCTACGATATGGCCCCTGATATGCCCAAGCGGCGGGAGCTGATTATCATTCCCACCACCTGCGGGACCGGCAGTGAGGTCACCAACATCTCCATTCTGAACCGTACCCGCCTGGGTACCAAGATGGGACTGGTGGGCCCCGCCATGTACGCGGACGCGGCGGTACTGATCCCGGAGCTTCTGGAGGGTCTGCCCTTCGGCGTGTTCGCCACCAGCTCCATCGACGCCCTGGTCCACGCCGTGGAGTCCTCTCTGTCTCCCAAGGCCACCTCTTATACCAAGCTCTTTGGCTATAAGGCCATCGAGATGATCATCCGCGGCTATCAGACGATCGCCCGGGAGGGTCAGCAGGCCCGGCTGCCGCTGTTGAAGGATTTCCTCATCGCCTCCAACTACGCCGGTCTTGCCTTCGGCACCGCCGGCTGCGCGGCCGTCCACGCCATGAGCTATCCTCTGGGCGGCACCTATCATGTTCCCCATGGTGAGAGCAACTACGCCATGTTTACCGGCGTGTTGAAAAACTACATGGAGATCAAGCAGGATGGCGAGATCGCGGTGATGAACGCCTACCTGGCCGAGCTGCTGGGCTGCGACGTGGCCCAGGTCTACGACAAGCTGGAGGAGCTGCTCAATCAGATCCTGCCCAAAAAGGCGCTGCATGAGTACGGCGTCAAGCAGGAGGAGCTGGCGGTGTTCACTAAGAGCGTGATGGAGACCCAGGGCCGGCTGATGGGCAACAACTTTGTTCCCCTGGATGAGGCCCGGGTGCTGAAGATCTACCAGGAACTGTATTAAACAAGATCACCGAGGAGGAATCGCTATGGCTCTCATGACCGGCGAACAGTACATTGAGTCCATCCGAAAGATGCATATGCAGGTCTACATGTTCGGCAAGAAGGTGGAGTCCCCTGTGGATGACCCGATCCTGCGGCCCTCTCTCAACAGTGTGCGTATGACCTATGATCTGGCGCAGATGCCGGAGTATGAGGACCTTATGACCGCCGTTTCCCCCTACACCGGGGAGCGGGTGAATCGCTTTACCCACATCCATCAGTCCACCGACGATCTGATCAAGAAGGTGAAGATGCAGCGGCTGCTGGGACAGAAGACCGCCGCCTGCTTCCAGCGCTGCGTGGGCATGGACGCCTTCAACGCCGTGTTCTCCACCACCTATGAGACCGACAAGAAGTACGGAACCAGCTATCACGAAAACTTTCGGAAGTTCATGACCTATTGCCAGGACAACGACCTGACGGTGGACGGGGCCATGACCGACGTGAAGGGCGACCGCTCTAAGGCCCCCCACGCCCAGGAGGATCCCGATCTGTTCCTGCGGGTGGTGGAGCGCCGTCCCGACGGCATCGTGGTGCGGGGCGCCAAGATGCATCAGACCGGCGCTCTGAACAGCCACGAGATCATTGTGATGCCCACCCAGTCCATGAAGCCGGAGGACAAGGACTATGCGGTCTCCTTTGCCGTTCCCATGGACACCAAGGGCATCTACATGATCATCGGCCGCCAGAGCTGCGACACCCGCAAGCTGGAGAACTCCGACATGGACGTGGGCAACGCCGAGTTTGGCGGCGTGGAGGCCCTGACCGTGTTTGACGACGTGTTCGTCCCCAATGACCGGATCTTCCTCAACGGGGAGACCGAGTTCGCCGGCGTGATGGTGGAGCGCTTCGCCGGCTATCACCGGCAGAGCTATGGCGGATGCAAGGTGGGTGTGGGCGACGTGCTTATCGGCGCCGCCGCCGTGGCCGCCGACTACAACGGCGCGGCCAAGGCCAGCCACATCAAGGATAAGCTCATTGAGATGACCCATCTGAATGAGACCCTGTACTGCTGCGGCATCGCCTGCTCCGCGGAGGGCCATCCCACCGAGAGCGGCAACTACATCATCGATCTGCTGCTGGCCAACGTGTGCAAGCAGAACGTCACCCGCTTCCCCTATGAGATCGTTCGCCTGGCGGAGGACATTGCCGGCGGCCTGATGGTCACCGCCCCCTCCGAGGCCGATTTCCGGGACGAGAAACTGGGCCCTGTGATCGACAAGTACCTGCGGGGCGTCAACACCGTGTCCACCGAAAACCGGCTGCGCATCATGCGCCTGATTGAGAACATGGCGCTGGGCACCGCGGCCGTGGGTTACCGCACCGAGTCCATGCACGGCGCCGGTTCGCCCCAGGCCCAGCGGATCATGATCGCCCGCCAGGGCAATCTGGAGCACAAGAAGGAGCTGGCCAAGAAGCTGGCCCACATCACCGAGTGATTTGCCGTGGGGGCGCTTCGGAGACCACCGACGCCACAGGTTCATGTGATAAGGAGGAGAAGTCAATGCTGGAACAGATCGAGCAGGTTTTGAATGAGCAGGTCCGGCCCCAGCTGGCTATGCACGGCGGGGAGATCCGCTCCATCGGATGCGAGGACGGAGTGTATCGCTTTGAGCTGCTGGGGCAATGCTCCGGCTGTCCGGCCGCCTCCATTACCACAGAGGAGCTCATCCGCGTCGCCATCACCGAAGCGATCCCCCAGGTAAAGGATGTGATCCTGGTGGAACGGGTAGATGAAGACCTGATCGCCCAGGCCAGGGCCATATTGACCCGAGGCCGCTCATGACCGTCGGGATCAAATATTGTGGCGGCTGCAACCCTAGATATGATAGGGTTGCAGCCGTCCGGCGCCTGGAGGGGGATTGCCCCGGCGTTACCTTTGTCAACGCCGTATCCGGAAAAAGGTACGACGCGCTGCTGGTGGTATGCGGCTGCTCCGCCCGGTGCGCCGGGCTGGAGGGGCTGGAGGGCCGCCGTGAGGTGGCGCTGTGCCGGGAACAGGATGTGCCCCAGGCTGTCAATGAGCTGATGATACTGCAAAGGAGCGGACAAGATGGATTGGAAGACCTATTATGAATCCCATATCACCGACGCCGCTGCCGCGGTGAAGCGGATCAAGTCCGGCGACCGGGTGGTGGTGGGCCACGCCTGCGCGGAGCCTTCGCATCTGGTCGACGCCATGGTGGCCAACGCCGCCGCCTATGAAAATGTTGAGATCGTCCACATGGTGGCCAAGGGGAAGTCGGAGTACTGCGCGCCGGAGTACAGCAGGAACTTCCGGCATAACGCCCTGTTTGTGGGCGCCTCCACCAAAGCCGCTGTGGCGGAGGGACGGGGAGACTTTACGCCCTGCTACTTCAGCGAGATCCCCGCTCTCTTCCAGAGCACCCTGCCGGTGGACGTGGCGCTGATCCAGGTCACTCCCCCCAATGAGCAGGGCAAGTGCTCCCTGGGCGTCTCGGTGGACTACACCATGGCCGCGGCGGCCGCCGCGAAGACCGTTATCGCGCAGGTCAACAGGCATATGCCCTATACGAACGGGGCCTGTGAGATCCCGGTGGAGGATATCGACTGCTTCGTACTCCACGACACCCCGATCATTCCGCTGCCGCCGCCCAAGATCGGCCCGGTGGAGGAGGCCATCGGAAAGAACGTGGCCTCGCTGATCCGGGACGGAGACACGCTGCAGCTGGGGATCGGCGCGATCCCCGACGCCGTGCTCCTGTTTTTGAAGGACAAAAGGGAGCTGGGGATCCACTCCGAGATGTTCTCTGACGGAGTGGTGGAGCTGGCGGAGGCCGGGGCCATCACCAATCAGAACAAGGGCGTCCAGCGGGGCAAATATGTGGCGACCTTCCTGATGGGCACCCAGCGCCTGTACGATTTCGTGGATCACAACCCCGATGTGTACATGGCCCCCGTGGACTATGTGAACGATCCCTATGTCATTGCCCAAAACGAAAACATGGTCTCCATCAACTCCTGTGTGCAGGTGGATCTGATGGGCCAGGTGGCCTCGGAAACCATCGGAATGACGCAGATCTCCGGTACCGGCGGCCAGGTGGATTTCATTCGCGGAGCGGCCCGCAGCAAAGGTGGGCGGGCCATTATCGCCATGCCCTCCACCGTAAAGGGAAAGACCTCCAAGATCGTCCCGCTGCTGGACACCGGAGCCGCCGTCACCACCTGTCGGTGCGATGTGGACTACGTGGTGACCGAGTACGGCGTCGCCCATCTGAAGGGACACACCCTGCGGGAGCGTGCCCGGGCGCTCATCGGCATTGCCCACCCTGATTTTCGCGATGAGCTGATCCGGGAGTTCCAGGCGCGCTTTCACTGCGAGTATTAAGTGAATACAACAGGCGTATCAAACAGGGAGAGCTCTGTGTACGCCCTTGACGGGAAGCCGTCCGGACATCGTTGTCCGGACGGCTTCCCGCTGTTTTCTTGCGGGCCGGCGTTTCAATTGATTCTTTTCCGGCAGTTCTTTTTTTCGTTTATATGTGGTATAATGGCCGAAAACGGCGAAAATTTCCCGAAGGGGGGCGGATCCATGCTGCGACTTGTTCTGGGCCGGGCAGGCACCGGAAAATCCTCTCATATCCTCAAGGCCATGGCCGCCTCCGCCCCGGAGCGGCCCCAGGTGCTTATCGTCCCCGAGCAGCACTCCCATGACGCGGAGCGGGGGCTGTGCGCCGTGGCGGGCAACCAGGTGAGCCTCCACGCCGAGGTACTCTCCTTTACCCGGCTGGCCAACCGGGTCTTCTCGGTGTGCGGCGGGCTCTCTGAGCCCACGCTGGACGCCGGAGGACGGCTGCTGCTGATGGATGTGGCGCTGAAGTCGGTCTCCGACCGGCTCAGGGTCTATGCCCGCCCCTCCCGTAAGCCCCAGTTCCTCTCCCGGCTGGCCGCCACGGTGGACGAGTGTAAGGCGGCGGCCATCAGCCCGCAGCGCCTTCTGGAGGTCTCTCAGAGCACTGAGGGGGAGACCTCGGACAAGTTTTTTGACCTCTCCCTGATCCTGGGGGCCTATGACGTCCTCACCCAGGAGCGGGGAGCGGATCCCCGGGACAGGCTCACCAAGCTGGCACAGGCTCTGGAGGGCTGTGACTGGGGGGAGGGAAAGGATATCTATCTGGATTCCTTTACCGATTTTACCCCGCAGGAGCGGCTGGTGCTGGAGCAGCTGCTGTCCCAGGCCCACAGCCTCACCGTGGCCCTCACCTGTGACGGGCTGAAGGGGCGGGAGGAGGACGTGTTCGCCCCCGCCCGGCGCACGGCCTGGAAGCTCATCGACCTTGCCGCCCGCCGGGGGGTGGCCTCGGAGGTGGAGGTGCGCACAGAGCGTGTAGGGCCCGGTACCCGGGCCCTGCGCCAGGTGGAGGAGCGTCTTTTTGACCCCCTTCCCCGGCCGGTGGAGGGGGCGCCCCGGGGGATCGAGCTCTACCGGGCCTCCACGCCCTACGCCGAGGTGGAGCGGTGCGCCGCCCGGCTGCGTGAACTTCTCATGGAGGGCTATCGCTGTCGGGAACTGGCGGTCACCGCCCGGAGTATGGCGATCTATGGCCCTCTGATCGATCAGATCTTTCCCCGGTACGGCCTTCCCGTCTTCCTGGCCCGGATGGACGACGTGCTCCAAAAGCCCATTCTCACCCTGATCACCGCCGCTCTGGATACGGTGGCGGGGGACTACCGCTATGAGGATGTTTTCCGCTGTCTGAAGACCGGGCTGGCCGGCCTTACCGCTGACGAGACCGACCGGCTGGAAAACTATGTGCTCAAGTGGGATATCCGGGGCGGTCGATGGACCCAGCGGACGGACTGGAACATGCACCCGGAGGGCTACGGCGGGGTGTGGCGTGACGCCCAGCGGGAGGAGGTGGCCCGGCTGGACGCCCTGCGCCGCCGGGTGTCCACCCCCCTGGAGAAACTGCGCGCCGCTCCGGAGAAGACGGGGCGGGGACTTGCTCTGGCCCTTTACGGCTATCTGGAGGAGATCGGACTCCCGGAGCGGCTGGTCCAGCGGGCCGGAGAGCTGAGGCAGAGCGGGCGGGAGGAGCTGGCCGCCGAGTATGAGCAGCTGTGGGAGCTGCTGTGCGCCGCCCTGGAGCAGTGCGATCAGCTCCTGGGGGAGATCCCGATGGACTGGGAGGAGTTTACACGGCTGTTCAAGCTGGTGCTCTCCCAATATCAGGTGGGCGCCATCCCCGTATCTCTGGATCAGATCACGGCGGGGGAGATGCCCCGACTGGCCCACAAGTACTGCAAGGTGCTCTATGTGCTGGGCGCGGACGACGCCGCCATTCCCGCCGCCGCCCCCTCTCCGGGGCTGATGAGCGATGAGGATCGGGCGGTGCTGGCGGCCTACGGCCTGGAGAGCGCGCCCCGCCTTACCGATAAGCTCTGGCGGGAGATGACCATTGTCTATGAGACCTGCGCGCTGCCCTCGGAGGCTCTCACGGTGAGCTGGAGCGACCGGGGGGAGGAGGGGGAACAGCGGCGGGGTTCCTTCCTGGTGAAGAAGCTCCGGGGGCTCTTTCCCGACCTGACGGTCACCCGGGAGGAGGATCTGAGCTCCGATTTCCGCCTGAGCGCCCCACGGCCCGCCCTGGAGCTGGCGGGCAGCCGCCCGGAGGTGGGGGCGGCGCTGAAGGCCCTTCCGGAGTATACGCCCCTGGTGGAGCGGATGGAGCGGGCCCACCGGCTGGAGCGGGGAAGCCTGACCCGGTCTTCGGTAGAGAGCCTGTACGGCCTCCGGGTGCCCATGTCCGCCTCCCGGATGGACAAGTACAGATCCTGTCACTTCTCCTATTTCATGCAGTACGGCCTGAAGGCGAAGGCCCGGCGCTCCGCCGGATTTCAGGCCCCCGAGTACGGCACCTTTGTCCACTATGTGCTGGAGCACATCCTGAAGGAACGGCAGGGGGAGGAGCTTCCCGACCGGGAGCGGGTCGCCCAGGTGGTGGAGCGCTATGTGGAGGAGGAGCTGGGGGGCCTGGAGGGGGAGACGCCCAGGTTCCGCTACCTCTTCCGGCGGCTGGAAAAGTCGGTCTACGCCGTGGTGAGAAATGTATGTGAGGAGCTGGCCCGCTCCGATTTCAAGCCCGTGGCCTTTGAGCTGGGCTTCGGCCGGGAGGGAGACCTTCCTCCGGTGGAGCTCACGGTGGATGGGGTCACCCTGTCCGTCTCCGGCTTTGTGGACCGGGTGGATACCTGGGAAAAGGACGGAAAGATCTATCTGCGGGTGGTGGACTACAAGACGGGGCGAAAGTCCTTTGATCTTACCGATGTGTGGAACGGTCTGGGCCTTCAGATGCTGGTCTACCTCTTCACCTTGAAGGAGAAGGGACAGGCCCTCTTCGGCAAGGAGATCCTTCCCGCGGGGGTGCTCTATCTGCCCGCCCGGGACGCGGTGGTGGCCGGGAGCCGGACCATGAGCGAGGCGGAGCGGCAGAAGGCGGTGGACAGCCAGCTGCGCCGCCGGGGCCTGGTGCTGGAGGAGCCCGAGGTGCTCGCCGCCATGGAGCACGGCGAGGACGGCCCACGGTTCCTCCCTCTGCGTCTGAGCAAGACCGGCGGTCAGCTCACGGGGGAGGCCCTGGTCTCCGCCGAGCGGCTGGGCCGGCTGGAGCAGCACACCCGAAAGGTGCTGGAGGACATTGCCGCCGAGCTCTCGGCGGGGAACATCGCCGCCGATCCCTTTTGGCGGGGGAGGGAACACAATGCCTG
This sequence comes from uncultured Pseudoflavonifractor sp., assembly GCA_947651395.1. Lineage (GTDB taxonomy): Bacteria > Bacillota > Clostridia > Oscillospirales > Oscillospiraceae > Vermiculatibacterium. The sequence goes on along the minus strand of CANSYW010000006.1, from coordinate 7,984 downwards.
CCAGTGGTGCGATTACGCCGCCGCCTGCCAGTTCCGGGAGGGCGTGGGCGGCGATTGCAGACGGTGGCTTCCCGGAGTCAAGGCAAAAGATTTTTGGGAACAGCTGGAGAAGGGGGAAGAATAGGATATAGAGCGCCGGGAACGGGTGGGGATCCACCGTCGGGCCCATCGCCCTAATCCTGTTTGGAGGTCTTTGACATGTTCGTTTCCAACTGTACCGCCGCCAAGCTCACTTCTGAGGCCGGAAAGCCGTACTGGTTCCGCACCTGTGATATCGGAGGGGATATCTGGCAGGAGGGGGCCCACGTGGTCTCCTTTCCCGCCGGAGAGGAGCTGTGCTTCGACGGCGGGGAGAGAAGAAAAACAGCCCACGCCATCCTGGGCGTCACCTACGGTCCTCTGGACACCTGGCTCATGGACGGGGTCAACGACGCGGGGCTGGTGGGCGGACTGCTGGCCCTGTATGACGGTACCAGCGCCCCCAAGGCCCGGGAGGGGCGCCGGGGGGTGATGGGGATGGAGCTGGTGACCTGGCTGCTGAGCTGCTGTTCTTCGGCCACCGAGGTGGTCAGGGCGGCGAAGAAGCTCCAGGTGCTGGACGTTCCGCTGGAGTGGGAGGAGGTCCCCGCCAACGTCCACTATATGTTTCTGGATGCCGCGGGTCGCTGCGTGATCCTGGAGGCCGCCGATCCGGAGGAGCCGGGGATACTGGCGGTCTATGAGGACAATCTGGGCATCATGACCAATTCCCCACCCTATCCCAAACAGCTGGACAACCTGCGCTGGTTCCTCTCCCAGTCTCCGGAGCTGAACTGGGGGAAGGAGGGGAAGGTCTCCCTGTGCCTGAACGGGATGACCGTGACGGCGGACGCCCAGGCGGAGCATTGCGGTATGGGCGGCATCTTTCCCGCCTCCTATGCCTCCTATGACCGCTTTGTGCGTATGGCGGTGCTGAGCTATCTGAACCACGAGGGCCGGGACTTTCCTGATGAGCGGATACTGCCCATGGGCAATACCCTGATGTGCCCCGTGCTGGAGCCCCACAATCAGGGGGTGTTCCACTACACGGCCTTCGACAGGGAGAAGGGCCCCATCCGGAGCCTGCCCAGCTACACCCAGTATGTGGTGATGTACGACCCCAGCGCCCGGGCGCTCTATATGCATCCCTACGGGGTCAGCGCCTGGACCAAGGTCTCCCTGGGCGACTGCTCCAGGGAAAAGTCCCAGCGACATGACCTTTGCCGGCTGGCGCTGGGGGGCGTGATCGAGTGGAAGCCGGAGAAAAAATGACGTCCCAAAGGGGGGAGGGCCATGGCCTTCACGTTGACAAAAGAGCAGGAGCAGGCGGTATTCCGCCGGGGCGGCCTTCTGGTGTCTGCCGCCGCCGGCTCGGGGAAGACCCGGGTGTTGGTGGAGCGGCTGCTTGCCCAGGTGGAGGCCGGGGTGGATATCGACCGCTTTTTGGTCATCACCTATACCCGTGCCGCCGCCGCCGAGCTGCGGGGACGGGTGGTCTCCGAATTGTCCGAGCGGCTGATCCAGCGGCCGGAGGACGCCTTCCTGCGCCGGCAGGCCACCCTGATTTACAAGGCCCAGATCTCCACCATCCACGCCTTCTGTGCCCAGTTCCTGCGGGAGGAGGGCCACCGGCTGGAGCTGGACGCCGATTTTCGCCTGTGTGACGACAGTGAGGGCCGGATGCTCATGGAGGAGGCCCTCAACTCCGTGTTGGACAAGCGTTATGAGAGTATTGAGACCGACGGGGACTTTGCCCTGTTGGTGGACGCCATGTCCGCCGGGCGGGACGATTCCCGGCTCATGGGGATCGTGCTGGACATCCGGGAGCGGATCCAGAGCCACCCCGACCCGGAGGTCTGGCTCCGGGAGCAGGAGCGCGCCTTTGCCCTGGAGGGGGTGGAGGACGCCGGAGCCACGCCCTGGGGAGAGCTGCTGTTAAAGGACGTCCGCCGCCAGGCCGATTACTGGGTGGCCAGAATGGCCCAGGCCGGGACGCTGTGCCGGGGTGACGCCGTGCTGGAAAAGGCCTATCTGCCCAGCGTGGAGGCCACCCGGGAGGCGCTGGAGGCCCTCTCCCGGGCCACGGAGGTGGGCTGGGACGAGACCGCGGCCCGGGCGGAGGTGGAGTTTCCCCGACTGTGCAGCTCCCGAAACTGTGAGGATCCCTATGCCCTGGAGCGGGTCAAGCTCCTGCGGGAGGAGTGCAAAAAGCGGATGAAGCGCGTCGCCCGGCTCTTCGGGGACGACTCCCGGGGTTATTTGGAGGATATGAGGGCCGTCTATCCCGCCATTCGGGGCCTTTTCGCTCTGGTGCGGGACTTTGAGGCGGCCTATGGGGCCCAGAAGGCCCGCCGGGGGGTGCTGGATTTTTCCGACCTGGAGCACATGACGGCCCGGCTCCTGCTGGACGGGGAGGGCTCGCCCACCGAGCTGGCCCGCCGCTGGGGGGAGCGCTTTGACGAGGTGATGGTGGACGAGTATCAGGACGCCAACGCCGTGCAGAACGCCATCTTTACCGCCCTTTCCGACGGGGGGCGCAGACTGTTTATGGTGGGGGATGTGAAGCAGTCCATTTACCGGTTCCGGCTGGCCGACCCCACCATATTTCTCTCCAAATACCGCGCCTACAAGCCCTTGGAGGAGGATGGGGAGACGTGGGAGGGGGAGGAGCCCCGGCGGGTGCTCCTGTCCCGGAATTTCCGCTCCCGGCCCCAGGTGTTGGAGGGGTGCAACTACCTGTTCCGGGCGGTGATGAGCGAGGCCTTTGGCGAGATGGATTACACCGATGACGAGGCCCTGATCCCGGGGGCGGCCTTCCCGGAGGGGGAGGGGACGGACTATGCCCTGGAGCTGGACGTTCTGGACTGCTCCGCTGCCGGGGAGGAGGAAGACTCCGGCCCCAAGCCCTCCCGGGATCAGCTGGAGGCCCGCTTTGTGGCCCGTCGGGCCCGGGCGATGCTGGATGAGGGCTTTCAGGTCTCCGACGGGGAGGGGGGACTGCGCCGGGTGAAGCCCGGGGACATGGTCATCCTTCTGCGCTCTCCGGGGACGGTGCTCCACCATTACGCCGCCGCCCTGGCCGGGGAGGACATTCCCTGGGAGGCGGAGGGGGGCGGGGATTTCTTTGCCGCCACCGAGATCCAGGTGGCCCTGTCCCTCCTGCGTATCGTGGATAACCCCCGGCAGGACGTGGCGCTCATCGCCGCGCTGCGCTCGGCGGTATACGCCTTCTCCGCCGACCGGCTCTCCCAGATCCGTGCCGCCGCCCCCGACGAGGATTTTTATACCGCCCTCACCAGAGACGGCGGGGAGGATACCCGGCGCTTCCTGGAGGAGCTCCAGGCCCTCCGGGAGCAGGCGGGGGATGAGAGCTGTGACCGGCTGCTGTGGCAGATCTATGACCGGACAAACCTTTTGGGCGTCTATGGCGCCATGGATGAGGGGGAACAGCGGCGGGGCAACCTGCTCCTGCTGGCCCAGCTCTCCCGGGAGTTTGAGGCCGCCGGCCACAGGGGCCTGTTCTCCTTTCTGGATCATCTCCGCCGCCTGGAGGAGAGCGGTGGGGGGCCCAGCCTGGCCGGAGGAAGGGTGGGCGAGGGAGTGCGTCTGCTGAGTATCCACCGCTCCAAGGGCCTGGAGTTCCCGGTGGTGTTCCTGGCGGGGCTGGCCCGTCAGCTCAACCGCCAGGATCAGACCCTTCCCATCCTCTTCCACCCCAAGCTGGGGGTGGGGCCCAAGCGGCTGGATCTGGAGCGGATGGTGGAATACCCCACCCTGGCCCGGCTGGCGGTGGGACGGCAGATGGACTATGAGCTGTCGGCGGAGGAGCTGCGGCTTTTGTATGTGGCCATGACCCGGGCCCGGGAGAAGCTGGTGATGACCTGCGCCCTCACAGGGGGGCGGCGGGATGTGGACAAGCTTCTGCCCTCCGCCGGAGCGCCGGTGGAGCCCCAGGCCCTGCTGGACTGCGTCAGCCCCGCCCAGTGGGTGCTCCTGGCCGCCCTGGCCAGGCCGGAGGCCGCCCTTCTGCGGGAGGGGAGCTTCCCGCCGCCGGTGGAGCCCGGGGTGGACTTTGGACCCGGCTGGGACATCCGGTGGGTGGACGCCGCCCCCTGTGCCCAGGCCGACGGCGCCCGGCGGGCGGAGAAGACCGGGGAGGCGAAGGTGGCAGAGGCGCCCCAGGGGCTGACAGAGGCCCTGGGATGGGTCTATCCTCACGCCGAAGACGCCGCCCTCCCCTCCAAGCTCACCGCCACCCAGCTCAAGGGCAGGGCACTGGATGAGGAGGCGGCGGAGCAGGCCCCCCGGCCCAGCCGGGCCTCTTCGCCCCGGCGGCCCGGATTCGCCGAGGAGCGGCTGGGGCTCACCCCCGCCCAGCGGGGCACCGCCCTCCACCTGGCCATGCAGTACATTGATTTTTCCCGCTGCGGCGGGGTTTCGGAGATCGCCGGGGAGCTGGAGCGGCTGGTCTCGGAGCGGTTTCTCACCCGCCAGCAGATCCAGGCGGTCTCTCCGGAGAAGATCCACGCCTTTTTCGCCTCCCCTCTGGGCCGGGAGATGCTTGCCTCCCCAGGCCTGCGCCGGGAGTTCAAGTTCTCCATCCTGGTTCCCGCCAGGCGCTATTTTCCCCAGGCGGGGGAAGAGGAGCGGGTGCTCCTTCAGGGCGTGGTGGATTGCTGCTTTGAGACGCCGGAGGGACTGGTGGTGGTGGACTTTAAGACCGACCATGTCTACGGTGACGCGCTGGAGGCCCGGGCGGAGGGGTATCGTCCCCAGCTGGAGGCCTATGCCCAGGCGCTGGGGGAGATCACCGGCAAGCCGGTGTGCCGCAGGGTGCTCTGGTTCTTCTCCGAGGGGAGAGAGATCCAGGTGTGACCGCCCTCTTTGGGATGAAAAGAGAAAAAGGGCAAAAAAGCTCTTGCGTTTTGGCTTGGACTATGCTATCATATCATAGCGTTTATAAGGCGTGGAAGTTTGCTGCGCCGCTTCACCAGGAACGAGAAAGAGGTGAATCCAACATGAAGGAAGGCATCCATCCCGACTACAAGCAGACCACCATTACCTGCGCCTGCGGTAATGTGATCGAGACCGGCTCCACCAAGGAGAACATCCGTGTCGAAGTCTGCTCCAAGTGTCACCCCTTCTTCACCGGCAAGCAGAAGATGGTGGACACCGGTGGTCGTGTCAGCCGCTTCAACAAGAAGTTTGGTCTGGACAAAAAGTAATGGAACATGGAAGGGCCTGTGCCGGTTTACGGTACAGGCCCTTTTGCATAAAATGAGGATAGGGAGGCGAGCTGTTATGAAAAAAATCGATCCGAAGACCCTGAAGGAGAACTTCTTTTCCCTGCTGGACGACCGCTGGGCCCTGCTCACCGCGGCCGACGGGGCGGGGTGCAACCCCATGACGGTGAGCTGGGGCGGCACGGGGATCCTGTGGAACAGGCCGGTGGCCACCGTCTATGTCCGGCCCCAGCGTTATACCAAGGGCTTGCTCGACCGTGAAAAGTACTTTTCCTTGTCGTTCTTTTCCGAGGATCAGCGGGAGGCGCTTCGCCTCTGCGGCGCCAAAAGCGGCCGGGATATGGACAAGGTAAAGGCCTGCGGCCTGACAGTGGTGGAGGATCTCTCCGCCCCCTATTTTGCCCAGGCGGAGCTGGTGCTGGTGTGCCGGAAGCTCTATGAGCAGGATTTTGACCCCGCCTGCTTTGTGGATCAGAGCCTGGATGAGAAAAACTATCCGGGGAAGGATTATCACAGGATGTATATCGGAGAGATCGAGGCCGTTTTGCAAAAATAAACGCCCGCCTCTCATGGAGGTACTATGTTCGAAAAGACATTTGACCGGACAACGATCAACCGGGCGGTGCTGGCGGGACTGAACGCCAACTGCCTGTCCAGAGAGGACAACGCCACCGAGGAGTCGCTGGAGGAGCTGGAGGCCCTTCTGGAGACTGCCGGAGGCGTGTGCGTGGGCACCGTGCTGCAAAACAAGTCCACCCCCGACCCCCGGACCTTTCTGGGGGAGGGGAAGGTGGAGGAGCTGAAACAGCTGTGTCAGGGGGTAGAGGCCGACCTGGTCATCTTTGACAACGATCTCTCCCCCTCCCAGCAGCGCTCCCTTACCGAGGCCCTGGGGGTACAGGTGCTGGATCGCTCCGCCCTCATTCTGGACATCTTTGCCCAGCGGGCCCGCACCAGCGAGGGGCGACTCCAGGTGGAGCTGGCCCAGTACAAATATCTGCTGCCCCGGCTGACCAGCATGTGGAAGCACCTGGAGCGGCAGGAGGGCGCCATCGGCACCCGCGGCCCCGGCGAGACCCAGTTGGAGACCGACCGTCGGCTCATCCGGGGGAAGATCACCAAGCTGGAAGGGGAGCTCAGGGAGGTGCGCCGGATCCGTGCCACCCAGCGCTCCAGAAGAGAGAAAAACGAGGTGCCGGTGGTGGCCATCGTGGGATACACCAATGCCGGAAAATCCACCCTGCTCAACCACCTTACCGGGGCAGATATCCCCGCCAACAACCGGCTTTTCGACACGCTGGACACCACCACCCGGACCCTGGAGCTCAGCGATACCTGCACGGCGCTGATCTCGGACACGGTGGGCTTTATCTCCAAGCTGCCCCATCAGCTGGTGGAGGCCTTCAAGGCCACTCTGGAGGAGCTGGAGTACGCCGACCTGCTCCTCCATGTCATTGACGCGTCCAACCCCCAGTGGCGGGAGCAGGCGGAGGTGGTGGAGCGGCTCATCACCGAGCTGGGCGCCTGGGAGACCCCGCGCATCGACGTGTTCAACAAGGTGGATCTGCTGAACGGGGACATCCTCCCCCACGGCGAGGGGATCGTCACCCTCTCCGCCAGGACGGGGGAAGGGGTGGACAAGCTCCTGAAGATGCTGGGGGACCGGCTGGATCAGGGCGCCCACCGGGTGAAGCTGGCCATCCCCTATGACCAGGGGGGGCTGGTGGACATGCTCTACCGGGAGGCTAAGGTGGAGAAGGTGGACTACGGCGAGGCCATTGAGGTGGAGGCGATCTGCACCCCCAAGGTGCTGGGGCAGGTGCGGGGCTATGTCACCGAGGGCTGGTCGCCCACCAGGGAGCCCTGGGAGGATTAAACCAGCCGGAGGAGCCGGAGCCCGACGGCCAGCCCGGAGGTGAAGGCGGCCTCCAGCTCCAGGGAATCCGCGACGGTCTTCATGTCGAGGAAGAGCTCCAGCTCCTTTTTCGCCGGGGCGTTCAGCAGGGCCTGAAGGCGGTCGCGGGCGGCCTGGGCGCAGGTCAGGTTGGACTGGTATTCCTCGGGGTCGTCGATGTATTGGAGAAAGAGATCGTTTTTCATGACATATTGGTATAGGGCGAGAATTGTGTCTGACATGGAAGTTCCCCCTTCACTGTTTACGACCGAACGGTCGCCTTACGGCGATTATATACGACCAAACGGTCTATGCCAAGAGGAGAGAAAAAATTATGGCAACATTTTCAGAACGCCTCCTCCTTCTGAGGAATGAAAAGAAATTCACTCAGGCGGCTGTTGCTAAGGCGACAGAGATCACAAGCAGAACATATCAGCGCTATGAAGCGGGGGAGCGGGAGGCGACGGTGTCCGTTCTGATCCACATGGCGGATTTTTATGGGGTCAGTATTGATTACTTAGTGGGGCGGTCGGATCAACGGTAATGTTCCCACCTTGGAATGTGGACAAGCCCTGAGGGATCATTCTTTCCCGAAAGAATGACCCCTCAGACTCCCCAAGAAAGGGCCCAAGGGGGGAGAGTTTCGATTCTCTCCCCCCTCGGGACACCCCCCTCTCACCGGCCAAAGGCGTGGGCCTGCGGGCCCCCTCCTTTGGAAACCTCCCCGGGCTCTTCTTTTTCGGAGAGGAGGCCCGAAGCCCGCACTTCGCAGCGGACTTCGGGGCACGTGCCCCCGGCGGGCGCATACTATGCGCCCCTACATTTTGCC
>CANSYW010000005.1 GCA_947651395.1 uncultured Pseudoflavonifractor sp. | reverse complement strand
TTTGGCGGCGGCCCTCCGCCTTGTGCTTGCTCGCCAGCGGCGCATTAACCCCCCGGTAAAAAACCTAATACCCGCCCCCGGGCGGGGGGGGCCGGGGCCCCCCCGCGGCTGTGTCGGTAAAACCGATCCGGAAGGAGAACGATCATGTTTGAAGCCATTGCGGCCTGGTACGCGGGCCTTTCCCCCGCCAGCTTTTTCAACTTTAAATTTTTGCCCAAGTATGCCCTGTACTTTGTCCAGGGCGTGGAGTACACGCTGCTGCTGGCCGTGGTTTCGGTGCTGCTGGCCATTCTTCCCGCCCTTTTGCTGGCCCTGATGCGGCTGAGTAAGAACCGGTTGGTGAAGAGTCTGTCGGGGGCCTACATCGCGGTGTTTCGCTCCACCCCTTTGCTGGTGCAGCTGTCCATTATCTTTTTCGGCCTTTTCAATGTGATCCGCATTCCCTCCATCAAGGTTTTCGGATTTGTGGATCTGTCCTACTTCATTCCCGGCGTGGTGGCTCTGGCCCTGAACAGCTCGGCCTATGTGGCGGAGATCTTCCGGGCGGGGATCCTGGCGGTGGACGGGGGTCAGATGGAGGCCGCCCGGTCTCTGGGCCTGTCCAAGTGGAAGGCCATGAAGCTGGTGGTGCTGCCCCAGGCGGTGAAGAATATCCTGCCCACCCTGGCCAACGAGATGGTCACCATGGTCAAGGAGTCCTCCATCTGTATGGCGCTGGGAATGCAGGAGCTGATGTGGGGGGCCAAGACGGTGGCGTCCAGTACTTACATCTCCATAGGTCCCTATATTCTGGCCGCCATCATCTATTTCTGTATCAACTTCCCCGCCAGCAAGGCCATTGAGGCCGTTGAAAGGAGGATGCGCCGTGGAGACCAGCGTTAATACCTTGATCCAGGTGCGCCATGTGACCAAAGAGTTCAGCAAGGGCTCGGTGAAAGCGCTGGATGATTGTTCGGTGGACATTGCCCAGGGAGAGGTGGTGGCCATTATCGGCCCCTCCGGCTCGGGCAAGTCCACCCTGCTGCGGTGTCTGAATCTTCTGGAGGTGCCCACCAGCGGAACGGTGATGTTCCATGGGGTGGATATCACCGACCCCAAGACCGACATCGACCTGCACCGGCGGAAGATGGGCATGGTGTTCCAGCACTTCAACCTCTTTCCCCATATGACAGTGATGAAAAACATCACCCTGGCCCCCATCCAGCTGGGGCTGTGCTCCGAGGCTGAAGCCCAGGAGCGGGCCATGGCCCTTCTGGAGCGGGTGGGCCTTTCCGACAAGGCCCAGGAGTACCCCATCCGTCTCTCCGGCGGACAGAAGCAGCGCATCGCCATTGTCCGGGCGCTGGCTATGGAGCCCGAGGTGATGCTCTTTGACGAGCCCACCTCCGCCCTGGATCCCGAGATGGTGGGAGAGGTGCTGGAGGTGATGAAGGAGCTGGCCCGGGAGGGGATGACCATGGTGGTGGTCACCCACGAGATGGGCTTTGCCCGTGAGGTGGGCAGCCGGGTGCTCTTTATGGACGGGGGGCGCATTCTGGAGCAGAACACCCCTCAGGAGTTTTTCGCCCATCCCCGGGAGCAGCGGACCATCGACTTTTTGTCCAAGGTGCTCTGAGGGAAAAATATAGAAACGGCGCCTCCCCTTTTGGGGAGGCGCCGTTTTTCACGTGGGGTCAGGCGCGCAGCTCGTCGGAGCGCCGCTGGAGGATGCGGGGAAAGCGGTAGAAGAAGATACAGCCGGTGACGGTGGCGGCGCAGACGTCGGCGATGGGCTCAGCCAGCCACACGGCGAAGACCTTGTCGGAGAGGAATTGGGGCAGGATAAAGATGAGGGGGATCAGCAGGATGATCTTGCGCAGCAGGGCCAGGAAGAGGGAGACCTTGGCCTCTCCCAGGGCCACAAAGGTCTGCTGGCAGGAGAACTGGATCCCCAGGACAAACATGCCGCCGAAGTAGACGTGAAGGGTCTGTCTGGCCACCTCCACCAGCTGGGGCTTATTGTTGAAGATGGCGATGAAGACCCCGGGAAAGAGCTGGATCAGGGCAAAAACCGTGACGGAGTAAATCATTCCGCTGATAAAAAGGAGCCGGAAGGCCCGTTTGACCCGATCCATATTTCCCGCGCCGTAATTAAAGCCCACAATGGGCTGAGCGCCCTGGGCCAGACCCATAAAGGGCATGGTGCCCACCTGCATCACCGAGGAGGCGATGGTCATGGCGCCCACGTAGGGGTCGCCGCCGTATTTCAGCAGGGAGGAGTTGAAGGAGATGTTCACCAGACTCTCGGTGGACTGCATGATAAAGGGAGAGACCCCGATGGCGATCACCGGCAGCAGCACCTCGGACTTCAGGCGCAGGTGCCGGAGCCGGAGGTGGAGCTGGGTACGCTTGCCCAGCAGAAAGGAGAGCACCCATACCGCGGAGATGGTCTGGGCCAGGATGGTGGCCAGGGCGGCCCCCCGGACCCCCATATGGAAGCCGAAGATGAAGATGGGATCCAAAACGATGTTGCACACCGCGCCAATGACAACGGTGAGCATGGAGAACAGGGAAAAGCCCTGGGTGGTGATAAAGTTATTGAGCCCCAGGGAGAAAAGGACCGACACCGTGCCCCACAGGTAGACCGAGAGATAGCCGCTGGCATAGGGCAGAGTGTTTTCGCTGGCCCCGAAGAGGAGGAGAAGGGGGTCTTTCAAGATCTGGAACAGGGCGGTGGAGAGGATGGCCATCACCAGCAGAAGGGCGGTGCAGCCACCCAGGATGGCCTCCGCCCCGTCGGTGTCTCCCGCCCCCATACGGATGGCGGCCCGGGAGCCGCCACCCATCCCCGCCAGGGCGGAGAGGGCGGAGATGAACATGATAATGGGAAAGGCCACCCCCAGACCGGTGAGGGCCAGATCCCCTACCCCTTCCATATGACCGATATACATCCGGTCCACGATATTGTAAAGGGCGTTGATCAGCTGGGCGCAGACGGCGGGTACCGCCAGTTTGACCATCAGCCGCCCCACCGGGGCGGCGCCAAGCGCGTTTTTATCTTCCATCAGTTGTTGGGATCTCCTTCCAGAAAGTAGGTGGCCTCCATGTCGGCCACGCTCAGGGCAAAGGCCAGGGGATATTTCTCCAGGGCCTGACCCACCAGCCGGCTGTCCTCGCTGCCGGAAAAGCCCATGTGCCAGCGGATGGCCATGGCCTCCTCCCGCTTGAGCTTCATAAAGCCGGAGATGATGTACACGCTCTTTTCCCCGTGGCCGTAGGGGAGAGGATCCTCAAAGAAGAAGGTGGGGACCTTCTCCCAGGCGCCGGTGGCCTCGTTTTTTACGTTGCGGGACCCCGCCTTGTAGCAGCCGATCTTGCAGAGATCGTGGAGCAGGGCGGCGATGGCCACGCTCTCGTCGTCGGCCTCAATGCCGTAGAGTTCCGCCACCCGCTCCCGGGCCAGATAGTCCTTCAGGCAGTGGTAGACGTTCAGACTGTGGTCGCACAGACCGCCGGCATAGGAGCCGTGATATCGGGCGGAGGCGGGACAGGTAAAGAAGTCGGACTTATTCTCCAGATAGTCCAGAAGGGCGTCCGCCCCCTCACGGTGAATGTTTTCCCGGAATACCTCTATAAATTCAGCTTTTCCGCTCATGGTTTTTCTCCTTGCTGTCAATTATTCTCATCAATCAAATTATACCACAGCGAGGGCGCCGAGGCAAGCACGGCGCACCCCCGGGTCCCGGGCCCCATAGGATACCGGGAGGTGATCCTATGGATATGATCTCCGCCCTGGGGGCGGCTGTTGTTTTTGCTCTGGCCTGCAATCTGGATACGGTGTTGGCGGCGGTGGGCCAGGGGGCGCGGCAAGAGGGCGTGGGCCGCTGGACTTTTTCGGTGGCGGCGGTGACCACCGCCGTGACCTTTCTCTCCCTGACCCTGGGGGCGGCGGGGGCGACCCTGCTGCCGGCGGGGCTCTCGGAGCGGCTGGGAGGCCTGGCCCTCACCGGCCTGGGGCTCTGGTACCTGCTGGACGCCCTTCGGGGCGGTGGAGCGGCCCCTGGCCCGGGCCGTGACCGGGGCTGGGTGGCCCTCTCCGCCGCTCTGGCGGTAAACAATGCCGGCGTGGGGGTGGCCGCCGGTGTGACAGGACTTTCTCCCGTGCTGGCCTCCGGCTGCAATTTTGTGGTGACCCTTGTGTGTCTTTGGCTGGGCGGAAAGCTGGGAAGGCGGCTTTCCGGCTGGGGGCGCTGGGCCCTGCCCGTCTCAGGCGTCATGCTGGTGGGGCTGGGGATATGGCAGCTGTGCTGAGCGCAAGGTATAGTGGCGTCGGGAAGGCGTCACCCCCATAAAAGGTGTTTTTTTGAAAAAATTTTGACGAAACCTGTTGTCAAGTTCAGGGGGACTTGCTATAATTATGTAACCCTAAACTGGGATAATCCGCCTGAGGACCATGGGCGGGAAGAGCAGGAAAGGATGTTAAACCATGAGAAGGAAAACGAAGACCCGGATCCTGTCAGCCCTGCTGGGACTGACGATGCTGTGCTCCCTTTGCGTCCCCGCGATGGCGGCGGAGAGCGGGAGTACTGTCACAGGCAGTGTCACCGCCGCGGTGCGTGTGGATTATCTGCAGCGGCTGGATGAGCTTCGGGATCGTAACGTGAAAGTAGAGCTGCGCCGGAACGGCCAGAGCCTGGGTCAGGTCTCCCTGACGGAGGAGGGCGCCTTCACCGTGGGCGGCTATCAGGCCCGGGTGGCCCTGAAGGACGCCGCCGGCGGAGAGCTGGGCGGCGGCAACTGGCCCGGCTTTTTGGAGGCCACCTTTGAGGGACTGCCCCAGGGGGAATATGATCTGGCCTTCTCCGGAAGGGGCTATAAGCCCTATGTGGAGAAGCAGATCCTTCTGGGGGACTATTCCCGCCATGTGGTAGTGGGCACCGGCGACGCCACCTTTACCCTGGGCGATGTGAACGGGGACGGGGCGGTGAATGAAAAGGATCGCGCCGAGCTGGCCGGCGTGCTGGGCTCTACCCGCCCTGAGTATCTGGCCCAGTATGATCTCAGCGGCGACGGGGCCATCGACATTGTGGATCTGGCCTATGTGGACCGTCTGATGCACGCCGTGGGCGGCAGCGTACTGCGGGACACCGCCCGGATCACCGTGCCCGTGGATCTGGCGGCCACTCAGGCGGAGCTGGCCCAGGGCGGCACCACGGTCTCCGGTACATTGGATACGATTTTTAACGACAGTGACGACAGCGTCCTGCTCCGGGCAGAGCAAGGAGATATCGTCCTGCCTCTGACCCTGGGACAGCCGGTGGACACCCAGGAGATCGAGATCCTCTCCCCTGCCGGGGAGGGGGCGATCCTGTCGGGCAGCGTCACCGTCCACCAGGACGGCGCGGCGCCCCTGGAGATCCCCTTTGACCATACCCCGCCCGCCGGGGTCCACGCCACGGCCCGGGTCCTGGGCAGCAACGTCATTACCGTGGATCTGGGCCGGAAGGTGCCGGTGAAGAAGGTCACCATTACCGTCACCAAGACCGAGGGAGGCTACGCCGCGGTCCAGTCGGTCCAGTTCCTGAAGGACATTGTCCCCGAGGTGCCTGTGGCCCCCAATATCCAGGTCAAGGGCCTGAAGACGGAGGCGGGCAGCGAGTCGGTGTCCCTCACCTGGAATCAGCTGCCCAACGTGTCGGGCTATAAGGTGCTCTACTGGCCTCAGCAGAGCGCCAAGGAGGTCAAGGAGCTCCACACCGATGTGGAGCGGGCCAAGGTCACAGGGCTGAAAAATCTGGAGACCTATGTCTTTACTGTCACCGCCACCGATGGGGCCTGGGAGGGCAAGCCCTCCGATCCGGTGACTGCCACTCCCATTCCCGCCAGCGTTCCCGACAAGGTGGATATGGTAAATGTCACCGCCCTGGAAAACGCCCTGGGGGTGAGCTGGAAAGAGGGCAAGTCCGCCACCTGGTATGAGGTCTGGTATCAGGTCAAGGGGACGGAGGCCTGGCAGCAGGCCGGAGGCCGGCTCAAGCAGGCCAACACCACCATCACCGGTCTGGAAAATGACGTGACCTACTCCATCTATGTGGTGGCGGGCAATGACATCGGAAAGGGGCCCCGTTCCGCCATCTATGAGGGGACGCCCAAGGCGGTAAAGTATGAGCGGCCGGAGGGCATTCCCACCCTGGGGATCCTGGACAACTCCCTCATCAGCGATATCCGCCTGGCCGATGCGGCCAACCACACCGGTACCTTTACCTTCCTGGATATGATCGACAATAACTATCGCACGGCCTGGACCGCCAAAAACTGGTGGAGCAATGAGCATGTGCTGGTCACCTTTGCCCAGCCGGTGGATCTGTCCTCCGCCATCTGGGTGCCCCGACTGGACGGGACCTACCCCACCAATCTCCGGGCCTACAGCGTCCGGGTGTGGTATGAGGGCGAGGATCTGAATTCGGCCGGACACCTGATCGTCCCCGATCCCCGGAACGGGGGCGTGGACAACGGCGGCACCGGACGGGACGTGGACACCTGGCCCGATGTCCGGGGCAACTGCGCCGTGACCAATTTTGCCATTCTGCCCTTTGGGCCGGTGAAGAACGTGAAGAAGATCAGCCTGGCGGTGGAGCAGAGAGGATATCTTACCGTCAGCCTCTCTGAACTCATGTTCCTGGAGTATGATCCCGCCCACAGCCTGCCCGGGGAGATCGACGCCCTTTTCGCCGACGCCCTGCACACCCAACTGGCCCAGGGGGTCACCCGGGAGCGGATCGACGGGCTGCGGACCCGTCTGAGCGGGGATGAGCGCAACTATTATCTGAATTTGAATACCCTGGCCGATGAGCTGGATCTGGCCCAGGAGCTGCTGGAGCAGGGAAAGAGCCGTGGGGTGTTTCTCGCCGGTCTGGACTGCCGGAGCGGCGGCCCTGACGGGGCCAAATACAGCCAGGGCGGCAGCGACCTTCAGCCCCTGGGGATCACCGCCGAGGCGGGTCAGGAGATCACCATTTACGCCCAGGGGATCCCGGAGGGAGAGAGCGTCAATGTCTACGCCAGCCAGTTTAACGCCGAGGCCTCTGCTTGGAGGGCCTCTCTGGGCAAGCTGGAGAACGGGCGCAATATCCTTACTGTCCCCAAGATCGGCAGCCGCGCCGGCAACAACGGCGGCAGTCTCTATGTCACTTACAACGGTGCCGCGGGAGCGGACATCCAGCTCCACGTCCGTCGGGGTACCGATATCCCTGTGCTGGAGCTGGCCCACTGGTATGAGCTGGATGAGGCGGCCCGCCGTGAGGTCATCGGCGCCTATGTGGAGGAGCTGGAGGCCTATCTGGGAGGCATGACCATCGGCAGCCCCACCAGCGACTATCGCAACGTGACCGAGATCTCCACCCCTGTGGCTCTGCTGTCCCTGCCCGCGCTGGCGGTAAAGGGCGCGCTGGGCGCGGGGGACCGGGCCGACAAGATCCAGACGCTCTATGACGATGTCCTGGCCTGGGAGGATATCATGGCCATTTGCAAGACCACCCAGGGCATTGACGCGGTCTACGGGCAAAATGATATGCAGACCCGTCAGAATATCCGGTGCATGACCATGTTTGCCGGAGCCTTCATGTATGCGGCCGGAAACCACATCGGCATCGGCTACGGCTCCTGCGGCGGCATGGTCACCGGAAAACCCATTGCAACCCTGGGCGAAGGGGCCTCCGTCAACCAGTTGTTTGGCTGGGGCATCGCCCATGAGATCGGCCACAATATGGACAAGCTGGGCAAGGCGGAGACCACCAACAACATCTACTCCATCATGGTGCAGACCTATGACGGGAAGGAGAACACTCTGCCCTCCCGGCTGGAGAAGAGCGGAAAGTATGACGGCATCTTCACCAAGGTGGCCCAGGGCTACCCCGGCGCCTCCAACGACGTGTTTGTCCAGCTGGGCATGTACTGGCAGCTCCACCTGGCCTATGACAACGGAAGCGAGCCCATGAAGTTCTACAACAGCTTCTTCAAGGCCTGGAAGGCGGGGACCTATACCGCCGGGGCCGTCTCCTATGACGACAGGGTGGCCCTCACCGCCGCGGGGGTGGCAAAGCGGGATCTGACGGAATTCTTTACCCGCTGGGGGATGAGCCTCAGCGACAAGACCAGGGACACCCTGGCCGGCTATCAGGCAGAGAGCCGGGCCATCTGGTACCTCAATGATCAGAGCCGCCGGGAGCGGCTGTCCGGAACGGCAGGGGCCGTGGGCTCGGTAAAGGCCGCTGCCGCCATGGCGACGGGGAAGGACAACGAGATCCTCATCTCCATCGACGCCTCCGGCCTCAGGGGAAAGCTCCAGGGCTATGAGATCGTGAGGAACGGCACGCCCGTCGCCTTTGTTCCGGCGGGTACCGGCAAGAGTGTCTCCTATACCGACGTGATCGGCTCGGGGAACCACCGGACTTACTCCTACCAGGTGGTGGCCTATGACGTGCTGGGCAACCGGGTGAGCGCGGCCGATGCCGGCGAGGTGCGGGTGGCCTATGACAAGACCCTGGATCCCTCGGCTTACGATATTTCCGTCAAGAACGGATCTGTGGTCATCACCCTGAAGAAGGAAACTCCGGTCTCCGGCCTGAAGATCACCAATCTGACCCTGGGCGGAGGGAGCTACACCGTCCTGATCGCCGATAAGGACGGTAAGGAGACCACCGCCCTCACCGGAACCTTTACCGCCGGGCAGAACCAGGCGGTGGACGACAAGGAGAGCTTTGTAAGCTATTTCAAAATGCCCGGGGCGGCCCAGACCGACACCCGCATTTGGACCTATGACGCCAAGACGGTGACCATTACCGGGATCCCCGCGGGGGTTCGTCCGGAAAACGTGAAGCTTATCACCTATCCCGGCGACGACGTGGCCTTCCTGGAGGGGGCCACCATGGGCCGGCTGTGGGCCGACTATCATTACACCGCCCTGGACGACAACGGCAACGAGGTGCCTCAGGTCATCCCCAAGGATACGCTGGTGATCCTGGGTACCTATCGGGGAGATCCGGTGTACAATACCCTGGCCGTTCAGGGCCGCTACAGCGCCACGGGGATCGATGCCGCCGGCGAGGTCGTGGAGACCGAGGCCGTAGAGCGGCCGGTGGCGGGCTATGCCTTCCTCTTTGCTGAGGTGCCCGAGGTGGGCGAGGTGTGTGATATCAGCGACGGGATCTTCCTCTTTGTCCCCGATGTTCAGCAGGAGGCCCAGCTCCAGGGGGAGAGCTCTCACTGTGACGTGACCAATCTTCTGCCCAGCCAGATCCGGGTGGAGCTCTACCGCACCGACGACCCCAATGATGCCTCCAGCAGACGCATTACCGCCCAGACCCTGTGGATACACAGTCCTGGTGGGACCAAGGAGGATATGCCTGTGGTGGTGCTGGAAGGGGGGAGTGGGGAATGAGGAGAGCAAAGCGTTCTCTGGGTGCGCTGGCGCTGGCGTTGAGCCTGATGCTGGCCCTGGCCCTTCCCGTCTCCGCCGCCCAGATCCGGCTGACCTATCAGATGAACAGTGGGGGCAGCGCCGCCCAGCTTGCGCTCTATGGGCTGAGTGAGGAGAGTGTTTACGGCGCCCAGCTGGAGCTTACGGTCTCCGGCGACCTCTCGGCCTCCTTTACCCCCGGGAACGGGGTGTACAGTGAGTGCCGGGCGGAGACCTCCGATAAGCGTACCAATATCAGAGTTTACCTCACCGCCCAGAAGCCTCTGAATGCCAACGGGATGCTGCCGCTGGGGACGCTGACGGCCAACAAGGCCTTTACCATGCCCTCGGAGCTGACGGTGACCCTGCTTAACCGGGAGCTGGAGCCGGTGGCGGAGGTCAACAGGGCTGTGATTTCCACCTCCCTTCAGCAGACGCCCGACACCGGGAGCGATGACGATGACGACGATGAGCCGGAGCGCTACCGGGTACATGTCTCCTCCGCCAGGCATGGTCTGGTCAAGGCGGATGTGACCCAGGCCCAGGCCCGGGCCATGGTGACCCTCACGGTGGAGCCGGAGAACCGCTATGCGCTGGAAAAGCTCAAGGTCACCAGCTCCAGGGGCAATGACATGTCCCTCACCGATGTGGGCGGCAACCGCTATACCTTCTATATGCCCTCCGCGGATGTGGAGGTCACAGCCTCCTTCCATTGGACGGGCCTGGAGCATATCGACATGAATTTTCAGGATGTGGTGGAGAGTGACTGGTACCACGAGGCCGTCCACTTCGTCTTTGAAAGCGGCATGATGAAGGGCACCGATCAGGGGGTGTTCTCCCCGAATGCGGACACCTCCCGGGGAATGATCGTCACCATTCTCCACCGGCTGGAGGGGACCCCCGAGGCCGAGCTGTCCGGTTTCACCGACGTGCCTGTGGGAGAATACTACACCGGCGCGGTGGGCTGGGCGTCGCAAAATGGCATTGTCAGCGGCTACGGTGAGGGGGGCGAGGGCCACTTTGGCCCCAACGACTCCATTACCCGGGAGCAGCTGGCCGCCATCCTCTACCGCTACGCCGCCAAAAAGGGTCTGGACATGACGGTCCGTGGAGATCTGAGTGGCTTCGGCGATGCCGGGAACATTTCCGACTATGCTGTGGAGCCTCTGCGCTGGGCCGTGGGCGTAGGTCTGATCTCCGGCATGGGAGACGGCAATGTCGCCCCTCAGGGCTGTGCCTCCCGGGCCCAGGTGGCCACCATCCTGACACGGTACTGTCAGAACCTGGCGGACTGAGTAAAAAGCTGAAAAGAGCTGCTGCAGAAAGCGATCTGCAGCAGCTCCTTTTTATGCCGGAGGAGACGATCAGCCGCCCCTTGAAGGGCGGCTGAATTTGACAATATCTGTGAGATGGCGTACAGCGGCAGAAGGGCGCTGTTGTAGCAATGGCGGTTAGCTACTTCCCTGAGAAGGGAGGTGATGCCGATGGGAAACGGGCGATGGGCGAAAGCCCTTCGCTTCGTGGTGTGTTTGATCTTCACCCTTGCGGTGATGCTCTACATATCCCCAAAAGCGTGTTGACCGCCCGGATGCCGCCGGACGGTCAACGATAAGTTGATCTAAACCTGGGGGCTGACCGTCGTTACGACAGTGCCCTTCTGTCTCTATTATACCGATATCCACAGTTTTGTCAAGGGAAAGGCCAAAACCTGGAAAGTTATCCACAGAGAGGGGTGGATGGCTTTGGCAGGATCAGGACCGGCTGCGGTACGTATTAAAAGGCAGTACCTATCAGATAGGTACTGCCTTTTGGAGCGGGCAACGAGGCTCGAACTCGCTACCTCCACCTTGGCAAGGTGGCGCTCTACCAGATGAGCTATGCCCGCGTCGGCCGGGCTGACCCGGCACTGACTGTCACGCTTCGCTTGCCCTGTCGCTCGGTTGCTTTCCCTCCGACTCAGCCTGGTCTTCAAGGCCAATGGCCTTGTCGCTCGGCTTCGCTGCGGTCCAAGCGCCCTCGCAGGGCTAAGCTCAGCGCTTCTCTTTTGGTGGACGATACAGGACTTGAACCCCAAAGTCCAAGTACCAGGCAATACCATCCAATCCCAAAATATCCTATTTGCAACGGGTTGCGGGAAGGCTCCATCACTCCAAAATAGCATCTTTCACCACATTGTACCACCCCGATAAGGGAAAAACAAGGGAAAACTTTTCATGTTTGATCCCCCAAAGGCATCTGCCTTTGGGGGATATTTTCTATTTTATTTCAGTTTTACTTTTTGCTCATCGTAATTCCATCTATCTGATTTGTTCAAATTCCAATTTATTAAGCGCCTCCTTACAAGATTCCAAGTTTTTAATGGCATCTTCGTAATTCTTGCGCTGAGCGGAATCCTTTTGGAGTTCGTCGTTAAGTGTAGCTAATTGCCCAATCATACTTGAGCATTTTTCTGCCAGTTCCCGTGTCTCGCAAACGGTTCGGATAGGGAGTTGCAAGTTGTTTATGACCGTGATTGCGGTCTGCAACCAAAAGGGCGGTGTGGGAAAGACAACGACCACCCTCAATCTGGCGACAGCTCTCCAAGCTCTCGGAAAGCGGGTACTGGTAATCGATGCTGACCAGCAGCGCAATCTCACCTCTTCCCTGCTCTCCGACGGTGAGGGCAAGCAGACTCTGAGCGAGCTGCTGTATTACACCGTTGCCGGGCTCCCCTGCTCAGCTGAGGTATTTGTGAGTCAGACCCCGGGCAAGGTGGATCTTGTTGCCGCAAGTAAGCTCCTGGCTGCGGCCAACAGCACTCTGGCCACCAGCAGCAACAGTGAAGGAGTTCTCAAGATGGCCTTAGCTGCCATTACCCATGATGGAAAAGACTATGATTATGTACTGATCGACTGCGCCCCCAGCCTGGATCTGCTGGTGACCAATGCGCTGACGGCCAGTGACAGTGTGGTGATCCCTACAGAGGCGGCAGCTTATAGTGTGGCTGGAATTGTGGGCGTCTGGGAGACCATTACCAGGATCCAAAAGACCACCAATCCGAATCTGAAGGTCGCCCAGATCGTGATCAATAAGTACGATGCCAGGAAAAAAGATGATCGCATCAATGCGGCGGAGATCATGGAAACCTTTGGGAGTACCGTTTTCCCCTATCCCCTCCCCCTGCTGGCGGAGATCAAGGACAGCGCGGATCATATCAAGCGGGAGCAAATGGCGGTACGCAAAAGCTCCCGTGCTTGGCCCTTATACATGCAGTTGGCGGAGGTGATTATCAATGGCAACGCTTAAAGACCGCATCGCCGCAGCGGAGCGGGCAGCAGAGACAGAGGAGTCCCCCATTGCTGCGCTCTTCCATGGAGCCAAAGCACTGGCCCCGACAGACAGTACCGAGCCGGTTCCCTCCTCACCGGCGCCTGCAAAAAAGGATCCCCGGCTTGCTGAGCTACCGGTGGAGATCCTGGACGAGATGGAGCAACCTTTCCGGCTGTACGGCGATGGCAAAATGGAGAAGATGCGTCAGAGCATCATTGCCCACGGCGTCATCCAGCGTGTCATTGTTCGCCCTGATCCGGAAGAGCCTGGGCATTATCAGATCATTTCCGGACGAAACCGGCGCCGGGCGGCGATCCAGGCAGGACATGTGACGGTACCCTGTGAGATCCGGGATCTGACCGATGAAGAGGCCCGGCTTCAGATGCTGACCACCAATTTGGATCAGCGGGATGAGCTGCTGCCCAGCGAAAAAGCCTGGGCATATCGGGAGCAGCTGGAGATCCTGGCCCACCAGGGGAAAAAGCTGGATTTTGGCAGCATCGAAAATGCCCCTGCCGCCTTGGGGCAGAATGAAGAGCGGACTTGTCGACAATCTGTCGACAAGTTGAAAAGTGTGGATCAAGTCGGCGCCAATGAAGGCGAGAGCGGGCGCCAGATCCAGCGCTATATTCGGCTTACCTACCTCATGCCGGAGCTACTGGATGCTGTGGATGAAAAGACCCTGGGCTTTGGAGCTGGCGTCAGCTTGTCTTATCTCTCCCCCGACAGTCAGGATGCAGTCTATCAATACTTCTTCGTCAACAACAAAAAGAGTATCAGCGGCGCCCTGGCGGAGGCCTTGAGAGAAAAGGGAGAAAAGAAGCCTCTCACCGTAGAGCGGATCCAGGCAATCCTCGCCCCAGCTCCGGCACCGGCAAAGATCAAGAAAGTGTCTGTACCCATGAAGCCTCTTCGGAAGTTCTTCCCTGCTGAAGCTACCCAGAAGGAAATCGAAAGACAGATCATTGAGATCTTGACGGAGTATTTTAGTGGAAAGTGAGCTGGGAATATAGACTCTGTTCATCAGCTTAAGTTTGTGCTATAATATCTCCACCCACCAGGAAGGAAGGTGACGCCCGTTGAAAATGATTGAGTTTATCCGCTCCAACCAGGGCTATTTTGAGGATTTTATCACCCGGAACATTTATCATTCCAATCGCATTGAGGGCAGTACCCTTTCCTATGCGGAGACCTATGCCATTGTTTTCAACGATAACAGCTTCACGGTCAGTGCGGCGCCGAGGGAGATCTATGAGGCCATCAACCTGAAATATGCCCTCGCCTATATGATGGAGCACTGCCAGGAGCCACTGTCCCTGGATCTCATCAAGCACATTGGGATCCAGATCAACAAGAACATCAACGAGATCGACGGCTTCCGGCGAGTGCCGGTGATGATCCGTGGCGCCGAGCACGTTCCCCCGGCTCCGGGGATGGTGCCAAATATGATGATGCAGTTTATTTACAACTATGAGAAGACCGTATTTTCCAGCCCCTTTGAGCGAGCTGCCCAAGCTCATATCGACTTTGAGCGGATCCATCCCTTTGCGGATGGGAATGGCCGGACGGGCCGGGTGCTAATCAACTATGAGATGCTGAGAAATGATCTTCCTCCGGTGGTGATCCCATCGGATCAACGGACGGAGTATTTCAAACTGATCGCTGACTATGATGTGCCGGGGCTGACAAAGTTTTTTGAAGAGCTCAGTGCCCGGGAGCAGGCCCGGATCGACCAGCTTCAGATGGAGCCGACAGAACTTGAAGACGAGGAGACCTTGGAATCATAATTATGGATCTATATTGGAAGGGAGGCTTGCCGCTGGGTGAGCCTCCTTTACTTTTTGGGAAAGGAGGAAAAGGATCGTGTCCATTAGCAGAACGGGGAAAATCTACTACACCAAGTCCCAGCTCCAGGCGGCCCGGCAGTGTAACGCATTGGAGTACGCCCGAGCTGCCGGCTATGATCTGGTAAAGCACAGCGCCACGTCATATCAGCTCAAGGAGCACGACAGCATGGTTTTCACGGATGATGGCTTTTGGAACTGGAACTCCAGAGATCTGCATGGTCGGGCGCTGGAGTTTATCATGCACTATGAGGGGCGCAGCTTGCCTATGGCGGTGCATCTGCTGCTGGAGACCTTCCCACAGTGCGCAGCTCCCCCGTCACCTACATCAGTAAAACCCATTGAAAAGACGCCGTTTGAATTGCCGGAGAAGGCTCCGTCATTCAGACGGCTTTTTGCATATCTCTGCAACACCCGGAAGCTGGACGTGGAGATTGTCCAGGAGTTGGTGAATCAGCACCGGCTTTATGAAGGCGTGCGGGAGTATGTAGCGCCTGACACCGGCGAGGTTCGTACAGTTCACAACGCCGTCTTTCTTGGCCTGGACGACCAGAACATTCCCCGCAGCGGATTCCAGAGGGGGATCAATGCAAAAGCACAGAAGACCTTTAAGCGGGATATATGGGGGAGCGATAAGCGGTATGCTTTCTGCTGCCCGGGCTATACTGGTGTGACGGCTGTAACGGTGGTGGAAGCTGCTATTGACGCCATCTCCCATGCTTCTTTGGCAAAGTATCTCGGCGAGGACTGGCGGAGCCGGGATCGCATTGCCCTGGGCGGCATTTCTGCGGCGCCGCTGCTTCATTATCTGCAGGAGCATCCTTGGGTGACGGATATCGAGCTGGGACTTGACGCCGATGCTGCCGGGCAAACGGGATCACAGCGGATAAAAGACAATCTCCTTGCTGCCGGCTATACTCCTGACAGGGGATATCATGTCAAGGTGAGTACGCCCCCCGCCGGGAAGGATTGGAACGAATATTGGGTCATGTACGAGAGTCCTAAATCCCGCCCTTGAAGAAGAAACAGGAGGTTGATGTAGAGCAGCTGGCCGCCCGGCGTGAGCTCCTATTGGCCAACATAGGGGTAGCCTTTGGGGAGGGCGGAGACCGGGCTTACTACTCCCCCACCCACGACAAGATCCAGATGCCACCGGCAAAGAGCTTTACCGGCGACCTGGCCTATATGACCACACTGCTCCATGAGGCTGGGCACGCCACTGGACATCAGAGTCGCCTTGGCCGGGATCTCACCGGCAAATTCGGCTCCCCGGAGTACGCCCGGGAGGAGCTGAGAGCGGAAATCGCCTCGGCGTTTACTGCCCAGGCCCTGCAGCTCCCCCACAGCGAGGAAGAGGCAGCCTTTGAAATTGAAAACCACAAAGCCTATATCCAGTCCTGGATCTCAGCTTTGGAGGAAGATCCCGATGAACTCTTTGCCGCCATCAAAGACGCCGACAAGATATCTGATTATTTGATCGAACATGGTAAGCTCCTGGAGCTGGCCAAGGTGTCTGAACCAGTTCAGTTACCGTCAGCGCACGAGTTCAGCCGAGATCAGAGTGCTCAGCCTGTGGCAGATCTGACAGAGGCTGAGATAGAGCTGGAACCGTAAACTAACGTCTACCGTACCAACGACCGGAAGCAGGGCCCCTCCTATGGAAAAGTCTTGTGCTTGAAGGACAGACGTGGGTTGCCTGGTGACTTGGTGACCGAGGACAGAGATGGCGTCTCCATCAGCTCGACTTTCCCACAGGTACCGCCCCGCTCCCTGCGATACCCTATGACAGCCAGAGAGCGGCCGGGGCCGCGCTGCTTTTGTGGATTTTTTTATTTCTTCTCTTCTTTTTGATTCTCCGTGATCCAATGTACGCAAGTTATGCCGCAAGGAAAAAGCACTCTTGAGCACCAGAGGGGAAACGCACTACCACGAAAGATAGAGATTGCTCTGGCGCTTTGCGGCAAGCTGCTGTGCGAACCAGTCCGTTGGACTGCTCCGCACAGCACCATGCCGCCTTATTCGACCGGCTTTTAAGTTCAGCATATAAAGGGATGAGTATTTTGTTTGAGGTAATGGTCGGAAACGAACAGCCCCGGGAGAAAAGGATGTAAAGCTGTAGGGGGATTGGTTTTCCACAGAACCTGTGGAATTTTTTCTCCTTGCTGTAGCCCGGGTGCCGCCCAGCAGGGGCGGCGAGTTTTGCCCCTTCAGGGCAAAACCATTCACAAATCGCTTTGCGGTTTGGAATGGCAGGATAAGGTGTGTTCCACACACCCCAAAACAGATTGACGGCAAAGCCGTCAACAGTGGTTCCACCACCAAGAATCAGGTTCCAAATGGAACCTAAAAGCCAGAAAGGATGTGGAAAATGCCAAGAAAAACGACGGACAAGCACACGGCAGCGTATATCCCGTATCGGTGCTCTCAAACCACTTATGAGGCCATTGAGAAGATCTCTGTGGCACAGAAGAAGACCAGGGTGCAGGTAGTAAGGGATCTCGTAGAAGCCGGCCTGGTGGCCACCGGCTATAAGGAGGATACAGATCACCTGGCGGAGTTGATTCAGACGGCGGTGCAGACTGCTATGAAGCCCCAGGTGGAACGATTGGCCGCTATAACAGCAAAGGCCACCCAGATTTCCGGGGCGGCCTTTTTTATGAATATATTCTCCAGCCGGCTTACGTTGCCTCCCTCAGAGCAGCAGCTGGTGGAGGAGGCAGCTGCCCGGGCCCGGAAGCTGGGGATTGAGTACCTGAAGCTGAAGGATCGGGATGTGGACGCCTTCCTGGAGGAAGGTACACAGAAAATCATCGACAAGTAGAAAGGAGCTTAAAAATGAAGAACTGGAAACTGAAACTCTCCGCGCTGATTCTTGCTGCAGTGACCTTGATGGTCATGATTGGCGCGGTGGCCTTTGCAGCGGAGGAGCCGGATATCGTGGCCAGCGGCGAGTGTGGCGATAATATCACATGGGTTTTAGATGGGAATGGTACGTTGTATCTGGCTGGAAGCGGAAATATAGTGGGAAGCCCGTGGCGTGATTATAAGGACACGATCTATAAGATTGTCCTTGAAGAAGGAATAACCACTATTGGGGTTGATGCCTTTGCATATTGTTCAAATCTTACAGAGGCCAGTTTGCCAGACAGCATATCGGTAATTGGGGTTAGAGCTTTTATTCATTGTGCGAATCTTGAATTGGAAAAGTTGCCGAGTGGTTTGACAACACTTGGGGCTAATGCCTTCCAAAGTTGTTCCAAATTAGCTTTAACTGAGTTGCCGGAAGGTTTGACCGTAATTCCGATGTGTGCTTTTGCATACTGCCCCAATCTGGCGCTGACAAGGTTGTCTGACAAGATTACTATAATTAATGATACGGCATTTCGGGGTACGGGAATTTCACTTACCAGCTTACCCAAAAGCTTAACATACATAGGGTGGGATGCATTTAGGGGTTGTAATCAGATGATTCTCACCGAGCTTCCTGATGGGATTACGTCAAAAGACATTGGTGGTACAGATGCCTTTTTAGGTGTACGATGGAGAATAAAGACCGAGCATTATATCCCGGATGGAAATGGAGATTATGCACTCAAAGAGATTACAGAGACAATCACACCAATTACAAGTAGCGCTTGCCTGGGATTTCAGGACTATTCGGAAGATGGACTCATTCCTGTAGAAGGAAGTGGATATCTGGGCAGGGCAAACTACTATTTGAATGGTGAATCACCCACAATCAAATGCTATTATGAGAAGATTAAACTGAAAGTAACAATCCGAAATGAAGGCAGCTCCACTACCCAAGAGGTTCCCTATGGCGGCAAAGCCACTGAGCCGGAGCTGGATCCCCGCCCGGGGCAGACGCTTTCCTGGGTAACCGCAGACGGTGAGCCGTTCAGCTTTGATGATCCCATTACCGAACCGATTACGGTGTCTCCGGTGTGGACACCCAAGGAGGGGACAATTACCGGTGAGGTCATCGACCAAGATGGTCGGCCGGTGTCCTTTGCTCATGTGGTCATTGTGGCTGGCAATACCACCTACCTGGAGACAGATGCCGATGCCAACGGCATTTTCTGGGTATATAACGTACCTTACGGCAGCTACAATGCCGTAGCTTCTAAGCGAAACATTACGGCCACATCCCTGTTGGTGCTGGACAGTGCTGTGGAGGAGTGCAAGGTCATCCTTCCCGACACCCAGACCAACAGCGTGCTGATGGTCAACCGGGGCACCAAGGACGTGGTAGTGGGCGGCCTGGATGCTCTCTTTAACAGCGAGATCTATAATGACGCTGACCAGGCTGCCGTGGCAGCTGGCGGCGCTGTCACTGTGCAGATGACTGTGAAGGCGGCCACCGCGGCAGAGATCCCTGACGCTGCCGATGCCTTGAATGCTGCTGCCGCTGCCGATGGAAAGACTATCTTTGGCTATATGGTCATGGATGTGGCCAAGATTACCGAGACAGTAGATGGCAGCGTCACCGAGGAGAACATCCCGGAGCTGCCCCAGCTCCTCCAGATCATTGACCCCCTCTCTGAGGAACAGAAGGGAAAGGTCAACTATGCAGTCTACCGGATGCACGAAGGCCACGTCTATACCATCACGGAGACCCCCAATGAAAACGGCGCCTACATCACGGTATCTGACGACACCCTCACCATCTTTGCCAGTAAATTCTCAGAATACTGCCTTGCCTTTGAGGAACCCAAGCCGACGCCGGATCACGGAGCCGACAGCTCGGATGATGACGATGACGACGACGGGAGGCGCAATCCCTTCATCGATGTAAAGCCCAACGACTGGTTCTATGATGACGTCCTGGACGCCTACTATGCCGGTTATATGGAGGGTATCACCAGCAACACCTTTGAGCCTGATGCTCCTCTGACCCGGGCCCAGGCAGCTTATACCTTTGCCAAGGTGGCCAAGGCCCAGCTGAAGGGACTGGAGATCACCGGTGACTTTGAAGACGTCACCAAGGTCACTACCTATGCCGAAGCCATCACCTGGGCCAATGACGCCGGCGTGGAGATCGGCTACGGCAACGGTAAGTTCGGGCCCAGGGATTCGCTGACCCGGGAGCAGCTGGCCCTGATGCTCTATCGCACCTATGGCAGCGGCCAGGTGGTCGACAGCTGGGAAGGGGACTTCACGGATCTGGACGATGTGTCTGACTGGTCTGAGGCCGCCGTCCGCTGGGCCGTTCATGCAGATCTGCTGAAGGGTACGGACGCCGGTGAGCTGCTGCCCCAGGGCCGCGTGACCAGGGCGGAAGCCGCGGCCCTCATCATGAGAATCGTTGGCGGAAAGGGGAAGTAATAGATGACCTCTGAAGAGCCGGTTGGAAGAATTGAATATAGCTATGGCGATGAGCAGACCTTCTATGACACAGAAAAGTATATACAGGCATATGAAAAAGCCTTATTTGAAATGGGGCCCATGGCTGTCAAGTCGATAACGCTTACTAAGGATCCGGCCACGCATAAAGCCATAGATGATCTGCTTTGGAATGAGTTTGGCGAGGAAAACCCCCATGACCTCGAACACTATCAGAAGAAATATGCCGAGGCCTCCAGTGCGCCTGTCGAGCAGCAACCGGAACCCGAGCTTGAAGGCGAGGAGCTGGAGCCTTGAGCCGGGGCGTTGTCTTCAAGCAGAGCTATAAATCCCGGAACCTGGCCAGCACGGCCACGCTGAACCGCAAGCATCTTGTTTATATCGCCACACGACCAGGCGCAGTCCATAACCCGGGCTGCGCCTTTGGTCTGTGGGGCCGGCTGCCGGGGATCCTGGCGCCGGAGAACATCGACGACTTTCGGCTGGCCAAGAAGACCGTTACCCAGGCGTCAAAGGATCATACCCTGTACCGGGCGATCATCTCCGTGGACAGGGACACTGCCAAGCAGCATGATCTATATAGCCGTAAAACCTGGGAACCGCTCATCAATGCAAAGATAGACGTCATTGCCAGGGAAATGGGGATTAAATCCGGCGATTTCTGCTGGGTGGCCTCTATGCACTACGAGAAGGGGCATCCCCATGTCCATGTCATGTATTGGGACAACAGCGACGCCGTGCGGCAAGAGCACGTACCCAAGGAGCGCTTTGAGATCATGGCCGAGCATGTCCGGTCAGCCTTTGGCCGGGAGATCTACCACGAGGACATCATAGAGCTGCGGAAAACGGAGCGGGAGGACAAGTCAGAGCTCCGTCTGGAGCTAAAGGCACTCCTGCAGGAAGCCAACCTGGCGGAAGCTCTGGATCTGTCCCATGTCTCAAAGCCAGCCAGAGATCGGCTGACAGCCATGCTGGTGGATCTGACGGTGACCGCTCCCACCAAAGGGCGGCTTGCCTATGGTTTTCTCCCCGCGGACTATAAGGCGAAGGTGGACGCCTTTGTGGACGAGGTGCTGAAGATCTCCGACTTCCAAAAGGTAGTCAAGCGCTATGAATCGGCAGTCAGAGAGATAAGCGCACTCAATGGCAACGGAGAAGAAAAGACCAATTACGAGATGCGGATGGCCCGGGGAGAGCTGCACCGAAACCTTGGCAATGAGATCATGGTCTGTATCAAGGAGTGCCGAAAGGAGCTGACCCTGGATGTGCCGGCAGACCGGACAGAGCTTCAGGTACTCCTCGGAGGCACAGCCGAAGCTCTGCTGAGGACAAATCCCAATTATGCAGCGTTGCTGAAGGAGATGCCAAAGCTGCGCACACCGACCAAAGAGTTGATGCGGGATGAGGATTTTGTCAAGCAGCTCCATAAGCTGGCCTGGGAGGTATGTGCCGATGTGCGGATCAGTGCGCGGCTGCATGGATATATTGACGCCCAGGGGATCAAGGACAGGGAGGAGCGCAAGGCCCTGCTTACCGATACACAGAAGGAGCTCCACCGTACAGTGACAGGTCTCGCTCTGGAGGAGCTGCGGAATGACGCCGGCTATGCCAAGCAGGCTCAGGCTGACGTTGTGACAAACCTCTTGATCCGGCTTCTGGGTGACGCCAGCAGAAGCGCCGGCCAACAACAGGCCAAGCGGGATCTGGCCCAGCTCCGGAGCAAGGACAAATCCAAAACTGCCCAACGAGATCGGCGGGCCCAGCTGGAGCAGGCCGGGCACTGGCCGGCGCCAGAATAAACAGAAGGAAGGCGAAGGAAATACTGAAACCATCAAAGGAGGTCAAAGCGGCTGCGGAGTATCTGATGGGGCAGAAGAACATCCCCGACGAATACAAGCCCTTTGTCTCTACCTATGAGACCTATCAGCGAAAGGTGCAAGAATACTGTTTCTCCCCTACATCAGAGCTCAAGCGGAAGCTGCGTGACTATGTGGAACATCTGGAGGAGGGTTGGATAGATCTCCGGATCCGGGGCTATGAGACCTTCAGGGCCGGCAGGGAGGCCCAGGCGGCCAGAAAGGCGCGGGAGGCTGCCGCAAAGACGCCGGCCTCTTGAAATGTCTCTGGGAAATACTATTATCCACAGTTTTGTCAAGGGGAAGGCTCAAGCCTGAAAAGTTATCCACATCAGCGGAGAAATGTGTAGAAATGCTGATTTTTCAAGGATTTTTTGCATTTTTCATTGCCTTTTCGTTGCCGATATGCTATAATTATAGGGTAAATCAAGACCCCTCTGAAAGGAGGATCAGACATGAAAAAAGATATGAAGAAAATCATTGCCCCTGTAGGTATAGTGGCGGTTGCCCTGGTCTGTGTGCTTGGCGGTACGGCTTGGGTAAACCATGTGGAGGCTGCGGAGCAGCAGCGGATCCAGGCGGAGCTGAAGGCTCGGGACGAGCAGCTGGCCATGGAGAGCCAGAAGGCGGTGGAGGAGCTGCCGGCTCCCTCCTTCCAGCTGGCCATCCCGGCCCCCACCCCCAAGCCGGTGACAGCCACGTCGGCGCCCAGCTACGCACCGGCCAATGAGACGGTGACGGTGGAGGAGAACGGCGACGTCACCATCATCCCTGACTTTGAGCACCAGAAGGATGGCGCCACCAAGATCCAGGTGCCTGGCACGCAGGTGACCACCAACCTGGGCGGCAGCGGCGGCGGGGAGCTGCCCATCGGGGAGGACGGGGCCTATCACGGGGACAATCCGGCCACGCCTAAGCCCGTACAGGAGCCCCAGGAGCCCCAAACCACTACGGCGCCCGTAGACACTCCCCCGGCGGCCACACCTGATCCTGGGCCCTCTGACGGCCAGGGAAGCGGTGATAACGGCCCTCCCAGCTACACCGGCAAGAATGGGGAGATCAGCTCCGATGGTAAATACATGTGGGGCGACGGTTTCGGTTGGGTGCAGATGCAAACTGGGGTTGATGTGGGCCAGGGCGGCCAGATCGATGATTCTGATCGGTATGCTCCTGGTACCGGCCTCACCGGCAACAAGGTAGGAAGTATGTAAGTTCATAGGAACCAGGAAGGGGCACGGCCTTGGGGCTGTGCCCCTTTTGCTATCTTCCCAAATGGAAAAATATGTCGTATAATGAAGGCGGTGAGTATCATATTTGATTTTCTGTTATCGGAGGAATGGTGGATGGAAACGATTACTGCGGCTTGGATCGCTGGAGGTGCGGCGATAATATCAGCGCTTATTACAGCAGCGGTCACTGCTTATGTCAATTCTCGAAAAGCGGATAAAACTTTGGCTGTTCATGAAGAAAAGAGCAATACTCGAAAGGCGGAGTTAGCTGGGGATCATCGTGAACTCCTTACCCGCCACAATAACCTGTCCAAAGAATTATCTGATATACAAGCCGACGTGACCTTCCTCAAAGATGGCCGGATTGCAGACGAGGCCAGGCGGGAAGCCATGAAGAAGCAAGAATTGGATCCCCAGAAGGCCTTAGATACCCTTCACATCAGTCTGTCCCAAATGGCTGATGTGAGGTCTGAGCTGGATAAAGCAAAAAAAGAAATAGCGGCCCTTCAAAAGGAGAATGCTTCACTCCAACAAGAAAATGCCATCCTTCGTCGAAAACTGGCCCAGAGCCAAGATAGGGACGAGGAAGAACTGGAGCCTTGATCCACACCTATTTCAAGCGTTCAGCGATAAGCTGGGCGCTTTTTTCATATCCACGAAAGGAAGTGATACAGTGAAACGGCTTTTATCTCTCTTGCTCGTATGCTCCCTGGTTCTGAGCTCTGCCGCAGCCACCGGCGGGGATCCCAACATCGAGGGTGGCGGTGGCGGCGTGGGAGAGGGCGGCGTGGTAGGTGACTCTGCCTGGAACCCGGGAGACGACGGGGTAAGGGTCTCCGTCATGCGGGGAAATACAGCTGTGGCCACCTTTGATATCTCTAACATTTTGAGAACCAGGACGCAATGGTGCTATGTAAAAAAGAACAAGCTGACCTATAAGAACAATGGCGGGACTCTCGACCCCATGCCGGGCGCAAACTACAGGAACTATGTGCCCCCGGCTGATATCCCCCTGCCCACCATCATCCCGGACAGTGCCAGGAACAACATCGAGGCGATCCGGAACTATTTTACGGATGAAAGGGTCGTACATTTTGTGGCAGATAAGGCTGGGATGGCCTACGACGAGCTCATCAACGGAGATTACAAGCTCCTCCTGGAGCCCATTGCCTACTTCAAGTACAACGGCGTCCAGTATGCCATGACGGCCACAGAGGCGGCTCTGTTCGACATGAAGGTCTCCGGGGATCTCCGCTATCAGATGGGCCGCATGACCCACCAGAACCTGCCCTTCTCCATGTTCCTGGAGCGGGCGGATCTCACCATCCAGCCCTGGACGGGGGCTACCAGCGGACGCCAGGCCAACATAGACATCCTCAACCAGCTGGGGGTGGGCATCGTCTCCTTCCAGCCGGAGATCTTGATCCCGGATCCGCCTCAGGCGGAGTATGTGTACCGCTGCGATACCGACGTCATCACCGCTGCCCTGGTGGTCAACCGGGGCGGGAATCTGACTCCCTATACCCACAGTGAAGCGGGCGGCCAGGTGGGCTATGCCACCTTCCACATCAACGGCGGCAACTACCGCAAGCAGATGGTCTGCCCTGCGGGAGGCACGCAGCTGGTGTGGGTAAGGTGGCACACGCCCAGCACCCCCCAGGAAATGACCATCACGGTGACGCCGCCCAACGGGGGCAGGGATATCCAGATCCTGGCGTCTATCGTGGAGCTTCCGGAGAAGACGCCGCCCAATCCGGAGTATGACGGGCCCGGCGAAGGCCCCGGCATTACTCACACCCAGTACCGGCCCAACTTCCGCTTGGCGGATCCGCCGAGCTGGGGCAGCCAGGTGAGAACAGAGTGGGATCAGTGGATCGCCACATTGGAGAGTGAGTACATCGAAGATGAGGACTGGGTAGCGGACGACAGCGAGGACGGTGGGCACTGGGAGGATTCCAGCTATTGGGTGTACTGGTGGGAGTTTGCGCTGGCCACCTACACGGCGGGGCTGGACACGACCTTCAAGCTGACGCCAAATGAGCGGGTGCCCACGGCGGAGCTGCGCCGGGGCAAGTACACCATAAAGTCGGGCTACGGAGTGGACGCTGAATGTGAGGTGCGGGTGGCCACCAGAGGGAATGTCTCTGATTATGACGTGACGCCGGTGCAGCACGTGCTGGCGGTATTCCCGGAGTTTGACTATCAGGAATACTACCGGCTCCTGGAGCCGGACAACGCCTGGTGGTACAGCACCACGTGGAGATTTAAGAAAAACCCCTACAGCTACTATGATGAACGGGTACACTTCACACCTCTGTGGTATCCAGACATCAAGTTCCCGGTGCAGGCAGCGATATTTGACGCCTGGACGCCGGGCGGGATGCTCTATACGACGGTGAGCGATTATGTGGATATCAGCGGCAGCATGTATGACGACTGGTATATCAGGCTGACATAAGAGGAGGTGGACATGGAGATCGTTATTTATGCGACACACCGGGGCTCAGCAAGGGATACTCCGGAGCAGACATATTACAGCCTTGAGAAGCCGGAGCTTGCCTGCTCCGGCTTTATCAATGTATCGGAATATGCTCTGCCGGCAGGCTACTCTGTTGACTGCGGCTTTAACGGAACAAGGATCCTTAATGCGGGGCGGAAGATCTGTCAGCTGGGCGGAGGGCGGCGCCCTGTACTGATCGATCCGGACATCATAGACCAACAAGCGCCTGTGCCCCTGAAAAAGACAAGAGACATTACTTTGAGGGCGGTTATGGAAAGGCTGCTGGAGGAGGAAGGATATGTTAACCATTACACTTGAGGTCGACGCCCCATTGGGGCAGGCTCAAGGGATCAAAGAGGAGTTGGCCGCTCATCTGGAGCGCTTTGGTGATGTGAAGGTGCGCTCTATCCTGGAAAAAGGCGGAGAACAAATTACATTAGCAGGAGAAAGAAGTCAAGGAGGAGTATTATGAAACAGAAGATCATTCACATTATCCTTGCCCTGACCATTCTGTGCGCTGTTGTAGGCGTAGTATCAGCTACCGGCGGAGGAGAGGAGCTTATTCAGGTCACCTTGGCCAGAGGGATGCATGTCCAGGCTAATGGGCAGGAACTCATTATGACTGACTGGTCAGGACAGCGGCTCTATCCCATCGTATACAACGGTAATACCTACGTGCCGGTGCGGCCGATCGGTAGCGCGCTGAACGCCGCCGTGGGCTGGGAAGAGGAAAGCCAGACGGTCAGTATCGGTGGAGCTGAAGGCACTGCCAATGTGGGGACGATCAAGTACACGGTGGGAACATCGGAGGACAATATCGGCTGGATCACCACAGCCGGAAAGGATGGAGAGATCCTTTCTCATGACAATGCACCGTTATTGTCGATTGATGTTGGTGAATACATGGGACATGACCGAATTGAAGCGTACTCTTTCGGAGTTGCTTATGATGCAATGGAGATCAACATAGGCGGAAGACAGGAAACCCAGAGCTGCCTGTTGAGAAATGCCCAAACAGAAAAATCGGTCACGATCCTTATAACAAACGCCGAGACCGGAGAGATGCTGCATGTTGAAACCTTGGAACCGATGCATTTTCAGATGGCCAGTATACCCGTGGACGGCGTGAAGCTCTTGAAGATCACCACTATGGTCGCTGAAGGTGAGGAGCAATGAAACGGACGCTCTGTGTCCTCATTTTTCTTTCCTTGCTCATTGTGCCAGCCTTTGCGGACAGTATACCGCCGGATGAGAACTCCACCGGTGACTATGAGATCAGTGCCTCAACGGAGGCTTCCGGCCGGAAGCCTATCTGGGTGCTGCGGGAGTTTGCTGATGTGTCGGTAGATCACTGGTTTTATCCGGCGCTCCAGGAGTACCGAAGGGAGGGGATCATCACCGGCGACGAGTGTGGGCGGGTCTATCTGGATCGGCCCATTACGGAGGAAGAGCTGCACACTATGCTTATCCGATATATCTATGCCAGCGACTATGAAGGGAAGGAGGTCAATGGGGCAATTTACGGTGACTATACCTATAACAGGCATCGGGCATGGATCGACGCCCATGAAGAGGTACATACCCAGATGGAGGCGACGATAGCGGCCCTCGGGAAGCCCGTGGAGTTGCCGGAAGGCAGAGAAGCGCAGATCTCCAGGAAGCAATCCTTTGTCTTCTTCGCCATTGCGGAGCTGTCCCGCTGTGAGGATCCCGCCTGGTACTTCAACCAATTTTCCGACGAGCATCTGGGCTACTTTGCACGGTCAAATGCGCCTATCTACGTCTATGGAACCGGCCAACCTGTGGCCGGCTTTTTTTCTGCTTCCGACCACCTGCATATGAGCCCGTTGGAGATCCAGGCAGCCAATATGCTCATGTACCTGGGGGTACTGGACGGGACAGAGGATCACACGCTGGAGCCCAATCGGATCATCATGCGAGGAGAGGGTGTCAAGCTCCTGGAGGGGATCGACAACGTGGACGCCTCTCCCCATGTCCATGATACAGATAACGGGGATGATGGCGACTGGGGCGGCGGTGCTGGAGAATACCCGGAACCGGAGCCGAAGGGAGAACCGGTTCCCATTATCTTTGTGGATTGGGATAACGAGCAAATAGGGACGTTGGTCTCCTACACAAATTCAGATATCCGGCGCCAAGTAAATGACTATGTTGCCGCTAATCTTGTCCATCCTGACCTCGCCGGGGCGAATCCCTGTTCTTTGGCCCGGGAAGATAATTACCGAGGACAATACTCAGAGATACCCGTCAATGGAGAGGATTATCCACTCACAAATCATATTGACTATGCCTTTGTGCAGCAGCCCTTTCGAAAGGAGGGGGATCGCTATGTACAAACGGCAGGGAAGGTAGACTATCCCTGGGCATATGGCTGGGTGGCCTGCACAATAGACAACTACCAAGACGTGTGGACAACTCTGGGTGTAGGGGAGCTCTCCGGCTGGGATGGAGGATCCTTTCCTTTGGGTTACCTTGCCATCGCTGACCTGGAGAAGGGAGTGCAACCGGACAGGAGAGGAACTGTTGTACTGAAGGCACTATATCAGCCGGGGCCGGATCTGGTTGTAGATGGGAACTATACGCCCACAACGGAAGAACCATACTATACAGCGCAGCACGAATATAAGGCAAAAATCACTCCGAAGATGCAGGAAGAAGCACAGCCGTATGCAGTGGCACAGGACGCCACCGTCGACGAAGAAGTGGTCGGCATCATGTCCGCCAACGTGCCCTTCCATTTCAACTGGACATGGTCTCGTGTCACATACATAGATGGGAAACCTTACGGGGTCTCCCGCATAAGAGAACCCCACGGGAAGGTCTCCTGGGAGTGGTTCGGCGCTGAATTCTGGCCCTGTGAGCCTGACCCTAATCTGGTCTACAGCCCGGAGACGGCGGGGCAGGTATCCCTGCTGCATGGATGGTCAGATGAATGGCTGTACATTAAGAACAGCCCGGACAACTTAAATCTCCATCCGGGATCGACTATGTGCTTCGGAATGGATGCGGTGCTTGTAGACGGATATCAGAGCGACTGGTATGCCGGAACTGTGCGCTCAGCTCTGATGCGCTCTCAGGCCGCTCACAGTCGAGAGGCTCAGTATGAAACAGAAGATAGCGGGGCCGTTTACTGGTCGCCGAGAAAGGGTTACTACAGCATCAAAACGGATGTGGAGCCGTGGGACAGTATGGTAGCCAGATTGTGTGAACGGATCGGGAAGGAGGGTTGCTACCGTTGCGAAGCATATAAGCAGTTTGATCCGGAGCTGGGCTCAACACCCGAGAAGGAGGGAAAAGACAGCTACTTGGCAAATGTGCAGTATATGCTGGTGCACGATGTTCTGCGGCTGCCCAAAACCTTGTCCTCTGAATACTGGGAAACCCATACCTTCACCAACCGGAACATGGACGCCTTCACCACATGTATCCACGACCTTGAGGACTGGATCACCGCGAACTATCCTGACGTCAATGATGATGAGTGGTGGTGCGATACCTGGAACAGATACTACCCGTTCTACGACAATAGCGGTTGGCCGAAGGACGTTAATCACACGATCAAATATCGGATTCCAAGGATTTCCTATCATCAGCTCTGCCTGTACTGGGATGAATACTATGATTGGTATTTTGACGGTCAGGACGAGGCGACGAAGCCGACGCCGCTGAGTGCCGACGCTGCAGATGCCATTCCCCTGGATTACTGCACGTTGAAAGACCATGAGGGTTTTTGCCCTGGGGTGAAGAATGTGGCGGAACCGGCGCTAATCTATGAATTTGACGAGCTGGTCAAGGAAGTCACAGAACTGGGAGAGGAGGCCCGATAAGATGAGTGTAGCAGAGCGGCAAGTACCCTATGAGCTGTTGGCCAGCAGCGGAGGGCTTGTACTGTTGAGAGCCGGCGGCTTTTATGCCTTCGGCAGGCCGGAAGATTTTCGGGTGCCCTGGGAGATCCCGCAAGAGCAGTGCGGGACGCTGGAGGAGTTGTCCAAAAAGCTGGAGTATTATGCAGCTTCCTATCCGGGGTCATTGTCCACAGAGAAACAATTTT
Organism: uncultured Pseudoflavonifractor sp.; assembly: GCA_947651395.1. Taxonomy (GTDB): domain Bacteria; phylum Bacillota; class Clostridia; order Oscillospirales; family Oscillospiraceae; genus Vermiculatibacterium. Next base: position 86,452 of record CANSYW010000005.1, on the reverse strand, counting down.
TGAAAGTATTACAGGAGGTAAAAAGATATGCTGAATAGAGTGACGATCGCGGGGAGGCTGACCGCTGACCCGGAGCCCCGGGCTACAAAGCGCGGCGTTGTGGTCACAAACTTTTGCGTTGCAGTCGATCGCGACTATGTAGATCAGGTGACGGGAGAACGAGGAACTGATTTTATTGACGTGACAGCGTGGAGAGGCCTGGCGGAGTTTGTGGTAACCTACTTCCACAAAGGGGATCGGGTCGAGGTGGATGGACGCTTGACTGTTTCCGACAGAACATCCAAGGAGGGGGTCAAGTACCGTAACGTAAAAGTACATGCAGACAGCATCTACTTTGGCGGGGACAAGCGTAAGCCTGCAGAGGCGGCGGTGCCGATGGCGGAGGAGCCCATCAGCAATAGTGCGATCGAGGACGATCTTGAAGGAGATATCCCGGGGGAGGCCTCGATGCCGGAGGCGGCAGAATGAAACGGCGTCTGACGGCGGCAGCAGTCATGCTGCTGCTTTTTTCTCTCCTTGCTGTTTGCTGCGCCTATAATTTCCACCAGGTGCTGTCTGGGCAGATGAATCTCTCACCGCTGCTCTGGATTTGTCTTCAGGGGCTTGCGATCCCCCGGGTCAGAACCTGGTACATTCTGCTGGAGTGTTTCGCGGTGGTGGCCGTGGTCTGGATGACCTTTGGCCGGGATTACATCAAGTACAAGAGCAAGATGCGCCATGTCTGCCTGGATATCTACACGCCGGAGGCAGACGGGCAGGGACAGTATGGCACGGCACGGTGGATGACGGAGCGGGAGCTGAGCAGCGCCTTTACTGTCGTCCAACTCGACCTGTCACCAGAGACTCGGGATCTGATCGAGCACGGCTATGATGACCTGGAGGGGGGCGAGTGGGATGAAGCTGTCTGAGCTGGCCCGGGGTGGGCTTGTGCTTGGCATGACGGAAAATGGAAAGCAACTCTACGCCAACATGGACGACAGCCACACTCTGACCATTGGCGCCACCCGATCCGGAAAGACCCGCAATATCGTGCTGCCCAGCATCTGCCTTCAGGCCCTTTCCGGCGAGAGTATGGTGGTGGTAGACCCCAAGGCGGAGCTCTATCTGTACACCTACCCGTTTCTGGAGCGGCTGGGCTATGAGGTCATCTCCCTTGACTTCCGCAATCCGCTCAAGAGCGACCAATATAACTTCCTGCAGCCGGTGATCGACGCGGTCAATCTGGGAGATAACGCCCTGGCGGTCACCCGGGCCAGAGACATTGCCACCATGCTCTGCCCAGACAGGCCGGAGACCCATACGGATCCGCTGTGGATCAACGGAGAGCGGTCTATCCTCACTGCTGCCATACTGGCAGTGGTAGTGGACAACCGGGGCCGACCAGAGTTTCAAAATCTCTCCAACGCCTATCAATTCATCGTGGAAATGGGTCGACCAACAGGACGCAGCGGCACGTTGCCATTGTCCCTTTATCTTCAGAATCTGAGGGAGGGGCATCCGGTGAGATTGGTGGCCGGAATCTCTGAGGTGGCGCCCAGCAAGACACGGGGGAGCTTCTTTGCTTCCGGAGGCAGCACCCTCAACCTGTTTTCAGATCCGGGCATCCACACCATGACAGCCACGACCAGCTGGGACTGCTACACAACAGGGGAACGGAAGCGGGCCATTTTTATCAATCTGCCGGATCACAAGAGCACCTACTACCCGTTGGCGGCCCTGTTTGTCTATCAGCACTATCAGGCACTGGTGGACTGTTGTGACAAGCATGGGGGCCGCCTTCCTCGCCGGGTCAATTTTATCTGCGATGAGTTTGGGAATTTTGTGAAGATCCCGGACTTTGATAAGATCATGACCGTCAGCGCCGGACGGGGAATGCGCTTCCACCTCTTCCTCCAGGACTTCAACCAGATAGACGAAAAATACGGGGAGAAAATCGGCAAGACGATCCGGGGCAATGCGGAGACCTGGATCTACCTTCAGACAGACAACCAGGACACGCTGGATGAGCTGTCTCGGAAGCTGGGCAAGTATACCGTCAAGACCTCCGGCATGTCCGGGAGCACAGGCGGTAACCTGTCCGCAAGCTACAATCTTACCGGGCGAGAGTTACTGACAGCGGCGGAGATCGGGCGCATCCAACGACCCTACCAGCTGGTTACCTCCAGAGCCGGTCCCTGCATCATGTACGCTCCGGATCTCGCTCAGACGATCTGGAACGCCATGCTGGGGCTGGGAGATGAGGTACATAACCGAAGGGTCATGAAAGCACGAAATAAATGTAGGCCCTCCACGGAGGTCAAGACGGCCTACTGGGGGATCGCCAAGCTATACACAAATCTGATTCAAAGGGAAGGAGCAGAACAGTGAAACAGAAAATGAAGAATGTTATGAGGAAGCTCAGCGCCCTGGTTTTGACTGGGGCTTTTTTTGTACCCTGCGCTTATGCGGAAGGTACGCTGATGGATAGCACCTTGTTCCAAGGGGTAAAAAGCTTGGGAACAGATGCGGGGAAAATTATGACAATTTTGAGTCCCATTATCGGCGGTGCCTATGCAGGATATTACATTATCCGTCGCAATGGGGGAGATGAACAGGATGCTAAGATGTGGGAGAAGCGGGCTAAAAATTCCATCCTGTGCGGGGTAGTTGGCGGCCTTGTGAGCGCGGCGATTTCTATTATCGCTGCTTACTTTTGAACCATGGGAGGGATTCTATCCGAATTTCTGACCGACATCATCAACTCGGCAGTCACAGCGTTTGATGGGATGCTGTCGTCCATGTATCGAGACATGTTACGCATCGAATGGATGCTTGGAACGGTAGTCACAAATGATGCGATTATCAACACCTACAACTATATTTACTGGGCGGCAGTTACCTTTGTAACGGTAAAATTTATGATAAAAGGATTCCAAATCTATGTGCTTTGGCGCAATGGCGACGCCGACTCCAGCCCACAAACAATGTTGATTGGTGCGGTAGAGGGGGCTGTGGTAATGGTTGGCTTTCCAACCATATATGACATCCTCGTCGATGTGGCCTTGGAGCTTACCTCTGCAATCATGGCGCTATTGGGATTGACAAATCCAGATGAGCAGTTGGCAGTCAATGTTTTGGGGGACATGCTGTTTCTCATTGCCGTACTTGTGTATTTTGTCTTGGCCTTTGGTATGATGGTCAAACTGATCCGACAGGGGGTGGAACTTCTAGTGATGCGCCTTGGGGTTCCCTTTGCCTGTGTAGGATTACTCGACAGCGATGGTGGTATATTTACCACCTACATGCAGACGCTCTTCCGGGCGGTGTTGACCAGTATGGTACAGGTGCTGCTGTTCAGCTTATCAATTCGGTATTTGGCTGCCGGTGCCGCTGACTTCAACGGCATACTGCTGGCTATCGCAGCTATGATCGCAGCATTCAACACGCCAGCATTGATGCAGCAGATATTGATACCATCCAGAAGCGGTGGGGCCATGAGCAAGGTCTATATGGGCTCTATGGTGGTGCGGGCAGTGCGAGGGCTTAGCGGAGGTTGATGAAGATGGAAAAAATCAAATTAATCATCGCCTGGCTACAGATATTGATTATCGTTGGTGGAGGAGTCCGTTGCGGTTATTGTGTTATCATGCAGGCAGCGGATCCGGACGAAGATCAGGCATATAAAGTGAGAATGCGAAACGTGCTTGTGTTTGTAGCTTTGTCATCTACAGTAGGAGGGCTACTGCAAGTCGTACTTAGTTATTTTTAGGAGGGAATATGGAAGAAAAGCTTCAAGTCCCGGAAAACATAGCTCTGCGTTGGGAAGCATGGCGCGGAGTAGGAAAAGCAGAACTGACAGCTATTTTGATGGTAACAATTCTGGCGGGGGCTGTGGCCTTTGTTGTTTGTACTGTTATATTCAGCTCCATCAGAGGTATGGGCACTGTTTTTACCGCTGTTTGTGCAGCAGCTATTGCCAGTGGGATATTTACTAAACTGGACGGCAACCAATCAGTTTACGACATCCTACGGCGTCAGATGCGATACCAAAAAGAACAACAGTCATATCACTATGTCAGAGCGGAAAAGGAGGTATATATCCTTGAAAAAAAAGAAGACTGAAGATCCACGTCGAATGACCGCCCAGGAGTTCCTGAACGTGGAGGACATCTCCGACGGCTTGCTCTATTCTGTGGACGGACATCTTTTTGGCTATCTGTCCATCCGAGCCGGTGACAACAAATTGATGTCTGTTCAAGAACGGATACGGGCAGCGGAAAGGGTAACTGCCTCTCTGGCTGGGGAGACCGAGCCCTGGAGGCTGTTGTCGGTGCCCAGGACGGTGGACACTTTGGGTATGATATCCCGACTCATAGAACTGCGTAAGGGAGCCCAAGATGAGGCCAAGCTGCAGCTCATCAACGGAGAGATTTCCGCCCTTCAGGGTATGGCCCGGGAAGGGACAAAGGAGCCCATGATCGTTATGGTTTGCTGGACAAAGGCAATACGGGGGGCGGACACACAGCTCAAGAAGCGGCTCCACGATCTGAGAAGCCGGCTGACGGAGAATCGGGTCTCTTGTGAAATCATGGGGGATCGGGAGATCACCTATCTGTGCAAGGTGTTTGCGGATCTGACCTCCTACCAGCAGGTAGGGGAGGAGCCCCAAGCTGGGATCCCCATGTTAAACGGTGAGGAAAGGCTGTGGGAGACTGTCGGTGATGATGCCGGCGGCTTGCTTGACCTTATCACGCCGGTAGGTGGTCTGTCCTTTGGCGTCTCCAGAACTGTGGTCGGCCCAGTGGTGGGGCGGGTCTATGGAGTGACAAAATACCCATCTGAATTGGACTACGGGTGGTGCGTAGAGCTCATAAATACATCGGATTGTGTTACCTCTATTACCTATATGCCGGGCAGTGTGTCTGCGCTTGGGGAGGCTTTATCCCAATCCATTAAGCGCAACAGAACAGAAGCCCAATCGGAAAGTGATGCCCGGCTGCGCAAACGATATGAACGACAAGCGCAGGATGCAGACCGTTTGATCGATGAGCTGGACGCCAAGAGCGCTGCCATCGGCCATGTCTCCTGGCTGGTCATGCCATTTACGGACAATGAGGCTGAGCTGGAGGATGTCTGCCACCAGGTGGTGAGCCGGTACAGCCGGAAGCGGATCAAGCTGAAACCTCTGGGCAATCTTCAGAAGGAGGGGTATAAGCAGCTGTCTCCCTACCACCTGTCCCAGCCCCGCGTGGAGGACATCGTCCGGCAGATCATGCCCCTGAAGACCCTGATGGGCGGATCTCCTATGGTGGTCAACGTCTACCGGGACGATGGCGGCTACTACTTTGGCCGCACCATGGACGGTGGGATCATAAGCCTGGATTTCCTCTATCGGGGCCAGGATCGAACCAACAGCAATATGGTGGCTGTGGGCGCCGCCGGCTCCGGCAAGTCCACCACTCTGAAGAGTATTGCGGAGACTTTGTATATGTCCGGCGTCAAGGTCATTATCATCGATCCGGAACGAGAGTTTCGGGATCTGTGTAAAAATCTCGGCGGTACCTGGTTGGATGCCGGCGGCGGGACTGCCAAGGTCAACCCTCTTCAGATCCGGGCGGTGCCGGAGGACGACGAGGAGGAGAGCCAGGAGCATCTATATCAGGCCAATGACAACGCCATGGCTCTGCACATCCACACTTTGGACGTGTTCTTCAAGCTCTATCTGCCCAGCCTGACCGACCTGCAGCGAGCTCTGGTCAAGAAAGCCCTGGTAACACTCTATCAGAACTTTCAGATCGACTGGGGCACAAACGTGGCCACGCTGTCCCCGGAGGCCTTCCCCTTGTTCTCCGACTTTTACGCACTCCTTCAGCAGCTTCAGAAGGAGGATGAGCGGTATGAAGAGATCGCCGCGCTGTTCTGCGATATGGCGGAGGGGGCAGATAGCTTCCTTTGGAACGGAGCTACGAATGTGGAGGTGGACAATGACTTCATTGTCCTCGACACCAACCGGCTCCAGAACAGCAGCGACGAGGTGAAGCGTTCCCAGTATTTCAATATCCTGACCCTGTGTTGGGATATGATATCCGCCGACCGGAGTCGGCCCGTGTTTCTATTGTGCGATGAGGCCCACATCCTTCTGGATCCGGCTATTCCTCAAACTGCTATGTATCTGCGCAACATGGCCAAGCGGGTGCGCAAGTATGAGGGATTGTTGGCTGTGGTCACTCAGAGCGTGGTGGATTTTCTCCACGACGATATCCGGCTCTATGGCCAGGCTATCCTGGACAACGCCACCTACAAGTTCCTCTTCAGCGCCGACGGGAGAAATCTCCAGGAGACCACGGAGGTATTCCAGCTCACGGCCTCAGAACAAAATGTCCTTCTCGCCGGCGAGCGAGGAAAGGCGCTCTGTCTGTTGGGCCGGCAGCATGTCCACGTGGACTTTGACCTGCCGGCGTACAAGCTGGAGCTGATGGGCAGGGGTGGAGGTCGATGAGCTCTCAGGCGCTACTGCTGCTTATACAGACCCTGGGGAGCGAGGATGGCCGGAAGATCCTGCGCGGCATTCTGATCACGCTGGCAGCGGTCTTTTCTGCACTCGTCCTTCTCGTTGCCGCTGTCCTGGATATTCTGACTGCCCCCTTTCAATACGACGGGGTGACCGGTGAGTTTCAGGAGAAATATGCTTACCTGGTGGCGTCGTCGGCGGAGGCCTTCGGAGATCCGTTGTCAGAGGAGGAGATCGAAGCAATGGCAACTATGGCCACCGACGATCCAGACCGTCAGGAGATCCTGCGCACAGCGCTTTCCCTGGTCGGACGGGTGCCCTATTTTTGGGGCGGCAAATCCTCAGCAGGTTGGAACGATGCGTGGAACACCCTGAAGCAGGTGACGGTGCCCGGCGTCTCGTCCTACGGTTCCCTGCAGCCCTATGGCCTGGATTGCTCCGGATTTACTGACTGGGTATGGCGGACAGCGGGATATCAGAGCATTGGCAGCGGTGTTCACGCTCAATTTTGGGCCAGTGAGCTCATCGACGAGAATGAGCTGGAGCCCGGCGACCTGGTATTCAAAAACTGGCCGGACAACAGCGTTATCAACCATGTCGGGATCTACTACGGCAGAGACACAGAGGGGAACAAGCTCTATATCCACTGCTCTTCCGGCGCCGGCGGGGTAGTGGTCAACGGGTACAGCGGCTTCACCCTGTGGGGCCGCCCGGAATTTGAAAGGAGGAACGATATTTGATCCAGCTCTATTACCTGGCAGCGCCGGAACGGGAGCACCGCTTTGACGTGGTGTTTGCCCAACTGGACGCTGTTGTCACATTTTTCTCCCTTGCCAGTATTCCTTCGCTGACTGGTTTTCTGGCCAGAGACAAAATGGTCGATCAACAAAGCTACATACTTTGTGACCTGGATGGAACGGAATGGTCGGACGAGCATATTTTAAGCGCCGTACAGCGGTTACGGCGCTTTTCTGCCGCCTGTATGATCTTTCTGGCGCCGCCGGGCGACCACACGACTACGCTTTACCATCACCTGGCGGAGCAGCGGGTGGATGGGCTCGTCATCGATGAGGGAGATCCCTCCGGCGCCATTGCGGCAGCACTCCAGGGTGACAGCGGTTATATGCACCGGTTGGCCGCCATCCAGCGAGGTGTAGCGGAGGCTGCCGATCGGGAGGTCTCTCCCCTGCGCATTGTGCCGGGACTGATCCTGGATGTGGCCGTATGCGGAGCTATGCCCCGTATTGGCGTCACCACCCAAACTGTTGCGTTGTATCACTACCTGTCTCAGCTGGGCTTCCGGCCAGTGATCCTGGAACGGGAAGGATCTGCCTGGGAGACGGTGCGTGAACTGTACCGGGACAAGCTGTTGGAGATGGAAGGCTACACGGAGGTTAATGGCATCCGGCTGGCCTCGGAGCGGAGTGAACGGTTTGACGCCTACATCGTTGACTATGGTGTTCTGGAGCCAGGATGGGTCAAGACCATCTGTGCTGCGGACTTAACGGTACTGGTAGGCGGGGTCAAGCCCTGGGAGCTGCCTTACCTGGCTGCTGCTTACAATCAATTAATGGAGGGAGAGCCCCGTGAACTTGTATCCCTCCTCTCCTTTGCTTCGCCGGAAGGAATGGAAGCGGTGAAGGCGTATCTTGGTGACTGCGCCGCACTGGCCTATCACCCGGACATCTGGACACCGGGCAGCGACACGGTGTATCGCTCGGCGATTCTGCCCCACTTGGTGAGGATATGCGGCATGGGGTGACATGGATATACCTTCTGGCCGGGGCGATCCTCGCTGGAGTGGCTTGGCAAGACGCCATGACACGGATTATCCCCAACCGGCTGCTACTGTTGCTGTTGCTATTGGGGGGCGTAAACGCCGTGTGGGACGGTGCCTGGATCACAGCGATATTGGGGCTGCTGCTGTGTGGAGTGCCCATTCTGATCCTCTCTGTGATGTCCAGGGAAGGACGGATCGGTGGAGGCGACGTCAAGCTGTGCGGGATCCTTGGTTTTCTGCTGGGACAGATAAGGGGCTGTGTGGTCATCCTCCTGGCTCTGATGCTGCTGTCGGTTTATGGGCTATGCCGGAGGAAGCAGGCGCTGCCATTTGCCCCATTCGTGTTTCCGGCCTATGTGATCACGATATTTTTACTATGAAAGGAGACTGAGTAAATGTTTGGAAAGAAAAGCACAAGCACAAAAGCCATGGTGCATGGCGGAGCCGATCCGATACCGCCGGCATGTGGTGAAAAACCAGAGAAAAAGAAAAAGGAGAAGCGTACCAAAAAGAGCTGGGAATGGGACTCGGGAGGCGGGATCCTGCAGAGCAAGACCTTTTGGGGTGTAGTGTGTCTGGCTGTTGGGTTTGGGATTGCCTTTATAGGAGCTCCAATGGCGCAGAAAAAAGCAGCGTCGCTGGTGCCGGTGGTGGTGCTGACCCAGGATGTACCTATCGGCACAAAACTCACCAACGAGATGCTGCAGGTGGTGGAGGTGGGCGCCGCCGGCAGACCCCAAGGGGCGCTGTCTGATCTGGGCACCGCCATGGGACAGTACGTGGCCAAGACGGGACTGGCCGGGGACATCCTCACTGCAGCCAGAGTGACAAGCCAATATCCCACAGATGATCCGGAGCTACTGATACTGCCGGAGGGAAAGGAGGCAATGGCCGTAGCCCTGGACAGTCTGGAGTCCAGCGTGGCCAGCAAGCTGAGAGCGGGAGACATCATCCGGTTGTATGCCGTACTCAACAACAGCACTGGTAATATGATGACTGCTGAGGATCAGGAGATAGCGGCAATGATCGTGCCCGAACTTCAGGCGGTGGAGGTGCTGAGTGTGACCAACGCAGAGGCGGCCAACGTGGATGATGAAACAGGCGCCTTGCCTGACAGTGAGGCCGCAGACCGACAGATCGCCACCGTGGTTCTTGCCGTCAATCAGCGGCAGGCTGCGACCCTGGCCGGACTTACCGCCAATGCCAAGCTTCATGCCTCTCTGGTGGTGCGCGGCTCTGATATGGGCAAAGCCGCCGCTCTGGCTGCCCAGGAGGACTACTTTTTACTGCCGCCTCCAGAGCCGGATTTTGAGGAAGTTGAAGCGACTGAACCGCCGCTCGAAGGCGAAACTGATCCGGTTCAGGAAGAAGGAGGAACCACATGAAACTGATTGCAAGCTGGGGAAGCAGTGGAGCGGGAAAAAGCACGGTGGCCCTGGCAGTGGCGGCTGCCCTTACACAGAGGAAAAAGGACGTACTGGTGGTGGGTATGGACACCAGAACCCCGATGCTGCCGGTCTATCTGCCCAACGCCAAGCTGGACAGGGCGAACTCCCTGGGCGGCGTATTTGAGCAAACGATCGGTGAGGCGGCCCTGAAGGACAAGATGATCCCCCATCCGCAGAGTGACCGGCTCTATTTTATGGGACTGGCCGCTGAGGAAGTGCCCGGCATCACATACCCTATCCCCAACCGGGCGTCTGTCCAACGGCTCTTTGACCTGCTGCGACAGTCTCCCTTTTCCTACTGCATCATCGACTGTGACAGTACCGCCGTCCTGGAGCCCATCACCCTGTTGGCCCTGGAGCGCTCGGAGGTAGTGTTGCGCAGCGTGACGCCTGACGTCCGCGGCCATGAGGGGATGAAGTCTCAGCTGTGCTGGATGAGCAACAATGACACCTTCCGTTCTGAGCGCCATATTCCTATTCTGAATCCAGTCTATCCCCACACGCCCCTAAATGAGATGAAAGCGCTGGAGGGGACGGAGCCTGTGGTGCTGCCCTGGGCGCAGCAGGTGGCGGAGTGGCAGCTGGCCGGGCGGCTCCTGACCAGGTTTGAGGAGCCAAAGGCGGCGGAGTTTGAGCGACGGGTCTGGGCTCTCGTTGACCGTATCGAGGAGGCAGCTTATGGCTGAGACGTCCAATCGCCCCTATGCTCAGATACTTACGGAGATCCAGGCCGGAATCGCCGGTAGCATGACCAGCGACATTGCCCAAATGTCCGAGACGGCCCTGAAGGAGAGGATACAGCGGTACATTACAGACCATGCCCTGCGCTGTGAGGTACCGGAGGACAGGCTGGTTGACTATGTGTATCACGACATGGCGGGCTACTCCTTTATCTCCCGGGATGAGCTTTTTGATCGGCCCGGCTTTGAAGAGCTTAACATCAACTCTTGGGATTGTATTGAGATCATTGTTGATGGCCGCAGAGAGAAAACGAACTACTCTTTTCTGTCTCCTCAGCACGCTATCGATATTCACCGGCGTATGTTCCGAAAGACGGGGACGGTATTTGACGACGCCCAGCCCCACGCCACTGCCGACATCGGAGACGGGATCCGGATCACAGCGGCAAAGGCGCCGATCGTGGACAGGGATGTTGCGATATCAAGCTCGATCCGGAAGGTCAACACCCAGACGATCTCCAGAGATGTGCTCCTTGATGGAGGGACGCTCACCGAACAGATGGCAGATTTCCTGGTTCTCTGCGCTATGCACGGTGTGTCTATGTGCATCTCCGGCGAGACTGGTTCCGGCAAAACGACAATTGCCGGATGCCTGTTGGCCAAAGCGTCAAAAACCCTGCGTACCTTCACCATTGAGGAGGGCAGCCGGGAATGGGATTTTGTGCGCAGGGATCCGAGTACCGGCAAAGTCATAAACAGTGTAGTCCACACCCGCACATACCCCAACAAGGACAATCCGGCCCTTGACATCGACCAGGAGGCCCTGGTCAAGGACAGCCTGCGCTTTGATCCGGACATCATAGCACCAGGAGAGATCCGAGGCCGGGAGGCATTTGAGGTGATGGGCGTCTCCAACACAGGACATACCGTCGTGACCACCACGCACAGCAATGGGACTCTGGACACTCCGGAGCGGATTGTCACCCTGGCAAAAAAAGCCTTTGACATGTCTGATACCACACTGTTCACGATGGTCGCCCGGGCATTTCCTATCCTTGTCCATATGGAGACTGGTGCGGATCGCCGGCGCCGGGTCACAGAGATCCGGGAGGTCACAGGGTACCGGGACGGTCAGATCCAGTCCACACTGCTCTTTGAGTTTGCGGTAGAAGATAATATCTATGACGGTGACGACTGCTTGGAGGTTCGGGGGGCGTTTCGGCAGCTGACAGGTATTTCCACCGAGCTGCAGAAGCGCTTGCTGAAAAAAGGTGCCAGACGGTCGGAGCTGGAGCCGTACATCAATGTAAGGGAGTGATTTTTTGAAGCTTGCCATATTCATTTTTATTGCCCTGGGCGGGTGCCTTCTGGCCGGGGTCAGCATTCCGCTACCCACTGTCCGGAGCATGGTACGAGCCGGAGTGACCAAGTTCCAGCAACCGGCTCAGAAGGTCAAAAAGGAACGGGCCAAGGACTACGTGCGCCGGATCAACGGTAAGGCCACGGAGAGTTTTGCGACCAGGAGTCGGTCAGAAGCCAGGAAGATCTTTGAGCGCACCGGTCAGCGAGAGCGCTATCAAAAGACCCTGCACGTCTCTATGGCAGTGGCGGCCATCGGCGCTGTGATTGGACTGGTCATGCGCAATCCTCTTCTGGCCATCGTCCTGGCAGTGGGCTTCTACTTTATTCCGCTGTGGTGGACGCAGTTCTCGCTCTATCGCTATGACCAGCTGCTCAACGATGAGCTGGAGACCGCGCTGAGCCTGATCACCACGTCCTACTCCCGCAATAACGATATCCTGGCGGCTGTGGAGGAAAACCTGAGCAACATCCGGGAGCCGGTAAAAGGGGTGTTTACCTCATTTGTAAATGCTTTGAGGTATGTAGACGCCAATGCACCGGCGCAGATTGAACGGATAAAGGGAATGTTGGACAACCCCATTTGGCGGCAGTGGTGTGACAGCCTGATCCTGTGCCAGGCAGACCACACCATGCGAGATGCTCTGGTGCCCATTGTGGCCAAGTTTAGTGACCAGAAAGCACAGCAAGAGGCAAACGCCACCAAGATGATGCTGCCCCTTCAGCGGGCCGGCGGCATGATCGGGCTGACACTGGGGATCATCCCGCTGCTCTATCTGTGCAATAAGCAGTGGTATGTCAATCTGGTGTCTACACTGTTTGGCCAAGTGGCCCTGGTTCTGACTGCTATTGCTGTTCTGGTGACGATCAATGCGGCCATTAAGCTGTCTAAGCCGATCCAATACAACGTATAGAAAGGGGTGATAATTGTTGACTGCATTATGTTTTACACTGATCAGTTTGGGCCTGTTTTTGCTGGTGCTGCCGCACTGCCGGGGCAGGGTCTATCGTCCCGCCGCACTGGCCATCCGGCACAGGGCGCCTAAGCCGATCACACAGACAGAGGCGGCCGTCCAGCGTATTGCCTCTGTCTTGGAACCTCACATCGATATGGATCCCATCAACCGTTCACAGCTGAGCGAGACACTGCAAAGCCTGGATCATACAGAGACTCCAGAGACCTGGCAGGCCAGGACTCTGGCACGGGCCCTGCTTTTTGCGGTCATGTTGCTGCCGCTAATTCTTGTATCCCCGTTTTTCTGCGTTGCTGGTATGGGCCTGATGGGTGTCGCCATCTACCGGCAGCAGCACAGCCAACTGACAGCGGAAATGCGCACACGCCGGCAGAGCATTGAGCGGGAGCTGCCTCAATTCGCTGGCACCATTCGGCAGAGCCTTAACGGAACCCATGACGTGGTGGCCATCCTTACCACATACCAAAAAATCTGTGGCCCTGCGCTTCGGGACGAAATTACCCGGACACTAAATGATATGATCACCGGCAATCCGGAGCGGGCTATCAAGGCTATGGAGGGAAGAGTGGCGTCTGCAAAACTTGGCCAAGTGACCCGGGGGCTCATTGCTGTGCTGCGGGGCGACGACCAGCGGATCTATTTTGACATGCTGGCTGCCGAGTTCCGGAAATCCCAAAACGAGGAGGTGGAAAAAGAACTGCTGAAGAGGCCAGACAAGATGAATCCCTATATGGTGATGCTCTTTGTCTGTGTCTGTTTGATGATCGGAGCAAGTCTCGGTAAGTACATTGCCCAGCAGATGGGCGCATTTTTCTAAAATTTTAAGGAGGAAAACAACATGAAAAAACTTATGGAAAAGATTATTGCTAAGGTGCGGAAGGTCAAAAATACCCCGAAGGTGGTTGCTGTCCGGATGAAACTGGCGGAAGAGAACGGCCAGTTTCTCATGGATAACGCCATCCAGTTTGCTATCGCCCTGGGTCTGGCGGCTATCTGCCTGACGTTGCTGACCGCCTTTTTGCAGAGCGATCTGGCACCGTCTGTGACCGCCAAGATCCACAGCTTCTTCAATTGATGCGTGATGAATAAGCTTGCGTGGAGGGGGAAGGGGCATTGGGCCCCTTCCCCTTTTTTGATAAAAGCATGTGGAACAAAGGGGCAATTTACTCTGAACGGAGCCCTTACCCTCTTTTTTGTGATGCTGCTCCTGGTCCTCTTTATATCCGTGCTGGGCGTTATCAACACATCCATGAAGCTCCACTCCGTGGCAGCGGAGCTGTCCCGCTATATTGAGATCCGTGGAATGGTGGACAGCGCTGTCTATACCGAGCTTGACCGCCTGGCCGGGGTAGCTGGGGTCACAGTGACAAGCAGGGAGATCACCGGAACTGTCTACGGCACAAAGATCCAGTTTGGCTCGGAATTTACCGTACATTTGACCACCACCGACAATATTGGCGTCGGTGGTATGCTGTCTGTACCCGTTCAACTGGAGACCCGTGTTACAGGGAGGAGTGAGAGGTATTGGAAGTGATCTTCCGAAAGCTCCGGGATCGGAGCGGTGAGATCTCTTTCCGCTTGTGCTGGATCCTGGTTGCCGCCGTGCTTCTCTTTTTGATCGTATTTAATGTGCGTCATGTGTATCAAACCATCGATGTCGTGATCGATCGTACAAACGAGGCGGTGCTGGCGGTGGCAGCCTATAACGGGCCAGGTTCTGCCGGAGGTGTGCGGGAGGGTGAAGCTGTGGCCAGGAGGTATACAGGCGCTGACTGGCAGCGTGCCGTGAGCACCAGCGCTGTCCTTGAGGCCATGCAGCGCAGCCTGGGCGGCACTGTCAGTGGCAATTCCCTTGTGCGGGAAAATTACCGTATCAACGATCTGCAGGTCACCTACGTCAACCAGGACGGTGATCAGCTCCACTTTAAGACTACTATGAATATCTCCATTACCCTGTTGGTAGGGGGCGGTACTTTGGAGGTGGGACGACACCTGGAGGTGAATACGACCTATGAATCCAAGTTCTAAGCTGCGGCGGCTCTGGTGGCAGCTCAGGCTCGATCCCTTTGTTGCTCCCATGCTGGGCGGGTGGGTTGTTATCGCCGCAGTGACGCCCTGGATAGGGGTGGGATGGCTCTATGTTGCCCTGCTCCTCTGGGGCGTGCTGTGGGCCGTTCTGGAGCACATGGCGCCCCGCGGATGGCCACGTGGGCGGGTACGAATCCTTACCCCCAACTTCTGGGCGGTGCGGGATCTCTCCGGCTGCTGGAGGATCTTCCAGCGACGTCCGGAGCAAACAGGAGACTGCCGGCAGCTCCTGAAGGGCCTCCTGACTGAGCAGCAGAGCCTTCCGGATGCGCTGACGCCGGGTCGGTACCGGGCTCTGACCCATGAGACGATCCTGCACCGGCTCCAACGGATGCCGGGCGTGACCATCCTGTCCTGCAGGCTGGCCTACGTGGCCACGTTGGAGGAGACGATCAACCAGGCAATGGGCAAGCGCTGCCGCCACTGCGCTCAGCGCTGCCCCTTCCCTGGGCGGTGCAAGCCCAGACAATTCTATGACGTTCGTTGGGAGGTGAAATAGAAAATTTAAGTAGTTCTCGTGACGCAAGAAAGGAGAAGTCATGTCTTGTTTAGTTATGGAACCTGAAAGCATTGCAGCGCTCTCTGAGTTTATCGCCAGCCTTCTTAATTTCGGCCTCAATCACCACGGCTTTGAGGCTCCATACGACCTTGGCAAAGCTCTTATCGGCTGCCGGGATCCCTATTGTTTTTTCGACCCACAAAAGATTTACGAGAGACTATACATGCACAATACAGCGGCCCATATCGGCAACTACGGGCCGGACGCTGGAGCTGAACATGTCCCACAAGTTAAAACTGGTGACTATCAGATCCACCAGATCAATTATCAGCATGAGTTGGCCCCGTGGCATTTCCGTCTGGCTAAGCTCTTACATTGCTACAATTACCAAATTGCTGAGGATGCTACCATAAAGCACCCGCTTACTGCTGGGATGAGAGAACTGGAGCATCGGCTTAATTCTTTTATCGTTGTCAAATCTCCAGAATATGAGGCGGCCCCAAACTGGGGCCGTTTTGATTATATGTACGAAGAAAAAAGGGAACCGGAAATAGCAGTAGAAGCCGAGGATGAACCAGAACTCTGACCGAACTATGCAGCCGCCCACCAGGGCGGCTTTTTCATTTTCGTGTCCATAAAACAAAAAAGAGCACCTACCGCTGCAATCGGTAGGTGCTCAAGGAGGGAAAAGAAATGTCAAAATCTCATAGATACCACTCTACGTTCAGAATACCGAATCAGCTCATCGTGGATGCAACTCTCAGCTTTAGCGCCCGGCGTCTGGGTGTTGTCCTGTATAGCCGGCGCAATCCGCTGGGCTGTTGCAGGAAGTCCCTGGCCGAGCTGGCCGGGTTGTCCGGGCTGTCGGTGACCACCATCCGTAAAGCTATTGAAGAGTTGGCGTCAGCTGAATACATCGTCCACATCCGTACCCACCGATACAATGAGCAGCTGGGGCGTATGGTCTACGACAAAAACGTCTACCACTGCCTCCTCCCCACCATCGAGAACTTTACCATGGTTCCCTGGCGGATCTTTGACGCCCCCATGACGTGCGGCGCCTTTGTAGCGGCCCTGTATCTGTATTACCGGGCTGGGAACAACTCTCGATGCTTTCCCAGCCTTTCTGCCATCTGCCAGGGGATCGGTGCGAGTATGGCCACCGTGTGTCGGGCCAGGAAGATCCTGGACACCGTGCGCCTGTTTTGCGTTCTGCAATGCAAGAAGCTCAACAGGGCCTTCAGCAGCAACTCCTACCATATCCTTCAGCAGGCGGCGGTGGATGTGAGCATCCCCAGCTCGTCAGCTCCGAGGCCTTCGCCTCAGCTTATCGGGATAGCTCCTTTCCCTTGCCTCTTAAAGCATAGCACCGGGCAACTGCTATTGCAAGCCTTTTCTTTTTTGAGGGGTATTATCAAAATTGTCAAACAGTATCTTGACTTAGATAACGTTAGGTTTATACGAACAAGGAAAGAAAAGATAAAAAACTTCCATATTTTTACAAATACTTAAGGCGGAGGTGTATATGACTATGAATCCCATACTGAAATACCCCGGTGCAAAGTGGCGGCTGGCGAATCGTATCGTATCCCTCATGCCTCCCCACAAAAGTTACCTGGAGCCGTTCTTCGGCAGCGGGGCCGTGTTCTTCACCAAGCCGAGGAGCCGGATTGAGACCATCAATGACCTGGATGGTGAGATCGTCAACCTGTTCCGGGTGGTTCGGGATATGCCCGAGGTTCTGGAGCGGGCTGTAGCCCTCACTCCTTACAGTCGGGAAGAATATAAGCGTGCCTGGGAGAGGCGCAAAGCCGGTGATGTGACAGACCCGGTGGAGCTGGCCAGGCTGACGCTGGTACGGTATTGGCAAGCTGTTGGCTCCAGACAGATATACCAAGCAGGCTGGCGTCGGGATGTGGCGGGGAGAGAGGCGGCCTACACCCTGCGAAGTTGGTCGAGGCTGCCGGAGCGGATCGCCGCCGCTATGGAGCGCCTGAAGGAGGCCCAGATTGAGCAGACCGCCGCCGTGGAACTGATACGGTGCTTTGCCCACCCCGATGTGCTGATCTATGCTGACCCACCCTATATGCTGTCTACACGCAGCCAGCGGCAATATAACATGGAGATGGAAAGCTTTGCCCAGCATGAGGAATTGCTGAAGGCCCTGCTGGATCATCCAGGGCCGGTGATCCTCTCCGGGTATGAGAGCGAGCTGTACAACGACGCCCTTAAGGGGTGGAGCAAGCTCCAGATGGCCGCACAGTGCGAGGGCGGCGGGAAGAGAACGGAGATCCTGTGGCTCAACTATGAACCGCAGATGACTATATTCGAGTGCCTATTATATTGACAAAAGGCACATAATAGGCATATAATGAGAACTGAAAAGGAGGCGCTATTATGGCAGCTGTAAGCACCAATATCAAAATTGAGCAGAGCCTGAAAGAGGAATCCCAGGCTTTATTTGAAAGTCTGGGGCTCAGCATGAGCACTGCGGTCAATATGTTTCTGCGCCAGGCTGTGCGGGAACAGGCAATCCCGTTCAGGGTGGGGAAGCCGGTTCCCAACGAGGAGACCCTTGAGGCCATTCGGGAGATCCAGCGCATGAAGGCCGATCCTTCTCTGGGCAAGAGTTACACTGACGTAGACGCCATGATGAAGGATCTTCTGGCATGAAATATACGATCAGGCCCACCTCCAAGTTCCAGCGGGATCTGAAGCGTCTGCAGAAGCGGGGATATAATATTTCTCTGCTCACTGAGGTCGTCAAGCAATTGGCTGCCGGAGAGCCTTTACCCAAGAAAAATAGAGACCATGAACTCAGTGGCGATCTTGCAGGCTGCCGGGAGTGCCACATCGCCCCGGACTGGCTCCTGATCTATGAGGTCAGTAACGAGGAACTGATCCTCTACCTGACCCGCACCGGTTCCCACAGCGATCTGTTCTAAAAACGCAGCCTGTCCTCCGAGCGGAGAACAGGCCTGTGATCTGCATTGACATCCCCAAATCTTGGTGGTATACTACGAGAGTATAGGTGTCTTTGCGCCTATATAAAGCGATCCGCCGCTGGTGCAACAGCGGCGGATCTAAAGAACCTTGAAAAACACAAGGTGCTGAAAGGTATACCTTGTCATATTGTGCAACGATACCTACAGATCTGTCCGCAAGTGCGAAAAACTGTGCCGTGATCTCTCCAGTCAGAGAGTAGCCAGGGGGGCGTGCCTCGTCAGCTGGGCCCTTGCAAACTGCGGATAATAATGAGACTTGCTCCCTTGGGGCCCCAGTCGGTAATCATGCGTGGAGCTGGGAGGCGTAACTGCCTATGTGGCCACGGACAATGGCCGGGATCGTTGCTGTGAAAGAGAACTTTGCACCCCAAACAGGGGGTTTTGAAAGGTGTACGGGTGCCCAGCTCCTTTCCAGGAGCCGGGCATCCGTTTGCCCTTCATGGAGCGGGCAACGAGGCTCGAACTCGCTACCTCCACCTTGGCAAGGTGGCGCTCTACCAGATGAGCTATGCCCGCACGTCAGAACGGTTACGCTCCGTTTCGTTTCGGCCTATGGCCAAAACTTCACATCCGCTGAACCGTTCTTCCTCTCCCCACCAAATCGTTTCACGATTTGCCGGGGGCCCCATTTTGAATTTGATGGGGAAACAAACTGGTGGACGATACAGGACTTGAACCTGTGACCTCCCGCACGTCAAGCGGATGCTCATACCAGCTGAGCTAATCGTCCAGACGCAGGAATTATTATATCCAAAGTTTCAGCGATTGTCAAGCCTTTTTGTCTTCTTTCCGTTCCGTTTTTTCTCTGGGCGCATAGGATGAAGAGAAATGGATCGCAAGGAGGAATCGCCATGGAAGAGCTCCAGACCGGCGTTTTGGATCAGGCCGCCTTTCAGAGAGTGTGGCAGCGGGTCATGCCGGAGCCCCGGCCCGACTGTCCTTTTACGGTAGATACCGCCCCAATTCCCGCCCCGCCGCCTCCCGCCCCAATGGTTCCGTCCCCGGCGCCTCCGGCGGCCCGTCAGGCCCCGCCCCTCCGGCCGGTGTGTCTGGGGGAGGGGAGCGCCGGGGAGCTGCCTTTGCTGGAGCGGCTGTTGGATGAGACGGCGGAGGGGGAGCGCTTTTATCAAGCCCTGAGCCGCCGGTGGCGGGGAGAGGAGATCCTGCCTGTTTTGACAAGGGAGAAGCGCCGGCAGGGGAAGCGTCTGCGGGCGGCCCGGTTCCTTATCACGGGGACCCAATATACCCCCTCGCCCTCACCCGCTCCGGGCAGAGAGCGGCTTTCCCTTCAGTTCCGGAGCAGATTTCAGACCGAACAGCGGCTGGCGTTGGCCTTCTTTCAGGCCGCCAACACCGCCGCCGATCCCTGCCTCATCGAGCTCTACCGGGCTCTGGGCAAGGACTGTCAGGACTGTGCCAGGCTCCTCCGGGAGTGGATGGAGCGGCAGTAAAAAGAGGGCGGCGTTTCCTTTGAAACGCCGCCCTTCCCGCATCAGGGAGAAATTTGTGGCAGACCCACAGATCCGTCGCCTTATGCCTGAACGGGGCCGGGGTCCGTGTCGGAGAAGGTCTGCAGGGCCTCCTCGGTGGCGCCCCGCCGCTCCTCGATGGCCTCCTTGAGGAGCATGTCCTTCACCTTCATCAGTCGGATGGTGCTGGCGCGCTCATTCTCGTCCAGCTTCATGGTGATATACTTGATGGTCTCCTCCATCTGGGGGATCTTCACATATTCCAGGGCGTTGACCCGTCTGCGGGTCTTTTCGATCTCCTGGGCCAGAAGCTGGGAGGTCTTTTCGATCTCCGCCAGACGGAGCATGTCCCGAAAGACCTCTGACAGGGCCTCCACCGCGTCGTCCAGCTCGCCGCTGGTGGCGGCAAAGCCGTAAGGGGCGGAGGAGCCCTCGGCGGCGCCGGTGGTGTGGAACCGGTAAAGGGGGACGTTGACGCTCATCACGTTCTGGAAGCTCATCTCCAGAGAGACCGACTCCCTGGGGTAGAGGATGGCCTGCTCCAGCATTTCCGGGGACATAACGGCTGCCGCCGCGGCAAAGGCGGTGTTGGCCCGGGTGAGGCCCTCCTCCACCTTTTTCCGCAGCGCGCGGTTTTCCCGCACCACGTCCATAAACTGCTTCATCAGTTCATCCCGCTTGTCCTTCAGGAGCTTGTGGCCCCGGCTGGCGGTGCGCAGGCGGCCTTTGAGCCGGGTGAGCTCCATACGGGTGGGGTTCACATTCAAAGCGGGCATGGCTTAGTCCTCCTTTTTGGGGAGGTAGGCGTCGATGAACTCCGGTTTGATCCGCTTGAGCTCCGATTTGGGCAGGATGGAGAGAAGCTCCCAGCCCAGAGTCAAGGTCTCCTCAATGGAGCGGTTCTCATCGGGGCCCTGGGAGACGTAGCGGCGCTCAAACTCATCGGCAAACCTGGCGTAGAGGAGGTCGGTGGGGCTGAGGGCGGCCTCGCCCAGAATGCTCATAAGCTCTTTGTTCTCCTTGCCGGTGGAGTAGGCGGCGAAGAGCTGGTTGAGAACGCCCGAGTGGTCGGCGCGGGTCTTCCCCTCGCCGATGCCCTTGTCCTTCAGACGGGAGAGGGAGGGCAGCACGTCGATGGGGGGATTCACGCCCTTGCGGAACAGCTCCCGGGAGAGGATGATCTGCCCCTCGGTGATATATCCGGTGAGGTCGGGGATGGGGTGGGTCTTGTCGTCCTCAGGCATGGTGAGGATGGGGATCATGGTGATGGAGCCCGGCTTGCCCAGCTGCCGGCCCGCCCGCTCATAGAGGGTGGCCAGGTTAGTGTAGAGATAGCCGGGGTAGCCGCGGCGGCCGGGGACCTCCTTCTTGGCCGCCGAGACCTCCCGGAGGGCCTCGGCGTAGTTGGTGATGTCGGTCATGATCACCACCACGTGCATATTCTTCTCAAAGGCCAGGTATTCCGCGGCGGTGAGGGCCATCCGGGGGGTGGCGATGCGCTCCACGGCGGGGTCGTTGGCCAGGTTGGTAAAGAGCACCGTGCGGTCGATGGCCCCCGTGCGGCGGAACTCCTCCACGAAGTAGTTGGACTCCTCGAAGGTGATGCCGATGGCGGCGAACACCACGGCGAAATTGGCCCCCTCATCCCCCAGCACCTTGGCCTGGCGGGCGATCTGGGCGGCCAGGGCGGCGTGGGGCAGGCCGGAGCCGGAGAAGATGGGCAGCTTCTGGCCCCGGACCAGGGTGTTCAGGCCGTCAATGGCGGAGATGCCCGTCTGGATGAACTCGTTGGGATAGTCCCGGGCCGCCGGATTCATGGGCAGACCGTTGATGTCCCGGTATTCGTCGGGGAGGATGGCGGGGCCGCCGTCAATGGGCTGACCCATGCCGTTGAAGACCCGGCCCAGCATCTCGGCGGAGACGCCCAGCTGGAGGGGGTGGCCCAGAAAGCGGACCTTGGAGTCGGCCAGGTTGATGCCGGCGGAGGGCTCGAAGAGCTGGACCACGGCGGAGTCGCCGTTGACCTCCAGCACCTGGCAGTGACGGATGTCGCCGCCCGGCAGCTCGATCTCTCCCAGCTCGTCATAGGTGACGCCCTGAACTTTTTTGACCACCATCAGGGGGCCGTTGACCTCCTGGATCGTTTTATATTCACGGATCACGCGTCCTCGCCTCCCTTCACCACGGCCTGGTCGATCTCCCGGACCATCTCGTCGGCCATCCGGGCATAGACGGCGGGGAATTCTCCCTCAGGCACCGTCTTGGCCCGGCCCATCTTCTCACGGAAGGGGATGGCAAAAAGGTCGGAGACCTGGGCGCCCTTGGCGATGGCCGCCCGGCAGAGCTTGTCGTAGTCCAGGATCATCTGGAGCATTTTGTCCTGGCGCTCATAGCTGGAATACCAGTCCACCTCCAGAAAGCCGTTTTGCTGGAGGAAGTCCTCACGGATCATCTTGGCGGTCTCCAGAGTGAGCTGATCGGCGGGGGACAGGGAGTCCTTGCCCACCAGCTGAACGATCTCGTTGAGGCTGGCCTCCTCCTGAAGCACCGCCATGGCGTGATCCCGGTTGACCATGAACTGGGGCCCCAGGTTTTCGTCATACCAGGGCTTGAGGGAGTCCAGATACAAAGAGTGGGAGTTGAGCCAGTTGATGGCGGGGAAGTGGCGGCGGTAGGCCAGGGAGGCGTCCAGGGCCCAGAAGACCTTGACGATGCGCATGGTGGCCTGACTCACCGGCTCGGAGAGGTCGCCGCCCGGAGGGGAGACGGCCCCGATGGCGGTGAGACTGCCCCGGCGCTGGGCGTCGGAGCCCAGACACTCCACCACGCCGGAGCGCTCGTAGAACTGGGAGAGGCGGGAGGACAGATAGGCGGGATAGCCCTCCTCGCCGGGCATCTCCTCCAGCCGGCCCGACATTTCCCGGAGGGCCTCGGCCCAGCGGGAGGTGGAGTCGGCGATAACGGCCACGTCATAGCCCATGTCCCGGAAGTACTCGGCGATGGTGATGCCGGTGTAGATGGAGGCCTCGCGGGCGGCCACGGGCATGTCGGAGGTGTTGGCGATGAGCACGGTGCGCTTCATCAGGGGCTCGCCGTTGCGGGGATCCACCAGCTCGGGGAACTCCCGGAGCACATCGGTCATCTCGTTGCCCCGTTCGCCGCAGCCGATATAGATGACGATATCCACATCAGACCACTTGGCCATCTGGTGCTGCATCACCGTCTTGCCGGAGCCGAAGGGGCCGGGGATGGCGGCGGTGCCGCCCTTGGCCACGGGGAAAAGGGCGTCCACGATCCGCTGGCCGGAGAGCAGGGGGGTCTTGGGGGGGTATTTGTGCTTGTAGGGCCGGCCCACACGCACCGGCCAGGTCTGCATCAGCTTCAGCTCGTGGCGCTCTCCCTTTTCGTCCAGCAGAATACCCACCGGCTCGGTGACGGTGTATTCTCCGCCCTGAATGGACAGGATCTCACCCCGCAGGCGGGGGGGCACCATGATCTTGTGGAGGACGGAGACGGTCTCGGGCACAGTGCCGATGACGTCGCCACCCACCACCTTGTCTCCCGCCTTCACCGTGGGGGTGAAGGCCCACTTTTTCTCCCGGTTCAGGCCGGGCAGCTCGATTCCCCGGGTAATGCTTGCTCCGGCGGCCTTTACGATCTCCTCCAGAGGCCGCTGGATGCCGTCATAGATGTTCTCGATCATGCCCGGGCCCAGCTCCACGCTCAGGGGGGCGCCGGTGGTGATCACGTCGGCGCCGGGGCCCAGGCCGGAGGTCTCTTCGTAGACCTGGATGGAGGCGGCGTCACCGTTCATATTGAGGATCTCACCGATAAGCCGCTGGGGGCCCACCCGGACCACGTCGGCCATGTTGGCCTCGGCCAGGCCGGTGGCCACGACCAGCGGGCCGGAGACCTTGACAACTTTTCCGCTCAAATTTTCACGCCCTTTCTAAAAGGTGTCTTACTTGTAAAAAAGTCATATTACGCTCCGCAAGGATCTGGTCGCTCGGCTTCGCTCCAGTCCAAGCTCCCTCGCAGATCCTTGCTCCACGCTTACAGAATATCCGCGCCCACGGCCCGCTCCACCGCGGTCTTCACGGCGTTCATACCGATGCCCAGGGAGCCCTCCCTGCCGGGGATGAGGATGACGGCGGGGGTGAGGGCGTCCTTATACCGGGCGATCTCAGGGCCCATGTCCTTGGCGTAGCCCTCGGTGAGATAGATGATGGCGTAGTTTTCCTTTGCCAGACGGCGCAGGGTGGTTCTGGCCTCCTCCAGGTCTTCGGCGGGGAACACGTCCAGCCCCAGGGTGCGGAAGCCCAATACGCTGTCCCTGTCGCCCAGGGCGGCGATCTTATATTCAGACATAGCTCTCACGCAGCCTTTCTCGGATCTCCTCAGCGCTCAGACCGGCCTGGCGGCCGGAGAAGATGGTGCGGATGGCGGTGGCCTCCGCCTCCCTGGCGCACAGATAGCCCACCACCGGCTGCTCGCCGAAGGGGATCCGTTTGGCCTGGGAGAGATAGGCGGTGAGACCGTCGTCGCAGGCGCGTTCAAAAGCGGTGAGGCTGCCGCTCCCGGGGGCGGAGAGGGCGGCGCCCAGCTGGGCGGCCTGCTCCAGAGGGGAGGCGGCAAAGGGTTTGGCCAGCTCGCCGGCCCTGGCGGCGGCAATGGCGGCGGGGGATACGTTTCCGCCGGGGAGCAGACACTCGCTCAGCAGTCCGGCCCCGGAGCCCATCCGGGCACAGCGTACGGCGGAGCGGAGATTCACCGCGTCCACACTCAGGCGCACATAGCCCTGAAGAAAGGGGCTCTTGCTCTCCCGGGCGGCCTGGGCCATCTCGGCGTAGCAGGCGGCGTCCAGAATGAGGTCGGAGCGCTGAGGATCACGGCGATCCCCCAGAAGAGCCTGCGCCTCCTCCACCGCCTTGCGAAAGATCTCCCCCAGGTCGGACAGATCCCCCCGGTGAAAGTCCTCCGCCAGAGCCTTGGGCTCATAACGGCCTCCCTCCATAAGCAGCCGGGAGGCGTCCTCCCCCAGGGCCTCTGCCTTCAAAAGGGCTTTGGCGTTGTGATAATCATACTTGATCTGGAAGACCTCCACCAGGGCCTGTTGGGGCACGGCGCCCTTCAGATCCCGGAACAGCTCCTGCCGGGCCCTGGACAAAACGGCGTTGACGGCGCCGGCGGAGAGATCCTCCGGCTCGGCATAGCCGCACTCGGTGATGACCTTGGCGCACTCGGCGTCGGTGTGGGCCTCCAGCATCCGCTCCCGGCGCTCCCGGGTGAGCAGACGGTTCTCCATGGCCCGGATCCGGGCGGAGATGGAGAGATAATCGGTATCTTTCAAAGCGTTCTCCTTTCCCCTCCGGCCCGGTCAGGGCGCTTCAAAGAGGATGGCGGCCACTTCCCGTTCCAGCTGGGGCCGGGCCAGGCGCACCAGAGTGTCAAAGGCACAGTTGACCTCCACGCCGTCCCCCACCAGGATGACGCCGCCCTGAATGGGCCGGGTCTCCTGGGCCACGGTGAGCATTCCGGTGCCCGCCAGGAGGGCGCTTCCGGCGGTGACCACCTTGTTCAGGATGGCCCCCGCGGTGGAGGAGGTGACCTCGTCGGGCAGCTTGGGGGCCACGGCCTGGGCCAGCTTTTCATTGGCCCTGGCCACCACCTTCTTGCCCAGTTTGTCCCTGTCCTTTTCGGAAAAAATGACCTCCTCACGGCCGGTGAGGGCGGCCTGGGCACACAGGTCGCTGAGCAGCTCCACATACGCCTCCTGGGGGAGGGAGAGGAGCTTTTCCAGCGCCAGATCAAAGGCCTTTTCCAGCATCTCCTGTTTGGCGGCGAGGATGCGCTTGCGTCCCTCCAGAGAGGCCAGGCTTTCCAGCCGGCGTTCCCGCTCCCCGGCCTCCTGACGGCCCCTGTCCAGAATGGTCCGGGTCAGGGTCTCGGCCTGGGTCTGATAATCGGCCCGGATAGCCGCGGCGTCGCCCCTGGCTTGGGCGATGACGGCGTCGATCTCCGCCTGGGCGTCGTGGTCAATGCGCTCAATGATCTTATCCAATCCGTTCATATCGAATCCCCTTCCGTGGGATCAGAATTGCAGGAGCATCAGCATGGAAGCCAGCAGGGAGAGGATGGCGTAAAACTCCACGATGCCGCACAGGATAATGCCCTTGGACCAGTCGTCAGGCTTCTTGGCCAGGATGTTGATGGCGCTGGCGGCCACCCGGCCCTGGGCGATGGCGGAGAGAAGTCCGCCCAGCGCCATGGGCATGCAGGCCACGAAATAGGCCATGCCCTGCTGGGTGCTCATGCTCAAAAGGGTGGAAAAGTCGCCGCCCATGACCCCCATGCGGACGATGGCGAAAAAGAACACCACCATGCCGTAGAGACCCTGGGTGCCGGGGAGAAGCTGAAGTACCATGACCTTGCCGGACTTGGAGGGATCCTCGCTGAGCAGGCCGCTGCCCGCCTCGCCGGCGATACCGGTGCCCCTGGCGGAACCCACGCAGGAGAGACCCACCGCCAAGGCCGCGCCCAGAAGGGCCAGAGCCAGACCGCCGATCTGCCCCCAGAAGGTCAGACTCTGCTGGGCGGCCGCCGCCTGGGCCAAGTATTCTGTCATACCACTCATATCCATTTTCTAGTTCCTCCTTATTAATTGACGATATCAACGTACTGGGTAGTCACATCAAGAGGCCGGAAGGGCTTGCCCCCGTCCTCGTAGAACCGGTTGAAAAACTCCAGACACTGAAGGCGCATATCGTGGACATAGCAGCCCAGGATATTCAGGGCGAAGTTGATGCCGTTGCCGATCATGGCGATAATGAAGAAGGCGATCACATTTCCTGTCATGGCGCCCAGCTGATTGAATACCTGAGCCACCACCGCCCCGGCCAGCATCAGGGCCATGAGCCGGGAGTAGGACATGATGTCGCTGAAATAGCCGGTGATGTTGTTGTACAGAGAACCCCCGATGCCCATAAGCTTGCCCAGGATCCCCTTCTTGCCGTAGCCCTGGGTGAGGATGAGCAGCGCCAGGATGGCAAGGAGGGCGGCCTTTACCGGGATGACGCCCACAGCGGCGATCCCCGCCAGGACAAAGACCAGATACCAGGCCCCTTCATTGCACAGAGCGGCCATGAGCTCACCCCGCTTGATCTGCTTGTACATGCTCACGCCCATGCCCACAAAGATCTGGGCCAGACCCAGCACCAGAGAGCCCACCAGCACCGCCACCGCATCGTCCAGGGGGGAGAACAGGGCGGGCAGGGCAAAGGTGCTCTGGGGATCCAGGATCTTCAGCAGCTGGGGGATGAGATCCCCGAAGAAGCCGCCGGTGAGCGCGCCCCAGATAAAGGTGCTCACACCGCAAAGGCCGATGAGGGGAGTCATATACCGCATGGTGGGGCCCTTGGGTCGGAGCCGCTTCATGGCCCAGGCGGAGATGAGCATCATCACCAGTCCGTAGCCCATGTCCGCCATCATCATTCCGTAGAACAGGATGAAGAAGGGGGCCATCAGGGGATTGGGATCCACCGAGCCGTAGGCCGGCAGGGCGTACATCTCGGTGACCATGTTCATGGGGGCCACCAGCTTGCCGTTTTTCAGCTTTACCGGTACGTCGGGGTAATCCTCCGGGGCGGGTTCCTCAGTCTCCCAGGCGCAGGAAAAGCCCTCCAGGAGCGTCCCCAGAGCCTCCTCCCGTTGGGCGGGAAGCCAGCCGGACAGATAGAAGACCTCTCCGGCGTCCACCCCCCGGCATTTGGACTCCTCCCGGGCCACGGTCTGGGCTGTCTGATCCAGATAGAGCCGCAGGGTGTCGGCCTGGTCGGCGTAGCCGGTGAGGCGCAGCTCCAGCGCCTCGCTCTGCTTCCGGTTTTCCTCCAGCTCCCGGGCGAGCCGGGCGTCGTTTTCCGCGGCGGTGCCCCGCATCCCCGAGAGGGTGAGCCGGGAAAAACCGCAGTGCTGCAGGATGGGAGAGACCGTCTCCTCCACGCTTTTGTGGCAGAGGAAAAAGAGGTATTGGAGACTGGAGTCCCGGCCCGCCGGAGTATAGGCGCACAGCTCTCCGGCCTGCCCCAGCTCTCCCATGACCTGAGAGAGATCGACGGAGAGGGGGAAGGAGCCGAACAGGACGGTGGTGGTGTCGGTGGAGGGGGTGTCCAGAGGGATCTCCAGCTCCATCCAGGGCTTCAGCGACTCCCGCTGGCTCAGAAGCTTGGCCTTCTCCGCGGAAAGGGAGGTGAGCTGGGCCTGGGCGGAGCAGACCGCCTGGACCAGAGACTCCGCTCCCTTCCGGGCCACAGGGTCGTAGAAGTCGGCCTGGGGAATGGTGGGCCGGGGGCTCAGACCGCCGCCGCCCTTGTCCCCATACCGCCTGAGCACGCCCAGGGCCTGGGTGCAAAGGGCCGCCTGTTCCCGGGCGGCGCCCAGCTCCTTCCCGGAGGGACGTTTCAGGGCGGTCCAGACCGGGTCGTCCCCCGGCGGCGCGGGCTCATCCACCTGTACACAGCCCAATTCCTGGAGCCCCTGAAACAGGGCGTCCCGGTCGGACCGGAGGGCGATGAGCCGCAGCCGCTTCATGGTTACAATGGACATATCAGTCTCTCACGACCTTTCCCACGATCCGCACGGCGGCCTCCTCCAGCTTTGCCTGGGAGCGCTCCTTCAAAGCCGCGCAGTCGGCCTCATATTCGGCCAGGGTCTTTTGGGTCTGGGCCTGACCGGCCTGCTCGGCCTGGGTCAGGAGGGCCCTGGCCTGGGCCTGGGCTTCCGTCCGGGCCGCGCTCAGGGCGGCCTCGCCCTCCTTTCGGGCCTGTTCCACCATGGCCTGGGCCTGAGTCTGGGCCTGGGCCAGACGCTCCTTGGCCTGGGCCTCCCGGTCGGTCACCTGCTTGATGGCGTCTATCGACATCCTCTCACCGCCTTTTCCTGAAATTTAAACTGGTTAGTATTGTTATTGTTTATTATATCACAAAGGGTCAAAGGGATTCAAGCACATTTTGTACCTTTTTATAATTCTTCATAGCTTTCCGGAAAAAAGATTGAAAAAAAGATCGGCGGCCTCCCAACCGGGAGGCCGCCGTGAGGAGGGCGGGGGAAGGGCTCAGAGCTTCCCTCCGCTGCCGAAGAGGTCGATTTTATGGAGGACGATGTCCCGACAATTGGTTCGGGCGTCGCCCACCAGCTTGCGGATATCGATCTCCGTAGGTTTGCCCGCCACGTTTTCACGTACGGTCTGGCTGCAGCAGTATTTCAGCTCGGTGCCCACGTTGATCTTGGCCATGCCGCATTGGATGGAGCGGATAAAGTCGGGCTCGGGGACTCCGGTGCCGCCGTGAAGGACCAGGGGGACGTCGGTGAGGGAGCGGATCCTGGTCAGCCGGTCAAAGTCCAGCTTGGGCTCTTCCTTATAGAAGCCATGGGCGGTGCCGATGGCCACGGCCAGGGCGTCGATGCCGGTGCGGGCCACAAAGTCGGGGACGTCGGCGGGATCGGTCATGGCGGCTTCCCGGGCGGAGACGTTGACCTGCTCCTCCCGGCCGCCCAGGCGGCCCAGTTCGGCCTCCACGGAGACGCCCAGACGGCGGGCATAGGAGACCACCTCCCGGGTCACGGCGATATTCTCCTCATAGGAGAGCTTGGAGGCGTCGATCATCACGGAGGTGTAGCCGCTGTCCACACACTGGGCGATGAACCGGGGATCCTCGGCGTGATCCAGGTGGAGGACCACAGGGATCTCCAGATGATCGCTCAGGCCGCGGATCAGCCCCACCACGGCCCGGGGGCCGCCCATGTAGGCCACGGCGCTGACGCTGGTCATCAAAATGACAGGGGAGCGCTTTTCCGTCGCGGCGTCCAGAATGCCTCTGGCGTCCTCGATGCCATTGAAGTTGAAGGCGCCTACGCCATAGCCTCCCTGTTGGGCGTCCGCCAGAACGGACTTTAGGGTAACAAGTGGCATAATACATTTTCTCCTTTTCGCGAAATTTCAACCGGAAAAACCAGGGGCGGAAAGGCTCATACGTGTTCCAGAGCGCCCATGGCAACCTGATCTCTGCTCTCGGCGTCAAAGAGGGCGATGTGTTCGGTGGTGATGTTCATAGCCACGGGGGTGTTGACCTCAAAGTCCACGCCGCCGAAGATCACCGAGGTGAGCATGATGTCGCCCAGCTCCACCTTGACGATGGTCTCCATGCCGGAGGGCAGGGTGGAGTAGACCTTGCCTTTCAGGGCGCCGGTCTCCTCGATCTTGATGAACTCGGGCCGGACGCCCAGCACCACCTTCTGGCCCGGGGTCAGGCTGCCCGACTTGCTCACCGGATGGTAGCGCAGCTTGAGAGAGCCGGCGGAAATGCGCACGTCCTCCCCCTCCGTCTGGTCGATGACGCCCTCAATAAAGTTCATGGTGGGGCTGCCCACGAAGTCGGCCACAAAGAGGTTGGCCGGGTTGTTGTAGACCTCCAGGGGCGGGGCGTACTGCTGGAGTACGCCCACCTTCATCAGACAGATGCGGGTGGCCAGGGTCATGGCCTCCAGCTGGTCGTGGGTGACGTAGACAAAGGTGGAGTCATTGTCGGTGTGGAGCCGCTTGAGCTCGGTGCGCATCTCCAGGCGGAGCTTGGCGTCCAGATTGGAGAGAGGCTCGTCCATAAACAGGACCTTGGGGTTGGGGGCCAGGGTGCGGGCGATGGCCACCCGCTGCTGCTGGCCGCCGGAGAGCTCGCTGGGATAGCGCTTTTCAAACTGCTCGATCTTCAAAAGAGCCAGCATCTCCGCCACCCGATCCCGGATGGCCTCCTTGCTCCACTTCAGGTTCTCCAGGCCGAAGGCGATGTTCTGATAGACCGTCATGTGGGGCCACAGGGCGTAGTTCTGGAAGAGGAATCCGATGTCCCGCTTGGAGGGGGAGATGTTGATGCCCTCGTTGGCGTCAAAGACCACCTGGTCGCCGATGGTGATGCGGCCCTCGGTGGGGGTCTCCAGCCCGGCGATCATACGCAGGGTGGTGGTTTTGCCGCAGCCCGAGGGGCCCAGCAGAGTGATGAACTCCCGATCTTCAATGACCATGTTCAGATTGTCCACGGCCACGAATTTGTCAAACCGTTTGGTGACGTTTTCCAATATGATTTTCGGCATTTTACTTAACCTCCTACGCCCTTGTCGATGCTGGCGCCGGTGAGCTTGTTGACCACGAACTGAATGATCAGCACCACGACGATGATGAGCAGATTGATGGCGTTGCTGGCCTGGGTCAGGCCGGTGCGGCTGTACTCCTGGAGCAGCGTGGTGACCAGGGTGGTGTAGCTGGCGGCCAGCAGCACAAACAGGGACATCTCACGCATACAGGAGATGAAGGGCAGCAGATAGCCGCTGATGAAGCTGGATTTCTGGATGGGGAAGAGCACCTTGGTCATCCGCCTGCGCCAGGGCACGCCCATGATGATGGCCGCCTCTTCGATCTCGCCGGACAGCTGCATCATGGCGCTGGTGCCCGTCCGGGAGGCAAAGGGCATAAACTTGATGGTGCCCACCATAAACAGCAGGAAGAACGAGCCGTCCAGCCAGGTGAAGCCCTTGGTGTAGGAGAGGGCCAGATATACCGCGCCAAAGCTCATGGAGGGGATCAGATAGGGCAGGAAGGCCATGTTGGACACCAGCGTGGCCAGCTTGCTGCCCCGCTTGGAGGCCACGGCGTAGCCGATGAGAAGGCCGAAGGTGCCCGCGAAGACCGATACCAGGGCGGCCAGCAGAAGGCTTCGACCCATGGCCTGCCACATGGTCTTGCTCATCAGGATGCCGATGGTGTCGCCCTTGTTGCTGCCCTCGAAGGGCTCTGTGGAGATCCAGTAGCGCAGGGTGAAGGTGGACCAGTCTCCCGGCACCTCCAGCAGGCTCTCCATGGCGAAGGACACCAGGGGCACGATGGCGAAGAAGGCGGTGATGATGAGCAGGATTATGGCGATGGGTTTGCGGGCCTTGCCCAGCTTGACCAGGGAGACCTGGCCGGACTTTCCCGTGACGGTGGTGAAGGACTTTCTCTTCCCGGTAAACCAGTTGTTCAGGGTGAGGATGGCGATGGAGAAGATCATCAGCACGATGGCGATGACATAGCCCTGGCCCTTGGTAAAGCCGGTGTTGATCAGGCTTCGCATCTGCACCGAGATGGAGATGAAGTTGTTGCCGCTGTTGATGCTGCTCTTATTGAGGAAGAAGGGCACCGTGAAGCTGCTGATGCTGCTGGAGAACACCAGAAGCACCGTGGACACCAGGGCGGGGAAGACGATGGGCAGGGTAACCTTGCGCAGGATCTTGGCCCGGCTGGCCTTCAAAACGGTGGCCGCCTCCTCCAGGTTGGCGTCCATGTTGCGCAGGATGCCGCCGATGAGGATGTAGGCGAAGGGGGCGTAGTGAAGGCCCAGACTCATGGCGCAGGGCACCAGGCCGTAGACCATGGACTCGGGCACACAGATGCCGGTGACGCTCTGGAGGATCCCCATTCCGGCGTTGATGGAGGTGTTTTTGAAAAAGTTTTCCCAGAACATGGCCATGGACCAGCTGGGCATGATGTAGGGGAAGACGAAGACGGTGGAGATGAACTTCTTTCCCGGCAGATCGGAGCGGGTGATGAACCAGGCCACCACGCCGCCGAAGCCCACCGCCACCACACAGGCCAGCAGCGCCATCAGAGCCGACTGGGCCAGGGGGGTCCAGAACTTGATGGAGGCGTAGTCAAACTCCTTGCTGGTGAGAAGCTCCGTCCAGTGGTGGAAGGTAAAGCTGCCGTCCTCCACGCCCTCCTGCATGATGTAGATGGCCTCCTGGTTGCCGTTGACCTTGAATGAGCCGATCAGCAGGGTGAACAGGGGGATGACCACCGTGAGGATCAGGATCACCAGAAAGAGGATGGTGATCAGGTTGGCCGGCTTGGAGAGATAGGACTTGACGTTGTTGGCGGTTCTTTTTTTGTTCAGTTGACTCATATGACCACCTCTGTATCAGGATAACGGGGGAGGGCGCGGCCCTCCCCCGTTATGGTCAGGTGTGCTGGAAGCGCGCTTGGTCAGAATGGGACGTCAAACCTTGCTTACTTGCCGGCCAGCTGCATATTGATGAACTTGACGGTGCTGGCGTAGGCGGAGTCGATGTACTCCACGTCCTCCACTACGCACTGCTCCTTCCACACGGACAGAGCGGGATCGCCCTCCACGGTGGGGATGTTCTGGTTGCCGGAGTAGTAGCCCAGGATGCCGCCCCAGCCGGCGTGGAAGCCCTCGTCAGACATCAGGTAGTTGATGAACAGGCAGGCGGTGTAGGGGAGCTGAGCGGTCTTGGGGATGAGGGTCCACATGTTGTACACGAAGCCGTCAAAGCCCTCCACGTCGTTGTTCCAGCCGGCGGCGGAGATGGTGTTGGTGTAGTACTGGGGCGTATCCTTGTACTCGTCCTTGTAATACTCGTAATCCTTGAGCTTGCACAGGCCCGCGAAGATGATGCGGCCGTCGTCGGCGTAGGTGTTGATGGCCTTGACCTCGCTGGTGTCGGAGGAGTGCCAGTAGCCCACGTTCTTGATGAACTCAGCCACGAACTTGTAGCCGATGTTCTGATAGGTGACCTCGTCGTCGGCGGGATTGTAGTCCTTGCCGAAGTAGCTCTTGTAGGCCTTGGTCAGCCGGTCGCAGGACTCGGGGCTGGTGAGCATGATGAGGAAGTTCATGTTGATGTCCTCGCCCAGGGGGTTCTGGTAGGACACGTTGCTCAGGCCCTTCAGGCTCGCGCCATCCACGCCGGTCATCTGCCACACGTTTTTGAGCTGGTCGGCGCCCACCTTGGTGTTGTCATACATAAAGACCTTGTTGAAGGTCACGCCCACCAGGGGGTTCTGATCGCCGGGGGCGATGTTGAAATCGGCGCCCTGGGGCACGTAGCTGAGCAGGAAGCCGGTGTCCAGCATGGCGTTTTTCAGGAAGGAGGCGTCCTGGATCATGACAAAGTCGGCGATGTAGCTGTCGGCCTTCTGGGCGGCGGTGAGCTTGGGCTGATACTCGCTGCCCTTCTTGCTGTTGTAAGCGGTACGGCCGGCCAGCCAGGGATACTTCTCCTCAAACTTGGCCAGGGCCTTCTTTACGCCGGAGGTGAGGGAGTCGGCGTTGAAGGTCAGATTGGGGTTGGCCTCCAGCTCAGCCTTGGCGGCCTCTTCCAGCTCGGCCAGGGTCATGCCCTGGGCCTTCTGAATGGCCTCCTCCACAGGGGAGAGGGCCACCGCGGGCTCAGAGGGCTTGGACTCCACGGGAGCGGGCTCGGCGGCCTTGGACTCCGCGGGAGCGGGGGTGGGGTCGCTGCCGCCGCCGCAGGCGGCCAGTCCCAGACACATGCTCAGAGCCAGGGCAAGAGAGAGCAGTCTTTTGGATTTCATAGTACAACTTCCTTTCTTCCATTGATTGATGGAGCTGTTGTTGCGGAGCATTCCGAAACAGACGGCGGGGGAATTGGTCTATACAGACAAAAACCGCTGCCCGAACGCCTCCTGATACCGGCAATTTTACCACACGGAATTTCCTTTTTCAAATCAAATTCGGTCACGGGCTTCGTCATAGATGGCTAAAATCGTTCACACTCGGTCATCTTTGAAAATTTTAAAGATGTCCCAAAGGGTGGTTTTAAATCGAACGGGAGGGGGAAATGGGATATTTCGGCAAAAACCACAAAATGTCCCGTGCAAATTTAGCAAACTTTTCAACCGAGTTTGATTTAAAATGACTGAATTTTGTTGTAAAATGATTGAGTAAAGGGGGAATCGCCATGCTTACAGAGAAGCGGCATATGATGATCCTGACCTATCTGGCCCAGAAGGGGTCCGCCACGGTGGCGGAGCTGTGCGACCTGCTGGATATTTCGGAATCCACCGTCCGCCGGGATCTCAGCGAGCTCCACAGGCAGGGAGTGCTCAACAAGGTCTTCGGCGGCGCCACCGTGATCGACGGGGCCTACCACGCCGAGGATCCCGCCGCCATCCGGGAGAAATCCTACACCGAGGAGAAGGCGGCCATCGCCAAGAAGGCGGCGGAGCTGGTACAGGAAAATGACTTTGTCTATATCGACGCCGGCAGCACCACCGCCCAATTGGTGGATTTTCTGACGGTGCGCCGGGCCACCTTTGTCACCAACGGACTTCCGGCGGCCCGGCAGCTGGCCCAGCGGGGATATCCCGTGTCCATCATCAGCGGCCAGGTCCGCGCCACCGCCGGCGCCATCACCGGGGCGGAGGCCATGGGCTGTCTGGCCCGGTATAATTTCACCGTGGGCTTTTTCGGCACCAACGGGGTCTCGGTATCCAAGGGCTATACCCAGAGCGACCAGATCGAGGCCAGAGTGAAATCGGAGGCCATGTCCCGGTGCGCCCAGCGCTATATGCTGGCCGACGCGAGGAAATTTGACCGGATCCTCCCGGTGACCTTTGCCCAGCTCTCCGACGCCATTCTGATCACCGATCAGGCCCCTGACCCACAATACTATCAGCATGCCCGTATTATTCAGGCCAGCCGGTGACATCGGGCCTGCGGCATGAAAAAAGCCTCCGCGCTCCACCCGGACGGGTGGGGCGCGGAGGCGCTTTTTTACAAAATGGGCCGTCCGCTTACAGGATATGTACGGCAAATACGCCCTCCAGCTTTTCCAGCTCCTGAAGCAGCTCCATGGGACGGAACTTGCGGTGGAACTGGATGGTGAGGTTGGCGCAGGGGTGAAACTCCTCGCCTCCGTTCTGGGCCGGCCCCTTCTGGATCTCCAGATCCAGGACCTTCAGATCCAGATCGTGGATATATTTCATGATCTCGTTGAGGACGGCGGTGTTTTGATACTCCACATAGAAGTTGGCGTCCAGGGCGTTGCCCACCAGACGGTACTCCAGCTTGGAGAAGAAAACCTCCGCCAGCAGCACCAGAGCGGTGGTCAAGATGGCGCCCTCCACATATCCCGCGCCGCAGGCCAGGCCGACGATGGCCACCACCCACAGCCCGGCGGCGGTGGTCAGGCCTTTCACCCGGCGGCGGCGGGTGACGATGATGCAGCCCGCGCCGATGAAGCTGATGCCGGCCACCACCTGGGCGCCCATACGGCTGATGTCGTTGTAGAGCCGCGGCACCAGCAGCAGATACTGGCTGGTCATGGTGGTCATGGCCGCGCCCAGACAGATGAGGATATGGGTGCGAAAGCCCACCGGACGCCGCCGGTAGGAGCGCTCCAGGCCCACAGCGCCGCCGCAGAGCATGGCGAGGAACAGCCGGATCCCCACCGACAGAGCGTTGATGTCACGGAGAAAATCAAAACAGGAAAGCATATTGAAGGAGTTGCTCCTTTCCTTCCATTAAATGGCGTCCAGCGTGTGGATGCAGGCCAGCTCGGACAGAGCCGCGGTCACCTGCGTGTGGGTCATCCCCTTGGGCAGGCGCAGGGAAAGGGTGGCGTGGGGCCCGGGTCCCTCCCGGCCGTAGTCTGGGTCGACGTCATAGACCTGGAGCCCCATGGCCTTGACCTTGGCCAGAATGAGGCCCACATCCTGGGCGCCCTCAAACTCCAGATACAAGTTCAGGTTCCGGGAGCGGGAGAGAAAGACCCGTTCGATGGAGGGGAAGAACTTTACTGAGGAGAAGATAAACAAAAAGCCCGCCAGCATACACTCATAGAAGCCGGCGCCGATGGCCAGCCCCATGCAGGCCGAGGCCCACAGCCCGGCGGCGGTGATAAGTCCCTTGACCTCCTGGTGGCCGGTGACCAGAATGGTGCCCGCGCCCAAAAAGCCCACGCCGTTGATGACATTGGCGCCGATGCGGGTCACGTCCACTCTGGCGCCCACCTGGGTGGCGACCCCGGCCCAGCGGGTGGAGAGCAGCAGATCCAGGTATTGGCTCAAAAGCATGGTGGCCGCCGCCCCAAGGCACACCAGCATATAGGTGCGAAAGCCGGCGGGGCGGCGTTTCTGCTCCCGCTCCAGCCCCACAAGGCCGCCGAAGAGGACGGCCAGAAACAGCCGGAGGGCGGTGGAGGCGAAGTTAAATTCTCGCAGGTAGGGCAGCAATGAATCTAAAAAAGCCATATGCTCGCTTCATTTCTTTTTGGAATGGGGGAAAGGGAGGCTCACCGGATGATCTGTCCGCCGCCCACGGGGGAAAAGGAAGTGGTGGTGGGCTCCTGCTCATAGGCGGGGGTGGTGTATACGGGAAGGGGAAAGCCGTCCCCCAGCTCCGCCTGAGTATCCTCATAGGCCTTTGCCGCGGCGCTGTCCCCGGGGCCGGGGACATAGACCCGGTGGGCATAGGTTTTCAGCAGCTCCGGCGTCTGGCCGCTCCGGTCGTCCTCACCGGAAAAGAGGGCGGCGGAGGCGGAGAGGGAGATCTTTACCTGGGGATAGTCCTCCAGAGCCGCCGTCACCTCCCGGTAAAAGGCCTCCACCTCCCGGGTGAGGGTCTCCGGGTCGTACCGCTCGCCCACCACCAGGTAGGAGAGATCCCCGTCGGCGGCGGAGGGAAAGCCGGCATAATCCAGCCAGATCTCGTCAAAGCCCAGCTCCGCCAGCTCCCGGCAGACGCCGGTGAGGTAGGCCCGGGTCCCCTCCACCTTGGGACTGAGCCAGCGAACCACCTGCTGATCCCGCCAGTTGCCGATGGGAGAGCGCAGGGCCAAAGTGTTGTTCATCTTGGGGGTCAGGTTGTCCCGGAAGCATGCCACCCGGGCCACGGTATAGAGCCCTTCGGTCTCGTTGAGGGCGGCAATGGCCTGGTTGAGGCCGGGCTGAGCGGCGGAGGCCCCGGCGGAGATGGCCTGGGGAAGCTGGGAGACATAGCCCAGCGTTCCCTCGTCGTCCTTCATGTCGAAAAGCGCGGCGTTGCCTCCGGCCTGCTCCACCCCCTCCACGGCAGAGCCGTCGGTGAGGGCGCTTCTGGGCAGGGCGACCGGGGAGAAGGCGGGTTCCGGTGTGGGCTCCGGCGTAGGTTCGGGGGTGACCACAACCAGGTTGGGGGTCTGGACGGGAAGGGGGGACGGGGTCTCGGGCTCATTGTCCCGGACCAGAAAGGCGGGCAGGTCGATGTGGGCCTTGCCGTCGTCCCCGTAGTAGACCCGGTCCTGAAGGAGGAAGAAGGCGGCCACCGCCAGAATAAATACAATGAGCAAAAGGACGATGATCCCCATGAGGACCGAGCGGGTCCTGGAGCGCCCGCGATAAGAGTCGTAGCCGTAATTGGATCGCAAAGTGATCAGCTCCTCTCCCGTCTAAAAGCATATGATATCACAACCCCCGAGGCGGCTGTGATATCATAGTTTGGTAATAGAATGGCCGCTGTGGGGCCATTCTATCACAAAGATATTGATTTTGGAAGAGAAAATTTGTTATTTCATACTTCTTTCCCTTTTTGGCGCTTCCTTTCGCTCTCCTCCTGTCCGGAGATGATGGCCTTGTCCAAAAGGGCCAGACCCTGGGCGATGGTCTCCCGCTCCTGTACGGTCAGGTGGGCGGAGAGCAGTTGGGCAAAGTACTCGTTGACGCCGGCCTCCGCCCGATCCTGAAGCTTGCGGTATTTCTCCGTGGCCTCTACGTAGATGACCCGGTGATCCAGCTCGGAGCGCTTGCGCTTGGCGAGACCCAGCCGCTCCAGCCGATCCACCACTCCGGAGATGGTGGAGTTGGCGCTGCCGGTGAGCTCGGCCAGCTTGCTGATGGGCATGGGGCCCTGATCGTTAAGGGTGCTCAGAGCCAGGGCCTGGGGGAAGGTGAGCTCCAGCTTTCCAAAATGGTTTCGGAACTGATGAGAGAGGTGTTGACTTACCCGAAGGTAGTACATCAAAATGTTATCCATAATAAGACACTCCTTTTTGTCTGGGCGCTGCCGTCACAACGGGGAACGGACAAGCTTTGACCAAAAGGAAGCATATCCCAAATGGGACCGCTTCGTCAAGCGGCTTGGAGAAGGTTTCACAAAATGTTTCCAAATCGGACATATTTAAGGTCCTTATCTGTGGAAAAAGAGGAGGTCATCCCGCGGCGGGGGTAAGCATCCGGTGAAGGGTGACCGCCAGGGCGGCCCGGTTGGCGGTGAGCTGGGGGTGGAACCAACCCTCGTCGCCCTGGAGAATGCCGGCACCCACCGTGTGACGTACCGCGTCGGTGGCCCAGTCGGAGATCTGGTCGGCGTCGGTGAACAGGCCCAGAGCGCCTGAGGCGATGGGTTGACCGGAGAGGACGGCATACCGGTAGAAGAATACGGCCAGCTGCTCCCGGGTGATGTAGTCCTCCCCGCCGAAGGAGCCGTCCTCATAGCCGTCGGCCAGTCCTGTGGCCTTGGCCCAGGCGGCGGCGGACTCATACCAGGTGTCCGCCGTGTCGGGGAAGACCTCCTCCGTCACGGCCTCCGGCGCGCCGAACAGCCGCCACAGCACTGTTACCACGGTGGCCCGGGTCACCGGCTGATAGGGGCCGAATTCGTTGTCGGATACGCCGGTCATCACCCCCCGCCGGGTCATGTCCAGAGCGGCCTCGGCAAACCACTCCTCTTCGGAAAGATCCACATAGGGGTTCTCCAGCGCCAGGGCGGGTGTGGCCAGGAACAGAGCGGCGCACAACAGGACGGCGCAGAGTTGTCTGAGTTTCATGGCAGTCACCTTCTTACTGTGGTGATTCTATCGTAACACGAAAGGAACCCGTTGGTAAAGGGGGAGAGAAAAAAATTTAAGAAAAAGGGAAAAATTCTCAGCTGTGAAGAAGCTGGGTGAATCCCTGGCCGGACCCGCGCAGCAGCTTACCCTCCAAGGGCTCCAGCCGGAGGGGACTGCCGTCGGGCAGCTCCACAAGGGCCTCCCGGGCTCCGGCGTTGGCGGCGGCCACGATCCTGTCTTCCCCCAGGCGGCGGGCGAAGCAGACCACCGGGCCCTGACAGTGGAGCCACTCCAGCTCGCCCCGGCGCAGGGGAGGAAGAGAGCTCCGGGCCTCCCCCAGCCGGGTAAACCACCGGATGAGATCCTGATCCTCCCGGCCCCAGGGATAGCAGCGGCGGTTAAAGGGATCCTCAAAGCCCTCCATTCCCGCCTCGTCTCCGTAGTACAGGGTGGGGGAGCCGGGGAAGGCGTAGAGGAGCAGGCTACCCAGCTTCAACCGCTTCACCCCAAGGGCTCTCTGCTCAGGGCTCAGTCGGTGCCGGCAGCGCCAGTCCCGGGAGGTGTCGCCCTTCCGGTCGCTGCCCTCTCCCAAAAGGGTGAGGATGCGCAGAGTGTCATGGGTGCCCAGGGAGTTCATGGAGGAGTAAAAGGCCCAGCGGGGATAGTTCTGCCGCTGCCCCTCCAGCTCAGACCGGAACCAGGCGCCGTCTCCGCCCAGGAGGTAGCCGGTGAGGGCGTTGCGCAGGGGATAGTTCATCACGCCGTCGCAATGCCCGCCCCAGATGTGGCGGCGGCGCACGTCGTAGGCGATCTTGTTGCTGGCGTCCTCCCACACCTCGCCGATGATCACGGCGTCCGCCTTTTCCGCCCTGGCGGCGGCGTGGATGGCGTGAACCACGCTGTCGGGCAGCTCGTCGGCCACGTCCAGCCGCCAGCCGTCCGCCCCGGCCCGGAGCCAGGAGCGGATGATTCCCTTTTCCCCGGTGATATATTCCAGCCATTGGGGGTTCTGCTTGTTGGTGGTGGGCATGGAATAGATCCCCCACCAGGAGGCGTATTGATCGGGCCAGCGCTGAAAATAGAACCAGTCCCGGTAGGGGGAGCGCTCGCTCTGGTGGGCTCCTGTGCCGGGATAGGAGCCGTCCCCGTTAAAGTATTTGGACACAAAGGCGGTGTGGTTGAACACCCCGTCCAGCATCACCCGCATCCCGAGACCGTGGGCCTTTTGGCACAGGCGGGTAAAGTCCTCCTTTGTCCCCAGCATGGGGTCGATCTTTTCATAGTCCCCCGCCCCGTAGCGGTGGTTTTCGGGGCCTTCAAAGATGGGACAGAAGTAGAGAGTCTCCACGCCCAGAGATTTGATATAGGGGAGCTTTTCCTCCACCCCCCGGAGGCTCCCGCCGAAAAAGTCCCGGTTGCGGATCTCCCCCCGGCTGTCGGGACGGTACTCGGGATCCTCCTCCCAGGAGCGGTGCAGGGTGCGTCCCCCGGGCATTCCTGTGGGGTCGGGCAGGCTGAGACGGCAAAACCGGTCGGGGAAGATCTGGTAGCTGACCCCCTCCCCAAACCAGGCGGGGATGGGCTCGCTGTCGTCATAGACCGTGAGCTGGTGGAGGGGGGTCTCCTCCCGGCGGCCGTCCCAGTGCTCCAGCGCCAGGGAGTACCAGATGAGTCCCACGTAGCCCCCCAGCTCCAGCTGGAGGGAAAAGAGATCGTACTCCCCCTCCAGCCCGACCCAGGGCAGACTCAGTACGGCGACCCGGTCGCCCTCCTGCTCCCACCGGGCGGTGAGAAAGGCCCGGACAAAGGCCTCCCGGCGCTTGGGTCGCAGGGTGAAACGAACCTGGGAGAGGGAGGGGACGGCCCCATAGGGGGATTTATATTTCAACTCGGCCGGGTCAAACCAGCGCTGGGTGAGGTCGGTTTGCAAGTCGTATCACTCTTTTCCGATAGAGTAGAAGGAGTAGGGCCGCACCCATGGGTGCGCCTACGGGCCGACAGACAGGTCGGCCCCTGCTGGAGGGGGAACTCACCGGGCCAGGGTGTTTTCCGCCGCCGGGGCGTCCATCACGTCCCGGGAGGAGAAATAGCTGTTCAGGATCTCGGCGGCGATGGCGGCCACCGATGTGCCGGAGCCGCCGTGTTCCACTACGATGGAGATGGCGATCTCCGGATCCTCGTAGGGGGCAAAGGCCACAAGGATGGCATGGGCCTCACTGTTGCGGGAGACCTGAGCCGTGCCGGTCTTGGCGCCGATCTTCACAGGCAGATCCTTGAAGTACCAGGCGGCGGAGCCCTCGTTGGCCACCATGCCCATACCCCACTTGATGGCGGAGAGATTCTCCTCATCCAGGCCGATCTCGTCCCGGGGCGTGGGCTGATATTCCTCTGTTACCTGGGAGAAGTCGTTGGACTTCACCGTTTTTTTCAGATGGGTGGGATAGTGGTGTCCGCCGTTGACCAGGGTGGCCACGTAGTTGGCCAGCTGGATGGGGGTCACCTTGGTGTTGCCCTGGCCGATGGCGGCGTACATGGTGTCTCCCTCATACCAGGGCTGTTCGTGGCGCTTGCTGGTCTCGGGGCCGGCCACCTCGCCGGTCTCCTCATAGAGCTCCAGCCCCGTGGCCTCCCCCAGACCGAAGAGGGCGGCGTACTGATCGATGCCGCTGATGCCCAGGCGCAGGCCGGTCTCGTAGAAAAACACGTTGCAGGAGTCCCGGATGGCCTCGGAGACGTTGACAGATCCGTGGGTGCCGCCGTATTGGCGGTAGATCCAGCACATGGGCTGATCCTCGATACGGTCGTAGTGCTTATAGCGGCCGGTGTCCTGGATCTTCTCCGTCCGGGTGATGGCCCCCTCCTCCAGGGCGCCCGCCGCTACCGCCATCTTAAAGGTGGAGCCGGGGGCATAGAGCCCCTGCAACGCCCGGTTGAGCATGGGCTTGAGCGGGTCGGCGGCCAGATCATTGTAATTTTTTCGGTAGGTGGCCGGGTCAAAGGAGGGGTAGGAGGCGCAGGCCAGCACTCCGCCGGTCATGTCGGTGATGACACAGGCGGCCCCCTCGGTCTCGTCGGTCATGCCGGGCACATGCCGCTCCAGGGCCTCCTCCACCACCTCCTGGAGGCGGATGTCCACCGTCAGCATCAGGTTGCTGCCCGGCTTGGGGACCTGAGCTTCGCCGGTGACGCTGTCCACGTGCCAGCTCTCTCCCACCACCTTGCCGCTCTGGTTGAACTCCACGTCCTTTACGCCGGGGGTGCCCCGGAGAATGTCCTCAAAGGCCTGCTCCACGCCGTCGATGCCCACGGTGTCGTTCATGGAATAGCCGCGGCTGCGGTAGTAGTCCCAGTTTTCTGCGGTAATGGAGCCCACCTGGCCCAGCAGGTGAGCCGCCGAGGCGGTGGCGTACTCCCGGACGGTAACGGTGTCGATCTTTACCCCCGCCAGGGAGCGCTCCTTCACCGCCGTGATGAATTGGATGTCTACATCCTCGGTAAAGACATAGCCGGTGCGGACGATATCCTTGGAGCGCAGGGTCAGCTCATAGAGCACCCCAACCAG
The DNA here is from genome assembly GCA_947651395.1 of uncultured Pseudoflavonifractor sp. GTDB lineage: Bacteria > Bacillota > Clostridia > Oscillospirales > Oscillospiraceae > Vermiculatibacterium. The sequence goes on along the minus strand of CANSYW010000005.1, from coordinate 43,445 downwards.
GGCGCGGCCCTGGATCTCATCCAGGGTCTCATCCACTTCAAAATATGTCCGCAGGGCCGCCACGGTCTCTTCGGCGGTGGAGTCCGGGCCGATCCCCTTGAGGCGCAGGGCCTTGGACAGGAGATAGAGCCGGGTGTCCACAGGGGTCTCCTCCCCCTCGGGCACGGTCTGGAAGGGGGCGTCGACGGTGAAGCGGAAGGGGGGGGATTGGGTGATGGGCAGACTGTCGTTCCAGTCCTGCCCCTGATCCCGGCAGACCGTCAGCAGGCTCAGCAGCGTTCGGTTACGGTTTTGGACCTCCCCCATGAGCTTGGTGTCCAGAGTCACCTGGTAGCTGGCCCGGTTGGTCACCAGAGCCCTGCCGTAGCGATCCAGGATCTCGCCCCGGGCGGCCTGGACCGTCTCGGTGTTGGCGATCTTTTTGGTGGATTGCTCCCGGTAATAGGCGCCCTGTACCACCTGCAGGTCGTAAAGGGCCAGAATAAAGACCGTCAGAATGGCGCCCAGCAAAAAGAGCACCGCCCTGGAACGGCGGGAAAACAGTTTTCCGTCCATGGTATCCCCCTTACAGCACGGTGGCCTTGGGCACACGGCGGAAGACCCAGCGGAAAAGAAGGTAGACAAGGGGGACGAAGCACAGGCTCCACAGGATCTCTTTCCCCGCCACCTCCAGCATGGGCCCCAGGGGGGCCGTGTTGGTCAGAAGCCGACGGAGGATACGCATCAGATCAATGCTCCCCAGCGCCAGGGCAGAGCAGATCAGACAGCCGATGAGATCCTGGCGCAGGGCATACTGGGCCAGCAGGCCCGCCCCCAGACCCAGCAGGGCCATGAGGAAGGTGGCCCCTCCTGGAGTGCCCTCCAGGGTGACGGCGTCATACAAAACGCCCACGGCCAGCCCGAAGCCGGCCCCGGCGGTGGCCCCCTCCAGGGTGGCTACCGCTATGGCGCACAGGGGGAGGAGCATAGGCATGACGCCGAACAGCGGCAGCGCGGTGAGCAGAAAGGAGTCGGCAAACCACACCGGCAGCAAGGCCAGGGTATAGGCGAGCCATTTGATGATAAAGTCCCGGGTGGTCATGCTGTTTCCCTCCTTTCCGCAAAGGGGCGGTGGTCAGTCCACCACATTAAAATCCTTGATAATGAAGACTTGCTCCAGGCCGTCCAGAGCGGTGGCGGGGGTGAGTACGGCGTAGTCGCTCATGCCGCTGTCGTCGGTGCGTACCTCCTCCACATAGCCCACCAGGAGCCGGGAGGGGTAGACTGCCCCGTCCCCTGAGATGAGGCCGGAGGTGAGCACGGCGTCTCCCGCCAGCAGCTGTACCCCCTCAGGCAGATAGGTGAGCTTCAGCTTGCCCTGGCCCATGAGGGAGAAATCTCCCTCCAGAATGGCGGCCTTGTCGGTGCGGGAGATGAGCCCGCCCATCTCCAGATCCACGTCCACCACGGTGATGACGCTGGACCAGTTGAGGCCCACCTGGCGCACCACCCCCACCAGATTGCCGTACTCGTCCACCACGCAGTCCCCCGCAGCCACATCCGCGGAGGAGCCCTTGTTCACCGTGAGGGTGGACGACCAGTTGGAGCTTCCCCGGGCGGTGACGGTGGCGGACTCGAACTGGAGCTCCCGGCGCTTTTCCTTCAGCCCCAGCAGGTTGCGCAGCCGCTCATTTTCCCGGCTGGCCGCGTCGCCCTCCCGGGCCTGCTCTTTGAGTTGGGCGTTCTCCTGCCGGAGGGCCTCCAGCTCCTCGGCCATGGCCTCCCGCTCAAAGGCGTCGGAGTAGAGCTCCTCGGTCCAGGACACAAAGGCGTGAATGCCGTTGCGGAAGGGGGTGGAGATCACGCCGGCCAAATTGGCGAAGGGGTTGGCGATGCCTCCGAAGGTGAAGGAGAGCACCGTGGTGATCAGAGCCAACAGAAGGGCAATGACCAGGATCAGTATTCCGTTTTGCTTGAGAAAATCCTTCAAGTCATTCCCTCCCAAAGCTTTTTATAAGCAGTTTACCCCAAACTGTTTCAGTACCTGGCCCAGCGCGCACACCGGCAGACCCATTACGTTGAAGTAGTCGCCCTGGATGCCCTCCACCAACAGGGCGCCCAGGCCCTGAATGCCGTAGGCGCCCGCCTTGTCCATGGGCTCCCCGGTGGCCACATAGGCGGCGATCTCCTCCTGGGTGAGGCCCCGGAAGGACACCCTGGTGCACTCGCTGCGGGTGACGGCCCGCTTCCCCTGCCGGACGGTGAAGCCGGTGTAGACCAGGTGGGTCCGGCCGGAGAGCTGGGTGAGCATGCGGCAGGCGTCTTGGGGATCCGTGGGCTTGCCCAGCACCCGGTGGTTCCATACCACCACCGTGTCGGCGGCGATGACCAGGCTGTCCCGGCCTGTCTGGGCCTGCACCGCGGCGGCCTTTTCAGCGGAGATGGCCTCCACCAGCTTGTCCGGGGACAGAGCCCTGTCCATGTGTTCGTCGATGTCGGGGGTGAGAATGGAAAAATCCAGTCCCATCTGTCCCAGCAGCTCCCGCCGCCGGGGGGACTGGGAGGCTAAAATAATGTCCATATTTGCACACTCCTTGTCACGTTTCGCAAGGGCCTGGACGCTCGGTCGCTTTACCCGCAAGGGGCACGCCCCATCCGTAAGGTCGCTTTGCTCCCGACGGCTGGGCAGTCCCTCCGACTCAGGCTGGTCTCTGGGGCCGCTGGCCCCTCCGCTCGCCCTCGCTCCAGTCCAAGCTCCCTCGCAGGCCCTTGCTACACGCTTCCGGTGGAACCGAAGCCGCCCGTGCCCCGCTGGGTGTCGTCCAGATCCTCCACGACGGTGAGCCGGGGCTGGGCCACAGGGGTGACCACCAGCTGGGCGATCCGCTCACCGGGCTCCACGGTATAGTCCTCTTTGGAGGAGTTGAGCAGTCCCACCAGGATCTCTCCCCGGTAGTCGCTGTCAATGACCCCCACGCAGTTGGCGGGGGCCAGACCGTGCTTGATGGCCAACCCAGACCGGGCGTAGACCAGGGCCACCCACCCGGGGTCCGGCAGGGCGATGGCCAGACCTGTGGGGATGGGAAGGCGCGCCCCGGCGGGAATGGTGACAGGGGCGTCGATACAGGCTCGCAGATCCATCCCGGCGGAGCCGGCGGTGGCGTAAGCGGGGAAGGGGATCTCCTTCCCCAGCTTGGAAGAGAGCGCTTTTATTTTCAGTTCCATTTTGGTTCCCTCATTTCTTTCTGTGTGGTTCCCACCGTGGGAAGAGCGGGCGCGCCCCTACTCGACGCCGCGATAATATAATCCCCGGGTGAATTCCGCCGGGGCCCACTGGCTCCTGCCCAGATACCGCTCCAGGGCCTGGACGCACTCCCAGGGATTTTCGGTGGTGAAGTGGAGCCGGGCATAGGTCAGCCCGCACCGCTGCCAGTCCGGCTTGTCCGCCAGAAAGAGCTTTTTGCTGTTGAGGATCTCACTGCGGCACCCGGGGGCCTTCACCACCGGGAACCGCTCTCCCTTCCGGTCGGTGAGGATGTTCTCTCCCTCGCAGCCACACCGGCCCGTCCGGTTTTTGATGATGCAGTTTTCCGTGATCATCAGGGGCAGCCGCCCGTAGACAATGGCCTCCGCCGGCAGGGCCTTGGAGAGATCCCGGATCTGAGCCAGCTTCAATTCAAAGGAGAGGGTGGCGGAGCTGAGCCCCAGCCGCTTGAACTCCTTCAGCGCCTGGGCGTTGAATACGGGCAGTCCGTAATCCCCCCGCAGGGTATAGCCCAATGCTTTGGCGGGGGCCAGGAGACCATAGCCGCCCAGAAGGGCCTCGGTGGCGCCCAGCTCCCGGCATCGCCTGAGCTGCTCCGTGACCTGGGGCAGCTCCCGGTCCCAGAGGATCCGGGGAGGGATCACCCCCACCGCCGTTTGGGGCCCCAGACCGGTGAGGCACTCTGGGTGGGCGCACAGCTCTTCAGCGGGAATGTAGACGATGGCGGGGAAGAGCCCCAGCAGCTCGGGACTGACCTGAGCTGCCCTGCGCACCGAAACGGTGAGGGCGGGCGGCTCCGGAGGATTTTCGTACCGGGCCCCCTCCTTGAACTGGCCCAGGCGCACCTGGGGAAGGGCCTGACGCCGTTGGGAGAGTTTCTCCAGCACCTCCCGGCGCAGGGCGTTGAGGGCGGACAGGGGCAGGTTGAGCCCCTCCTCCACCATGGCCTTGGCGCCCAGGCACCGGTAGGGGGTGCCCCCGGTGCGGGAGAGCTGCTTTTCCACCTGCTGGGCGGTGATGGGATGGGTCTCGGCGGGCGCCGGAAGGGCGCCGGCGGCGGTGACCACCCGGCCGTCCTCATCCTCCACTCCCACCTGAAGGGGCTCCCCCTCCCGGACCATGGCGTAAAAGCGCACGTCCACCAGAGGATTTTCCTGGTTTGCGTAAGTCTGCCGGGCCTGAGCAAAGAGCTCTCTGGGCTCCGGGGCCTTCTCCGGACGGGTCCCGAACATGTGGGGGCCGGTGCGGTCTTCAAAATAGCCCTGGGTAAAGCCGTCCCGGGAGAAGGCGGCCTCCAGATCCTGAAGCTCCTGCGCCGTGGGGAGCCGATCCTCTTTGAGGACGCCGGCGTAGATCCGGGTGATGACGGCCACATACTCCGGTCGCTTCATCCGTCCCTCCAGCTTCAGACAGGCCACCCCCATCTTCCGCAGTCTGCGCAGGGACTCGATGAGGCAGGCGTCTTTCAGAGACAGGGGATAGCCGTCCGGCTTCCCGCCCCAACCGTATTTCATCCGGCAGGGCTGGGCGCACAGGCCCCGGTTGCCGCTGCGCTGGCCCACCACAGAGGAGAAATAGCACTGGCCCGAGTAGCACATACAAAGCGCCCCGTGGCCGAAGACCTCGATCTCAATGGGAGAGTGGGTGCAGATGTACTCGATCTCTGAGGCCGGCAGTTCCCGGGAGAGCACCGCCCGCTTCATACCCAGATCGGCGCACAGCCTGACCCCGTCCAGGGAGTGGACGGTCATCTGGGTGGAGGCGTGGACGGTCAGGTCGGGGGCGGCCTGTCGCAGGGCGCGCAGTACCCCCAGATCCTGGATGAGCACCGCATCCGCACCCAGTCGGGAGGCCGCGGCGGCCTGGGCGGCGGCGTCGGGCAGCTCCCGGTCGGTGAGCAGGGTGTTGAGGGTCAGATAGACCTTTACCCCCCGCAAATGGCAATAGGAGACCGCCGCGGCGAAATCCGCCTCGGTAAAATTTTTGGCGTTGCGTCGGGCGTTGAAGTCTCCAAAGCCCAGATATACCGCGTCGGCGCCGTTCTGCACGGCGGCGGTGAGGGCTTCCATGGACCCCGCGGGGGCCAAAAGCTCCAGCATCTTACTTCTTGGCCTGGCTCTGGAGCTTGAAGATCTCCTGCTTGGCCTTGGAAAGCTCCAGCTTCAGGGCGGAGGCCTCCTCCAGATAGCCCTTGATCTGACCCCGGAGAGCCTCGGAGGCCTCCTGGCCCTTAAAGTATTCGTCGGCCATGTTCAGCGCGGCCAGGATGGCGGCGTCGGAGGTGGACACCCGGGCCCCTCCCTCCAGAACCTCCTGGATCTTGGCGTCCACATGGGCGGCTACCTTCTCCATGTAGGCGGCGTCTTCGGTGGCCACAAGGGTATACTCCTGTCCGGCGATGGTTACGGTGACTTTGTTCTTCACATAAACCCCTCCTTTGTATATTTGTACGATTATATTCAATTATAGCACAGGTGGACGAAATTGAAAAATAAAATATCTGTGAAATCCCAAAAAATTCTTGGGCTTCCGGGAAAAGGGGCGCAAAAAGACCCGCCGTCTGTGACGGCGGGTCTTTTACGCGGTCCCGATTTACTTTTTGATGACGGTATGGGCCTTGAAAACGGCGCCGTCGTAGCTGCCGATGAGCTGGACGGTGTCGCCCACGGAGAAGCCGTTGTTGAGGCTCAGACTGCCGCCCGCCCCGTTGATGGTGGCGTCGATAAGGTTGGCTCCCTTGAGGATATCCACCTGGAGCGTGGTGGCGGTGCCGTTGGGGTTGGTCACCAGCAGGCTCATGGTGCGGCTGTTGGAGTTGACGGTGTACACCGTACCGGTGAGCTCGGTGGCGGAGGAGGCGTCGGCGGTGATATTCACCGAGACCACCTCGTCCCCGTTGGTCACCAGGGCCACATTCTGGTTGGGCTTGAGGTTGTATACGTTGGAGGAGGCGCTGCCCTGGGTCACCGAGACCCCCTCGCCCACCCGGAAGCTCTCGGTGGAGCCGTCGGAGAGGCGGACCTCCATGGTCACCCCGCCGCTCTCCAGAGTAACTTTGGTGATGGTGCCGGTGAGGTTGGCGTTCTGGGGGGTGGCGTCGATGCGCTCGATGTCGTTGAAGCGGATGGTGACGGTGACATTGTCGCCGGTGCGCAGCTTGTCGATGGAGCTGGCCTTGTTGTCCCGATAGATCTCGGGCAGGCTGGTGATGTCCAGGTCGTACCGGATAATGCTGTCGTCGCTCAGGGTGACCTGGAGCACGGTGGTGGCCCCGTAGGAGATGGAGCTGATGACGCCCTCCACGGTGGTGGAGCCGGGGAAGCCGTCCAGCTGGGTGATCATGTTGTTGGTGACAAGGGCGGTGGCAAACCAGCCGCTCTCCAGCTGGGAGACCGTCTTGGCCTCGCCGTCATAGGTGATGGCAATGCTCTGGCTCACCAGGTAGGTGTACTCCCGGCCGGTGAACTGGTCGTAGATGGTCACGTTGCGCACCGTGCCGGTGGTGCCCAGCTTTTTGATGGGGCCCTGGATGTAGCGGCTGACGGTGTCCACCGCAATGGAGGCGGCGGTGCCGTTGTCGTTGTTCACCCGGACCTGAATGTATTTGCCCACCTGAGAGGAGCTGAGGCTGCCCAGCACCCCGTTGACGGTGACGGCGATGCCCGTAGGCACGGTGTAGCGGTACACCACGCCGTTGAAGGCGGTGAGGCCCATGGTGGTGACCCCGCCCACGGTGTTGACGCTCTCCAGAAGACCCTCGGCCAGCAGGGTGCCGCCGGAGAAGATGACCCCGGCCAGGTGGCCCATCTCGTCCACATAGCAGATGGCGGAGGAATAGCCGGCCTCCTCGTCGATGATGGAGCGGTCGCCGCTGACCTTGCCCACCATGACCTCGGTGAACCGGTCGATCTTCAGGTTCCGGCTTTGGCCGTTGACCAGGATGGACAGCTGGCCGTCGGCCAGGCTGGACACGGTCCCGGTGTAGGTGGAGAGGCCGCCGCTGAGCCGGGCCTCCCGGATGGAGCCGTTGGCGTTCAGGTTCAGACGCACATACTGGCCGGTCTTCAGGGCGCTGGAGGTGGTGAGCATGTTGTCGTCAAAGATCTTGGCGCCGGAGGGCAGGGAGAAGGAGCGGGTGCCGGAGATGTCGCTGGCCAGGGTGAGGATCACCGTGCCGTCGGCCCCGTTGGTGACGGCGGCGATGGTGCCGGCGGTCCAGTCGTACTCGGTGTATTCGCTCAGCTCCACCTCAATGCCGGCGGAGGCCATGAAGTCCAGGGTCCGGCAGAGCATAGTGGTCATCTCCGCACGGGTCACAGCCCCCTGGGGATTGAACTCGCCCAGCTCATTGCCCTGGACGATGCCAAAGTTGTTGAGCACATAGACGTAGGGCTGGAGGGCGGGGGAGATGCTGGACTTGTCCTCGAAGGAAAGGGTGTAGGTGGACAGGCTCTTGGCCAGGGGCTCCAGCTGCATGGCCCGCACCAGGTACATGCACAGGTTTTCCCGGGTGATGGTCTGCTCCAGATAGGTCCGGCCCCTGGGGTTGGTCTCGGTGACCGTTTTTGGGTCGGTCTGGGCCAGGGCCTCCAGCTCGGAGACGGACAGCACGCCGGTCTCAACGGCCACGGCCATCTCCTTTCCGGCCCAGGAGACCATGCCGGAGGGCAGGGTGGCCTCCATCTCCTCGGCTCTGGCCCTGGAGATCTCCTCCTGGGTGGCGCTGTCCAGCCCGGTTGCCCGGGCGCAGAACAGCAGGGTCTCGGCGGCGGTCATCTTGCCGTCGGGCTTGAAGGTGCCGTCGTCATAGCCCTTGGCATAGCCCCGGGTGGCCATTTTGGAGATATAGTCTCTGGCCCAGTGGGTCTCCACGTCGCTGAAGGTGGCGGCGTGGGCGGGGACGGTAAGGGAGAGGGTCAGCGCCAGTGTGAGCGCCAGCGCTCCGAGCCGTTTCAGTTTCATATTTGACTCCTCCAGTCATTCAAGATGGTGTAGTCGGATTTTTCTTAAACCACATTATACGCTATTTCTGGGGGAAAATCAATCATTTCCCACCGGCGGATTTATTTCCCAGAGCGCTCACAGCGCAGCCTTTCGCTTCAGACGGATATCCTCTCCGTAAAAGCGCAGCGCCCGGTACTCCCCCTCCAGCCGGGAGGCGGTCTGTCCGTTGTAGCGCTCCCGCATTCCGTCCATGGTCAGATTGGAGGAGATGACGGTAGCCTTTCCCCGGGTGAGCCGGGTGTTGATGAGGGTGTAGAGGGCGCTCTGGACAAAGGGGGAGGTGAACTCGCTGCCCAGATCGTCCAGGATCAGCAGATCGCAGCCCAGGTACTTCCGGGTCTCGCTTCGGGCCTGCTCACCCTCATAGACGTTTCTGGAAAATTTTTGTTCCTCAAATTTGGAAAAAAGGCTGGTGGCGGTGTCATAGACCACGGAAAAGCCGTTTTCCGCCACCGTCCGGGCCATGCAGGCGGAGAGGAAGGTCTTGCCCAGCCCCGGATCCCCGGTGAGGAAGAGGTTTTTAAAATAGAATTTCCCGAACTTCTGGGCGTAGTTGAGGCAGACCTCGTAGATAAACTCCATGTTCTCCCGGGGGGACAGGCTCTCCCCCGGCCAGGGCAGGGGGGAGTACCAGTCCAGGGAAAAGGCGTCGAAGGACTGCTCGCCCAGATCCAGCAGCTTGCTCAGCTCTCTGACCTGCTCCTCGGCACACAGGGCCTTGAGGCACTCGCACATCCGGGTGCCCTGCCAGCCCGTGTCGTTGCAGTGGGGACACACGCTCTTGTCGTCCAGGGCGTCGGGGGGGTAGCCCAGCTCCTGCAAAAGCTGGGTCTGCCGGGCCTGGAGCTCCATGTTTTTGTCCTGGATGACCCCCAGGGAGGGGCCTGGATCGCTCCCTGAACGCAGGCAGGAGGTGATCACGTCCAGAATGGCCCCCCGAAGCTGCCGGTCAATGTCCCCCAGCTCAGGGCACTGGGTGAACAGACGGGACCGCAGGGCCTGTCCGGCCCGCTCCCGCTCCTTGCGCCGCAGGGCAAGACGGGCGTTGGCCCGGTGGAGGACTTCTCCTTCATATCCCATTTATTTCCCCTCCCCTTTCTCGCCCCGCAGGAGCTTTCTCATCTGTTCCATGTCCGCCCGTGCCCGCCGGTCGGCCTCGCCGGGGGCGGCGGGCTGAGGGGCGGTAGCGCCCGCGCCGGAGAGGTGTCTCCGGGCCGGGGCCTTTTTCCCCTCGGCGGCGTCGATCTCGGCTGCCGTGTGGAGCCCACCGTTGTGCCAGTCGGTGAGGATCCTGTTCATATAGGGAAGGCTCCGCTTCCCCGTTTTCACCACGGTCCGTTCGTAGGCCAGCCGGATGGCCTCGTCGGGGAAGCCCATATTCAGCCAGGAGGCGATGAAGTCCTTCTCCTGGGTCACGGCCGGTCTGTCCCGGATATCCATGAGGGCCAGGATCTGGCTGGAGCGATCCCGCAGAAGGGTCAGCTGTTTCAGATGGGCCTCGGCGGTCTCGGCGGTCTCGGCTCCCCGCTCCTTCCAGCGGATGGCCTCCCGTTGGATCTGGGGCATCCGGGGCATCCGCCCGGGGCCGTACTTGCGCTGGTATTCCTCCACGCACCAGCTCACCACCAGCAGGATCACCTCCGGAGGCAGACCGGAGAAATCATAGATGGTGTAAAGGCTTTTCAGATCGGAGGTGGACAGGGGCTTGCCCAGCCGCCGCTGAACCTCCCGCACCAGATCGGGAAAGGGGGAGGAGACGCTCTCCAGCTCCCGGTTGATATCCTCCGCCGAATATTCCGGGGGCTCCGGCTCCTTGGGGGTGGGGGCGGTCTCAGGTAATCTGGCCAGGCCGAGGCCCGCCAGAAGGGCGGCCGCCGCGTCGCACCGGCCGGGCTCCCATTTCAGCGCCCTGGCCGCCTGGGCGGTCTGATATTCACCCGCCGTTTTGAGCAGGTAGAGATACAGCAGGGCGGCGTCTCCGCTGCCGGAGGTAATGAGCCGGTCGGCCGCCCCGGCGGTGAGGGACAGGATATGTCCCGGAAGATAGCTCTCGTCAGCCACGGAAAACGCCTCCTTTCTCCTAAAAGTTCTTTTCAATGTTCTTTCCCTATTTTACACGAAAGCCCAGACAAGGTAAATAAAAACTTTCTTACTTTTCCACGTCCACCACCCGCACATACCGCCGAAGGGGATATTCGCCGTCGTGGGCCTCGCCGGGGAAGGCGGCGGACATGCCGCCCGCCCGGGTGATCCGGGTGACCCCCGCCCGGGCCAGCAGGTCGGAGAGCGCCGGCCGGTCTTCCTCCGGGCACAGGAGCCCCGCCGTCTGCAAACAGCCCTTTTTCCGCCGGAGGGCGGCGAGCAGTCCTTCCCGGGGCAGACACTTCACCAGCACATTGCCCTCCATGGGCGACAGCTCCAGTTCCTCGTCGGGGCGGAAGAGCAGGGAACAGCCTCTGCCCCGGAAGAGGCGCTCTCCCTGGGTCCGCCCCTCCACGATCCGCTCCAGCAGAGCGGTGTGGCCGCTGAGGCTGGCCGGAGCCCCGGCGCCCAGGCCCGGGCGCCGGGCGGCGGCCGCCTCCAGATAGGGGAGAAATTCCCGACAGAACTCCTCTGCCTCCTCCCGGCGGCGGGCGTCCAAAAAGATGACCTGGCAGGACGAACACAGCCGTCCGCCGGTTTCGATGATGTGGCCGGCCAGCTGGGAGAGCTCGCTCTGCCTGTCCTCATATCCGGCCACATAGGCGAAGCTGAGCCGGTGACCCCACTCCATGAGCTTGCACCCCGGGCCGGCCAGCTCCCGCAGGGCGGTCACCGCGTCGTCTCCCCCCCAGGTGACCACGCCGTCGGCCAGCCGGGCCAGAGCCCTGAGCTCCTCCGTCTCCCCGGAGGGCAGGTCGAAGGCGTAGAGGAAGGGGGCGATGCGGGGCTCCTGCCGGGTGAGCAGGGAGAGGGCGGCCAGGGAGAGCCCCTTGTCGGCCCTGGGCAGCTTGATAAGATTTACGTTTCCGGTCAAAAGACCTTCCAGGGCGGTGTATACCGGCAGTCCGGGCATATTTCCGGGGGCGACGTGAAGGAGGGTGCCCAGGGGGAGGAGCCGGGCGGTGGTCTGTGAAAAGCGCCGCTCCCCGAAGAGCTCCGGCCCCAGCTCGGCATGGAGCTTGTACTCCAGGGTCTCCCGGCAGACCAGTCCAAAGAGGTCGGAGAGCGTTGAGGAGTGTCCGGAACCGTCCAAAGAAGTCGAAGAGTGTCCAGGAGCGTCCAAGACAGTCGAAGACTGTCCAGGAGTGTCCAAAACAGTCGAAGAGTGTCCGGAAGTGTCCAACTCTGTCCAGGAGTGTCGCAAAGTGTCCAAATGTGTCGAATTGGAAATGAAAGGAAAAAATGGGGCGAGAAGGGCGTCAAATTCACCGGAGCGAAGGCGCTTGCCCAGGGCGTCCACCGCGGCGATGACGGTCTCGGCGTCCAGGGGCTCCCCCGTGCGGGTGACGTTGATCTCCTCTTCCAGATGGGCGATCAGATCTTTCCGCCGCGAATCGGGCAGCAGCGTTCCGTTGGCGAGGATCAAAAGGCTTCCCCCTTTCCTTCGGCCTGGCCCAGGAGCTCCGCGGCGCCGGCGGCACAGGTCTGAATGTCGGTCATACCCACCCGGCCCAGAATGGTCAGGTAGGGACTCTTTCTTCCGCAGCCGCACGCCTCCCCCGGTGTGAGATAGCCCAGGTCGTCGGTCATGACGCTGAGGGTGGGTGTGGCGGCCATCAGGGGAGAGATGAGGTTCACAAGGCCCACCCGGCCCGTGGGGAGGGGCTCCAGGGTGTCCGGATCCCGGATGAGGATCCGGCCGTAGACGGGCACGTGAAAGTGATGCTTTTCGCAGGCGTTGTAAAAGATGGGGTGCTCCACCGCGCCGAAGAGCTCGTTGATATTCTCCTCGGGAATGCCCAAAACCTTTTCCGTGAGGGCGTAGAGGATGCGCTTATCCACCTCCTGGGCGTAGTGCTGCTTCCAGCCCCCCGCCAGAATGATCCGGGAGCCCTTGGAGAGGCGGACTTTCAGCCCCAGCTCCTCCATCCGCCCCAGGCCGAACCAGAGATAGGAGGGGAAGCCGATGACCCGGGTGGGGAAGGGAGAGGACTCCAGCTTTTTAAGGGTTTTGGCCACCGTGTCCAGATCAGGGACGTAGGAGCCGTCCACCAGGTTCAGGGCGTAGGTGCGGCTCAGGGGCGGGGAGAAGTGGGTGAGGCCAAACATGGTGCGGGTGACCCCGGTGTGGTTGGACTTGTGGGGCCGGTAGCCCAGGATGACGCAGTGGGCGGGCTTCGGCGAGACCAGATGGTGGCGGAAGCCCAGGTTCACCACCATGGGGGCTTCAGCCAGAATACAGCCCCAGTCGAAGCCGATGCGGCTGAACCTTCCGCTGGTGCCCGAGGAGGTGACCTTCATGGCCATCCGCCATTGGGGCATGGAGAAGAGGGCCCTGCGCTTGAAAAAGAGGGTGGGGATCACAGGGATCCTTGCCAGGTCATCCGCGGTTTGGAGCTGCTCCGGGGCGAAGTCCAAGTGGCGGCAGATGGCGGCATAGTCGGGGCAGTGGGCAATGTGGTAGGCGGCGTTGTCCCGGCAGGCGCGCAGAAAGGCGGCGTCGGAGCCGGGCAGGTCATAGGGCTGCCATCGCCAGAAAAGCCGTTGTCTTGAAAGCATGCTGTTTTCCTCCCTGTCCATGGCGTTACTCTTCCAAAACTATCATAACAAAGAGAGGGGCGGCCCGCAAGAAGGGATTTCCCCCGATGGCATCACAGTCCGCTTTATGGGACTTTTCTTCTGGTAAAATGGTCTCATCAGAAAGGAGTGAGGCCAAATGGCAGAGCGTTTTGAATTTCGGTATGTGGGAGGCCACGTGGAGGTCTACGACGGCTCGGGCCGCTTTTGCTTCTCCGCCGACACCATGGGGGAGGCCAAAAGCGAGCTTTTGGACATGGCTTCGGCGGCCTGAGGCCGGCATGGGGGAAGCGAAAAAAGCGAGGAGACGCGAAAGCGTCTCCTCGCCGTATGTTTTTTACCGGGAGATCAGGGTGCCGGTCTTCCCCTCGATCCCCTCCCCCGCCTTTTCCAGCAGGGTGATGAGGGCCTGACGGCCCGGGGCGCTCTCCACAAACTCCACCGCGGCCTGTACCTTGGGCAGCATGGAGCCGGGGGCGAACTGGCCCTGAGCCATGTACTCCCTGGCCTGGGCGGGGGTGAGCCGATCCAGCCACTTCTGGGAGGGCTTGCCGAAGTCCACTGCCACCTTCTCCACCGCGGTGAGGATGATGAGCACATCGGCCTCCAGCTGCCGGGCCAGCACACAGGCGGCAAAGTCCTTGTCGATCACCGCCGCCGCCCCCTTCAGATGATGACCCTGGGTGCGGAATACGGGGATGCCTCCGCCGCCGCAGGCCACCACCACATGGTCGCTGTCGGCCAGGGCCCGGATGGTGTCCAGCTCCACCACGCCCACCGGACGGGGGGAGGCCACCACCCTTCGCCAGCCCCGGCCCGCGTCCTCCACCACCTCATAGCCCCGCTCCTTGACCAGGCGCCGGGCCTCGGTTTCGGACATAAAGGCCCCGATGGGCTTGGTGGGATGGGTGAAGGCGGGATCGTGGGGGTCCACCTCCACCTGGGTGAGTACGGTGGCCACGCCCTTGTCCATTCCCCGATCCAACAGCTCCTCCCGCAGGGCGTTTTGCAGGTCATAGCCGATGTAGCCCTGGCTCATGGCCACGCACACGCTGAGGGGACAGGGGATGTACTTTTCAGGGTCGGAGCGGGTCAACTCGGTCATGGCGTTCTGGATCATACCCACCTGGGGGCCGTTTCCGTGGGCGATGACCACCTCGTGCCCGGCCTGGATCAGGTCGGCGATGGCCCGGGCGGTGATCTTCACCGCCACCATCTGCTCGGGGAGGTTATTCCCCAGGGCGTTGCCACCTAAAGCGATAACGATTCGTTTTGACATAGGGAGATAGTACCTCCTGTATTAGTAGGGGCCGCCGCCCTCGGCGGCCCGTTTGAATCAAGCCTCGGCGGCCCCTTTGGGTCAGGCCTGGAGCCAGCGCTGGGTTCCCCGCTCTTCCAAAAGTTTGAGCATGGCGGCGGGATCCTTCACCTTGGCCAGGAAGATCATGGCGGCGATGATGTAGGGCTTGAAGGAGGCCTCCTTGTAGAGGGGGGTGCGGTAGCGGTCGAAGACGCTGGCGGCCACCTCGCCGTCCAAACAGGACACGTCGTTGATGTCGGCGGGCAGGCAGTGGAGATAGAGGGCCTTGCCCTCCCGGGTGGTCTTCATCAGCTCCTCGGTGCAGCACCAGTCCTTGTGCTGGGCATTCTGGGCCAGCAGCTCCTTCTCCAGGGCCTTGATGCCCTCGGCGTCGCCCTGGGCGTACAGGTCGGTGCGCTTCTCCATGGCGGCGAAGGGTGCCCAGGACTTGGGGTAGACGATGTCGGCGTCCTTGAAGGCCTCGGCCATGGAGTGGGTCTTGGTAAAGGAGCCGCCTGTGGCCGCGGCGTTTTTCCTGGCGACCTCCTCCACCTCGGGCATGACCTCATAGCCCTCGGGGTGGGCCAGGACTACCTCCATGCCGAACCGGGTCATCAGGCCGATGACCCCCTGGGGCACGCTGAGGGGCTTGCCGTAGCTGGGGGAGTAGGCCCAGGTCATGGCCACCTTCTTGCCCTTCAGGTTCTCCACGCCGCCCAGCTCATGGATGACGTGCAGCAGGTCCGCCATGGACTGGGTGGGGTGGTCCACGTCGCACTGGAGGTTGACCAGGGTGGGCCGCTGCTCCAGGATGCCCTTTTCATAGCCCTCGTCCAGGGCGTCCATGAAGGTCTTCTGGTATTTGTGGCCCTCCTCGATGAACATGTCATCCCGGATGCCGATGACATCGGCCATGAAGGAGACCATGTTGGCGGTTTCACGGACGGTCTCGCCGTGGGCGATCTGGCTCTTCTTCTCGTCCAGGTCCTGGACCTCCAGGCCCAGCAGGTTGCAGGCGCTGGCGAAGGAGAACCGGGTGCGGGTGGAGTTGTCCCGGAAGATGGAGATGCCCAGGCCGGAGTCGAAAACCTTGGTGGAGATGTTCCGCTCCCGCAGGTCCCGCAGAGCGTCGGCCACGGTGAAGATGGCGTCCAGCTCGTCGTCCGTCTTGTCCCAGGTCCAGTAGAAGTCGTCCCTGTACATACCGTTGATTTTCAGCTTCTCCAGGTGCTGGGCCAGCTTTTCTGTCTTGCTCATAGCGTATCTTCTCCTTTATAAAATCAATTTATGCGGATAGCTCCGATTTTACTTGATATCGTTGTCCGTCTTGCCGCCCCGGTAGACGCACACGTCCTCGTCGCCCTTGCCCTTGTAGAGGCCCACGCAGGCGGCGTACACGGCGGCGCAGGCCACCAGATCCTGCTTCCAGGTGATCTCGTTGGGGGCATGGGCCTGGCTCTCCGCGCCGGGGCCGAAGCCCACGCAAGGGATGCCGTACCTGCCCTGGATGGACACGCCGTTGGTGGAGAAGGTCCACTTGTCAATCAGAGGCCGGTCCCGCAGCTTCATGGCGTCGGGGTGTCCGATGCGCTTCTCGCCGTAGAGCGCCTTGTGGGCGTCCGCCAGGGCCTGGACGTGGGGGGCGCTCTCCTTGTTGATCCAGGTGGGGAAGTAGCACTCCGTCTCGTACTTCAGGCCGGTCCAGGCGGGGCGGTCGTACATATACATACTGACCTTCACGTCCTCGCCGTACTTTTTCACGCTGGGCAGGGCCCGGATCTCCTCCAGGCAGCTGTCCCAGGTCTCCCCGGCGGTCATGCGCCGGTCCACGCTCACCGCGCAGCTGTCCGCCACGGCGCAGCGGCTGGGGGAGGTGTAGAAAATCTGGCTGACGGTGCAGGTGCCCCGGCCCAGGAACCGGGCGTCCTCGTAGTGCTCCGGGTTGTACTTGGGGTTGAGCATCTTCACCAGGCCCTTGATCTCCGTCCCGTCCGCGTCGTCGTTCTCGTTGAGGGCCCGGATCTCCCGAACGATGTCCGCCATCTTATAGATGGCGTTGTCCCCCCGCTCCGGGGCGCTGCCGTGGCAGGAGATGCCCTTCACGTCCACCCGGATCTCCATGCGGCCCCGGTGGCCCCGGTAGATGCCGCCGTCGGTGGGCTCGGTGGAGATGACGAACTCCACCTGTTCCTTTTTGATCCCCTTGGCGGGGAAGAACTTGTTGATGATGTACTGCCAGCACATGCCGTCGCAGTCCTCCTCCTGAACGGAGCCCACCACCATGATCCGGTAGCCCTGGGGGATGAGGCCCAGATCCTTCATGAGCTTGACCCCGTATGTGGCGGCGGCCATGCCTCCCTCCTGGTCGGAGCCTCCCCGGCCGAAGATGATCTCCCCGGTCTCATAGCCCTCGTAGGGATCGGCCTCCCAGTTGTCCCGGTTGCCCACCCCAACGGTGTCGATGTGGGAGTCGATGGCGATGATCCTGTCGCCCTGGCCCATCCAGCCGATGACGTTGCCCAGGCCGTCCACTTCCACCTCATCGTAGCCCAGCTTTTCCATCTCGGCCTTGATGCACGCCACAACTTCCTTTTCCTCGCAGCTCTCGCTGGGGTGGGAGATCATCTCCCGGAGGAACCGGGTCATATCGGCCTGATAGGCCATTGCCGCTTTCCTGATCTGCTCACAGTCCATTTTTTGTGTCCTCCTTCACATTTCTCTGCCGCCCAGGAGGACGGCGCGGTAATTGTCCGGATCGGTGTCTCCCTCGGTGGAAAAGAGAAGCACGGTGCTTGTCTCATCCAGCCCCAGGGCCTCCTTGAGGGCGGCGTAGCCGGGATCGGTCATAATGGTGGCCACAAGCCCCATACCCACCGCCCCGGACTCTCCGGAGATCACCCGGGGGTCGCCCTTCAGGGGGGAGCCCAGTATCCGCATACCCCGGGCGGAGACCCAGTCGGGGCAGGAGACAAAGCAGGCGGCGTGGTTTTTCAGAATGTCCCAGCTCAGGGTGTTGGGCTCGCCGCAGGCCAGCCCCGCCATCATGGTGGCCAGCTCGCCGGTGACGAACCGCTCCCTTCCATCCCCCGCCACAGCTCCCTGATAGAGGCAGTCGGCGGCGGAGGCCTCCACGATGATGACCTTGGGAGGCGCGTCGGGGTACCGGTTGGCAAAGTAGCCCTGCACCGCCCCGGCCAGGGAGCCCACGCCGGCCTGGATAAAGATATGGGTGGGCTTTCTGCCCAGGGCGGCAAGCTGCTCGTCGGCCTCGGAGGCCATGGTGCCGTAGCCCTGCATGATCCAGGAGGGGATCTCCTCATAGCCGTCCCAGGCGGTGTCCTGCACCACCACGCCGTGGGGGGTCTGGGCGGCCTCCGCGGCGGCCATACGGACGCAGTCGTCGTAGTTGACCTCCTCAATGGTGACCTGGGCCCCCTCCCTGGCGATGTTGTCGTAGCGGATCCGGACGGTGCCCTTGGGCATGTGAACCACCGCCTTCTGCCCCAGCTTGTTGGCCGCCCAGGCCACACCCCGGCCGTGATTGCCGTCGGTGGCGGTGAAGAAGGTGGCCTGGCCGAACTCCTCTTTGAGCTTGTCGCCGGTGAGGTAGTCGTAGCTCATTTCGGACACGTCCCTGCCCATCTGCTGGGCGATGTACCGGGCCATGGCGAAGGAGCCGCCCAGCACCTTGAAGGCGTTGAGGCCGAAGCGGTAGCTCTCGTCCTTCACATAGAGCCCGCCCAGGCCCAGAGAGCCGGACATACCCTCCAGCGCCGCCAGGGGAGTCACGGCGTATTGGGGAAAGCTGCGGTGAAAGGCCCTTGCCCGCGCCACCTCTTCCAGAGCCATGATGGGAAGCTGTTCGTCCCGGGTTTTGGGCAGACGGTTTTCCACCCATTTGATCTTCTCCATAGGGCACCTCCAATAAAAAGTTTTTGTCCATAAAAAACTTTTAGGTTAAGGACACTATAGCACATCTCCGGAAAAAATCAAGAGAAAAAACTAAAAAAATTTTTGATGCAATAAAAATTTTTGTTGAGTTTTCCCAAAGGCTATGCTACAATACAAATAAGAAAGAAGGTGGGCGGATATGACAGATCTCAACCTGATGGAGACCCTGGCCCAGCTGGCCCACGGCCTGGCGCGGCAGTTCGGAGAGAACTGTGAGGTGGTGGTCCACGACCTGTCTCCCGACAAGGTGGACAGCAGCATCATTTTTATTGAAAACGGCCATGTCTCCAGCCGCAAGCGGGGGGACGGGCCCAGTCACATCGTGCTGGAGGCCCTCAAGCACGATCCGGCCACCCTGGAGGATCGGCTGGCCTACCTTACCCGCACCCACGACGGGCGCATTTTGAAAAGCAGTACCATGTATATCCGGGACACCTCAGGAAAGCCGGCGGCCATCTTTGCGGTAAACTACGACATCACCAGCCTGCTGGCCGTGGAGGGGAGCATTCACTCCCTTGTGACTGCGGGGGAGGAGGCCAGGGAGCCCGAGAGCATTCCTCTGAACGTCAACGACCTGCTGGATGAGCTCATCGCCCAGTCCATTAAGCTGGTGGGCAAGCCCGCGGCGCTGATGAGCAAGGACGAGAAGATCCGGGCCATCCAGTTTCTCAACCAGTCGGGGGCCTTCCTCATCACCAGGAGCGGCGACCGGGTCACAAAGGAGTTCGGTATCAGCAAATATACTTTGTACAGCTATATAGACGCCAGCAAGGAGGAATAGCCGCCGGGGTGCCGGCGTGACCGGCATGAACGGGCACTTTACGATTTTATGAAGGAGGAGATCGACATGCTGTTGGTGGGCAACGGAAGGCTCATCACACGGGACAGCGCCCTTCCCTACGTGGAGGACGGCGCGGTGGTGCTGGAGGGGGAGCGGGTCAAAGAGGCGGGGGAGTTTGAGGCCCTGCGGAGCAAATACCCCGAGGCGGAGTTTTTGAATGCCAGGGGCGGAGTCATCATGCCCGGCCTCATCAATGCCCACACCCACATCTATTCCGGCCTGGCCCGGGGGCTGTCCATCGACGGGTTCAGCCCCACGGATTTTCTCAGCGTGCTGGAGGGCCAGTGGTGGAACATCGACCGGCATCTGACCCTGGACGGCACAAGGGCCTGCGCCTGGGCCACGGTGCTGGACTGTATCCGCAACGGAGTCACCACCATTTTCGATCATCACGCCTCCTTTGGAGAGATCCCCGGCTCCCTCTTCGCCATCCGGGACGTGTGCGCCGAGGCGGGGATCCGGGCCAACCTGTGTTATGAGGTCTCCGAGCGGGACGGGGAGGAAAAATGCGCCCAGGCCATTGAGGAAAACGCCCAGTTCGCCCGCTGGTGCAAGGAGCATGACGACGATATGCTGGGGGCCATGTTCGGCGGTCACGCCCTGTTTACCATCTCGGACAAGACCTTTGAGGCCATGGTGAAGGCCAACAACGATATGACCGGCTTCCATATCCACGTCGCCGAGGGGATGAACGACGTCTACGACAGCCTGCGCAAATACGGCTGCCGCCCGGTGAACCGGCTGCTCTACAACGGCCTTCTGGGAAAGAAGACCATGCTGGGCCACTGCATCCACGTCTCTCCGGCGGAGATGGATATCATCCGGGAAACGGACACAATGGTGGTGAACAATCCCCAGTCCAACATGGGCAACGCCGTGGGCTGCGCCCCGGTACTTCAGATGTGGGAAAGGGGCATTCTCATCGGCCTGGGAACCGACGCCTATACCCACGACATGCTGGAGAGCCTGAAGACCCTGCTGCCCATGCAGCGCCACAACGCCTGTCACCCCGGGGTGGGCTGGACGGAGGCCACGGGGATGCTCTTCCAAAACAATCCCGCCATCTGTTCCCGGTACTTCAAAAAGCCCCTGGGCGTCCTGGCCCCCGGAGCCGCCGCCGACGTGATCATCATGGACTACAAGCCCTTTACCCCCTTCGGCGGGGAGAATGTGGACGGCCACATCCTCTTCGGCATGGAGGGCAGGAGCTGCCGGACCACCATCATCAACGGGAAGGTGGTCTACAAGGATCGGGAGTTTACCGCGCTGGACGAGGAGAAGCTCAACGCCTGGTGCATGGAGCAGTCCAAAAAACTCTGGGGTGAGCTCAACGACCGGACATATTGAACAGGGATAAATGGAGGTCATACCTATGAGCGATATTATGCGGCCCATCCCCTTTGGGGAGCTGATGAACTGGGCGCTCACCGAATATAAGGACCGGGGCTGCGTTTTCGGGGTGTCGGCGCAAAAGATGCCCCGATATGCCAGGGGAGAGGCTTTGTCCATTTTCGGGGAGAAGCTGGAGGCCCCCTTCGGCCCCGCGGCGGGGCCCCACACCCAGCTGGCTCAGAATCTGGTGGCGGCCTATGTCTCCGGCTGCCGGTTCTTTGAGGTGAAAACGGTGCAGGTCATGGACGGGGAAGAGCTGTCCAAATGCGTGGCGAAGCCCTGCATTACCGCCGCCGACGAGTGCTACAACTGCGAGTGGTCCACCGAGCTCACCGTGCCTCAGGCGCTGGAGGAGTATGTGAAGGGCTGGTTCGCCTGCAAGCTGCTCTCGAAGGAATGGGGCCTGGGAGATCCCGACGGCTTCGTGTTCAACATGTCGGTGGGCTACGACCTGGCGGGGATCAAAAGCGAAAAGGTGGACGCCTACATCGAGGGGATGAAGGACGCCTCCCGGACGGAGGCCTGGAAGGCCTGCGTGGACTGGGCCCTGGGCAATCTGGATCGCTTTGGGAGGGTGGACGAGGCCTATGTCCGCGGTCTCTCCCCCCGAGTGTCCCGCTCCATCACCGAGTCCACCCTTCATGGCTGTCCCCCTGACGAGATCGAGCGCATTGCCACCTATCTCATCACGGAAAAGGGGCTCCACACCTACATCAAGTGCAATCCCACCCTCCTGGGCTATGACTTTGCCCGGAAGACCCTGGATGAGCTGGGGTGGGACTATGTCCGCTTTGACGACCACCATTTCAAAGAGGATCTCCAGTGGGCCGACGCCCTTCCCATGCTCCGCCGGCTTCAGGCCCTGGCGGGGGAGCGGGGGGTGGAGTTCGGCGTAAAGCTCACCAATACCTTCCCGGTGGATGTGGCGGCGGGGGAGCTGCCCAGCGAGGAGATGTACATGTCCGGCAAGGCCCTCTATCCCCTCTCCCTCTCTCTGGCCCATCAGCTCTCCCGGGCCTTTGAGGGCAAACTGCGCATCTCCTATTCCGGTGGGGCCGACGCTTTTACCGTGAAGGGGCTCTGCGAAGCGGGGATCTGGCCCATCACCATGGCCACCACCGCCCTCAAGCCCGGCGGGTATGAGCGCTTTGCCCAGATCGCCGGGCTCCTGGGAGATCACCGGGGGGATTGGAAGGGCGTGGATGTGGAGCAGGTGTCCGCCCTGGCCCGGGAGGCCCGGGAGGGGACGCTCTGCCGCAAGCCGGTGAAGCCCATCCCCTCCAAAAAGCTGGCCGGGCAGGTGCCCCTGCTGGACTGCTTTACCGCCCCCTGTCGGGAGGGCTGTCCCATCCACCAGGACATTCCGGCCTATCTGGCTCTGGTGGAGGAGGGAAAGTATGAGGAGGCCCTCCGGGTCATCATCCAGCGCAATCCCCTGCCCTTTATCACCGGCACCATCTGCTCCCACCGGTGCATGGACAAGTGTATGCGGGGAAGCTATGAGGAGAGCGTCCACATCCGTACCCAAAAGAAAAGGGCGGCCCGGGAGGGCTTCGATGCCCTGCTGGGTCAGCTCAGGCCGGGCCATTCCCCGGGAAATCAGAAGGTGGCGGTCATCGGCGGCGGCCCCGCGGGGCTCTCGGCGGCTTATTTTCTGGGCCGGGCCGGGGTGGAGACCACGGTGTTTGAGCGCAGGGAGACCTTGGGCGGTATCGTCCGCCACGTGATCCCCGCCTTCCGCATTGAGGAGGCCGACATAGAAAAGGACGTGGCCCTTTGCGGGGCCATGGGGGCCAGATTTGTCACCGGGGCGGAGATCACCGACGCCAGGGAGCTTCTGGCCCACGGCTTTACCCACGTGATCCTGGCCACCGGCGCCTGGAAGCCGGGAGACGCCGGACTGAAATACGGCCGGGCCATGAACGTGATCGAGTTTCTGGAAAAGGCCAAGTCCCGCCCGTCGGAGCTGGAGCTGGGAGAGGACGTGGCGGTCATCGGCGGAGGCAACACCGCCATGGACGCCGCCCGGGCGGCCAAGCGCCTGCCGGGAGTGAAGCGGGTGCGGCTGATCTACCGCCGCACCAAGCGCTATATGCCCGCCGACCAGGAGGAGCTGGAGCTGGCGGTGGCCGACGGAGTGGAGTTCATGGAGCTGCTCTCCCCCATCGGTGTGGAAAACGGCCGGCTGGAGTGCGCCGTCATGGCCCTGGGCGCCCCCGACGCCTCGGGCCGCAGAGGGGTGGAGGAGACGGGGGAGAAGATCGGGCTTCCCGCCCACACCGTCATCACCGCCGTGGGCGAGCGGGTGGACGGCGATCTGTACGCCGCCAACGGCCTGGCCATGGACGACCGGGGCAGAGCTGTTGTGGACGCCCAAACGCTGGAGAGCTCGGTAAAGGGGATCTATGTCATCGGTGACGGCCAGACCGGCCCCAAGACCGTGGTGGAGGCCATCGCGGGGGCGGCCAAAGCCGCCCGGGCCATCACGGGGATGGACATGGAGCGGTACGCGCCGGACAACTGCCGCCCGGCAAGCTATGAGACCTACCGGGCCCGCAGGGGAGAGCTGTGCGCCGACTGCGAGAGTTGTGGGGACAGCCGGTGCCTGGGCTGTGCCACGGTGTGCGAGACCTGCGTGTCGGTGTGTCCCAACCGGGCCAATGTGTCGGTGCGGGTGCCCGGCATGGCGCTGAGTCAGATCCTCCATGTGGACGGCATGTGTAACGAGTGCGGCAACTGCGCCGTCTTCTGCCCCTACGACTCCCGGCCCTACAGGGACAAGTTTACCCTCTTTTGGAGCAGGGAGGACTTTGAAAACAGCGGGAACGAGGGTTTTCTCCGGCTGGAGGGGAAGCGGGCTCTGGTACGCTTTGCCGGCGAGGTGAAGGAGTACGACGTGTCCGACCCCGACTGCGGACTCTTCGACGGCCTGCGCCGGCTGATCCTGGCGGTCTGTGAGGACTATGGGTATCTGCTGATATAAATTCGGAGGGTTTTCCGTACGGGGAAATGGATGGAAAAATGGGTGGGTGCGCCGGTCTCTTTGAAAGAGGAGGCTGTCGGCGGCCCCACGGATGGGGGGAGGAAGACCCATGGGCGAAAGCTATACCTTTACCGTCAACGGCGTGGAGCGTACCACGGCGGAGAACAAGTCTCTGCTGCGCTACCTCCGGGACGATCTGGGCCTCACCTCGGTGAAGGACGGGTGCGGCGAAGGCGCCTGCGGCACCTGTACCGTGATCGTGGACGGAAGGACTGTCCGGGCCTGTGTCCTCACCACCCAAAAGGCGGTGGGACGGGAGATCCTTACGGTGGAGGGCCTCTCCCCGGAGGAGAAGGAGGCCTTTGTCTACGCCTTCGGCGCGGTGGGGGCGGTGCAGTGCGGCTTCTGTATCCCCGGCATGGTGCTGTGCGGCAAGGCCCTGCTGGACGTGGAGCCGGATCCTGACGAGGCCCGGATCAAAAAGGCCATCCGGGGCAACGTGTGCCGGTGCACCGGCTACAAGAAGATCATAGAGGCCATCTCCCTGGCGGGGGCCATCCTCCGGGGGGAGCGGGGGGTGGATCCCGCCCCGGAGCGGGGGGAGGACTACGCCGTGGGAAGCCCCGCCTTCCGGATCGACGTGCGGGACAAGGTGCTGGGGATCGGGGAGTACTGTGACGACCTTTACCCAGAGGGGATGGTATACGCCTCCGCCCTTCGCTCCAAATACCCCAGGGCCCGGATCCTGGAGATCCGGACGGAGAAGGCCCTGGCCCTGCCCGGGGTGCTGGGGGTGCTCACCGCCCTGGACGTGCCCCACAACAAGGTGGGCCACCTCCAGCAGGACTGGGATGTGATGATCGCCGTGGGGGATGTGACCCGGTGCGTGGGGGACGCGTTGTGCCTGGTGATCGCCGAAACGGAAGAAATTTTAAAGCGGGCCAAGGAGCTCATTGAGGTGGACTATGAGCCCCTGGAGCCGGTGCGGGATATCCACGCCGCCATGGCCCCCGACGCCCCTGAGCTCCACCCGGGGGGCAACCTGTGTCAGCGGCGCCACGTGACCAGGGGCGACGCAGGGGGCGCGCTGGCGGCCTCGGCCCACACCGTGACCCGCACCTTCCGCACCCCCTTTACCGAGCACGCTTTTCTGGAGCCCGAGTGCGCCGTGGCCTTTCCCTATGGAGATGGGGTAAAGGTCTATACAAGCGACCAGGGGGTCTACGATACCCGGAAGGAGATCTCCATCATGCTGGGCTGGGCCCCGGAGTGCATCGTGGTGGAAAACAAGCTGGTGGGGGGCGGCTTCGGAGGCAAGGAGGATGTGTCGGTGCAGCACCTGGCGGTGCTGGCGGCCCTGAAGGCGGGCAGGCCGGTGAAGGTGAAGCTCACCCGGCAGGAGTCCATCAACTTCCACCCCAAGCGCCACGCCATGGAGGGGACCTTCACCCTGGGCTGTGACGAAAATGGGATCCTCACCGCCCTGGACTGTGAGATCCACTTCGATACCGGCGCTTACGCCTCCCTGTGCGGGCCGGTGCTGGAGCGGGCCTGCACCCATTCGGTGGGGCCCTACTGCTACCGGAATACCGATATCCGGGGCTATGGCTGGTACACCAACAATCCCCCCGCCGGGGCCTTCCGGGGCTTTGGGGTGTGCCAGAGCGAGTTCGCCCTGGAGAGCCTGATCGATCTGCTGGCGGAGCGGGTGGGGATCTCGCCCTGGGAGATCCGCTGGCGCAACGCCGTCGAGCCGGGGAAGGCCCTGCCCAACGGCCAGATCGCCGACTGCTCCACCGCCCTGAAGGAGACCCTTCTGGCAGTGAAGGAGGTCTACGAGAAAAACGCCTCCCATGCCGGCATTGCCTGCGCCATGAAAAATTCCGGCGTGGGGGTGGGCCTGCCCGACAAGGGCCGGTGTAAGCTGGCGGTGGAGGAGGGAAGGGTGAAGCTCTATTGCGCCGCCTCCGACATCGGCCAGGGCTGTGCCACCGTGTTTCTGCAGATCCTGGCCCAGGCCTCCGGCCTTCCCTTGGAAAAGCTGCGAAACATGGGCTGCAGCACAGCGCTTACCCCCGATTCCGGCACCACCTCCGGCTCCCGCCAGACCCTCATCACCGGTGAGGCGGTGCGCATGGCCGCCATGGATCTGAAGGCCGCGCTGGATCAGGCGGGAGGAGAGCTGGGGGCGCTGGAGGGCAGGGAGTTCTTCGCTGAATTCTTTGACCCCACCGACAAATTGGGTTCCGACAAGCCCAATCCCAAGAGCCATGTGGCCTATGGCTTTGCCACCCATGTGGTCATCCTGGACGACGAGGGCCGGGTGAGGGAGGTCTGGGCCGCCCACGATTCGGGAAAGGTGGTCAATCCCACCGCCATCCAGGGTCAGATCGAGGGGGGCGTGCTCATGGGGCTGGGCTATGCCCTCACCGAGGACTTCCCCCTGAAGGACTGTGTTCCCCAGGCCAGATTCGGCACCCTGGGTCTGCTGCGCGCCGACCAGATCCCGGACATCCACGCCGTCTATGTGGAGAAGCAAGAGCTTCTGCCCTTCGCCTACGGGGCCAAGGGCATCGGAGAGATCGCCGCCATTCCCACCGCCCCCGCCGTCGCCGGGGCCTACTACGCCCGGGACGGGATCCTGCGCACAAAGCTTCCCATGGAGGGCACCTTTTACAGACCCCAAAAGTGACCGGGTGTAAAGCAGGGCGCTGAAAAAGATTTAAATAGAACGTCTGACGCAAAAAGGGGACGCGCTGCGGAATGGAACCGCAGTGCGTCCCCTTAAAAAGCAGAGAGGCGTCGGTGGGAGGAAAGCCTCGGGCTCTGAGCCGCCCGGGATCTGGGGGGAGGGGAGGATCAGAAGGCGGCGGGGTCGATCCCGCCGGCCTGAAACTGTGACCAGAGCTCCAGGTAGGCTTGTTTGGTGAGCTTGGGGGTAAAGGCGTTTTTTAAGTCCCTGGCCCGGGCGGCGTGGTCCCAGAGAAGGTCGATGACCGTCATGGCCATGGCCTTGGCGGGCATGACATAGGCCATCTCCTTGTCGCAGACGGTAAAGTCTTTGCTGTGGGCGTCTCCCAGGTAACCGCCGGTGGAGACGTGGATAAAGGGCATGAGGGAGCTGATGTCTCCCGCATCGGTGGCTCCCATAAGCTCCTGACCGTAAATGTTGGCGTCGGGGCCCAGGAGGGCTTCTCCGTTTCGGGCAAAAAGGTCGGAAAGAGTCTTGTCCTGAATGAGGGGCAGATAGCCGGGGAGCTCCTGAATGTCCACTGTGGCCCCGATGGCGTAGGCGCAGCCCTGGAGGCAGCGATTCACCTTCTCCGAGGCGTCCAGGATGCCCCGGAGGTTGGTGCCCCGGACATAGGTCTCCAGGCGCACATCGGCGGGGACGATATTTACCAGGTCGCCCCCCTTGGTCATGATGGGGTGGATGCGGATCCGATCCTTCTCCCGGAAGGTCTCCCGCTGGGAGTTGACGGCCAGAAGGGCGAGGCAGGCGGCGTTGAGGGCGTTGATCCCATCAAAGGGCCGGGCTCCGGCGTGGGCCTCCTTGCCGGTGAAGCGGATGAGCTTGCCGATGAAGCCGGAGCTGTCGCACTCCATGAGGAAGCGCCGGTCTCCCACCCCGGCGTGGGAGTGGATCATCATGCCCATATCCACGTCGTCCAGAACGCCCTGGCGGATGAACTCCTGCTTGCCGCCTATGAAGCGGATCTTTCCCTCCTGGCGCAGCCGTTCCCGGTACTCCAGCTCCACATATTCCTCGGCAGGGACGGCGGCAAAGATCACATCGCCGCAGAGCTCCTTCGCCAGGGGGGCGAGGCCCATGGCCGCCCCCAGCATGGAGGCGATCTGGGAGTTGTGTCCGCAGGAGTGGGCCGCCCCGGTTTGGGGATCGGCCTGGGGGTGGAGGGGGCAGACCACCGCGTCCAGTTCCCCCATGACCATCACCCGGGGACCCTGTTCTCCGCCCTTCAAAGTCCCCTTTACCCCGGTGAGGGCCAGATGATCCTGATGAGGGATGTTCAGACTGTCCAGAACGTCCCGGACCAGACGGGAGGTGCGCTCCTCTTTAAAGCCCAGCTCCGGGTGGGAGAAGATATCCTCCCCGATGGCGATGATCTTTTCTTTGTTCTCGTCGATGGCGGAAAGGCACCGGCGTTTCAGATCTTCCCTTGTCATAATACCTACCCCTTTTCTGCCCTGGAAATATCGTGAAAATTCACAGGGGAACAAATACAAAACCTTTCCTATAATATACAAAAAGCCCTTTTATTGCAAGCCCTATTGACAAGTCCCGGGGGAAAAGTTACACTTTATGACAGAACGAAGCTTGACCCGGCTTTGCCGGGGAGGCGGAGAAAATGGGGAGGGCTCTCATGTCAAAGGCCGCTGTGGAAGCCATTCGGGGAAATCTCCCCTTTGATATCCTCATAAAGAATGTAAAGATCGTGAATGTATTCGACTCCTCTATCGCGCCCGGTTGTATCGGGGTGGTGGGGGAGCGTCTTGCTTATGTGGGTAAGTCTCTGCCCGACTTCCGGGGCCGCCGGGAGGTGGACGGGGAGGGAAAGTATGCCCTGCCTGGGTTTGTGGATAGCCACATGCACCTGGAGAGCAGTATGCTCGCCCCCGCCCACTTTGCCCGGATCGCCCTGACCTGCGGCACCACCACGGTGGCCGCCGACCCCCATGAGATCGGCAACGTGATGGGACTGGAGGGCGTGCGGGTTTTGGCGCAGGCCTGTGAGGGCCTGCCCCTGCGGATCTTGATCATGGCGCCCTCCACCATTCCCTCCGCCCCCGGTTTTGAGGGATCGGGGTATGAGGTGGGGCCCGATGAGATGGATCGGCTTCTGGATCTGCCCGGGATCTGGGGGCTGGGAGAGATTATGGACTTTAATGGAGTGGCGGACGGTGATGAGCGCATTCTGTCGGTGATAGAGCGCGCGCGCCGCCGCCACTGTCTTTTGGACGGACACGCCTCCCTTCTGACGGGGGCGCGGCTCCAGGCCTTTCGGGCCACAGGCATTGACAGCGACCACACCACCAATTCTCCGGATAAGCTTCGGGAAGAGTTGGCCCTTGGCTTTACTGTGCAGATACAGGAGTCCATGCTCTCCCGTGGGATGGTGGAGGCCATGAACGAGTCCCCGGCCCAGGATCGGATCTGCCTGGTGACCGATGATGTGCCCCTTCACCGGCTCATGCGGGACGGGCATCTCAACCATGTGGTGGAGAAGGCCATTGAACTGGGCTTGGAGCCGGTGCGGGCGGTTCGGTTCGCCACCATCAACGCCGCCCAGCGGCTGCGGCTCTTTGATGTGGGAGGGCTGGCCCCCGGCATGGCGGCCGATGTGCAGCTGGTGGAGGATCTCCGGTACCCCAGACCGGTATGCCTGCTCCGGGGCGGGGAGATCCTTGTGGAGGCAGGGCGGTTTTTGCCCCAGCTGACCGGGGTGATCCCGGAGGGACTGCGGAAAAGCACCATGAATATCGCCCCGGTGAGGGAAGAGGATCTTCATCTTCGCGTGGCTGTGCCCGCCGGATTCCCCGGGGGACGGGGAAGGGCCAATCTCATCGGACAGGATGGGATCGGGGTTCGGACCAAACGAGTGGAGCGGAGTCTGGAACTGGGTCCGGAGAAAGACGGATGGTCGGAGCTCCGGGAAGAGGGACTGCTGAAGATGGCGGTGTTCAACCGCTACGGGAAAAACCGGCATGGCCTGGCCCTGGTGGCTGGGATGGATGGCGTGACGGGGGCGGTGGCCCTGACCTATGGACACGACTGTCACAACCTCACGGTTTTCGGTGGCAATGACGCTGACATGGCTCTGGCGGCAAACGCTGTCATTGATGCCGGCGGCGGGCTGTGCACCGCCCAGGGGGGACAGGTTCGGCATCAGATCCCCCTGCCCCTGGCGGGGATCATGTGCGACCTGGCTCCGGAAGAGCTGCTGGAGAGGATGGAGGCCCTGCTGCGGCACGGCCGGGAGATGGGCTTGCGCCACGAGAACCTGCTGACCTTTTTGACGGTGATGCCCCTGGCGGTATCCCCGGAGATCAAATGTACCGATATGGGGCTGCTGGACGTGGCCCAAAAGCGATTTTTACCCCTGGTGGAGGGGATGGAGGAGGATGGATGATGGAGCGCAGACGGCAGGCGGCCCTGTTGGCGCTGCCAGCGGCGTTGGCCCTGCTGGTATTTTTCCTGATCCCCATGGGGTATATCTTTTTCCGGACGGTGGGGAACGACGGGGTTGCGGACTTCGCGGCCTTTTTCCGCGATCCTTTCTATCTGGATATCCTATGGACGACCCTGCGGGTGTCCCTGATCTCCACGGGGCTGTCCCTGGTGCTGGGGTATCCGGCGGCCTATTATATGGCCCGGACCCGGTCCCGGGTGCGGAAGTGGATGATGATCGTCATACTCTTTCCCTTCCTGGTCAGCGCGGTGGTGCGTTCCTACGGATGGATGGTCATTCTGGGCGCCAACGGGCTTTTGAACCAGGCTCTGATGGCCCTGGGTGTGATCGCCAGGCCGCTGAAGCTCCTCAACACCGAGGGGGCGGTGGTCATCGGTATGATCCATCTGCTGATCCCCTATATGATCCTTTCTCTGGTGGGGGTGCTCCAGAGTATCGATCCCAATGTGGAGTATGCGGCCTACAGTCTGGGCGCCACCCCCGCCCAAACCTTTCGAAAGGTGGTTTTTCCCCTGAGCCTGCCGGGGGTGCTGTCCGGATGCGTGCTGGTATTCACCATGAGCATGACCTCCTATGTGACGCCCAAGCTGTTGGGCGGCTCCAAGTTCCGGATGATGGCCACCATGGTGGTTCAGGAGATCAACGTAAATTTTGACTGGAGCGCCGCCTCTGCCGTCAGTTATATCCTGCTGGGAGTGATCCTGGCGGTGCAGGTGGTCATTGTGCTGCTGACCTCGGGCTATATGAAGCGGATGGGGGGCGGAAAAAATGGATGACAGACGGGTCAACTGGCTGTGCCGGGTGGTGGCGGGGCTGGTGATAATTTTTCTGGTGGCGCCGCTGGCGGTCATCGTGATCGCCTCCTTTACCCCCACCGCTCTGATCACCTTTCCGCCCCAGGGATTTTCCCTTAAATGGTACGCCAACGTTTTTCAAGGCTCCACCCACTTTATGGAGGGTCTTGCCAACAGCCTGAAGCTGGGGCTTATCGCCACGGGGATAGACGTATTTTTGGGAGTCTTTGCCGCCCTGTCGGTGTGTCGGTATGACTTTAAAGGGAAGAACGCTCTGCTGAACTACTTTACCTCTCCCATGTATGTGCCCAGCGTGGCCTTCGCCTTCGTGCTCCTCCAGGTCTACAGTCAGATCGGGGGGGTGCCGGGGATGGCGCGGCTCCTCATCGGGCATCTGGTCATTATCCTGCCCTATATTGTGCGCAATACCGTGTCGGTGCTCCATGTATTCAACTGGACCCTGGAGGATGCGGCCACCTCCCTGGGGGCCGGCCCGGCGCAGGTATTTTTCAGGATCACCCTGCCTCTGGCCAAGCCAGGGGTGCTGGCGGGGGCGCTGCTGGCCTTCCTCTACTCGTTCGACGAGGTGGCCCTGAGCAGTCTGCTCTCCACCCCCAGGTTCGTGACTCTGCCCATCCGGATCATGAACTATATGGAGCTGACCTTTGATCCCACCCTGGCGGCCATCTCCACGTTGCTGATTGTGGCCTCCCTGGTTCTCATTCTGCTGATGGAGCGGTTTGTGGGACTGGATATGTTTGTAAAGTGAGGAGGAAGCGGATATGGCGACCTTAGAACTCAAAGGCCTGACCAAGCGGTTCGGGGCCTTCACCGCCGTAGATGGCATGGATCTGCTGGTGGCCCAGGGAGAGATGATCGCTCTCCTGGGCGGCAGCGGCTGCGGCAAGACCACCACTCTGCGGATGATCGCCGGGTTCACCGAGCCCAGTGAGGGCACCATCCTGGTGGATGGGACGGACGTGGGGAGGATCCCCCCCTACAAGCGGAACATCGGCATCTTCTTCCAGAATTACGCCCTGTTTCCCCACATGACGGTGTTTGAAAACGTGGCCTTTGGCCTGAAGCTTCAAAAGTGTCCCAAGGGGGAGATCTCCCGCCGGGTGGAAGAGATCCTCACCCTGGTGAAGCTGACGGGGTTGGACAGGCGGTATCCCCGGGAGCTCTCCGGAGGTCAGCAGCAGCGGGTGGCCCTGGCCCGGGCCCTGGTGACCCGGCCCTCTATCCTTCTGCTGGACGAGCCCCTTTCCAACCTGGACGCCAAGCTCCGGCTGGAGATGCAGGTGGAGATCAAGCGGATCCAGAGGGAGCTGGGCATCACCACCATCATCGTCACCCACGACCACGAGGAGGCGGTGTCCCTGGCCGACCGGGTCATTGTAATGAATGAGGGACGCATATTGCAGATCGGGACGCCCCAGGAGATCTTCGACCGGCCCGCCAGCCCCTTTGTGGCGGACTTTATGGGCTTTTCCACCTTCCTCCACGGCAGGGCCGGAGGCCCGCCCCGGGAGGGAAAGCGGCCCATCCTCTGCGGGGAGAGAACGCTTTGGGTGGCCCAGGCGGCGGCGGAGGAGCTGGGCAGCGATGAGGAATGTCTGCTGGCGATCCGCTCGGAGAATATGGCTCTGGCCGGAGAGCCGGGAGAGAACGTCTTCCCCGGCCGGGTGGAGAGCATGACCTACAAGGGACACACCACCCGGCTGGAGGTCTCCGGCTGTTTTGACGAGCCGGTCTTTCCGGCCCTGCGGGAAATCCCTGGATCCAAGGAGGGGGACGAGGTTTTGGTCCACTTCCCCTGCCAGAAGATCTGTGTATATAAAGCAGAAAACAACTAAAAGGAGAATGATGATGAAAAAGAAGCTGTTTGCACTGCTCCTGTCCGTCGCTATGATGCTGTCCCTGGCCGCCTGCGGGGAGAAGGGGTCGGATCCTACCCCCTCGACCGCTCCCTCCGCCGCGGGGGAGAACACCTCCGCCCCCGCTGATGGGATCAAGGACTTTGGTGGCGCCGAGCTGGTGGTGGCTACCTGGGGCTGGGCGGAGGCCGGACTGAAGGCCCTGGCCGCCGACTTTGAGAGCGCCTACAATTGCACCATCGTGGTGGATCCCACCAGCGGCAACGGGGATCGGCTCAACAAGCTGATGGCCGAGAAGAACGACCCCACCGCCGACGTGGCCCTGCTCACCAAGAGCTTTGCCGAGGTGGGCATCCAGTCCGATCTCTTTGAAAAGGTGGACACCGGCGTGGTCACCAGCCTGGGAAATCTCTACGACTTCGCCCAGGATAAGAACGGCTACGGCCCCTGCTACTCCGTGTGCCGCTACGGCATCATGTATGACGCCGCCGCTCTGAAGAAGGCCGGCGTGGAGGCCCCTGCCTCCTACCAGGACCTCTTTGACGACAAGTACGCCGGCATGGTGGCCTTGCCCGACATGACCTCCACCGCTGGCCCCTATATCCTGGTGGCCATGGCCGAGGCCATGGGGGACAGCCAGGAGGACGTGAGCGCCGCCATGGGCCTGATGCAGGAGAAGAAGGACAATATCGACCTGTGGTACAGCGCCTCCTCCGACGTGGTCAACGCCTTCACCACCGGGGAGGCCTGCATCACCGTGTTCATGGACATCAACATGCCTGGGCTCATCAACAGCGGTCTGGACATGGTGTGGACCGACGCCGCCGAGGGCTCCTTCGCCGCTCCCGCCACCGTCAACGTGGTGAAGAACTGCAAGAACCCGGAGTTGGCCCAGCTCTTTGTCCAGTATCTGATCGCCGACCTTACCCAGAGCAAGATTGCCGAGGCCATGAACGAGGCCCCCGTCAACAAAAACGCCACCATGCCCGAGGAGCTGAAGACCTACCTGGCCTTTGGTGAGGAGGCTATCGGCGCTCTGAAGGAGTTTGACGAGGCGTTCATCACCAACGCCAAGGCCGAGTGGATCGACACCTTCCAACGCACCGTGAATGTGCGGTGATATCCACCTGTCAGGCAAAAGATCCCGCCCCCGGCAGCTTGCCGGGGGCGGGATCTTTTTCTGTGAAAAAGGGTGCGCGCCGCGGTTTTGTTCCGTGGTGCGCACCCTTTGTGTACCAATTGAATGAAGGACTTATTTGCCGATGAAGTTCTTTTCCTTCCGCTTCTCCAGGAAGGCGGACATGCCCTCAGTCTGGTCGGCGGTGGAGAAGCACAGGCCGAAGGCCTCGGTCTCATAGGCAAGGGCGGTGTCGATGTCGGTCTGGACGCCCCGGCGGATGCAGGCCTTGCACTCCCGGACGGCGATCTGGGCGTTGGCGGCGATCATGCCCGCCATCTCCATGGCCTTGGCCATCAGCTCCTCGGGGGGATAGACGGCGTTGACCAGGCCGATCTTCTCCGCCTCGGCGGCATTGATGGTCCTGGCGGTGAGGATGAGCTCCATGGCCTTGCCGGTGCCCACGATCCGGGCCAGGCGCTGGGTGCCGCCGAAGCCGGGGGTGATGCCCAGGCCCACCTCGGGCTGGCCGAACTTGGCCTTCTCGGAGGCCAGACGGATATCACAGGCCATGGCCAGCTCGCAGCCGCCCCCCAGGGCGAAGCCGTTGACCGCGGCGATCACCGGCTTGGAAAGCCGCTCGATCTTGAGGAACACGTCGTTGCCCAGGCGGCCGAAGGCCTTGCCCTCTACAGGGGAGAGGGGCTGCATCTCGCTGATGTCGGCGCCGGCCACAAAGGACTTCTCCCCGGCGCCGGTGAGAATGACCACGTTGACGGCGCTGTCGGCGTCCACCTGGCTGAGGCAGGCGTCCAGCTCGGTGAGGGTCTCGCTGTTGAGGGCGTTGAGGGCCTGGGGACGGTTGATGCTGATGACGGCCACGCCGTCCTTCACTTCCAGAAGAAGATTGTTCATGGTAATTTACCTCCTGTAGGGGCGCCCGGTGGGCGTCCATTGTGTTTTACCGCCGGTTGCTTCCCCGCCAGATGCCCAGCTTCTCCGCACCGGCGATGAGCTCGTCCCGGAAGTCGGGGTGGGCGATGGAGATGAGCCGCTCCGCCCGCTCCCAGGTGGAGAGCCCCTTCAAATTCACCATGCCGTACTCGGTGACGATGTACTGGGTGCAGGAGCGGGGATCGGTGACGATGGAGCCGGGGGTGAGGGTGGGCACGATGCGGCTTTTTACGCTGCCGTCCTTACCGGTGACGGTGGAGGACATGCAGATAAAGCTCTTGCCTCCCCTGGACAGGTAGGCCCCCATCACGAAGTCCAGTTGGCCGCCGGTGCCCGAGATGTGCTTGACGCCGGCGCTCTCGGCGTTGACCTGGCCGAAGAGATCGGTGTCGATGGCATTGTTGATGGAGATGAAGTTGTCCAGCTGGGCGACGACCCTCACATCGTTGGTGTAGTCTACCGGAGCCGCCATCACGTCGGGATTCCGGTGGATGTAATCATAGAGCTTTTTGGTGCCCGCGGCAAAGGCGTAGACCTGGCGGCCCTTGTCCAGATTCTTGCGCCGCCCGGTGATCTTGCCCGCCTGGGCGATGTCCACAAAGGCGTCCACATACATCTCGGTGTGGACCCCCAGATCCTTCAGATCGGACTGGGCGATCATGGAGCCCACGGCGTTGGGCATGCCGCCGATCCCCAGCTGGAGACAGGCCCCGTCGGGGATCTCCTTTACAATGAGTTCGGCCACCGCCCTGTCCACGGCGGAGGGCTCGCCCCCTCCGCCCAGCTGGGCGATGGCGGGGTCGTCTCCCTCCACCACAAAGTCCACGTCCCGGATGTTGATCTCGCTGCCGGTAAGCCCATAGCCCCAGGGCATGTTGTGGTTGACCTCCAGGATAATGTGCCTGGCCCTGTCCAGCATGTCCGCTAAATGGGAAGCGGAGAGGGCAAAGCTGAAGTTGCCGTGGTCGTCCATGGGGGTGACCTGAAGCATGGCCACATCCACCGTCACGTTGTCCCGATAGTATCGGGGCAGCTCGGAGTAGCGGATGGGGGTAAAGTAGCCGATGCCGGCGGACATGAGCTTCCGGTCAATGCCGGAACAGTGCCAGGCGTTCCAGGTGAAGTGATCCCCGGCGTCGGGAGCCTTGGCGATCTCGGGGATCCACATGGTGACGCCCCCCCGCACCTTCACGTCAAAGAGCTCCTCCTTGCGCTGGGCCAGGGCCTTGTCCAGGGCCACGGGATGGTTGACGCACCAGCCGTAATCCACCCAGTCCCCGGACTTGACCAGCTTCACCGCCTCAGCCGGGGTGGTGAGCTTCTGCCGGTAGAGGGCCTTGAAATCTTCCATGGCTTATTTGCTGTAGTCGAAGAAGCCCACGCCGGTCTTGCGGCCCAGCTTGCCCGCCCGGACCATCTTGCGCATGAGCAGGCTGGCGCGGTATTTGGGATCGTGGGTCTCGTTGTAGAGGGTGTCCATAATGGCCAGGCAGACGTCCAGGCCCACCAGGTCGCCCAGGGCCAAGGGGCCCATGGGGTGGTTGGCGCCCAGCTTCATGGCGGTGTCGATGCCCTCGGCGGTGGCCACGCCGGTGTAGAGAAGGTCGCAGGCCTCGTTGATCATGGGGATGAGGATCTTGTTGACCACAAAGCCGGGGGCCTCCTCCACGGCCACGGGCTCCTTGCCGATGGCGGCGGCCAGATCGGTGATGATCCGGCAGGTCTCGTCGGAGGTGTTGGCGCCCCGGATGACCTCCACCAGCTTCATGACGGTGGCGGGGTTGAAGAAGTGCATGCCGATGAACTTGTCGGGCCGCTTGGTGGCGGCGGCGATGGCGGTAATGGAGATGGAGGAGGTGTTGGAGGCCAGAATGCACTCCGGCTTGCAGATGGCGTCCAGCTCGGCAAAGATGCTCTTTTTGATGTCCAGATTCTCAATGGCGGCCTCCACCACCAGGTCGGCGTCGGCGGCCTTGCCCAGGTCGGTGGTGAAGCTGATCTTGTCGGTGATGGCCTTCTTGCCGGCGTCGTCCAGCTTGCCCTTGGCCACCAGCTTATCCAGGCCCTTGTTCAGCCGGGCCTCGGAGGCGGTGATGATCTCGTCCTTGATGTCCCGGACGATCACGTCATGCCCCGTCTTGGCAAAGACCTGGGCAATGTCCAGACCCATGGTGCCGCCGCCGATGACTACTACCTTCTGAATGCTCATAACTGTTTACCTCCTGAAATGTTATATTACACGGCCTTTGCCGTGCCCCGTTTGCAGTAAAACAGGTAAGGAGTACCTGCTGCCTATTATAGTGTATCAAGGGAAAAAATACAAGTTTCGGGTATGTTTATCTATTTTTTAACGAGTTAATTATTTTTTTAACAACTAAATGGCCAAAAAGATACATTTCGTTATTTTTTTAACAAGTTTTCGGAAAGTAAGGGCCGCCCAAACGGGCGGCCCTTTGAAAAATTTGTGCAAAATATTCTTACTTCTTGATGCCGGGGTTGTCCTTCATCTCCCGAAGGGCGTCCCGGTAGGAGAGGTTGACCCGGCCCTTTTCGTCGATCTCGGTGACCTTTACCCAGATCATATCGCCGATGTTCACCACGTCCTCACACTTCTCCACCCGGCGCTCGGAGAGCTTGGAGATGTGGACCATGCCGTCCTTGCCGGGGGCCAGCTCCACAAAGGCGCCGAAGGGCATGATGCGCACCACCTTGCCGTAGTAGAGGGAGCCCACCTCGGGGACAAAGACGATGGTCTCGATCATCTTCTTGGCCTTCTCGCAGGCCTCGGCGTCGGGGGAGGCGATGTGGATGGTGCCGTCTTCCTCAATGTCCACCTGGGCGCCGGACTCGGCGGTGATCTTCTGGATCACGCTGCCGCCCTTGCCGATGACCTCCCGGATCTTGTCCACGTCGATCTTCATGGAGATCATCTTGGGGGCGTACTTGGAGAGCTCGGCACGGGGCTTGTCGATGCAGGGGAGCATGATCTCGTCCAGAATGGCGTACCGGGCGTCCTTGGTGATGTCCAGCGCCTCCTTGATGATGGCGTGGCTCAGGCCATCGTTCTTGATGTCCATCTGAATGGCGGTGATGCCCGCCTTGGTGCCCGCCACCTTGAAGTCCATCTCCCCGTGGAAGTCCTCCACGCCCTGGATGTCGATGAAGGTGGTGAAGCCGCCGTCGTCGTCCTGGATCAGGCCGCAGGAGATGCCCGCCACGGGGGCGGAGATGGGCACGCCGGCGTCCATGAGGGCCAGGGTGGAGCCGCAGATGGAGCCCTGGGAGGTGGAGCCGTTGGAGGAGAGCACCTCGGAGACCACCCGGATGGCGTAGGGGAACTCCTCCACGCTGGGGATCACAGGCTCCAGAGCCCGCTCAGCCAGAGCGCCGTGGCCCTTCTCCCGGCGGTTGGTGGAGCGGCTGGCACGGGCCTCGCCGGTGGAGTAGGCGGGGAAGTTATAGTGGTGCATGTACCGCTTGGTCTCCTCCTCCCAGATGGTGTCCAGCTTCTGGCAGGCGGTGAGGGTATTGAGGGTACAGATGGAGAGCACCTGGGTCTGGCCCCGGGTAAAGAGGCCGGAGCCGTGGACCCGGGGCAGTACGCCCACCTCCGCCCCCAGGGGACGGATCTCATTCTTGGCCCGTCCGTCCACACGGTGGCCCTCCAGAAGCCAGGCCTTGACGATCTTCTTCTGGAACTTGTAGGTGATCTCCTCCAGGTACTGATCCATGTCGGGGTGCTCGTCCAGATACTTCTCATGCCACTTTTCGATCATGGCGTTCCAGCGATCCTCCCGGACATTCTTGTCGTCGGTGTCCATGGCGGCCTTGGCCTCGTCCATGAAATCGGCGGTGATTTTGTCAAAGAGGGCCTGGTCGAAGGCGGCGTGCTCATAGGTCATCTTCTCTCTGCCGATCTCGGAGACCATCCGGTTGATGAGAGCCACCTGCTTCTGGATCTCCTCGTGGGCCCTGACGATGGCGTCGTACATGATGTCGTCGGGCAGCTCCTTGGCCCCCGCCTCGATCATGATGACCTTCCCGGCGGTGGCGGCCACGGTGAGATCCAGCATGGAGTTGTGCTTCTGCTCCTGGGTGGGGTTATAGACGATCTGGCCGTCCACGTAGCCCATCTCCAGACAGCCGATGGGGCCGGCCCAGGGAATGTTGGAGATGGCCAGGCAGGCGGACACGCCGATCATGGCGGTGACCTCGGCAGAGCAGTCCCGATCCACGCTCATCACGGTGCAGGTGCACACCACGTCGTTGCGGAAATCATAGGGGAACAGGGGCCGGATGGACCGGTCAATGACACGGCTGGCCAGCACGGCGGGGAGGGAGGGCTGGCCCTCCCGGCGCATGAAGGAGCCGGGAATGCGGCCCACGGCGTAGAGCTTCTCCTCAAAGTCCACGCTCAGAGGGAAGAAGTCGATGCCGTCCCGGGGCCGGGGGGCGGCGGTGACCGCCACCATGACGGTGGTCTCGCCATAGGTGACCATGGCGGAGGCGGAGGCCAGCTCGGCCACCTTGCCCACGTTGATCTTCAGGGGGCGGCCGCACAGGTCCATCTCATAGGTCTTCTCGTTGGGGAATTGCTTGTGGGTGATAACGGTTGACATGTTTTGTCCTCCTTTGTTGTTCCCCGCCGTTCCCTTGCTTTAGCACTTGAATATGGATCCGCCCACATGCCGGGTCCATATTCAACTGCTAAAAACGCGGGTGGGCGGGGGTTGATCGACGGCTAAAAAAACAGAAACCAGGGCAGCGGGGTCTGCCCGCGCTGCCCTGGTCTGTTTTTCTTACTTACGGATGCCCAGCTTGGCAATGATGGTACGGTAGCGCTCGATGTCCTTGCGCATCAGGTAGTCCAGCAGCTTGCGGCGCTTGCCGATCATTTTGTACAGGCCCCGGCGGCTGTGGTTGTCGTGGATGTGCACGCGCAGATGCTCAGTGAGCTCGTTGATGCGCTTGGTGAGGATCGCGATCTGCACCTCGGGGGAGCCGGTGTCGGTCTCGTGGGTGCGGTTGGCCTCGATAACGGCCGTCTTTTCGTCCTTGCGGATCATGGTTTTACCACCTTTCATTTTTTCCTGTCCAACGGGCTGAGGGATGGGTGGGTGAACACCCCGGTCACGGGGCCGTATCCCGTCTCTAAGCCGGTGGATGGTCGTGCTTTCATACTATAACACAAACCATTCCCCTTGTAAAGGGGGAAAATCTCATATGGGCCGTTGGTGTTCCGGGTCACAATTTGACGGCCTGGGCCGAAAATATTAATGTCGGAAAAGTTAGATAGCGGTCAGAAGCCCGGTGGCCAGATCCAGCCGGCAGGGAAAGCCGCCCATATCAAAGGTGAGGAAGGCGCTGTCTGCGCTCCGAAGGCGGAAGTCGTCGGACAGCGGGATATTGGGCCCATGGACGCCCCGCATACCTCCGCTCTTATAAAAGAGGGTAAGGGTGTCATAGGAAGCTCCGTGGGGGAGTCCGCCGTAGTGGGCCAGCATCAGCAGAATGGAGTCTGATTCATAGAGTCTGG
Organism: uncultured Pseudoflavonifractor sp.; assembly: GCA_947651395.1. Lineage (GTDB taxonomy): Bacteria > Bacillota > Clostridia > Oscillospirales > Oscillospiraceae > Vermiculatibacterium. The sequence goes on along the minus strand of CANSYW010000005.1, from coordinate 3,524 downwards.
ACGAAGAGAGCCAGAACCCGCCCTCCAGCAAGGAGATGTCCTCTTCCAAGGTGGAAAAGGGCGTCACATTGCCGTGGGCCTTATTGACCGGCATATTTTCATAGAGTCGGAGGAAGGTGATGTAACACTGCTCCCGGGTGTAGCTGTCCGTGGGGGAAAATAGGTTATCCCCGGTGCCCTCCATCACATGGTATTCCTCCATCAGGGCAATGGCGGAGCTGGCCCAGGGGGCAATGCTGTCCAGGTCGGAAAAAGAGGGTGGGGCGGGGGTCGGGGCGTCCCCATAGAGACGATAGACCCGCTCCAGCATAAGGGCGGCCTCCTGGCGGGTGATGGGATCGTCCGGGGCAAAGATGTCGTTTCCCCGGCCGTTTACGATGCCGAGGACGTGGGCGGCGTTGATATAGTAGCCCTCCTCTACATCGGAAAAGGGCGCGATATCATGGAACAGCGAGGACCAGGAGGGGGGCTCTTCCCGGTATGCGTCCTGGCGATCCACAGGCAAAAGCGCCCATGCCTCGTCTTTGGAGAGAACCATGACCGCCTTGCCTTTTGGAGAGTCAGGGAAAAGGGAGAGAAAGGCGTTCAGGTCGACGCGGTTATTTGCGTCGTAGTAATTGTATTGCGCACAGAGGAAATGAAGGGCGACCTGGGCGAACTCTCCCCGGCTGATGGAGAGGGAGTAGTTCTCCTGCAGCGCATCGGGGACAAAGCCCAGGGTTACGGCCTTCTCCACCGCTTCCGCCGCCCAGGGGGAGGGAGCGCCTGTCTCCGGGGCGGCAGACAGAGCGGAGGCGGGGGTCAGGAGAAGTGCGAGAGAGATGGCAAGGGCCGCTGTTCTTGTACTTCGCTTCATCTGCCGGGCCTCCTTTGCTTGGCTTAGTTGGGTGGGGAGGAGGGGGCTGGGGAGAACTCTGCTGTGACGGCAAGGGTGTTGATGTCCAGGGCGATGTTGTAGACCCCGGCCGGATGTCCGTGGCGTTTGTCATACTTCCAATTGTCGCTGTTGCCCAGATCCGGGATCTCTGTGGGGAGGGTGATGGTATAGTAAAGAGTATTTCCGTCCTCGGAAAAGCGGGGGTCCTCCAACTCGGAAAAGGTGTACAGGATCCCCCTTCCGGTGTTGCAGGCGCCCAGGTCGTCGACATACTTTACTGCTCCGGAGTGAAACACAAGGATTGGGGAGGTGTGGGTGTATCGGGTACCCCGGCCCACCTCAAGTATGTAGCAGTCAGCCACGGCTCCGGAGACCACGGAGCGGATGAACCAGGTGGAGTTGGGGTCGGCGTCCCAGGTTTGGATCAACGCCGCGATCTCCTCCTGAGTAAGCAGACTGGGGACGTTATGTTCTTTGACGGAGATCGGCAAATTGTCATAGAGTCTGTAAAGCGCCGTCAGGTATTGCTCATGGGTGATCTCGTCCAGGGGGCCGAAGCGGCCGTCGTCATAGCCCTGAAAGATACCCGTGCCGGCCAGGGTATAGACAGCATCTTCTGCCCAGGGGGCGATGAGATCGCTGTCCAAAAAGATGGGCGGATTTTCCGGCTTTTCCAACCCGTCTCCGTAAAGCAGGTAAGTCCGAAGCAGAATGGTGGCGGCCTCCTGCCGTGTGATCGTACTGCCGCCGTCCAGGATCCCTTCTTCACGGCCCTGAACGATGCCCAGATAGTAGAGCGCGTCGCATTCCCGTACGTCGCCGGGGTTGTCGGAGAAGGCTTCCTTCGGCGAATCGGAGGTATAAAACTCCTCTGCGTTAAGGCAGTTGACGACATGATAAAACGCCTCTGGGGTACAGCCTTGCTGCATGGCGAGAAAACGCTCTGTGTAAATAAAGGCTCGCATTCGACGGACAGGTGAGGTCATGTCGGTTAAGTCGCTCTCCTCATAATCTGGCCCGAATTTCATGCGATAACTTTCCTGTAAGACATTCTCTGCCCATGGAGAACAGGTGAATATCGGCTCTGCTTCGATGGTGCAGGAACCATAAGCAAACACAGGCGGGAGAAGAAAGCTCAACAGAGCAAAAACAGCGGCCGTTCGTCTGGCGTGTGAGCGCATTTTCATGACCTCCCCAAATTAAAATAGGCTGAGTAGACTCAGCCTATTTTAACATGATTTTTATTCATTTACAATGACGGGGCCAGTCCAACTATTGTTTATGTTAAAAATTTCAGACGTTGCAGTGGTGCTCTTATCAGTAAACGAACCGCAAGGATAATTTATAATCCAAACAAATTCCATCAAATCGGTGGCTATTCCCCAATTTTCAAATTTCTTTGTCTTGGAGTTGTAAAGGGCCAAATTGGAAAATTTGACGTTCATCATTTTGCTGCCGTCATCGTAGGGGTTGTCGGTTTGACTATACATCAGGGAGGCAAAACGGTAAAATCGATCCCATTTATTTGGACTTTTTGTTGTGTATGAGAGTTCTGCAAGTGGTACTTTTGAAGATAGTCCATCATATACACCTGAATATGCAGAAACCTTAACCACACGGTTCCCGTAAGAATCATCTCCCATATCCTCTGCAATTAAAGTCAATGTAGTGATTCCAGTTAGAAATGTTGTATCAGGTTTGGCATCGTTAATTTCAGATCCGCCGATGCAGAGGGTCCATCCTGCGCCGGCCTTATTCTGCAGCCCAAGATCGACCGAGACACCAGCCATGGTATTTGCGACACCCAAAGATATATAGGCGTTTCTTTTTCTGCCGGCAGGCCCCCAATTAATATCGGTGGGAAGTGTGATAGTTGCTCTTAGGTCAGTTTACAAGGAACTACACGCAGACCGTGAAACGGGCTGCTGACAACAAACGGCGCTATGCTCCCGGCAAGGGGCATAGCGCCTGTTTGTTGTGGGGGTATCCAAAGGGGGCAGCGCCCCATTTGGCACACGACTTTGCGAAGCAAAGTGTAGTGTGTTATACGCTCTGTCGGCGTTGCCGTGAAAATGCCGTTGCCGCCGGGGAGGGCAAGGGCATTTGAAGCGGAAGGAAAACAGGGCTTTGTTTGGGGCTGGGAAGCCGGAAACAAAGGACTGGTTTCAGCAGCAGACAGGGCGTATATGAAAGCCCCCGTCCCCAGCCTATGGGACAAAATCTCCCAAACCTTTAGACACCGTGACTATATGTGTGACCACACTCATTTATTTTTAGGGGTCGTTCTTTTCTCAAAATTGAAATGGACGGGAAAGCCATTTTAGGGCTTTCCCGTCTTGATTACCCATCAGCAAAGACGGGCGAGACTGTCAACGGCGGCGCTGAAAGCGCCGTTCATCCTGACCGTTGACTGGCTCGCCTTCTTTTGCTATTTAATGCTCATCACTAACAATTTCAGTATCTATTACAAAATTATTATTTTCAAACAAGTGATATACTCTATCTTCCTTTTCTAAAATAAATCTTTTGTGATAGAAAATATCGGAAAACTCAAGCACTTTTTTCATCTGTGCTGTATCAATCAATGCACCTAAAACACCCGAAACGACAGGCACAGCTTTTCCAATAGTTTTTAATGTTAACTTTC
>CANSYW010000004.1 GCA_947651395.1 uncultured Pseudoflavonifractor sp. | reverse complement strand
GCCAGGGACAGCTTGTTCTTTTGTTCAGCAGGCAGACCGACGGCGGAAGTCTTTTTCTGGATGCCGGAAGATCCCTCCGGTTGCTGAACTTCCTGGCCCTTGACACCCATTTCTCCCTGTGGTAAAGTAGTGTCTGAAGCAGATGGCACTTCGCCATCTTTCTTCACAGGAGACTTTGTCTTAGCGGGCGGCGGGATTTTTCCGTTGACACCGCGGGTAGACAGGTCTCCTTCTTTTTGTATCTCCGTAATGTCCTGAAATACCCGTCCCCGGTCTGTGACTTTTGTTTTTACAATCCCCGAGTACACTCCTGCGTCTGTTTCAAACATGGTATAGAAATGATCCCATCCTCCTGTTGCTTCTGGATGGTGTCCGTCATCGTTTTCATTTAACAGAAATACAGACGGTTCCAGCGTCGTATCCAAATTTGCTCCTGCCACCATCTTTGCCATTTTTGTTTCCTCATCTATCCGCCTTACAGGAAACGCAAATTCTTCTATACCACCCTTGTCAATGTAAACTCGATGATCAGGCCCCAGATTAAGTACTTTCCCGCGAAATAATCGAAGCATATATTTTCTAATTGCCGCAGGTATCTTGCTGGATTCTACTTGTTTTCCATTCATATCTATAAGCGCCCCTTCGGGCATAGACAATTTTGGAATTTGATAATCATCTCTGGGCATATCGCTAATCTGTTCTCTGACTGGTAATCTTGCCCCAGGGTTTACTTTTTCCTTTGCTATACCGATTATTTGCTTGCTCTCCTGCACCGGCAGCCCATCGCTTTGTCCCAGGCCTTTCATCGCTGCCCCCGCCTGAGGCAACGCCATTCCCGCAGACCCGGAAGTGGGCAGAGTCAGCCCTCCCCCGGACAAAGCCAGCCCACCGACGGCGCCGGACGTCGGGCTCATACTCGTCCACGTGATGTACTGCCCCAAGACTTCCTCCATGCAGTCCAGGGCGTCGTTCAATTTGTTCACTGTCTGCTGCTGTCCCGGTATGTAGCTTCCGTTGACCTGACTTTTCAACTGCTGTGTCATGTCAATGATCTGACTTGCCGCTGCCGCGCGCTCCGCATCGCTGGCATATCTCATCCCACCGAGCTCATAATACCGCTGTGCGATCTGCTCCACCTGCGTCTCCATCTGTGCCTTGCTGTTTTGGGTCGTCTGATAGGCGGAGATACCTCCCTGGATCACAGAGAACAGGAACGCCGTGGCCAGGTCATTTACCACCTGCTCCTTCGTGGGCTTCTCCTCCGCCAAAGCATAACCCACTCCGATGTTGGCCCCGGCGGCGGCAGTACCTGTGACAGCCTGGCGGGCAAATTCCATGAAGGGCGTCATCAGCTTATGCTTACTCAGCGCGTTCCCGATCGCCCCACCTACGGCAGCGCCCGCGGCGCCGCCGGCGGCGCCCTGAATGCCGGAGGTTACTGCTGAATTAATGTACTCCCCGGCGTCCATATATCCGTTGACCAGGCTGCCGGCGTTCTCGAGACAGGGGGAGACAGGGGTGAGACAGGTAATGAAATGTACCAATGAGGAAATATATAAACAGCACCGGGTAGAAGCGATCGCTTCTGCCCGGTGCTGTTTATTATTAAGTTTTACTTTGCCTCAAACTCTGGACATCCGTTGAGTAAAGCTTCTCTTGGGATCCATTTGGGATACGCCCTACAAGTCACTGTGCCTGGAATGTGCTTCTTGCACTTGTTGCACATCTTCACCGAATTCTCCAAGGGAGCCCCTTTCATTAATTCCTCATGGCATTCCTGTGCTATAGTCTGCAAGGCTTGTCTCTCCTCCGGTGTCAGTTTCTCCACGTTCTTCTACCTCCCTCATATAGATGTAATAAAGGCCGTCTGTTCCCCGTTCTACCTTATCGATATGAAGTATGGTGTTACGGGGAAAAAGTGCCTCCTTCTCAAAGTCGCTCCCAAATCCAGCCAGCAAACTTGCACCCTTTCCCTTTATTTTCATAACTACACCAAACTTGGTATTCTCTGGGAGAGGGTGTCCATCACATTTGGTAGATGTAGATGCAAATGCCGGATATTGATTGTAACCATTTATGTATTCGGCATAACTCTCATACTCTACTACCTCATCAGGCCCTTGAAATGTTTCCAAATATTTTCGTCTGTTCTTTTCCCATTCATCTCTTGTCATAACTTTAGGAATTTGAAGTTTGGGCGTTGTTGGTTCAGGCTCTACTGTAGATTGGTTCTGCTGTGTGTACTGGCTCTGCCGCTGGGGCCCGTAAGCCTTTTGAAAGGCCTCCAGCTCCGCGGGGGTGTACCCGCTGGCCTCGATCAGGCCGGGAGCCAAATCCTCCACCCGACCGCCCGCGTCAATGAACTGAAGGATCCGATCCTGGGCGTCCTTTTGGGTCACAACTCCCTTGTTGTAGGCCATCTCATCGGCGTAGTGCTGGTCGTTGACCTCGTCCCGCTTCTGCTGATAAGCCTGCTGCTTCAGCGTGTTCTGCCACTGCTGATTGTAATGGCTGTCTTGCAGGATCTTGTCAAACACATCGAAGCCGAAGCTCCTGTCCGCATTATACTGGGCCAGCTGATCCAGATACTTCTGGTAGTTCGCCTGGGAGAACTGATAGGCCAGCTGGGCCTTCTGGAGGGCGTCCGAGCGCTCGGCGCCGTACATCTGCCGGGCCACCTCCTCCAGCTGGCTCATATACTGGTTGTACTGCTGCTGGGCCGCCGTGGCGGCGTAGCTGCTGGCCAGGCCCCCGGTGCGGCTGTTGATCTGTCCCAGCACGTCCTGCATGCCCATCTCTCCCTGGAGCCCAAACCGCTCCGCCAGGGCCGTGTACTGGTCGCTTTTGAGCCACTGCTCGTAGGTCATGTCCATGGCCGCCTTGGCCAGGGCGTTGGCCGTCTCCTCCCACTCGTCCGACTGATATTCCGGCCGCGAGGGCAGATAATCCGACATCATTTTATCTATATCTTCCTTGGTTATGCCCCAGGACTGCTGAGGGGGTGCGTTTTCCTTCAGGAATTCTTCCGCCAACCGGTTTATCTCATCGTCGGCATAGATACCCAAAGACGGGTCACTCGCAATCTTCCCCTGCCGGGCCCAATAGTTCTGATAGACCTTGTCATAGTCCCCCTCCGCTATACCATCCCGGATCAGCACGCTGTAATCGGTGCGTCCATAATCATCCGTGGCGTAGGGCTTACTGCTCCCGCCAAGAGACTGACTGGGGTTGAAGCCGCCGGAGGAGGATCCTCCCCCGGCGGAAGAGCCATAATTGCCGGCAATGCTGGAACCTATACTGGCCAAACCGCCGGCCAACGCGCCAAAAAGTCCGCCCATGGGGCCGCCTAAAGCGGTTCCTACTGTAGTGAGATCCTTCAAATAATTGGGTGTACCGGAACTACCGGAAGAGCTCTTCTTGCTGGAGGAGCCGGAAGAGCTCCCGCTTCTTGGGTCATCGTAATACTTGTTCGTGGTGGAACTGACCTTGCTTCCGGAGCCGGAACTTGTGCCACTTGAACCGGTACTTCCCCCGCTTTTGCTCTGCAATATACTGGAAGCTTTGTCCCGTGTAGCTTGGTCGGTATACTTGTCCTTTGAGATCCTTTCCAGCTCCTTTGTGCTGGAGCCTTTTATATAGCTGTCTGTATAAAAATGCGTCTGTGCCATTTTCTTTTTCCTCCTGTTCTGCTTTTTGACCTTCCGGGCCGGCAAATTGCGCCGGCTCTCTACTTCAGGGCATCCACCCGCTCCTTCAGGGCCTTTACCTCGTCCTGGAGCGCGGCGATGGCTATGCCGTTGGCCGTCACCGTCTCGGTCAGGCCCGTCACTGTGGCGTTCAGGTCGCTCACCTTGCCAGAGAGTCCCGTCACCGTCCCCTTGACCCCGCCCACATCGCTGGTCAGAGCCGCCAGATCGTTTTTCAGGGCGGTGAGCAGGATATACACCTCCGCGCTGGAGATCCCCGCCGCGTTCACGCTCCGGGTGGTGTTGGCCATGGCGAACTCCAGCCGCTCCCCCATGTAGCGGATATAGTTTTCTATCGTGGACAGGCTCCCCGCCACATTCTGGGGGTCCAGCCTGTCCATATTTTCGGGCAATACGATCATGAGCGATCACTCCCCACGGTAAATTCTCTCATGATGGAAAGGATGGCGCAGCTGCCCTTGCCCCGCAGGCGCAGCTCCAGCTTGTCGCAGCGGTTCACAGGGATCCGAAGGGGAAACACCCCTGTCTTCCGCCCCGCCAGCTTGCCACACTCCTGCCAGTTTCCGCCGTCCCGCCGGATCTCCGCCGCCAGCCAGCTCCCCTTCCCCAGCTCCACGCGCAGCAGCAGCTTGGAGTATCGTTTGCGCCCCTGCACCGTCTCATAGAAGGGGGTGAACTGGCACAGCCATTCCAGCGCCCCGTCCTCTCTGCCGCCGTCGCACAGCCACACCTCTCCTCCGGCGTCGGCAAAATAGAGATCCCTGCCGATCCGGGTGAAGTCCACCGCCTGGGTCTCGTCCTCCCGCACCCAGATCCCCGCCCCGATCTCGTAGCAGAAGAGGTTCCAGCCCCGCTCATCCTTGGCGGACAGGTAGTAGGTGTCTCCGTCGCTGCCCGACACCGCCTCCTGAAAGGAGCGCTCCCCGAAGCCCTGGGATATGAGGGCCGGGGTGCCTCCTGTGTAGGCGTACACCCCGTGGATCCCCAGATAGAACAGAGTCTCGTTGATGACCTGCAGACTCTTGTGGCAGCCCTGACGCAGGCCCTCGATGTCGTAAGTATAGAGACTGTACTCCGCCGGGTAGCTTCCCAGCAGCTTGTGGAGCTTGGTCTCCTTCCAGAAGAGCACTGAGCTCGTCAGCTTACAGCAGCCCGTGAAGGGCCCGTCGGTGCCCACCGCCAGGGCGTAGCTGTCGGTGGACAGGCCCTGATAGACAAAGAAGTTGGTGGGGTCGCCCAGACTGCTGGAATAGATGGTCTGATCGGCGTTGGAACAGCCCCACAGCCGGTTCTCGCTCTCACAGATGAAGTCCAGATCTGGGATCTTCCGCTCCAGCTTCAGCCCGGCGGACTCCTCGGAGCAGGCGGTGAAGGTGTTGCCGGTCACGGTGACGGTGTCCTTGCTCACCGCCTTGATGACAAAGTCCTTGTTGTTGTCCGTCTTGGTGGTACAGCCGGACAGAGTCACGGCGTCCCCCGCCTTGAATTTCTCGGTGAGATCGTCCCAGCCGCTGACCTTCATGGTGTTGGCGGTAAAGACCGCCTTGCTCCCCGTCAGCTCCGCCCCAAGAGGCTTTACCGTCTGGGTCTTCATGTCCAGATACACCTTGTCCGGCCAGATCACCAGCTTGGTGTTCACCATGGCGAACTGCTTCGGCCCCTCTGTCACCGTACCCACCACCGCCCCGTCGTAGAGCAGCTCGGCGCCCCGCACGGCCACCAGTTTTCCCCAGGCGGTGAGGGCGCTCACTCCGGCGTAGTCCTTCTGCTTTTCCCGGCCCCGCCGGGTGGAGATATAGGGCCAGCGCCGGGCGGACAGGTTCCTGGCGTCTCTCAGGTCTCCCTCCCGAAACTGGTCGGAGTAGTTCAGTCCGCCCATGGCCACCAGCTCAGAGTTCAGCTCTGAGCTTCCGAAAACACAAAAAACCGCCGTGGTCAGCTGTGACCACGGCGGTTTTCTCATCTATGTAAGCTTCTCAGTCCTCGTTATAGGGGTAGTCCAGGATCATGGCGTCCAGTCGGTCAAAATCCTCCTGGGTGAGCACATATGTGCCCTCCTCCGTCTTTTCGATCTGAACGCTGGTGGATCTCTCCTCCAGATTTCCCGTCTCCGGGAGCTTGGCCTTTACGGTGTCCACAATGATCCGGGCCCATTCCTCATCCGCGCTCTGATACTCCTCATCGCTCATCCGATCCTGGACCTCGGTGGGGTACTTCTCGTACCAGGGCTCCAGGGCCTCCTTCAGCTCCTCCTCCACCAGGTGCGCGATGTCGATGGGCTCCACCGTCACCTTTACCGAGAAGGAGCCGTCTGCCTGCTCCGCGGCGGAGACCACCTGAAACTTGGCGTGGCTGTAGATCTCCCGGCACAGCTCTTCCACCTCTTCGTGGAGCTCCTCGGTGGGATTTTCAATGCTGTAGTGATAGATGAAAAAATCCGCCTCCACAGCCATGCTCTGCTCATAGACCTCTGTCACGTCCTCGTCGTCCTTGTCCATCAGCCGCTTATACTCTTCCCCAGCGGTCCCCAGATAGCTCTCCTCCAAAAGGCCGGTCACATAGTCCGCGGCATTGGTCTCGGTCAGCCCGCTCTTCTCCCCGCCGCAGGCGGTGAGCCCCATGACCAGAACCAGCGCAAGGGCCAGAAGGCGCATGCGTTTCCCATTGTTCATACTATCTCTCCTTGCCTTTTCAAGCTCACTGACACAGTCGGGCGATGGCCAGGGTGAAGATCTTGGCGGACTTCAAAAGATTGTCCACTTTGGCCTGTTCGTTGGCCGCGTGCATTTTGGGGTCAAACCCGGGGAAATCGCAGCCGAAGGCCACGCCGCCGGGGATGTCGTGGACATAGGTCCCGCCGCCGATGGCCAGCGGCTTGGGATCCTGAACACCAGTATAGGCGGAGTAGCACTCCAGAAGGGTCTTCACCAGGGGAGAGTCCGCCGGCACCACGTGGGCAGGCACCATCTCCCCTCCCTCCGTGAGGATGAAGCCAGCGGCCGCCAGGGCCTTTTCACACACCCGGACGCAATTTTCCGCCGTGGCGCACACCGGGACCCGGGAGTCAAACTGGGCGGAAAAGCCGGTTTCAGAGAGGGTCATAAGGGCCAGATTCAGGGTCAACTCCCCACTCTCGTCGCCCTGGGCGATCCCCAGGGCCTTGCCCCGGGTATCCCCCAGGGGAAAGAGCTTGACCATGGAGCGGATGGCCTTGGTGGAGGCACATTCCGCCAGAGGCAGCGCGGCCAGCAGAGTCAGCAGGGCCTGGATAGCGTTGATGCCGTCGTCAGGGCTGGCTGCGTGGGCGTTCTTGCCCACGCAGCGGATCCGCGCCCCTCCCACCATATCGGTAACGGAGAACACCGCCCCGCACTGCCGTTCCACCCCGGCGCACAGGGGCGTGATGTCGGCCCCCCGCAGCCCCAGCACCTCGGCGCCGGCCTCGGGCGGCACCACGTTGAAGCGGAAGCCGCCGTTGAGCAGGCTGACCCGGGGCTCCACCATTACGGCGGGCCAGGAGGCGCCGAACTTGGGCCGGAACTGGCCCTTTTCAATGTTGATCAGGGGGAAGTCGGCGTCAGGGGAAAAGCTCTGGGGCGCATAGGGCTCACGGGCATAATAGTACCCGATGTCCTCACTGCCCGACTCCTCGTCGGTGCCCAGGATGAGCCGGGCGTTCTTGCTCACCGGCAGTTCCAGATCCCGCACCGCCTTCATGGCAAAAAGAGCGGCGCACAAAGGCCCCTTGTCGTCGCTGACCCCCCGGCCATAGAGGATCCCGTCCTTCTCCACGCAGGTATAGGGGTCGGTGTCCCAGCCGGAACCCTCCCCCACCACGTCCAGATGGGCCAGAATGTGGAGCTGGGTATCCCTGTCGTTCATGTCCGCGAGCCCCACATAGTGGTCATAGTCCCGGGTCCGGAACCCCAACTCACCACAGAGCTTCAGCGCCTCGTCCAGGGCCGCCCTGGGGCCGGGACCGAAGGGGGCCTCCGGGGCGGCCTCCCCCTTCACGCTCTTCACCGCCACCAGGCGGGAGATGGCGGCGATCAGCCGGGCACGGGTGCCGGGATCGTCGAAATAGCTGTCAATGCGCTCTTTGATATCCATAAACTCACTCTTTTCCGGCGGTGGCCTTCTCATCGGCCAGCTCGCCTAAGTATTTGTATACGGTATAACGGGACACCTTCAGCCGGGACGCCACAAAGGGCACCGACTTGCGGAAGGAAAAGGCGTTTTTCTGGTCCAGCAGGGTGATGAGCCGGAATCGCTCCTTCTTGCCCAGCTCCTCAATGGGCTTGCCCAGCGCCGAGAGACACTCCTCAAAGATCTGTTGGAGCTGACCCACTCCGCCGGCCCACAGGGCGCTTTGCAGGTCGGCCTCGGCATTCATCAGCCCCATCAGCGTCCGGTTGGCGTAACTGAGCGCGGTAAAGTCAAAGTCGATGCCCAGAGCCAGGTCGAAGTCCGTCCCCCGCAAATGGAAGGTGGAGGATTTCACCTGAGCCCCCGAGGGGGTAGTGGCATACAGGTTGACAAAGTCGTTGGACAATGTGGCGGCGTCCAGCATCTTGTCGGAGCCCAGGATATCCTGTGTGGAGCCCACCTCCCGGCCGGAGACCTGACTGTTGTAGATGGAGAGGATGGGGTGCCTGGTATCTCCCATATCCTGCACCAAGGTCTCACAGGAGGGCCCGAACATCTCCGCAATGCCTCTGGCGGTGCGATCCAGAAACTCAAAGGCCTCTTCCCTGGTCACGTCCTCCACTCCCTTCCCCTTATAACTTATAAATGTCATAATATTTTATCACCGGGAGGAGGAAAAATCAAGTCAGGAAAGGCTTTTCCGCCGGGCAAAACTGTGCTATACTCCACAGTAGTATGTGAGCTGCCGCCCAAATCATGCAAAGGGGGTCAAATCTGTGGATATGATAGACGGTCCCGCCCGCCGGGAGGCCATCCTCCAGGCACTGGACGCCGCCGAAGCGCCGGTGAGCGCCGCCGCCCTGGCCAAAAAGCTGGGGGTGAGCCGCCAGATCATCGTGGGTGACGTGGCCCTCCTCCGGGCGGGCGGCCACCCGGTCTCCGCCACCCCCCGCGGCTATGTCTCCGGCCGCTCTCCCGGCCTTACCCGGACCCTTGCCTGCCTCCATGACGCCGCCGGAATGGAGGCCGAGCTCAACGCCCTTGTGGACACGGGCTGCGAGGTGGTGGACGTGATCGTGGAGCACCCCCTTTACGGCCAGCTCATCGGCGCGCTGCGGCTGCGCTCCCGGTACGACGTGAGTCAGTTCATCGCCCAGTCCCGGCACTGCGGCGCCAATCCCCTGTCCCACCTCACCGGCGGACTCCATCTTCACACCATTCGCGGAGAGGACGCCCAGGCCCTGGATCGGGCGGAGGCCGCCCTGAAGGCTCTGGGCCTTCTCTGGGAGGAGAGCGCGGATCCGGACAAATTTGTAAAGCGTCCAAAAATGTAAGGAAATAAACCAAAACCGGCAATTCACAAAATATTCACAGTTCAGTCAAAGTTTTGCCTTAATTGTCTGGTATCTTAATCATGGACACAGGAAGAAGCCAGAACACACTTCGCATCCTCCCTTAATCCCTCTCTATCTCTCTGCAACAAAACACACACACCCAAAAATCCCCCGACTTCGGTCGGGGGATTTTTGGAGCTCTTGCCTTTTCCCGAAAAACAGAGTAAAATATACTCATCAAAATAAGGGAGGGCTTTTCCATAAAGGACGGATTCATCAAGGTAGCCGCCGGCACCCCAAAAATTCGGGTGGCCGATCCCCGGTACAACGCCGAACAGATCTTTACCCTCATGCGTGAGGCTGACCGCCAGGGCGTGCGGATCCTGTGCCTGCCTGAGTTGTGCCTCACCGGCTACACCTGTGGGGACCTTTTCCTCCAGCCCACCCTGCTCAAAGGGGCCGAGGAGGGGCTATCCACCATTTTGGAGGCGACCAAGAACCTGGATATGCTCACCGCGGTCGGCCTCCCCTACTGGCACAAATTCGACAACAAACTGTATAACTGCGCCGCTTTAATACACAAAGGAAACATCGTTGGACTGATCCCCAAGACCTATATTCCCAATTACGGCGAATTTTGCGAGAACCGCTGGTTTGCCTCCGGAAAGGACATAGACGCCCTGGCCTCCCTGTGCGACCGACAGGTCCACTTCTGCTCCAAGCTGATCTGGGAATGTGACGAGCTGCCGGAGCTGGTCGTGGGGGTGGAGATCTGTGAGGATCTCTGGACCCCCCAACCTCCCTCCATCACCCTGGCCCGGACCGGAGCCACCGTTATCCTCAACCTCTCCGCCTCCAGCGAGCTGGCGGGCAAGGCCGAGCTTCGCCGGAAGCTGGTGACCAGTCAGTCGGCCCAATGCGTGTGCGGCTACGTCTACGCCGCCGCCGGAGAGGGGGAGTCCACCACCGACCTGGTCTTTGCCGGCCATAATATGATCGCCGAAAACGGCGCCCTTCTGGCTCAGCGCCGCTTTGCCACGGGCCTCACCGTCTCCGAGCTGGATCTGGGACGGCTCACTCATCTGCGCCGCCGGATGAACACCTTCACCCAGCCGGAAACCACCCCCATGGAGGCCGCCCAGGCCATTGGGATCAACCGCGCCTTCTTCTCCCTGACGCCCTCCCTCACCACCCTGACCCGGGGTGTCTCCCCCTCACCCTTCGTCCCTCAGGATGAAGCCCTCCGTTCAGAGCGTTGCGAGGAGATCCTCAAGATCGCCGCCCTGGGCCTGAAAAAACGGCTGGAGCACACCGACGCCAAAACCTGCGTCATCGGCCTCTCCGGCGGTCTGGACTCCACTCTGGCCATTCTCATTACCGCAGTGGCCATGAAGCTGCTGGATCGTCCCGCCTCCGACATGATCGCCGTCACCATGCCCTGTTTCGGCACCACCCGCCGTACCCGCTCCAACGCGGAACTTCTGGCTGAGCACATGGGCGCCACCCTGAAGGTGGTGGACGTGGGCGAGGCGGTAAAGGTCCACTTCCGGGATATTGGTCAGTCCATGGAGGATCAGGACGTGACCTTTGAAAACGCCCAGGCCCGGGAGCGCACCCAGGTGCTCATGGATATAGCCAACCAGACCGGCGGCCTGGTCATCGGCACCGGCGACCTCAGCGAGCTGGCTCTGGGCTGGTGCACCTACAACGGCGACCACATGAGCATGTACGCCGTCAACGCCGGCATCCCCAAGACTCTGGTGCGGCATTTGGTGCGCTATGTGGCCGGGGACAAGGCCGGGGAGGATCAGGCCCTGTCCGAGGTACTGGAGGACATTCTGGACACCCCTGTATCCCCGGAGCTTCTCCCCGCCGTGGCGGGGGAGATCAGCCAGAAGACGGAGGACATTGTGGGCCCCTATGAACTCCACGATTTCTTCCTCTACTATGTCGTCCGCTGGGCCTTTTCCCCCAGGAAGGTGCTGCGCCTGGCGGAGCAGGCCTTCGGCTGCTCCTATGACCGGGCCGTCCTTTTGAAGTGGCTGAAAAACTTCTACCGCCGCTTTTTCTCCCAGCAGTTCAAGCGCTCCTGTATGCCCGACGGGCCCAAGGTAGGCTCCCTGGCCCTCTCTCCCCGGGGCGACTGGCGGATGCCCTCCGACGCGGCGGCCGCCCTTTGGCTGGAGGAGCTGGAAGGCTTGGAATAAGCATCCGCCAGTCGCCTGGGGCCCCCACAAAGCCATTTTTATACCGTTTCCAGAAAGGCCGCCTATAAAGGGCGGCCTTTTTTGTCCTCTGTTTTCCCGCTTTTCCAGAGCAGCATCCGCCCCTACTCCACCCAGGCGCAAAAACGTTTCAGAATGAATCAAAACCAGGCGTCAGGTCTATAGAGGGTCCCTTTGGAGCAGACTATAATAAAAATCAGAAACAGCATCCGCGGTGTCGCTGTTTCAATATAAAACAAAGGGGAAAGCAGATATGAAAAAGCTTACCGGACTGTTCCTTGCCGCCGCCATGTCCCTCGGTCTCCTGGCCGGGTGCGCGGGCCCTGCCGCCAACAGCCCCGCCGCCTCCGGCGCCCCCGCAGAAAACAGCGGCACGCCCGCTGGAAGCAGTGAGCCCATCAAATTCACCGTCAGTACCGACGGCACGGTCCGCGCCGAATATGTGGACCGGTTCGTTCAGTATGTGGAAGAGGCCAGCAACGGCCGCTACACCGGCGAGGCGTATGCCCCCAGCTCTCTGGGCACCGCTGCCGACATGGCCCAGATGGTCCAGCTGGGCACCCTGGATTTCTGCCTCAACGACGACATGTCCATCGACGGCATTCTGGACGGCGCGCTGGGCTTCGCCTGGCTGCCCGGCCTGGTGGCCGACTATGAGGAGGCCGACGCATACTACAATCAGGGCTGGATCGGCCAGCAGGTGGCCGCCATTATGGAGGCCAACAACATCATCCGCATCAGCTCCTTCTGCAACGGCTTCCGCCAGGTGGGCAACCTCAAGCACGAGATCACCGAGATGTCCGATCTGCGGGGCCTGAAGATCCGCACTCCCTCCGTGGCCTCCGTGGTATCCTTCTATGAGAAATGCGGTGCCATGCCCGTGATGATCGCCACCCCCGAGGTCCTCTCCGCCCTTCAGACCGGAACGGTGGACGGCCTGGACAACTGTGTATTCAACTACATTGTCCAGGGCCTCACCGACGTGGTCACCTATATCACCGAGCTGAACTACTGTTACTCCGGCGGCTGCTTCGTCGCCAGTCCCTCCTTCTGGGGCAAACTGAGCGCCGAGGATCAGGAGATGTTCCGCACATGCGCCCAAAAGGCCTCCGATGACTTCACCGAGTATTTCCGGACCACCACCGAGGAGCTCACCCAGAAGGGCATCGACGAGGGCCAGTGGGTGGTCTCCCAGCCCTCCGAGGCCATGAAGACCGAGCTCCAGGGCATCTATCAGGCCATCTGGGAGGAGAGCGTACCCCGCCGAGATCATGGACGCCATCATCAACGGCTCCTACAAGGGGTAAAGCCCCCGTGAAATTCTGAAGGAAAGGGTGAACGCCCCATGTTCTTCCGAAAATTCGACTGGATCAACTCCGCCCTGGTCCATGTGGAGGTGGCGCTGCTGTCCGTCACCACCCTTGTCCTGGTGGGCGCCATTTTTGTGGAGGTCCTGTGCCGGTATGTGTTCTTCATCTCCACCGCCTGGGCCGAAGAGCTGGCCCGCTATCTCTTCGTATGGACCTCCTATATCGGCTCGGCCTACGCCCTGAACGAGGGCAGTCACATTGAGGTGGATATCGTCCCCCAACTGGCCCAAAAGGTCTCCGTGATCCGGGACAAGGAAAAGTTCGTCCGACGCCTGGAATTCATCGCCACCTTCATCACCGTGGTCTTTCTGCTCTACTTCTGTTTTATTTGGAGCCAATATCTGGGGATGGTGGCCGCCTCCACGCAGACCTCCCCCACCATGCACATCCCCATGTTCCTGGTGTATCTGCCCGTCCCGGTGGGCAGCGCCCTGATGATCTTCCACGGCGTTTATCTCATGGTCTGCCATCTCACCGGCAACCCCACGCCCAAGATCCAGGCTGAACTTGAAAAGGAGGCGGAGCAATCATGAATGCCGGCGTCGCGCTGCTGATCTTTATCGGCTCCTTCTTCCTCCTGTCCATGCTGCTGAAGGTCCCTGTCTCCTTCGGCCTCGCCATCGCCTCTCTGTTTGTGTTCCTGGGCGCTCACATGAACACCGTCACGGTGGCCCAGTACTCCTTTGCCTCCCTGGACAGCTTCGCTCTGCTGGCCATCCCCTTCTACATCTTCGCCGGGGTACTGATGGAGCACAGCGGCATCTCCAAGCTGGTGGTCAACTGGATCCAGTCCATTCTGGGCCGCATCCGGGGCTCTCTGGGCATCATCTGCACCATCACCTGCATGGCCTTCGGCGTGCTGACCGGCTCCGCCATGGCCACCATCAGCGCCATTGGCAACATCATGGCCCCCGAAATGGACAAGGACGGCTACCCCAAGGGCTACACCGCCGCCATGCTGGCCGCCACCTGCTTCCTCGGCATCCTCATTCCCCCCAGCGTCCCCGGCATCATGTACGCCCTGGCCTCAGACAGCAAAATCTCCGATGTGTGGATGGCCACCGTGGGTCCCGCCTTTATCTTTATGGCGGGCTACATCATTGTCAACTACTTCCGCATCGGCCGCCGCAGGCCCAAGATCGGAAAGCTCCATGACAGCGTGGGCGCCTACCTGGGCAACATCGGTCTTCGCACCGTCAAGACCTTTCCCGCCCTGCTGATGCCCGTCATTATTTACGGCTGCATCTATGGGGGCGTCTGTACCCCCACCGAGGCCGGCGCCCTCAGCGCGGTGTATGGCGTGATCTACTTCATCATCGTGCGCTTTCTCAATCACCGCGCCGGACTTTCCCTCTGGCAGGTGGCCGCCATCAGCGGCGCCTCCACCGCCGCCATCGGATTGCTCAACGCTTTTTCCACTGTGGCGGGCAAGGCCATCACCATGTCGGGCGTGTCCAATTATTTGTCCAACCTCATCACCTCCAACATCTCCAGCAAGGGCGTTTTCCTGCTGATGATCAACCTTCTGTTCCTGTTTTTGGGCACCTTCCTGGACATCAACGCCGCCGTGCTGATCATGACTCCCCTGCTGCTGCCGGTGGCGAAGACCTACGGGATCACCGCCATCCACTTCGGCGCCATCCTGCTGGTGAATATGAGCGTGGGCTTTTTGACCCCGCCCTTCGCCCTGGGCACCTTTGTGGGCACCAAGATCGCGGGGGCCGGATACGGCGAGACGGTAAAGGAATCCATTCCCTTCATGCTGGTCGGCCTGGTGGCCATTGTCGTCACCACCTGTTTCCCCGAATACATCATGTTCTTTGTCAACATCCTATCCTGAGCAGAGAGGAACGATCCATATGACGATTGAAGAAAAAAGAGCGGCATTCAAGAAAAACATGCTCGATCAAGACCGGATGACCCTTCTTTGCGGCGCCTTTGACGGGATCACCGCCCGGGTAGCCCAGGCCGCCGGCTGCTTCGACGGCTGCTACATGGGCGGCCAGGCCACCGCCGCCAGCATTTTGGGCGTGCCCGACATCGGCGTGGTCACCGGCTCCGAGCAGACCAAGCACGCCGGCGACCTGGCCTCCTGCGTGGAGCTTCCCTTTGTGATCGATGCGGACACCGGCTACGGCAACGACCTGAACGTCCGCCGCACCATGAACGACCTGGAACTGGCCGGCATCTGCGGGGCCCACTTTGAAGATCAGGTCACCCCCAAGCGCTGCGGCGGGATGCACGGAGTACAGATCGAGACCGCCGAGGTCTTTGCCCGGAAGATCGAGACCGCCGTCAAGTACCGCCGGGACCCCAACTTTCTGGTCATCGCCCGCTCCGACGCCGCCGAGGTGGTCGGCGTCGATGAGGCCATCCGCCGGCTGAACCTGGCCGCCGACGCCGGCGCTGACATGGGCTATATTTTCTCCGCCAAGGGCGTGTTCGACGACCTGGACGACATCAAGCGGGCCTGCGACACCGTCCGCATCCCCATTTTGTACTGTCTGATGGAGTTCTGCCCCGAGGTCTGCTTCACCCTGGAGCAGCTGCGGCAGGCCGGTCTGCGCGCCGTCTGCTGGCCCAACGGTCTGTTGATGCGCTGGTGCCGGGCCGCCACCGACCTGGTGGAGCAATTCAAGCAGACCGGCAGCTGCCTGACCTTCTTCGACCAGCTCATGCCCATTGAACAGTGCAACCAGCTTCTGGGCATTCAGGACTGGAATCCCCCCGGTATGTTTTGACCCTTCTTGATTTGAGAAGCACCGCATCCGTCCCGGACGGATGCGGCGTTTCTCGTGGAAAGGCCGGTGATTTTTTGAACAAGATCTGCATCCTGACCGTCGCCCCATATCCGGAGTTCGGCGAGCTGGCGGAGGAGGTCGCCCGTCAATATCCCCAGATCGACATGTATCTCGCCCCCGGCATCTATCAAAGCGCCATCGAGTACACTCAGATCTATCCCAGCAAAAAATTTGACGTCATCATCTCCCGGTCCTTTACCGCCGACCTGCTGCGCAGCTCCTCCATCACCCCTGTGATCGGCGTGGAGGTCTCCGCCTACGATGTTCTGCGCACCCTCCAGCTGGCCAACTCCCTGCGGCAGCCCTTCGCCGTTTTGAGCACGCCGCCGGTCATTGAGACTTACCGGCGTCTGGCCGAGCTGCTGGGCCTCTCCCTCCATCTCTATACCTTTTACCATGTCTCCCAGGTGGAGGGGCTGCTCCGGGAGATCAAGGAAAAGGGCTTTGACTATGTCATTGCCGGCATTGTCGCGGAAAATCTCGCCCCGCCCATCGGCCTGAAGACCATCCGCATCACCTCCTCCCGGGAGAGCATCCAGTCGGCCATCCAGCAGGCGCTGGCCTTTCATCAATGCGTGGAAAACGTCCGACAGACAGACGGACTCTACCAGACCTTTTTGGATCAGAGCAAGGACGGGATCATCATTTTCAACCAGGCCGGAAAGGCGGTGTATGCCAACATCGCCGTCCGGAACAAAAGTCTTTTGTCCACCGAGGAGCATATCGTCCGCTATATCGACACGCTGGAGCGGGAGAGCCATCTGTCCGTCGTCAAACGGATCGACGATTTCTATTGGGAGATCGAGGGACACCGGATCCCGGGAGAGAACGTGTTCTACTGCTTCCGTCTGCGCAAGCTGTACTCCATCTCTCAAAAGACCTCCTTCATTCATCTGGACAACGCCGACAATATCTTTCAGGGCATCAGCAACGTGATTTGGAACGGAGCCTACCGCTCCTGTCTGGAAAAGGTGGTCCAGTCCGCCATCGACACCCACATTCCCGTGCTGATCACCGGCGAGATCGGCACCGGAAAGGCGGAGCTGGCCCAATATATCTATTGTCACAGCGTCCGGAGCAAAACTCCGCTGATCACCATCAACTGCAAAAGCGTCACCAAAAAGTCCTGGGACACCGTGGTAAACAATTACCGCAACCCCATCCATGACGTGGGCGGCTCCGTGCTTTTGGAGCGGATCGACCTTTTGGAGCCCGCCATGCAGTCCACCCTGGCCGAGTATATCATCAACACCAACATGGGCCGCCGCCACAGGCTGTACGCCACCAGCTGCGCCGACCTGTCCAGGCTGGTGGTGGAGCGTGGCTTTTCCATCAGCCTGTACCGTTGCCTGCGGGGCCTGCACATCTCCCCCAAGCCCCTCTCCCAGCTGACCGAGCTGATCCCCCTGCTGGCCGGAGAGCTTCTGGAGTGGAACGGCAAAAATCTCTCCGGCAGCGCCATTGCCTTCGAGCCTTCGGCCATGGCCCAGCTGCAGGCCTTTTCCTGGCCGCTGAACATCCTCCAGCTCAATGACGTGGTCCAGCAGTTGGTGCTGGCCTGCAAGACCACCCTGATCTCCGGGGAGCTCACCGCCGAGATCCTCAGCGCCATTCCCGCCGAAGGCGCCCAGAGCGCCCAGGCCATCGACCTGTCAAAGTCCCTGCGGGAGATCGAGCGGGACGTGATCTTCGCCGTACTGCGGCAGGAGCAGATGAACCAATCCGCGGCCGCCAAGCGGCTGGGCATTGGCCGCTCCACCCTATGGCGAAAGCTCGGCCAGTAGTTCCTCACTCCGCAAAAGCAAGAGCCGCCTTCCGTTTTGGAAGGCGGCTCTTTTTGTATGCTGTTTGGTCCGGGCTTACTTCCCGGCCAAAACGTCCTTGAGCGCGGTGACCTGCTCGGCGGTGAGGCCCACGGTCTCAGTGAGATAGGTCTCAGCGGCCTTGCTGAGGTCGGCCTTGGCCAGGGCCTTCTCGTCCTCGGCTCCGGTGAGCTTGAGGAGATTGGCCACCACATTGCTCTGGGCAATGCGGACCCAGCGGTCGGAGTCCTTCTCCACGTGGTAGTAGTTCTCATAAGAGAGCATATAATCCTCGGTGATCTCCTGCACCTTACCGCCCATCAGGCACTCCAGCAGCATGGCGACGAAGCCGGCCCGATCCTTACCCTCGTTGCAGTGGATCAGGTAGGGACCCTCGTTGGCAAGCATATACTCCAGACCGGTCTTCAGCTTGGCGGTAAAGTCCTCGGCGGCGAAGTCCACGCCCATGTCCAGCTTCACGGTGTTGGTGGTGACGGCGTAGGAGGCCTCCACACCTTCATAGGCGGCGTACTCCTCCTCGGAGTCAGCCAGGTCCAGGATGGTCTTGATCCCGGCCTCTTTGGCAAACTCGTCGGCGTAGGTGTTCCGGCCCAGCTCAGGATTCACCGGGCTGGAGGAGCGGTAGAGCACGCCCTCGGCCATGTCGCCCATCTTCACGGCACGGAAGTTGGCGAAGACGGCCTTGTCGTCGCCATAATCCTTGATATCATTGGTGCGCAGGGCGTCGATGTTGCGGATGGTGTACTCCTCCAGGTAGCCCTCCTTCTCCCCCATGGCGAAGGTGATAACGGTATCCATCTCGGCGCCGTAGGTCTTGGAGAAGTTGCCCATGTTGATGGCGGCGGCCACAGTATTGTTGGAGGTGTCGGTGAGGACGATGGCATTGCCGGTGTCCACATTGGAGTAGCCGGTGCCGAAGGGGGCCTCCACGGTCTGGTCGCCCACGGTGACCTTCAGGATGTCGCCCACGGCATAGCCCGCGCCCGTAAAGACGTCGGCGTAAATGTCGGTGCCCACATTGCCGTACTTGCTCACAGCGTTCACCTTACCGGTCACACAGCCGTTGAGCGTCTCGCTCAGGAAGCCGGCGGTAATGTCGGCGGCCTTGTAGATGGTCTTGAAGTCCTCTTCGGTGAAAACATTATAGGTATGATCGGCGCCCTCGATCAGGCAGGTCCGGCCGTTCTTCACCGCCCCGGCGATCTTGTCGGCGTTCTCAGGGAGCACCACGTCGTCCTTGTCGCCGTTGATGGCCAGCAGAGGAGTCTCCAGACCCTTGATGGTCTTCAGCACGTCGGTCTCCTTGACCTCCTTGAACCAGCGCTCGCCCACGTTCAGGCTGTCCCGCCAGTCAAAGGTCATCTCATAGCTCTCGTTCTTCTTGGCCTCGGCGTAAGCCTTGTCAAAGTCCTCAAACATGGTGGAGAGATCCAGGGCGCCCGACCAGGTGACCACGGCCTTGAAGGTCTCGGGGTGGGCCGCGGCGGCCAGCAGAGCGTTGGTACCGCCCTGGCTCCAACCCATGACGGCCAGCTTGTCGGCGTCCACGCCCTCCTGCTCCGCCAGGTAGTCGGCGGCGGCCTTGGCGTCGATGGTGGCGGAGGTGTAGTTATAGTGGGCGTAGGTAAAGATGGAATCGCCGCTGCCCATAAAGTCGATGCGCAGAGAGGCCACGCCGTTCTTGGCCAGCTCAGGGGCGGCGGCCACATAGCCATTGCCCGCCTCGTCCTTGTTGGAGCCGGTGCCGTGGAGCATCACAACGGCGGGGAAGGTCTCCCCCTCGTGGACTCCGGGGATGGTCAGCACGCCGGGAATGGTGTGGGCGGGGATGCCGTCCTGCTCAGGAACGTCGATCTCCACATTGCGGGTCAGGTAGATGGGCACCAGCTCGTCGTAGCTCTTGAGCATGGTGGCCAGCTCGGCACGGGTCATCAGGTTGGCGGGATTGATGGCGCCGGTCTCGTCGCCCTTCATCAGCTTCAGCTTGTAGCAGACCTCCACGCCCTCCACGGCCCACTCAGGCAGCGTGTCATAGTCGGGGGCGGTGAGGGCGGGGCTGGTGGAGGTATCCACCAGCCAGCCGTTCAAACCGGCGTAGCGGTCAAAGATAGCGGCCACCTCGGCCCGGGTGATCTCCCGATCCCCCTGGTACCGGCCGGAATCGCTCTGGGTCAGGCCCTCCATATAGGCCCACTTGGCGGAGTCGGCGTACCACTTGCCCTCCACGTCGGCGGCAAAGATCTCCATGACGGAGGCCTGGGCCAGCGCGTTCAGATGGCTCTCGGCGCTGACGGTCCAGGCAGCCTCCGGCTTGCCCTCCATGTTCCACAGAGTCTGGAACACAGTGGCCCGGGTCAGGGTGGCCTCAGGGGCGAAGTCAACGCCGTCGACGGTGGACATATAGCCCTTTTCGGTCACATAGGCCTGGGCCTCCGCGTACCAGGGCGCGGAGGCCTCCTGCTCCGTCCGGGCCCCGTCGGCAGGGGTCCAGCCCTCGGGCAGCTCGGCCGCCATGGCGGGGGCCGCCAGGGACAGGCTCAGAGCTGCGGAGAGGACAAGGGAAGTGAGTTTTTTCCAGTTCATGTACAGTTCACCTTTCCTTTTCTGATGATTGAGGCGCATAAGACCTCAGTATGGACTTATCATACCATTTTCTTTTGGAAATTACAATTGGAATTCCTTAGCTTCGATAAACAAAGGAAAACACGTGTTTGCCCTTGTCCATCGAAGCCGCAGTCCGATAAAAAGAACGGCTCCGGAGCACGCTCCGGAGCCATTCCTCAGCAGATGGATTTATTTCGCGGCGGCGGACACAAAAGCGTCCAGATTCACCAGGACCTGCGCGAACTCAGCGCGGGTCAGGGTCTTGGCGGGCATCAGGTTGCCGTTGCCGCCCACCATGATGCCGGCGTCGAAGCAGTAGCCCACAGCCTCCAGGTAATCGGCGGGGACCTCCTCGTAGTCGGCCATCTCCTTGACGGCCATGCCGCCCTCCACGGTGAGCTCGCTCAGGGCGCAGTAGTCGGCGATGAGCTTGGCGGTCTCGGCGCGGGTAATCTCCACGTCCTCGAAGCCCTCGGCCTCCACCAGGCCCTTCTCGGCGGCCCAGGCCACGGCGGGAGCGTACCACTCCTCACCCTCGGCGGGCTCGGCCTTCTCCTCCACGGTCAGGTTGTAGAGGGTCTGGATGACCTGGCCGTTGGTCACGACGCCGGCGGGAGCGAAGGTGGTCTCGCTGGTGCCCTTCATCAGCTCGTCGGTCACCACAGCGCGGACAGCGTCGGTGTACCAGCTGTCCTCCAGGTCGGTGTAAGCGGCCAGAGGATCAATGATGGTGATACGGCCCTGGGGCTCGGCATACTTCTCGCCCACAACGCCCTCCAGCACCTCGGTAATGTACTGCATCAGCACTTCGTCCAGAGCGGCGCCGGTGTCGGTGATCTTCTCAGACACGGACAGAGCGTAATAGGTGTCGCCGCCGGCGGCCAGGAAGTCGTTGGTGACCACGGCGTAGGTGGCCTCAGCGTCAAAGTCCTTGCCGTTGATGGCATTGACGGTCACGCGGTTGATGGAGTTGGGCTTGGCGACGGTGGTGCCGGGATAGTTCTCGCCGGCGTCAAAGGCCTTGCCGGTGTCCACGGTAAACTCAATACCGGCCACCTGGGGGAAGCCGCCGATGGCGGTGGGAGTGCAGAAGGTGGAAGCCTCCAGGGCCTCCAGCAGAACCTCGCCGCTGACGTAGTCGACGGCCACGGTGTTGCCGAAGGGCAGAACAGTGTTTACGTCCTTCTTGCTGATGTCGCCGGCAGCGATGGGAGCCCGGATACCGCCGCCGTTGGTGATGGCGATGACGTTCTCAGCGGGAACGCCCAGATCCTCCTTGGTGGCGTACCAGAGCATGGCGTCGGCAATGAGGTCGCCCAGGTTGGTCTCCTCGGTGCGGTTGCCGGGAGCCTTGTCGCCGTTGAGGCTGACCTCGCTCTTGGCGAAGACCTTGCCGTACTCGGCGTCGATCTCAGCCTTGATCTCGGCGGCGCGGGCAAGAATGGCGTCATCCTCGGCCACAGTGATGGCCTCGGTGTCCACGCACTCGGTGGTGATCTTGCCGTCGGCGTCGATGACGACCACACCGATGTTGGCAAAGGCGGTGCCGGTGGAGGTGAGCGCAGTGCCGTTCACGGTACGATCCTCATTGGTCTTCTCCGCGATCTTATCCTCGGTGGAGTGGGAGTGACCGTCGATGAGCACATCGATGCCCTTCACGTTCTCCAGCAGGTCGATGGAGCGGTTGGCGTTGGCGGCGGTCTCGTCGTCGATTCCCAGGTGGCCCAGGCAGACGATGACGTCAACCTTGGCGTCCTTCAGAGCCTTGATCTGCTCCTCGGCGATCTTGTACATCTCCTTGCCGCCGGGAATGCTCACGCCCTTGATCTTAGCGGGGTGAGCCTTGGTGGCGGTCTCGGGAGTCTCCAGGCCGAAGAAGCCGATCTTCTTGTTGCCGGCCTCGATCACCTTGTTGGTGCCAAAAGCGGCCTTGCCCTCAAAGAGGACGTTGGCGGCCAGGATCTCGAACTCGGCCTTCTCAGCCAGAGCCTTCATGTTCTCATAGCCGTAATCGAACTCATGGTTGCCCAGCGTGGACAGAGTGTAACCGGCCATGTTCATCAGCTCCACGGCGGTCTCGCCCTGGCTGACGCTGACGGCGGGAGCGCCCTGGATGTAGTCGCCGGCGTCCACCACGATGACCTCGGCCCCGGCCTCCTCAAACATGGCCTTCAGGGTGGCCATCTTGGCATAGCCCTCAATGGCGCCGTGGACGTCGTTGGAGTGGAGGATCACAACGCTGCCCTTCACGTCCTCAGAGACGACGTAGGGCTCGACGGTCTCCTCGACCGCCTCCTCATCAGCGGCCATGGCGGGCACTGTCAGGGACAGGGCCATGACCAGAGAGAGGCCCAGAGAAATGAGCTTCTTGAACTTCATGGGACATTCCACCTTTTCTTCAAAATATTTTCGGACACAGAATTTCCTTGCAGTCATAATTGTAACAAAACGATGACAAAAATACAATAGGTCAGGACAAAGAAAAACAGGAAAAAACCTAAATTTTGTAAAGAAAATTACTCTCTTATCTGTCCGGAGCCGTAGACGGCGTATTTTGTGGAGGTCAGCTCCTCCAGACCCATAGGGCCGCGGGCATGAAGCTTTTGGGTGGAGATGCCGATCTCTGCCCCCAGCCCAAACTCAAAGCCGTCTGTAAACCGGGTGGAGGCGTTCACATACACCGCCGCGGCGTCTATCCGATCCAGGAACCACCGGGCCGTGGGATCGTCCCCGGTGATGATGGCCTCCGAGTGGCCGGTGCCGTGTCGGTCAATGAACTCCGCCGCCTCCTCGGGGCCCGAGACCACCTTCACCGCCAGCTGATAATCCCCGTACTCCCTGTCCCAGTCCTCCGCCCCGGCGGGAAGGGCCCAGGGGAGGATCTCTCTGGCCCGGTCGTCGGCGTGGAGGGTCACATCCTTCTCCTTCAAGTATGTCCAGGCCAGAGGCAGAAACTCCTCCGCCACCGCCTGATCCACCAGCACACACTCGGCGGCATTGCACACCGAGGGCCGGGAACATTTGGCGTTATAGAGGATGCGGGCCGCCATATCCAGATCGGCGGCGGCGTGAACATAGATATGACAGACCCCTTCCCCGGTGCGGATAACGGGCACACGGGCATTGGCCGCCACCGAGCGGATGAGCCCCGGTCCGCCTCTGGGAATCAGCACATCCAGATACTCCGTCAGCGCCATCATCTCACCGGCGCTTTCCCGGCTGGTATCCTCCACCAGAGCCACACAGTCCCCGGGCAGACCCACCGACTTCAGGGCCTCCCGCAGAATAGCCACCGCCGCCTTATTGGAGTGAAAGGCCTCCTTGCCCCCCCGGAGAAGCACCGCGTTGCCTGACTTCAGGCACAACACGGCGGCGTCCACGGTGACGTTGGGTCGGGCCTCGTAGATGATCCCCACCACCCCAAGGGGCACCCTGCGCTGCTCCAGCCTCAACCCATTGGGTCGCAGAACGGTCTTCACCACCTGGCCCACGGGATCGGGGAGGGCAGCCACCTGACGCACCCCCTGGGCGATGCCGGTGATCCGACTCTCATTCAGGGCCAGCCGGTCCAGAAGAGCGGGGCTCATCCCACTGGCCCGGGCGGCCTCCAGATCCCGGGCGTTGGCCTCCAGCCACTGCCCGCTCCGCTCCGTCAGGGCGTCGGCAATGGCGGTGAGCGCGGCGTTTTTTCTCTCCTCACCTGCCACGGCCAGCTGCCGGGCGGCCCTTCGTGCCGCCGCCCCCTGGATCTCCAATGCTGTCATACTCATCAACTCACTTTTACATTAAAGTATGTATTACTTTGCGGAAAAACAGGTGCCCACCGGCTTTCCTTCCACGATGTCATAGAGAGCGTCCAGCCTGTTCGAATTGGCGATGACCATGTCAATGTTGTGGGCCATGGCACGGCGAGCGGCGGTGAGCTTGGTGTACATCCCGCCGGTGCCCCACCGGGTCCCGCCCCCTCCTGCCAGAGCCTCCACCTCCGGGGTGATGGCGGTGACCCGGGGAATGAGCCTGGCGCCCGGATCCTTCCGGGGATCGGCGTCATAGAGGCCGTCGATGTCGCTGAGCAGCACCAGCAGATCGGCTCCGCAGAGTCCCGCCACGATGGCGGAAAGGGTGTCGTTGTCACCCAACACCTTCTTCTGCCCGGTCTCGATCTCCGCGGCGGAGACCGAGTCGTTTTCATTCACCACCGGGATACACCCCAGCTCCAAAAGCGCCTCAAAGGTGCCCGAAAGGTGTTCGGCCCGGGCCGGGTGATCCACATCCTCGTCGGTGAGCAGGATCTGGGCCACACTCTGGCCGTACTCGCCGAAAAACTTGTCGTAGAGGTGCATCAGCTCGCACTGGCCCACGGCGGCGGCCGCCTGCTTGAAGCGCAGCTCCCCGGGCCGTTCCCTCATCCCCAGCTTCACAGCCCCCACTCCGATGGCCCCCGAGGAGACCAGGATCACCTGGTGACCCATATTCTTCAGATCGGAGAGCACTCTGGCCAGAGCGTCCATCTCCCGCAGATTCACTCCGCCCCCCTCCCGCAGGAGGGTGGAGGTCCCCACCTTAATGACAAGCCGCTTTTTCTCCATCGTTCTTCCGGCTCCCTTCCTGTTCTTTGGCACGGCGCCCCAGGCGCCCCGCCTGATCCAGGCTATTGTATCACAACCCGGACAAGAAAAAAACCACCCTGTTCCAAAAAGAAAAAAAGGAAAAAACTTTCTCAACTTTTTCCACATTTTCATAAAACTGCCCAGTTTTTATGATTTTCTCCTGATTTTAGTTGAAATCAGTTTCCGAATGGGGTACAATACCTGATGCTGGTTTTTAAGGGAGGTGAGGATCACGCTCAATATCGTTTTGGTAGAGCCTGAGATCCCGCCCAACACAGGCAACGTGGCCCGCACCTGCGCGGCCACCGGCATCCGGCTCCATCTGGTGGAGCCTCTGGGCTTTGACATCAGCGACAAGGCCGTCAAGCGGGCGGGACTGGACTATTGGCATCTGGTAGACCTTCATGTCTGGCCCAGTCTGGACGCCCTCTTTGCCTCAGAGTGCCCGGAGGACATCTGGCTGGCCACCGCCAAAGCCCCCAGGAGCTATGTGGACCCGGATGTGGTCTTTCGGGACGGATGCTGGCTCTTCTTCGGTAAGGAGACCACCGGCCTGCCCGAGTCCTTCCGCTATACCCACACCCAGCGCTGTATCCGCATTCCCATCCGTTCAGACGCAAGATGCCTGAACCTCTCCAACTCGGTGGCCGTTCTGGCCTACGAGGCCCTGCGGCAAACCGGGTTCCCTGGTCTGAGCCCCGCGGGGGAGATGGCTCAACCCCCATCCGACGCGACAATTTGAAAAGGAGGGCAATATTCCATGAATTACAACAAGAAAACCGTCAAAGATGTAGATGTAAAGGGCAAAAAGGTCCTGCTGCGCTGTGACTTTAACGTCCCCCTGGCCAAAGACGGCAGCGGTGTCATCACCGATGACAAGCGTATCCGCGCCGCCCTGCCCACCATTCAGTACCTGCTGGAGGGTGGAGCCGCCGTTATCGCCTGCTCCCACCTGGGCAAGCCGGTGGCCGACTTTGACAAGTGGGTCAAAAAGCAGGCCGAGAAGGGCAAGGATCCCGCCTCCCTTACCCGGGAGAAGTGGGAAAAGTCCCTGAATGAACTGCGTATGGAGCCTGTGGCGGCCCGTCTGAGCGAGCTGCTGGGCAAGCCGGTAATTCTGGCCGACGATGTGGTGGGCCCCGACGCCGCCGCCAAGGCCGCCGGACTGAAACCGGGAGAGATCATGCTCCTCCAGAACACCCGCTTTGAGGTGGGAGAGACCAAGAACGACTCCGCCACCGCCAAGGCCCTGGCCGATCTGACTGGCAAGGACGGCCTGTACGTCTCCGACGCCTTCGGCGCCGTCCACCGCGCCCACGCCTCCACCGCCGGTGTGGCTCAGTATCTCCCCGCCGTCAGCGGCTTCCTTATTCAAAAGGAGCTGGACTTCATCGGCGGCGCTCTGGCCGATCCCAAGCGGCCTCTGGTGGCCATCCTGGGCGGGAGCAAGGTCTCCTCCAAGATCGGCGTCATCAACAACCTGCTGGAGATCGCCGACACCATTATCATCGGCGGCGGCATGGCCTACACCTTCTCCGCCGCCCAGGGCGGCAAGGTGGGTGACTCCCTGCTGGAGAGCGACTGGATGGACTACTCCAAGGAGATGATCCAGAAGGCCGGGGCCAAGGGCGTTAAGCTGCTGCTGCCCGTAGACACCGTCATCGCCGACAAATTCGCCCCCGACGCCAACAGCCAGGTGGTAAAGGCCGGAGCCATTCCCGACGGCTGGCAGGGCCTGGACATCGGCCCTGAGACCGTGAAGCTTTACTGCGACGCGGTGAAGGACGCCGGCACCGTCATCTGGAACGGCCCCATGGGTGTCTTTGAGTTCGAGCAGTTCGCCGCCGGCACCAAGGCGGTGGCCCAGGCCCTCAGTGAGACCGGCGCCATCACCATCATCGGCGGCGGCGACTCCGCCGCGGCGGTGCAGCAGCTGGGCTACGCCGACAAGATGACCCACATCAGCACCGGCGGCGGTGCCAGCCTGGAATTCATGGAAGGAAAAGATCTCCCCGGCGTTGCCTGCCTGCTGGATGCCTGAGCGAAAGAACTGTGGGGGAAGAGCTTGTCCCTCCCCCACAAAGCAGGATTTCTTCCGATCGTATAATACACTTCACGTTTAGGAGAGAAAAGCATGAATCGTCGTTATCGCAAAACCATCATCGCCGGTAACTGGAAGATGAATAAGACCCTCAGCGAGACCCGGGCCTTTGCCGATGAACTGAAGCCTCTGCTGGGCCGGCCCAAGTGGTGTGAGGTGGTCCTGTGCGCCCCCTTTGTCAACCTCCAGGCCGCCACCCGCCTGTTTAAGGACAGCCGGGTCTCCATCGCCGCCGAGAACTGCCACTATGAGTCCTCCGGCGCCTATACCGGCGAGGTCTCCCCCGAAATGCTCAAGGAGCTGGGTGTCAAGTATGTGGTCATCGGCCACTCGGAGCGCCGCCAGTACTACAACGAGACCGACTTCACCGTCAACAAGAAGGTTAAGGCGGCGCTGGAGGCCGGTCTTCGTCCCATCATTTGCGTGGGCGAGAGCCTGGAGCAGCGGGAGCTGGGTGTGACCCTGGATCTCATCGCCTATCAGGTCAAGTGCGCCCTCTCCGGCGTCAGCGCCGAGAAGATGCGCCATGTGGTCTTTGCCTATGAGCCCATTTGGGCCATCGGCACCGGGAAGACCGCCACCGCCGCAGAGGCCCAGGAGGTCTGCCAGTTTATCCGCACCATCATCCGCAAGCTCTACGGAGCCCGGGTGGCCCGCTCCGTCACCGTCCAGTACGGCGGCTCCATGAATCCCAAGAACGCCCACGAGCTTTTGGCCCAGCCCGACATTGACGGCGGCCTTATCGGCGGCGCCAGCCTGAAGGCCGACCAGTTCGTGGAGATCGTCAACGCCGCCAATCAAGACTAAGAAGCGCGGAAAACAGGTCAGTGAGGAAGCCTGGATCGGAGCGAGGGCGAGCGCAGGGCCGCAAACGGCCCGGAGACCAGCCCGAGTCGGAGGGAAGGCGACCGAGTGTCCTGACCTGTTTGCAGCGTGACAGAATCGAGGTCATTATGAGTAAAACACCTACTACCCTCATCATCATGGACGGCTTCGGCCTCCGGGATGAGACCGCGGGCAACGCCGTCGCCAACGCCCGTAAGCCCTTTCTGGGTAAGGTCTTTGAGGAATGCCCCGGCTGTAAACTCTCCGCCTCCGGCCTGGACGTAGGCCTCCCCGAAGGCCAGATGGGCAACTCCGAGGTGGGCCACACCAACATCGGCGCGGGCCGGGTGGTCTTCCAGGACCTGCCCAAGATCACCAAGGCCATTGAGGACGGAGCTTTCTTTGAGAACAAGGCCTACAAGGACGCCATGCTTGCCGCCAAGGCCGCTGGTAAGGCCGTCCACATTTTCGGCCTGATGTCGGACGGCGGCGTCCACAGCCACATCACCCACATTCAGGCCGCCGTGAAAATGGCCCACGACCTGGGCTGCCCCAGGATCTTTGTCCACTGCTTTATGGATGGCCGTGACGTCCCCCCCACCTCGGGCAAGGACTTTGTGGCGCAGATGAAAGAGACCTGCGATGCCTATGGCGCCCAGATCGCCACCATCTCCGGCCGCTATTACGCCATGGATCGGGACACCAACTGGGACCGGGTGGAGAAGGCCTATGCCGCCATGGTCTACGGCGAGAGCACCGAGCGCTTCATCGGCGACCCGGTGGGCGCCATGCAGGCGAGCTACGACGCTGACGTCACCGACGAGTTCATCCTTCCCGTGGTCACCGCCGAAAACGCCCGGATCTTTGAGGGAGACTCCATCATCTTCATGAATTTCCGCCCCGACCGGGCCCGGGAGATCACCCGCACCTTTGTGGATCCCGATTTCCAGGGCTTCGACCGGAAAAACGGCTTTTTCCGGGTCAACTTTGTCTGCACCACCTCCTACGACGCCTCCATGCCCAATGTGGAGGTGGCCTTCCCCAAGGAGAGCCTGCAGAACATTTTCGGCGAGTATATCTCCCAGCTGGGCCTGACCCAGCTGCGCATTGCCGAGACGGAGAAGTACGCCCATGTCACCTTCTTCTTCAACGGCGGCGTGGAGACCGTCTTCCCCGGTGAGGATCGATGCCTCATCCCCTCCCCCAAGGAGGTCCCCACCTATGACATGAAGCCCGATATGTCCGCCCGGGAAGTGGCCGCCGAGGCCGTCAAGCGCATTGAGAGCGGCGAGTATGACGTGATCATTCTCAACTTCGCCAACTGCGACATGGTGGGCCACACCGGCGTCTACGAGGCCGCCCGTCTGGCGGTGGAGACGGTGGACGAGTGTGTGGGCCAGGTGGTGGAGGCCACCCAGAAGATGGGCGGCGTGGCCCTGATCACCGCCGATCACGGCAATGCCGACCGGATGCTGGAGGACGACGGCTCCACCCCCTACACCGCCCACACCACCAACCTGGTGCCCTTCTATATCGTGGGCGCCGACGTGAAGCTCCGGGACGGCAAGCTGTGCGACATCGCCCCCACCATGCTGGATCTGATGGGCCTGCAAAAGCCCCGGGAGATGACGGGGGAGACCCTCATCGAAGCGTAAGATAGTTGACCCACCCCCAAGAGGGGGGTATTACGAAAGGAGATAGTTATTATGAAGCAGATCATTGAGATCGTCGACGTCCTGGGCCGTGAGATCCTGGATTCCCGTGGCAATCCCACCGTAGAGGTGGAGGTCTACCTGGAGGACGGCACCGTGGGCCGCGCCGCAGTTCCCTCCGGCGCTTCTACCGGCATTTACGAGGCCTGTGAGCTCCGGGACGGCGACAAGAAGCGCTATATGGGCAAGGGCGTGGAGAAGGCGGTCAACAACGTCAACTCCGAGATCGCCGACTGCCTGGTGGGCATGAACGTCCTCGACCAGACCGCCATCGACAAGGCCATGATCGAGCTGGACGGCACCCCCAACAAGACCCGCCTGGGCGCCAACGCCATTCTGGGCGCCTCCCTGGCCTGCGCCAAGGCCGCCGCCGAGAGCCTGGGCATGAGCCTCTACAGCTACATCGGCGGCGTCAACGCCAAGGTGCTGCCTGTTCCCATGATGAACATCCTCAACGGCGGCGCTCACGCCACCAATAACGTGGAGATCCAGGAGTTCATGATCATGCCTGTGGGCGCCAGGAGCTTCCGTGAGGCGCTGCGCTGGTGCGCCGAGGTGTTCCACACCCTGAAGAACACCCTGAAGGCCAACGGCACCCCCGCCGCCGGCGTGGGCGACGAGGGCGGCTACGCCCCCAACCTGAAGAAGGATGAGGACGCTCTGAAGGTCATCGTCAAGGCCATCGAGGAGGCCGGCTTCAAGCCCGGCGAGGACTTCATGATCGCCATCGACGCCGCCTCCTCCGAGTGGTGGGACGACAAGGAGAAGTGCTATATCCAGCCCAAGTCCGGCAAGAAGCTGACCCAGGCTCAGCTGGTGAATATGTGGAAGAAGTTCGCCGACACCTACCCCATCATCTCCCTGGAGGACGGCATGGCCGAGACCGACTGGGAGGGCTGGGCCATGCTGACCAAGGCTATCGGCGACAAGGTCCAGCTGGTGGGCGACGACCTGTTCGTCACCAACGTGTCCCGTCTGGCCACCGGCATTGAGAAGAAGGTGGGCAACGCCATCCTCATCAAGGTCAACCAGATCGGCACCCTCACCGAGACCCTGGACGCCATCCAGATGGCCAACCGGGCCGGCTACACCGCCATCGTGTCCCACCGCTCCGGCGAGACCGAGGACGCCACCATCGCCGACATCGCCGTGGCCCTCAACGCCGGCCAGATCAAGACCGGCGCTCCCAGCCGCACCGACCGTGTAGCCAAGTACAATCAGCTCCTGCGCATTGAGGAGGAGCTGGACGACGTGGCCCAGTACCTGGGTAAGGACGCCTTCTTCAACCTGAAGTAAGAAAGAAGAGTGGAGCAGGGGGATGCCGAGGGCGCAACGACAGAGCGAAGCGAAATTTTGATGAGCCGCAGGCTCAAAGAAATTTTGCGTAGTCGGAGGAGTTGGGCCCGAGGCGTCCATCCTCCTGCGTAACTTGACAGCCTCTGTATAGAAAAAGACCGGCCCGCCTGGGCCGGTCTTTTTCGTTCTTTTATTATTTGGTCGCCCAGTTGCCCGTGGCGGCGCATTTCAAATAGGCGTTGATAAAGCCGTCCAGGTTTCCGTCCATCACGGAGTCGATGTTGCTGGTCTCGAAGTTGGTGCGCAGATCCTTCACCATCTGATAGGGCATGAACACATAGGAGCGGATCTGGCTGCCCCACTCGATCTTCAACTGCACGCCCTTCAGATCGGAGATCTTCTCCGCCTTCTCCTGCATCTGGAGCTCCACCAGCTTGGCCCGGAGCATCTTCAGACAGTTGTCCTTGTTCTGGAACTGGCTGCGCTCCTGCTGGGAGGCCACCACGATGCCCGTGGCCTTGTGGATCAGCCGCACGGCGGAGGAGGTCTTGTTGATGTGCTGGCCGCCGGCGCCGCTGGCCCGGTAGACCTGCATCTCATAGTCCTCCTCACGGATCTCAATGTCCACGTCCTCAGGCAGGTCGGGCATTACCTCCACCGAGGCAAAGGAGGTCTGGCGCCGGGCGTTGGCGTCAAAGGGGGACACCCGCACCAGACGGTGGACGCCATGCTCCCCCCGGAGGTAGCCGTAGGCATTCTCCCCCTCAATCATAATGGTGGCCGACTTGATCCCCGCCTCGTCCGCCTCCTGATAGTCCATGATCTTATAGGTGAAGCCCTTCCGCTCCGTCCAGCGGGTGTACATCCGGTAGAGCATCTGGGCCCAGTCCTGGGCCTCAGTACCGCCGGCGCCGGGATGGATGGTGAGGATCACGTTGGAGCTGTCATACTCCCCGGTGAGCAGGGTGGACAGCCTGGCCTCCTCCATCTCCTCCTCCAGCCGGGCATAGCCCTCCTCCAGCTCAGGCAGAAGGGACTCGTCCTCCATCTCGTTGCCCATCTCGCACAGGGTGAGCAGGTCGTCCCACTCCCCCTCCCGCTTCTTCTGGCTTTCCAGCTTGCCCCGGAGGGTGTTCATCCGCCTCGTGGCCTTCTGGGACTTCTCCAGGTTGTCCCAAAAACCCTCAGAGGCGCTCTCCGATTCCAGCATCTCCAGCTCCCGCCGGGCCGCCTCCAGATCAAGGGCCTGGCTGAGGTCGTCCAGCGCGGGTTTCAGGTTATTGAGCCGCACCTTGTATTCGTCAAATTGAAGCATAGCTCACACTCACATTTCCAGTAATATCCGTTTGAATTTCAGCCTCCCTATTATATCCAATAGGCGGCTTTTTGTAAAGAAAAAATCGCCCCAACACGCGCAAAAACCGCCCGACCGGGCGGTTCTTGTCTTTTTTCAGCGGTCACTGGGCACGGCAGCGGGCGATGTGGAAAAGATCAGGTCATCCACATCTCCTCTTTCTCCGCCGCCTTGGCCAGGCAGGGTCTTCTCCTCCACAGCGGCGCCTCCTCTCGGCAAATGTTCTTCCCCCCATTCTATGCCGGACGGGAAAAAAAGATACCAAGAGCCGCCGTTTATTTTCGTGCCGCCAACAGATACCGGTGGACCAAGCCCTCCACCATCCCCTTCTCCTCCAAAATGGCCTGGGCCTCCATCAGCCGGTCAAAGCAGGTCTCCACGGAGAAGCCCGGGAACTCCCACTCGATGATCCGGGCAAACCACACCAGGGCCCCTACGTCGTAAAACCGGATGGGCCGGAAACATTCCATGGCCTGGAAAACGGTAAAGCCCGCCGCCTCAAACCGGGCGCGCTGCTCCCGCAGGTTCTGTCCCGGGAAGGGCTTGGGCGTTCCGGGCAGCAGCAGCTCCACCAGCTCCCGGTCGTTGTCCTCCCCCACCTGCTGGGTGAGGAAGATCCCCCCCTCCTTCAACACCCGCCGCAGCTCCGGCACACAATAGCTCCCGTGGCGGTTGAGCACAATGTCAAAACCGCCGTCCTCAAAGGGCATCCGGGTACAGTCCCCCATCTCCCTGAAGTTGATCCCCAGAGGCTCCAGCCGCTCCCTGCAAAGCGCCACGTTGGGCCCATATCCCTCAGTGGCCGCGGTATGCCCGTAGGGGTGGCCCAGGGAGAGGAGAAACTCCCCGCCGCCGGTGTCCATATCCAGCAGCTCCATCTCAGGCGTCAGTTGGCCCTTGACCACTTCCCGGAACTCCCAGGGCAGTCCCCCCTGCTCATACCGACCCTGAATATGGGAAAAGTCCCAGCCCCGGATATGGGCCTGCTCCTCTTCCCTCTTCCAGATCTCTCTCAATGCCTCCGGCCCCATAGACTTCCCTCCCGATCCTTTTTGGATCTATTTTATCACGGGAGCCCCGACCCCGCAAGCCGAAAAGCCGACCCTGCCAATAACCTGGCTTCAGGAATTTTTTCTTGACACAGGGCATAAGCTATGATATAGTAGTTGAGCACTGAAAAGGCCATACCATATGCCGGAGTGGCGGAATTGGTAGACGCCCGGGACTTAAAATCCTGTGTTCCAAAAGAACGTGCCGGTTCGACTCCGGTCTCCGGCACCACTCAGATCCTTTATATCGCGGGGTAGAGCAATTGGTAGCTCGTCGGGCTCATAACCCGGAGGTTGCAGGTTCAAGTCCTGTCCCCGCAACCAGAAAGTCCTGAATCCGTAAGGGTTCAGGACTTTTTCTTTGCCCTGTTGCAATTTGAGTTCTTTTTCTCTAAGAGCCTTATTGGGGCTTGCTTCCAGTCTGCACATATCATGTATCCCTCAAAATGTTTCCTCCTTACAAATCAAGCGGAACAGGAAGCGCCAAACGCCCCCATAGTCGCCGCGGTCACTGGCACCACTATTGGACCGGGCCAATGTCCGGGGAGCGTAAACTTGTTTTGCAATGGACTGCTCCAACCTTTATCCATCCTGATGGGCAAGGAAATGATGATGTAATCATCTTTCCTATTAAGTAGTGAGGTGCGAATTGTGAAGATACAGCAAGAGAAAGCAACAACAGGAAAGATAGATGTTCGCCGGGGGACCATAGAGGGAGTTGTCATTGTAAACGGACGGCCACAGATCGAACGGGCCGATATGCCATTGACCCTTTCCTTTGATTCGATTGAGGATCTGAAGCGGTTTTGTGAGGCCGCAAAGAGTAGAGGCCAGGGCCAACACTGAGAGATATAGAACGGGGAATCTGGTCAAAAGAGCCATCCCGTTGTCTGAGCTCTGTCTGCTGATTGGTTTTCAATGCAGACCTTATATACAGCTTCCAAGAAAATGCCAGCATTTTGGAGGGATATCTCTATGATGATAAGGGCATTCTAACTGATCGGATTTACTTTACCGCCTCCACGGATGACGAAGTAGCTAAAACAGAAATTGGTCGGGATTATTTTTGGCAACATGATGGATATTGGTTTAGAATGTACGCACCAAGTTCTGTATGTGCCGATGATTTAACTTTCGACGTTAAGCAGGTTTCCTTGGAACAATAGGTTAAAAGCGCAATGATGGAGCCAAGGGGAAAGAAAAATAGCGGCCAGAATTAACATTCAACCATAAAAGATGAGGGCGGAACGCATTTTGCGTTCCGCCCTCGTTGTTCTTGGGAGCCAGGACAGAAGAACCGTCCCCTTGTCTTCTCCCCTTGTCTTCCCCTTGTCTTCCCTTGTCTTCGAAGAACCGTCCCCTTGTCTTCCCTTGTCTTCCCAGAAGAACCGTCCCCTTGTCTTCCCTCAAATTGTAAGCAGTTGAAATTGCTTGCCACAGACGGAAAAAGGCGGGTAACCGATGTGGCAGACGTCCAGCAGCTTCTTCAAACCGTTCAATCTATCCCATCACCCAAAGCCGAACCTTTCAAGGTCTGGCTGGCCGAAGTCGGCCGGGAGCGGATCGAGGAAACCATTGATCCGGCAACGACGGCGTGATATCTATAGCGTCTGCCCTTCACAGAAACCGCTGGAATCATCCGATTCCAGCGGTTTCTGGTTGTCCTTCTGTTGACTTACCGCCACCACCACGAAGGTGCCGTTTTCCCGGTGATAGCTGCAGGTAGAGAGGGTCAGCAGCCGATCGCCGTATTCCGCCTGTGCTCCCGTATCGTAAAGGGCGGATCCTTTGGCCTTCTGAACATACTCCTCAAAATCCTCCCGGCGGGAGAGATCGGCGTACTGATAGTACCGGAACCCCTCCTCCCCCGGGACATGGGCGTGACTGTAAAAGGCGGAGAGCACCCGATACTCCCCATTCCGGTCCAGGGTATCAAAGCGGATGACCGGATGGGCGGCGGCGTGATCTGCCTGGGCATATTGGAGCAGGGAGCCGAACATGGAGCCGTCCTTCATGTTGTGACCATAGATCATCACATGGGGAGTATCCGGCCCACAGTCCGCGCCGATAAAGAGACTGCCGCTGACGGCGTCCGAGCGGTCAAAAGCCCGGCGAAGGTAATATTCCGGCTCCTGGGGCGTGTACATCACAGGGTAGTCGATGGGGGTACCCTCAATGGAGAGCCAGCCGGAAAAGTCCGGATTCTCCAGGGACAGCGCCTCGTAGGGCGAGGGATCCAGGGATATCTCTTCTCCAGGGGCGGCCGCCGGCTGCGCCGGGGCCGCCTCCCCCTCCGCAGCGAACAAATCCGGATCTTTCCCCCGGGGCTCACGGATCCGTTCGGCAAGCTCCCGGTAAGCCCTCCGCTCCCCATGGGCACGGTACAGATCCCGGCCCAAAAGCCCCCCGGAAAGAAGAAAAACCGCCGTGAGAAAAAGGAGCAGGAGCCTTTTCCATGAAGGAACGTGCAGGACCCGGCGGCCCCTATACCGCGCCATTTATGGCCGTCTCCGCCGGAACCGCAATACCATGACCAGCCCCGTCAGCGCCGCCAAAGCGCACCCCGCCCACAGCGCCGCATGGGTGGGGTCTCCGGTCTTGGGCACATGGTCAGGAACCGGAGTGGGCATGGGCGCGGGCTCCGGAGACGGACTTGGCACTTCCTCCGGGGCGGGCGCCGGGGTCGCTTCCGCCGTGGCTTCCGGGGTCTGTGTGGGAAGGACCTCAGGCGTTACGGAAGGCTCCGGCGCCGCCGTGGGGGTGGGCGTGGGATCCGGCGTGGGCGCGGGCTTCGGGCTCAGCGTGGGCTCCGCCGTGGGCGCAGGCGTGGGCGGCGGATCGTCATCGTCGTCATCGTCATCCGGGTCAGGTGTGGGAAGCGGCACAGGCTCGGAGGGCTCCGTTTTCTTTTCCCAGTGGGCGGTAAAGCTCCGCGCCCCGGTGGAGCCGTGGGGGATGGTCGCCGTGTCCTTTTCCCGCTCCGTCGCTGTCCAGTCCTTGAAGGTATACCCCTCCCTTGTGGGATCCCTCAGCGTGATGGTCTCACTTTCAATGGTATAGCTGTCGGGATTTTCCG
Source organism: uncultured Pseudoflavonifractor sp. (assembly GCA_947651395.1). Lineage (GTDB taxonomy): Bacteria > Bacillota > Clostridia > Oscillospirales > Oscillospiraceae > Vermiculatibacterium. The sequence goes on along the minus strand of CANSYW010000004.1, from coordinate 86,014 downwards.
CGGCGTTTTCCCCGCCGTCCAGCTCATAGGTGATGGGATAGGAGATCAGCTCCCACCTGGCGTACAGAGTCAGCGGCTCCTGCGCGTACTCAGGGATGGTGTCCCCCTCAAAATCCCACTGTGTCTCGCATTCCGGCTCCCGATACCAGCCGCCAAAGGTATACCCCGGCTCGGTGAGCGGTTCCGGCTCTACCGCCTTGTAGTCCTCCCCCACCCGCTGCCCCCGGGGCTGTGCCCCGTGGCCCTGGTTGTCAAATATCACATGGACGTTGGCCAGGACAACGTTTCCCTCATGGAGCAACGTCACATATTGGGGATCATCGCTGCAGAATTTCTCCAGATCGCTCTCGGTGATGGTATATTTCCCGGCGTTGGGGACTGCCACGATACGGTAGGGGTGATCTTTGTCGGGCCGCAGCCACCGGGCAACGCCGATGGCCGCCCCATCCCGCAGGGCCGCCCCCACGGTCATGGGCCGGGTGGCATAGCCGGGGTAGGTATCCTCCACTCCATCCAGATAGACATTGTCAAAAACGCCCTCATGCCGGCTGCCGCTGATGTTGCCGGTCACCTGGGGGCTGTTTCCCACCACGATGTAGGTATCGGGAGAAGCGGAGATCCCACCGCCGTACACGACGGCCTCATTTTCCGTAATGGGGCCCTTGGCCAACTGCAGCAAGCCGTTGTAGACCCCGATCCCACCGCCGCAGCTTTCAGCCAGATTGCCGCTGACGCCGCCGCCCCCATCGTCGCCCAACAGGAGGACCTGGCCCTTTTCCACGTAGATCCCGCCACCGTTGGCTGCGGGGGAAAGCTTGTAGGCGGGTCGTCCCAGGTCTCTTACAGCCGTGTTGTTCCGGATCGCGCCGCCGTAGATCCGAAGGACGCCGTCTCCCTGAAGAAACACCCCGCCCCCCTGAATGGCCTGGCAGTCCTCTATAACTCCACCGTTCAGGACAAGGGTCCCTCCATTGCCTGCCACCGCCGCGCCGCCTCCGGCGGCGGCACGGCAGTTGCGGATAGCAGAGCCCTCCTCCATGACCGCCGTGCCCCTGACCACCCGCAGGCCTCCAGCCGCCTTTGAGGTATCGACATTGTCGCTATTCTGAATGACCGCCCCGGAATTTAAGGTCAGCGTACTGCCGCCCTGTACGCCCACCAGTTCAATATGGGTGGTAAGCCCCTCCTCCCGTCTGCCGTCCAGAAGGATGTTTTCAAAAACAGTGTCGGCATAGACCGTCAGCATAAAGTCGCCGTATGTCTCGGTGGTATAGCTGACCGCATACGGCCCCTCCCCCTCCGCGCTGGCAAGGGTCATGGGCGTCTGAATTTTGATCGGGGCCTCCAGGAGAATGTTCTCCAGCACCTCCACCCGACCGCCGGCATATACGTTGGCACAGGCCTCAGACAACGTCCCGAAGTTCCACGCTCCGTCTTTCTCCGTCTGGTACCGCGCCTCCATCTCCGACGTTGCCGCCGCCGTCATTCCAAAGGACAACACGCCCAAAAGCACGCAGCCCACCAGGAATGCACTCAATGCGTATTTTTTCATCCTCTCTTCCTCCGTTTTTCAAGGACTGTCGCCCACAGGCTCCCTGTGGGAAAATGGGAATCTCCCTGTATAAAACAGACAGATTTTTCGCCGCCTGTGTTGCGCCCGGACGAAATTTTTTCTGCTGTCCGGTTCTCAATGTTTATCATTATGCACTGTCCCACAAGCGCCGGCAGGCTGCTCTTTCCACAAAAAAACACCCGGCCGGAGTCTTATACTCCAAACCGGGTGTTTTCTTTGGTTGGGCACCTCGCTTGTCACAACTACCGAGGCTGTCACAGCCGCTTTTGTCACAATGCTTTGTCCTTACGCGGGGCATTACAACAACCGCAGCAATTACCGCAGTCGCCATTACAACCTCCGCCGGACTTGTGAGATTTCCACAGGGACCGGACAGCCAGCGCCACAACAGCAATCAGCACGGCGATCACAATGATATTTCCCAAGATAGTGGGCATGGTCAATCGCTCCTTTCTGGGTCGGTCACTTTACCGCAGCGGCTACAGAGGTCAGCCGCCGGGCATTTTCTTCACCCTGATAGCCCTTGCGAATCAGCAGGCAGATAATCGCAGCCAGAAGAGCCAGGGCCACGACGGTCCACAGGTTAAAGCTGACCACCCCAGCGATCAGCCCACCGATCTGGTAGACGATGAGAGCGATCATGTAGGCGAACACACACATATAGCCGATGGCAAAGGCAGTCCACTTACCGTTGTTCATCTCCCGCTTGATGGCGCCCATGGCGGCGAAGCAGGGGGCGCAGAGCAGGTTGAAGATCATGAAGCTGTAGGCGGTAAGAGCGCCGAAGTCTGCTCCCACCATAGCCCAGATCTCCTCGCCGTTCTCGCTGATCTCCCCGGCGAAGTGGTAGAGGGTGCCGAGGGTCCCCACCACGTTCTCCTTGGCGGTGAGGCCAACAAAGGAGGCCACGGTGGCTTTCCAGGCCATGTCGCCCGTCCAGCCCAGGGGATAGAAAATCCAGGCAATCGCGTTGCCGATGGCGGCCAGCAGGGAGGTATTGTTGTCCTCCACAGGGCCAAACGTACCGCCGGTGAAGCCGTAGCCCTGGAGGAACCACAGCACAATGGTGGACAGCAAGATCACCGTCCCGGCCCGCTTGATGAAGGACCAACCCCGCTCCCAGGTGGCCCGGAGCACGTTGCTGACGGAGGGAGCGTGGTAGGCCGGCAGCTCCATAACGAAGGGGGCGGGTTCACCCGCGAAAGCCTTAAACTTCTTGAGCATGATGCCGGAGATCACCACCGCGGCAATGCCAATGAAGAAGGCGGAGACGGCCACCAGAGCGGACCCGCCAAACACCGCCCCGGCGAACAGGCCGATGATGGGCATTTTTGCCCCGCAGGGGATGAAGCCGGTGGTCATGATGGTCATTTTCCGGTCCCGGTCCTGCTCAATGGTCCGGGATGCCATAATGCCGGGGACGCCGCAGCCGGTGGCCACCAGCATGGGGATGAAGCTCTTGCCGGACAGCCCAAAGCGGCGGAACAGCCGGTCCATGATAAACGCCACGCGGGCCATATAACCCACGTCCTCCAAAATGGCCAGCAGCAGGAACAGTACCAGCATCTGAGGCACAAAGCCCAGCACCGCACCCACGCCTGCCACGATGCCATCCTGAATCAACCCGTAGAGCCAGCCGCCCTCGACCACACCAAAAGCGCCCAGGATGGTGTCAAACAGGCCAGGAACCACCTCGCCAAAGAGTACATCGTTGGCCCAATCAGTTCCCATGGTACCGATGGAGATGGCCCAGCCGCCCATGGCAATGGCATAGATGCAGAACATGACCGCAGCGAAGATGGGCAGGGCCAGGATGCGGTTGGTGACGATCTGGTCGATCTTGTCAGAAACGGAGAGACTGTGCTTGGAGGCTTTCTTCCTCACCGCGCGGGATACCACTCCGTTGATGTAAGCGTACCGCTGGTTGGTGATGATGCTTTCGGCGTCATCGTCCAGCTCTGTCTCACAGTCGGTAATGTGCTGCTCCAGATGGGCTTTCAGGTCGGAATCGAGGCTCAGTTCCTCCATGATCTTCTCGTCCCGCTCAAAAATCTTGATGGCATACCAGCGCAGATAACTGTCCGCCACCTTCTCCTGAATTGATTCCTCAATGTGGGCCAGGGCATGTTCCACGCTGCCGGTGAACACATGAGGCAGCTCCCCGGTCTGCTTCCTCTGGGCCAGTGCCATAGCCTTTTCCGCCGCCGCCATGCCGCCCTCTCCCTTGAGGGCGCTCATCTCAACCACCTCGCAGCCCAAAGCATCACCCAGCTTGGCAAGGTCGATGGCGTCGCCGTTTTTCCGCACCAAGTCTATCATGTTCACTGCCACCACCACAGGCAGCCCCAATTCAATGAGTTGAGTGGTAAGGTAGAGGTTGCGCTCAATGTTGGTACCGTCCACGATGTTGAGGATGGCATCCGGCTTCTCCTTCACCAAATACGATCGGGCCACCACCTCCTCCAATGTATAGGGAGACAGGGAATAGATACCGGGCAGATCCTGGATGACCACATCCTTACAGCCCCTCAGTCTGCCCTCCTTCTTCTCTACAGTCACGCCGGGCCAGTTGCCCACATACTGGCTGGAGCCTGTGAGGGCATTGAACAGCGTAGTCTTGCCGCAGTTTGGATTGCCCGCCAAAGCAATTTTGATGTCCATCTCAAATTCCTCCTCTCGTGTTAGCACAGGCTAACTCGCAGTCAAAAAAATTATCCTATCTCGATCATTTCAGCGTCGCCCTTACGAACAGACAACTCATAGCCCCGGACATTCAGTTCCATGGGGTCACCCAAGGGAGCCACCTTGCGCACAAGGATCTCCACGCCCTTGGTGATACCCATATCCATAATTCGACGCCTTACCGGCCCTTCTCCGTGGAGCCTTGCCACGGTCACGATTTCACCCACCCTGGCATCTTTCAATGTCTTCATTTGCTCTCCTCCTTGTATTAAATCATGATACGGTTTGCCATTGTTTTGTCCAACGCGATCCGGCTGTCCTTTACCTGGACGATCAGGCTTCCTGCAATTTCACTGACCACCGTCACATCGCTGTCCACCACAAAACCCAACTCTGCCAGATGCTGCCGCACTTCGTCCTTGCCGGAAATTTTACGAATGGCCGCAGTTTCCCCCACCCGTGCTATTGCGAGAGGTATCATTTCCTTTCCTCCTTTTTATATGATAGTTAGCCTTAGCTAACTGCCGGGTTGTCAAAAGTTTACCATTGCTAACTCCAATTGTCAAGAGGCTTTTCAGGAAAATATTTTTGTAGTGATGTTGACCGGTACCTCGTTTTCCAAATTGACTGTATCAAAGGGAGGCGAGGAGCGGACCGCACTCATTGAAAGGCATTGAATCGGGAACAAACAATAAACAAGGCCGGGAGCGAAACTTTGCTCCCGGCCTTGTTCGTTGTTTAATAAAGGCAGAGCCTGGCCTGCTCTGTCAGACGCAGGAGGCGGGCCAGGGCGGAGACCCATTTCAGATCCGCCTCCGTGAGGTGGAGCCTGCCCGTTTGATCCCCCTGCAGGATCCCCGCGGCCAGCAGCTGTTCCGCGGCTGGCCTGGCCCAACCGGGCAATTCGTCCACACTGGTGTAGATCCGCTCAGGCGGCAGCAGCCGCTCCAGCTCCTCCGCCACGATCCGGCGCACCTGTTCCTCGGTCACGGTATCCTCCTCCTGATCCAGGATCGCCTGCACCTCATGGCGCAGGTGGTTCATGCTCTTTCCGTGCTTGGGCAGCCACTGGCCCATGTCGGCGTGGTTGGAGCCCATCCCCGCCAGATAGCTCTCGGCGTGGTCGTTGACGGCGTCCGCCCCATAGCCCAGCTCCGTGGCCACAAAGACGTTCCAGGCCACCAGCAGCTTCCACATCCGGTCAAAGTATCTTTGGTTTTTTGCCACGTCATAGCCCACCATGGTGCCTCCGGCATAGGTGTGACCCGCGGGCTCACAGACCTCCCACTGGATGCGGGAGTCATTCCAGCTCCCCCGGACGCCCGCGCCCACGCCCCAGGGCCGGCGATCATAGGGCATGCACAAAATAACGCGCCCCTCCCCCACGTGGAAGTCCCCCAAGATGGCGTTGACCCCCCATCCCGCGTCGGTGCGGTTCATGCGGCTGTACATGACCTCCACCGAGGGCTGGGCCACACCCAGAGAGTGGTTCACACATCCCTCCGGCCGGATGATCCGGCCCGCCCGATAGGCCCCGTTTTGGGTGGCGTAACGCACCTCCAGATGGGCCTGGGCATAGGCGATCCACTCACCCTTGGTCATCCTCATCCTCCTCCACCCACTCCTGCGCATATTGTCCCCGTCCGTTCAGCCGAAAGTAAAAGGGCCCCGTCCCCGCCCGGCGAAAGGCCCGGATGGGCGTGGATACGCAAAAGCCGATCTCCGAATCGTCGTCCTTCTGACAGGGATAGCGGCACATGGCGTGGTCACATATGGTGTTTTTCTCCGGGTCGCAGAGGTAGAACTTCACCCGCCGGCCCGTGTCGGGATCCGTAAGATACCCATCCCGGCCCGCCGTCAGCTTACTGAGCTCCATAGCCTCCCCCTCCTTTCCATCCCTCTATCCCTATGGCCCCGGAGACAGGGATAGAACCCCGCCCCCTCCTGAAACAGCAAGCCGCCGGAATCCTTCCATTCCGGCGGCTTGTGGCTATCGTGGCTTATTCGTTTGCGCTTTATCTCTGTCCCTGGGCGTATCGGGCAAACATAGCGGCCGCCTCGGCCCGGGTGGCCCGGCCTCCGGGATCCAGGATCCCGTCTCCCCGCCCGGTGAGGATGCCCTTCTCCACCGCCCAGCGCAGGGCCTCCCAGGCCCAGTCCCCCGCCCTGTGGGCGTCGGTAAAGGCCTCCAGGTCCTCTGCCGCGGCCGGACTGTCCGCGTATCTCCAGAGCATGAGGGCCAGCTGCTCCCGGGTGATGGGATCGTCAGGGCCAAAGCGTCCGTCGCCGTAGCCCTTGATCACGCCGCTCCCGTCCGCCCAGTTCACGCCGCCGGAATACCAGCTGTGGGGGGCGCAGTCGGTATAGGCCGCCTCGCCCCGGGCCGCGGGGGAACCCTCCATACGCCAGAGGATGGTGGCGATCATAGCCCGGCTGGTGTCCATATGGGGGGAGAAATGGGTCTTGTCCGTACCCACCATCAGACCCTTTTCGCTGATCCACGTCACGGCGTCATAGAACCAGTCCTTTTCCGTCACATCCGTGAACCGATCCGTCTTTGTCCCGGCGCTTTCTCCGGGACGGCCGCCGGAGGTATCCTCCTCGTCGTCATCCCCTCCGCTGGGATCCACAGGCCGGTCGCCGCCCTTACTCCATTTGGCGTAGAGGGTCATCTCCCCGGTCACCAGGGTATCAAAGTTCCAGGCTTTGGTACAGCCGGCGTCGGTGTACCATCCGCCGAAGCGCCAGCCCTCCTCCGTGGGATCCTCCGGTCTGTCCACCCGCTCCAACCCCACCGCCAGGTTCTGGGCGGCGGGGGCGACGCCGTGCCCGTTGGCGTCAAAGCTCACCGTACAGAAGGTCACATTCAGCTCCTTCTGCGTATAGCCGATGGCGTAGGTGGAGAATTTTTGGGCGTAGATATTGTTGATGATTTTTCCGCCCGTTTTGCAGTCGCTGAGGGCAAGAACCCCAGATACATTGAGCCTTTTGTTATATGTGCTACCGGTTGTATCGCCTGGGGCAAAAATGGTATGGCCGTTGAGACAGAGAGATACATTTCCTTGTATTTTGAGGTGATTTGTCAAGGTAATGTCCTCTGTTAGATAATAGTGCCCGTCGTTTAAGACACCTCCGGTTATGGCAAGGGGCTGATACTCCACCGCCCCGTTGTGGGCGGGGCCGCTGTGGGCGCAGGACGTGCCGCCGCAGGGCTGGTGCCGGTGGAAGCGATAGATCTCAAGGGCGTGCTTGCCCCCTTCGATCACGTCCCGGATGGCGAACTGCTTATCTCTCGAGTAGTCGCCGCTGGACGGAATAAAATGGGCGGAGTAGTCCTTGTCCAAAGCGTCGGCGACAGGCCAGGGCGCGGTCTCGCTGACAGAATTCAGGAAGTTGTTGGCGTTGACCCGGTACTGCCCGGTGAGCTCCCCGTCCACGGCGATCCGGCTGTTGCGGCTATAGAGAAAGATATCATAGTTTCTTCCCCGGATGGTCGGGCTGCCGGACAGGGTCGCCTGGGCATCGCTGGTCACATAGAGCCCGGGTCTGTTGCCTTTGGTGGTGATGCTCCCGCCGATCACGGTAAAATCGGAGGTCGAAACCCGCACGGCGTCGGTGACCTCGTTCTCAATGCTGCTGTTTTTGACGGTCACGGAGCTGTTCGCCACGGCGTCCAGCGTGTAGGAGGCCTGCCCTTCGGCCACGAGCCTTGCCCCGTCCAGCGTCAGCGTGCTGTTCGCCACTGTCTGGACCACCGTGGCGTTGCTGGTCAAGGTCACACCGTACAGGTTGATGGTGGTGTTGCTCCCGCTCGTTAAAAGCTCCGTGCTGTTTCGGTCTTGGTTGGCCTCCCCCGGGTAATGGGCGACGCCCTCGCCCTTTATCCCGCCGGTCCCCTGGCAGTCGCAGACATTGAAGACGGCGTTCTCCCGGAGCTGGATGGCCCGCAGCTCTTCCCCGGTATAGGTGAGGGTGTGGCCGTTGAGGCAGAGGTCCACCGCGCCGGAAATATAGATCGGCTTGGTGGTGGTGATATCCCCGGACAGATACCATTGGCCCGAGGTCAGGGTGTAGGTGGCGTCGGTCCCGCCGTTCACCATCTCGGCGGTCAGCTCCTGAAACTCCACCTCCCCCTCGCCGCCGTTGGGGTTCACCTTGTGTTCATGCCGCTGGGCCCACCGGGCGGTGAGGGTATGGTCTTCCGCCGTGGATACCGGGGTAGCGGCGGAGACGGTCCTGCCGCTTTCATCCCGCCAGCCCACGAAGTTAAAGCCATCCCTGGTGGGCACGGGGAGGGTCCCGTAGGGCTGTCCGAAGGTGACGCTCTTGTCGGCGGTCCCCACGCTGCCGCCGTCGGCGTCGAAGCTGACGGCGTAGGTGTTGGCCGTCCAGCGGGCGTAGAGGGTGTGGTCGGCGGCTTTTTTCACCGTGGAAGCGCTGTTCACCTGGCTTCCGCCGCTCTGGGCGGTAAACCAGCCCGTGAAGGAGTAGCCCGTCCGGGTGGGGGTGGGCAGGCTGCCGTAGGCGGCGTCATAGGTGACGCTCTGGGTGGTACTGCCGCCCATCGTGCCGCCGCTGGGGTCAAGGGTGACGGTATAGGCGTTGGCCGTCCATGCGGCGGTGTAGGTCTCGCTCCCGGTGGGGACGGTCTCGGCGGTCACGCCGCCCCAGCTGGTGAGGGTGTAGCCCGTCTTGGTGACGGAGGGCAGAGCGCCCAGCGAGTCCCCGGCGTTGACCTGCCGGGTCTCCACCGTCTTGCTGTCGCTTTGGAAGGTAGCGGTGTAGACCTTGCGGCTCCACTGGGCGTAGAGGGTATGGTCAGCGGCGTTGGTGAGAATGGTGTCCGCTGTCACCCTGGTCCCCCCGGTCTCGGCGGTGTACCAGCCGGTGAAGGTATAATTGGTCCGGGTGGGGTCGGCGGGCAGGGTATACTTGGCTTGGTAGCTCACGCTCTGGGCGGGTGGGGCTGTGCCCTCGCCCTCGTTCAGATCAAAGGAAACGGTGTAGCTGTTGACCGCCCAGTGGGCGTAAAGGGTCTGGTCCCCGGCGGGGATGGGGGTATCCGCCGTCACCTGCTCCCCGGCGGTCTCATGGGTATACCAGCCCAGGAAGGTATACCCCTTCCGGGCCGTGGTGGGCAGGATCCTGTAGCTATTGCCGTACTCCAACCTCCGGGTGGAGGGACGGGCGCCGGGGATCCGGTAGTCAAAGGTGATGGTATAGGTCTTGGCCTTGTAGACCGGCTTCAGGGGCTTGGGATTTCCGGTGGCGGGATCGACGGTATCGGCCACGGGGGTGTTTTCATCCACCTTCTTGCCGTCGGAGGTCTCCCAGTGGTCGAACTCCTTGCCCGTGGGGGGCGTGGGCGGCTGGGGCAGGCTGTCGCCGTAGGTCTCCTCCGGGGCGATCTCCTTCTCCGTCTTGGTGCCGTCGGGGTTTTCGATGATAATGATATATTTCTTATAGCTCCACCCCGCCACCAGGACGACGTCGGAGGTACAGCGGATCTCATTGTTTCTCACCGGCTGATCCCGGTCGCCGTTCAAAAACCAGCCGTCAAAGGTATAGCCCGGCCGGGTGGGGGTGGGCAGGCCCGTAATCAACCGGTAGGACCCAATGGCGATGTAGGCGGGAACGCCGCTGCCGCCGTTTGGCCGGAGGGAGACGATATAGGGCCGGGCCACCAGGGCGGTGCCACCCCCGGTCAGGTTCTGCTGTACCAGCGCGGGCATGGGCCGGTCTTCCATGCCCTCTACACTGATGTCCAGATATTGATTCGGGTCGGCGGAGCCCATCTTGCTGCTCCACACGTCGGTGACCCGCCGGGGAGCTTCCACCGAGGCGGTATAGTTGGGCAGGTACACGGAAATGGGGGACGTGTTGGTCAGGGCCTTGCGGAGGCGGAGGAGCCCGGTGGAGCCCAGGTCGATGTCATGTGTGCCGCCGTAGATGGAGGGCGCGCCCTGAAGAAAGACGTCGCCCTTGCCGGTATTTTTGATCCCATTTTCCTTGCTGCCCCTCAGCTGCACCCCATCCAGCAGGTACAGGTCTCCCCCGTTGTTGAGCACCCCGGTCTGTTGGCCGAATACCTTCAGCGGGTTTTTCCCGCCGTCATCGCCCAGGTAGAGGCTGCCCGCCCCGGAGTGGGTAATGGCGGCGGCTTCGCCGTCGATCGTGCCGTTGGCGATCTGGGTTTGGGTCCCGCTGCCGCCCCGGACATCCAGGGTAGCCCCCTCGGTCAGCCAAATATGTTTGCCGCACAGATCCACCGTGCCGCCCTGGTTCAGGGTGATGCTGGTGTTGGTGTAGTAGTCCTTGAACAGCCTGAGATAGCCGCCGGGAGCCGCGTTATATTCCCGGATGGCGTCGTTGACCCAGACATAGGGCGTATTGCCCACCGCGGCGGCGTACTCGGTGGTGGTCACCTTGGAGGCGGAAAATTTGAAGTAGGCGTTCAGGGTGTGGTGGTAAGAGGAGAGCAGGGAGGTGGAGCTGTTCATCCCCACATAGGCGCCCATATAATAGGTCACCGTCTTGGCCGTACCGCTGACGTTGGTAAAGGAAAGGGAGAGCTTACCCGTGGAGACGCCGCCGCTTTTGCTGTCGGAAAAATAGCGGTAGCCGGTGGTGAGCACCGCGGCTCCGGGGGTGGGATTCCTGGTCTCGCCCACGTTGAACTTGGTGGAGGCGGCCCGGTCGCCGCCGGTCCCCCAAATGAAAAGCTCCAGATAGTAGCTGGCCGCGCCCTTGCTGTTGCGCTGACCCTCTATGGAAAGGTCCAGGTCCAGCACCTTGGAGCTGTACGCCGGGACCTCTATGGAGAGGGCAAAGGGCTGGTAGATGATATTGGACTTCTTGAACTTCTCCTTCTCGGCCACGGTGAGCGTATAGCTGCTCCCGCCGCCGGAAACGGAGGCGTTGAAGTTCCCCCGGCCCTTGCCGCTCCAGCCGTTGCTGGCCCCGCTGACGCCAATGGTGCCGCCCAGGTCTCCGCCGTTATACCAGTAGGTATTATCGGCCTTGCCCAGCGTCAGCTGGAAGCCGGACTCCTCCGCCCGTGCCCCGACGGAAAAGACCTGGGGGATCTCTTCTGTCAGGCTCACGGCCTCCTCGCTCTGAGGGGAACTGAGGGTAAGAGACAGCTCCTCATCCTCAGCCTCCTCGATTGCCGGCAGCTCCTTCTCTAACGGGGGAATGTTGAGGAGGGAACCCTCCTCAACGGCGGCCATGGCCGCCGTTGCTTCCCCTTGCGGGCTTGCAAAAGCCTCTGTGGGCAGCACTCCCAGCAGCAGGCAAACTGTAAGCAGGGCGGAAAGCGGGCGTTTTATGTATTTCATAGTAATACCTCCTATCAAAGCGCATTCTGAGCGGAAAAAAATGGCTGGCGGGCCAACTCCAAACAGCCCCTCCCGCCGGCTCCGGCACCGCGGCCGGAGATGTCGGCAACGATCTGACTATCTTTCATCTCTCTACCTCCTTATAAATAAGGACAGATTTTTCGCCGCCGCCGTTGCGCCGGGATGAAAATTTTATTTATATTTCCTTGATCCGGAAAATGAAGGAAGTCTTCTGCTTCCGGAAGCTCCGCCCCGGAATTTGTTTGGAAGCGTTTCCTTTTCCAATATTTTGTGGTAGAATAGATAAAATCACAGTTGTGGGAAGGAATGATCCCCTATGGAACAGGAGCACAGACACAAACGATTTACCAGCAGCTGGGGCTTTGTCCTGGCTGCGGTGGGCTCCGCCGTGGGCATGGCCAATGTGTGGGGCTTCCCCTCCAAAATGGGCTCTTACGGCGGCAGCGCCTTTCTCATCGCCTACCTGTTCTTCGTCCTCCTCTTCGGCTTTGTGGGGCTCTCGGCGGAATACGCCATGGGCCGCCGGGCCCGGACTGGCACGCTGGGCGCCTATGAGATGGCCTGGAGCTGCCGGAAAAAGTCCCTGGGCAAGGCCGGCGGCGCGCTGGGCTGGCTCCCCCTGGCCGGCTCCATGTGCATCGCCATCGGCTATGCCGTCATTATCGCCTACGTGCTCAAGGCCTTTGCCAGCGCTGTGACCGGCACCCTGATGACCGCCGATACCGAGGCCTGGTTCGCCTCCTTCTCCGGCGCCGATTACTCGGTGATCCCCTTCCACGTCATCGTGGTGGTGGGCACGCTGCTCACCCTCCTTCTGGGGGCCAAGAGCATTGAGAAGAGCAACAAGGTGATGATGCCCCTGTTTTTCCTCATCTTTCTGGTGCTGGCGGTGCGGGTGGCCTTTCTCCCCGGCGCCGCGGAGGGCTACCGCTACATGTTCTCCCCCCGCTGGGAGGAGCTTTTGGATCCCATGGTGTGGATCTGGGCCATGGGACAGGCCTTCTTCTCCCTGTCCATTACCGGCAGCGGCATGATCGTCTACGGCGCCTACCTGGACAGCGCCGAGGACGTGGTGGCCCTGGCCAAGCGCACCGCCCTGTTTGATACCATTGCCGCCCTGGTGGCCGCCCTGGTCATCATTCCCGCCTGCTTCGCCTACGGCCTGGATGTGGGTGCGGGCCCCTCCCTCCTCTTCGTCACTCTGCCCCGCATCCTTCAGGACATCCCCCTGGGCCGGCTCTTCGCTGTGATCCTCTATGTGGCCATGATCTTCGCCGGCGTCAGCTCTCTGCAAAACATGTTTGAGGCGGTGGGAGAGTCTCTGCTCCACCGCTTCCCCAGGCTGGGCCGCAAGGTGGTGCTGGGCCTTCTGTGCCTGGTGTGCCTGGGTCTGGGTCTCCACATGGAGCCCATCTTCAAGTGGGGCCCCTGGATGGACATCGTGTCCATCTACATCATCCCCATCGGAGCCACCCTGGGGGCGGTGAGCTGGTTTTGGATCATCCCCAAAAAGGATCTGCTGGAGGAGGTCTCCCACGGCGCGAAAAAGACCCCCGGCAAGCTGTGGTACGGTCTCGGCCGGTATATCTACGTTCCCTGCGCCCTCATCTTGTGCTGTGTGGCCCTGTTTTTGCAGGTTGCCTTCTGACATATTATGTATGTTATATATGGATTTTTTCCCCGCGAAGTGCTATAATTCCAAACTGGCCGGGCGTCCTGACCGACGCCCGGCCTTCTATTTTAACAAAATGGAGGTGGACGCATGAAGCACAGCGCCGTAACAGTGGGCCTGCCCCGGGCCATGCTGTACTACCGCTATCGTATCCTCTGGAGCGTCTTTTTTCAGGAATTGGGGATCAGGACGGTGATCAGCGGCCCAACCGACCGGGAGATTCTGGAGCAGGGCTCCGTCCTGGCCATCGACGAGGCCTGCCTGTCCCTGAAGATCTATCTGGGCCACGTCCGCGCCCTGGTGGACAAGTGCGACTATATCCTCATTCCCCGGGTCGCCTCCCTGGGCCGTCACCGGGACATGTGCACCCGCTTTCAGGCCCTTCCCGACCTGGTGGACAACCTCTTCCGGAACAGCGGCCAGAGATTTCTCTCCTACAATGTGGATCTGAGCGCCAAACGGGACGAGGAGACCGCCTTTCTGGAGCTGGGCCGCGCCCTGAGCGCGGCCCCCAAGGAGGCCAGACGGGCCTACCGCACGGCAAAAAAAGCCGAGCTGGCCCACCACAAAGCCCGGGTGCAAAAGCAGGAGCAGCTGTGCCACCAGGAGGGGCTGAAGATCCTCATCGCCGCCCACAGCTACCTGGTGGAGGATCCCTATGTGGGCAGAACGGTCACCGACTATCTGAGATCCGCCGGGGTCATCCCCCTCCGGGCCGACCTGGTCGACCGGGACGCCGCCCTGAAACGCGGCATGGAGCTCTCCCCCACCTGTAAATGGGAGCTCAGCCGGGAGATCCTGGGCGGGATCCTCCAGCGGCGCAGGGATGTGGACGGCATCATCCTCCTCAGCGCCTTCCCCTGCGGCCCGGACGCCATGGTCAACGAGCTCATCACTCGCCGGGTCAAGGGCGTCCCCATGCTGAACCTGGTTCTGGACAGCCAGACCGGCACCGCCGGCGTGGAGACCCGGCTGGAGAGCTTCATCGACATCATCCGGTTAAAGGAGGGAAAGCTGTAATGGCGGAACGAGCACTCAGAAAGCTGTCCTTCCCACGGTACGCGGAGTATAACTGCGCCCTCAAATACATCACCGAGCAGGCCCTGGGATGTAAGTACGTCATGCCCCCCGTTCTCACCCGCCGCACCATGGAGCTGGGGGCCAAGCACAGTCCCGAGTTTGTCTGTACTCCCTTCAAGACCGTGCTGGGCAGTATGATCGAGGCCCTGGAGGCCGGGGCGGACACCCTGCTCATGACCCACGGTCTGTGTCGGCTGGGCTACTACGGCGAGCTCTCCGATCAGATCCTCCGGGATCTGGGCTATCAATTCGAGTTCATCAACCTGGCCGAGTACGATATGAGCCGGAAAAAGGAGCTCCTCCGGGTGATCCGGCGCATCAATCCCAAGGTGAACCCCGCCCGGTGCCTGGCCCAGTTCATGGAAGGTCTGCGCATGGTGGAGTACCTGGACGAGGTCACCGCCGAATACTATAAGGGCCGGGGTTTCGATCCCACCGGCGGCTATGATCGGGCCTACCGGGATTTCCTCACCGCCATGTTTACCGCCCGGGGCAGAGCCGATGTGGAGCAGGGCTACCGGGCCGTCAAGAGCGCCCTGGGCTCCATCCCGCTGGACAAGCCCGCCCAGCCTTTGCGGGTGGGCATCGTGGGCGAATTCTACACCGTGATGGACGCCTTCTCCAACCTGGAGATCGAGCAAAAGCTCTCCGACATGCGCCTGGAGGTCCACCGGTGGATGAACGTGACCAACCAGTTCCTCCACTATAACGGCCAGAGGAACATGCACATCAAGATCGCCGACCTGTGCGCCTACGAGATGGGCCCCACCGCCACCGCCAACATCTGGTACGCCAGGGAGTGCGCCGAGCGGGGCTTTGACGGGCTCATCCACATCAAATCCGCCAGCTGCACCCCTGAGATCGACGTGATGCCGGTACTGCAAAATATCAGCACCGACTACAAGATCCCCGTACTCTATCTCACCTATGACGCTCAGACCAGCGACGTGGGGCTCCAGACCCGGCTGGAGGCGTTTTACGATATGATCGCCATGAGAAAGAAGGTATTTTGACATGGAACACGCATATCTGGGCGTCGACGTGGGCTCCATCTCCACCAAGGGCGTCATCATCGACAGAGAAAACAACCTCCTGGCCAGTCAGTATATCTGGACCCAGGGCAACCCCATCGGCGCGGTGAAGGAGCTGCTGGGCCTGCTGGAGGGACAGTTTGACAAAACCAAATACAAGATCGTAGCCACCGGCGCCACCGGTTCGGCCAGAAAGCTGGTGGGCACTATCCTGGGCGCCACCATGGTAAAAAATGAGATCACCGCCCACGCCGTGGGCACCACCACCTTCTACCCCGACGTACGCACCATCCTGGAGATCGGAGGACAGGACTCCAAGATCATCCTGGTGGAAAACGCGGTGGCGGTGGATTACGCCATGAACACCCTGTGCGCCGCAGGCACCGGGGCCTTCCTCTCCAGCCAAGCCAAGCGGCTGGGCATCGAGGTGGAGGAGATCGGGGACTACGCCCTGCGCTCCACCCACCCCACCCAGATCGCCGCCCGGTGCACCGTCTTCGCCGAGTCCGATCTGGTCCACAAGATCCAGATGGGCCATCCCCGGGAGGACATCATCGCCGGGGTGTGCAACGCCGTGGCCGCCAACTACCTGAGCAACGTGGGCAAGGGCAAGAAGATCCTGTCCCCCGTGGTGTTTCAGGGCGGCGTAAGCAAAAACAAGGGGGTGGTGGCCGCCTTCGAGCGGGCCCTGGGCTGCAAGGTCATTGTGGATCCCAACGGACACCTGATGGGCGCTTTGGGCGTGGCCATTCTGGCCAAGAAGGGCAGCAAACGCCAGGAGTTTGACTTCTCGGTGGAAAACATGGACTTCCGCACCCGGGAGGCCAGCTGCGGCCAGTGCTCCAACCACTGCGAGATCATCTGCGTCTACCGGGGTGATGAGCTGATCGACGCCTGGGGCAACCGCTGCGAGCGGGGCGAGCGGGTCCACTGATACCGCCATAAGAGATACCGCCCCTCCCGGACCTGTAGAAGTCCGGGAGGGGCGATTTTTATTGCTCCCCTACCACGATCACCCTGACCTTGGCGTCCGCGCCCAGGGCACCGCTGTAATAGACGTCCATGACGTCGCTGCAGCCCTTTGACGCCGCTCTTTACCGTGGCTCCTCCTTTGCCCCCGACAACCGCTTTTATTTCTACGATGACCTGCGCATTTACGACATGGTCTGTCGCCTGGCCAGGGACAATGACATCTCCGCTTTTTGCTATCCTCCCTTTATGGCGCTGTTTCAATATGACCCGGAAAACAACTCCCAGCTGGGGCCCACGCCGTTCTACCATCTCTTGTCTCCTAAGGACCCGGCAGCCGTATGTAAGCGGCTCAACATCCACAAGAACACCCTCTATTTCCGCCTGCAGAAGATCCGCTCCATCATAAAGGTGGACTACACCAACCTGGCCGTGGCCGCCCAGATCTTTCTGACCATTATCATCCTGCGCTATAACCGGCACATCAATGAAAACACCGCCGACCTCTCCCACTTCTTTTCCGACGTTCCCTTCCCCTACCAGACCGGACTTTCCTCTCAAAAAGAGGCAGAAGAGATATAATGCTCCTTTTTCCCATACTTAAAACCGTCCTGTATCCTTGCATTTTTCTTGAAATGACCGTGTATTCATGTTATTATGATATAGAATATTTTTCATATCCACAGGGGAGGGGTTATTGTGAAACGCGGTCAATTGAACACGCTTTCCGAAATGGCAAAGAAAACCTATGAGCAGCAGCAGTTGCTCTTAGGCGTCGAGGGCGATGCGGAAGAGGACATTTCAGAGGCTGAACAGACCTTTCCCTATGACCCAGATGAAATTCGTGTGGATCGCAAAATTTTTCCGGTTTTCCAAGTCAATGTTATGATCGAGCGCGGCCAACTGGAGCTCAAGCCCGAATTCCAGCGCAATACCGTTTGGGATGATGCGCGCAAATCCAAGTTGATCGAGTCCCTGATGCTCAGGATCCCCATCCCTGCCTTTTACTTCGACGAGGATAACGAGGGGAAAAAAACCGTCATCGACGGGCTCCAGCGGCTTTCCGCCATCCATGATTTTATTAGCAACAAATATGTTCTTAAGGGGCTGCAGTATCTTCAGGCGGAGTGCGGGGGAAAATATTTCGACCAGCTGGATTCCAAATACCGCACGCGGATCGAAGAGGCTCAACTGACCGTAAATGTTTTGGATCCCCAATCGCCCATGAATGTAAAATTTGATATCTTCCGCCGGGTCAACACCGGCGGCATCCCCTTGAATTCCCAGGAGATCCGAAATATCCTGGCCAACGAAAGCACCCGGCATTTTCTGCTCAAAATGGTCAACAGTGAGGAGTTTCAGACCGCTACCCGGGGGCATGTAAACGACATCCGAATGGACGCCCAAGAACTGTGCCTTCGTTTTATCACCTTTTATCTCCGCTACGATCCAGCCTCCCGTGAGGTGACCCAGCTCAAAAGCATGGGAAATATGATGGATCAATGCATTGAAGCTCTGAACAGCATGCCCCAAAAGGAACTGGATCGTATTTATTCCGCCTTTTTGAGCAGCATGAAAAAATGCCGGGCTCTCTTTGGAGACAAGGCCTTCTCCAAACCAGACAACGAGCACATTATCAACAAGGTTTTATTTACCTCCTGGGCGGTGGTCCTGTGTAGCTATCCCCTTTCCGAGAATGCACTCCTCACCATGCGGGAACATGCGATCCATCTTCTTTACAGCAAGATGGAAGCAGACGCCAGATACTTTACCGCCATCTCTTCTTCCACTGGTTCAAAAACCAGTATAAAAAAGCAATTTGAAACGGCACATCTGCTGATGGAGGAACTTATTCATGGTACGTCAGATCAGCGTTGAAAACTTTAAGTGCTTCAGCAACGAGAAAACCTTCCGCTTGGCGCCGCTGACCATCCTCTCCGGCCTGAACGGTGCCGGAAAAAGCAGCTTGATACAGGCCCTGTTGATGCTGAAGTCCTCCACCTCCACCAGGGACAACGTTGTCCCAGACGATATATTCCCCCATAAGATCGGGGCGATCTCCCAGCTGATCGCTCAGGATTTTGTGGGAGAACGACAGATTACGCTTTCCGCCCAAACCGACAAGGGAGACTGGAGCTTTTCCTACAAGCTCTCCGGCAGCAGCAAGCAGAGACTGAAGGTCATTGGCGATCCCCAGCAGTGCCCCGACCCTCTGCCAACCATCCAGTATCTGAACGCTGAGCGGATCGGCCCCAGATTAAACAACGGATTCGGCGAATCGGAACAACTCATATCTCCCGATGGCAGCAACGCCGCCTATCTGCTCAATCAAGCCGAGCAGGCAGGCCTGTTGATCCCGGATGACCTGCGGATGAAGGATGAACCGCAAAAGCTGACCTATCAAGTCGAAAAGTATCTTTCCGCCATTGTCGGGCTCCTCGAATTGGGCTATGACGTAGATCTGGATAATGCGTTTATAAAAACCACAATGCGCACCCCCATCTCTTCTGTCCCCGTCACGGAACCACTAACAGGGTTCGGCTTTTCTTACGCCTTTCCCATCGTTGTCGCCGGCCTGTTATCCACCTGTCACCCCGGCGACACGATGCTGATCATTGAAAATCCCGAAGCCCATCTCCATCCCAGCGCCCAGAGCAACATGGGAAAATTTTTGGCTTTGATCGCAGGCTGCGGCGTACAGGTTTTGATCGAAACCCACAGTGAGCACATCATTGACGGTGCACGGCTCCAGATGGCAAGCGAGGGAAAGACCGAGCAACTGTTGATCCACTTTTTTGGACAAAGTGAGCGGTGTCTGACCACACGTGAGCTTACAGTTAATGAAAAGGGAGAGCTAAGCTCCTGGCCCAAAGGTTTTTTTGATCAGAAGCAGCAAGATCTCCGCGCTCTGTTGGAGATGGGGCGAAAATGAACGTTAAAAATTTTGCCTTGCCCGAGTCCTTTTCTCTTTCCTCCGGCAGTTTTTCTGATAACCTGTTTGCCGACTCAGTACACCAATTCAGCCAGATGGTCGAGCAGATTCCCGAACTGGAGGGTGCCTGCTATCCTGATTCAATTTTTGAGCAGGAGATATTGCCCGGAGTTCGAGTGATGGATCTCTACAGTAAAAACGAGGACGATCCTCTCTACAGTGAAAAGGAATTATTGATGCGCACCATCGGCACCATGCGCCAGGACTCCGGTACAGCCGCAGACAGCACGCTTTATCTTCTCTTCTATGCAATCCCTGTCCGGCCCAGAGACTACGCCTTGACCGCAAAAGAATATTTGGCGCTCCGCAGACATCTTCTGTGTGAGATCCAAAACCCGGTGAATTTTTCGGCATTCATGCCCACCTGTTTTCCCGATATCGTTTTCTCAGTAGATATCGAAACCGGTCTCCGGGGGATCAAGCGTTTCCAACAAAAAGAAATAAGGACAGCCATCGTTCACGATTTAAGCGTTTTAAACGACACGGCCCTTGACATATACAGGCGCTGCCATCCAAATATTGAACTGGCATACCAGGCCTTGCGGGGGCAACTTCTTGACTGCAGCCCTGACAAGGCCTCGCACAACAAAGACCTTACATTTTTCTTTCCCCATTCAGATGGCAGAGGGGTACGACCTGCACTATGCTCTCCACACACAAAACTGCTTCGTCGGGATTCCGATCTGCGTATTTACTTCAGTTGGGAAAACTCCGCAATTGGAGATGACAGCAAGATTTTAGTCGGTCACATCGGAAAGCATCCATATAATTAATTTCAGCGCATGTCTAAGGGCACCTTCCAGAATTTCGGAAGGTGCCCTTAGTTTTTTATTTTCCATTATGGAAGTAGCTGATCCTTTATTCGCTTCATCCATATCTCCCGGCCAAAGGCGATCAGGGTCAGGCCGCCCAGCAGTACCCCGGCGGTGAGAAACCGGGTGGGGGCGGCGTCCCCGGGGGAAAGCCTTTGGATCACCAGAGGCGAGAGGAAGTTTCCCAGCTGGGCAAAACAGCAGTAGAGGGAGATGGCCATGGTGGCCCCCTCCTCCGGAACCATGCGGATGGAGCCGGTATAGCCCGCCGGCATCCGCATGGCGTACATGGCCCCCAGCAGGGAGGTCCCCAACAGCACGGGGGCCATCCCTCCGCCGTGCCAGAGGGCCAGCATCCCCAGCGCGCAGACCATGGTGATCGCACCCAGCATGTACCGCCCCAGCCTCCCGATCAGCCGCCCGGCGGCAAGGCCGCCCACGATCCCCGCCACTGAGTAGAGGGCCGTGAGGCTTCCCGCGGTCTCCGCACCGCCCAGACCGGTCTCCTGCACCAGCATGGAGATATTGGTCAGAAACACGCCGATAAAACAGTTGAGCAGCAGCCCGTGTCCCAGGTAATAGGCAAAGCCGGGACTCATCAGCCCGCCCCTCCCCTTTTCCCGCCGGGCCACGCTTCCCTTGGGCAGGCAGAGGGTCAGCAGCAGCACCGGCGCCAAAAGCAAAAAGGCCAGGTAGCTGTATCGCCAGCCCACATTTGCCAATATGCCGCCCAGGTAGGAGAAGAAGACCCCGCCGATCCCGATGGCGGCCGATTGCAGTCCCATCATGCCCGCCTGCCGCTCCGGCGGACAGTGCTCGTGGATCAGGGCGGTGGTCATGGGGGAGATCCCCCCAAAGCCCACCCCATAGAGCACCGAGGCGATGACCAGAAGGGGATAGCCCCCTCCCGCCAGAAGCGGCAGCAGCCCTCCCGCCAGCATCAGGCCCAGGGAGACCGAGAGGATCTGCTTTTTGGTGAAGACCCTTGCCAGTCTGCCCGAGAGCAGGATCAGGGGAAAGCCCACCAGAGAGGGAATGGTACACAGCAGCTGGACGGCGGAGACGCTCAGCTCCGGAAAGGCCTGGGCGATCTTCCCCAGGGCGGGGGACAGGGCGGAGACGGACATCAGCGCAAAGGAGGGCGCCAAAATGGTGAGGGTCCTCATGACCCCGGGAACCGGTCGATTCAATCCTCTTTCACCTCAAGCGCAGCCGCCCCAGAACCTGGGGCGGCCGCATTTTTTCTTTGGGGCTCCCATGGGAGCCCCTGATCATCTGTCAAACAGCCGGCCCGGAGGACGTTTGGCCTCCGCCCCCAGCCGTTTCAGGGCCATCCAAAGGGTGGCCTGATTGCTGGTGATCACCGGCCTGTGGTGAAGCCGCTCCAGGCGGGGGATCAGGTCCATCACGATCAGCCCGGTACAGCTTAAAAATATGGCCTGGGCCTCCGGACACACGATCTCCTCCGCCAGCTGAATCAGCCGCTCCGGCGGGGTCTGGGAGACCAGGGGCGGCCGCTCGATCCCCAGCCCCTTCGCCTTCACCACCCGGACACCGCTCCTGGCCAGAAAATCGATCTCCGCCTCATTGACCGGGTCGGGATAGGGCGTCCCCATGGACAGCCTTCTGATCTCCAGCGCCCGAAGGGCCGCCACGACGGCGGTGCTGGTGGTGAGGGCGGGAAGGCCGGTGGCCGCCTCCATCCGCTCCATGAGCCGCGCGTCATATCCAATCCCACCGATAAAGCTGCCCGAGGTGCAGCAGAAGAGCACCAGACTGACCCCCTGCTTCGCCAGCTCCACCGCGGCTCCCTCCACCCGCTCCCCCATCTCCGTGAGGCCCTGGGGGCTGATCTGATCAAATCGGATCTGATGGGATATCAGGGCCATATCCTCCGGCAGGTAACGCCCGATCTCCTCCTCAGGGCTCTTTCTGCCTCCCGCCGGAAAGATCAGCCCGATCTTTGATCCGCTCACCGGTGCAGGAAATGGGCCAGGGCGGAGACGTCGGGACAGTTTTCCACATCCCAGAAGGCCGCCAGCGCCTTTTCCGCCTTTTCCCGGTCGTGTACCCCCTCCGACTGGAGAAGGAAACGCTCTCCCAGCTCCTCCCGGGTCATCATGTTGTAAGGGTGGCCGGGATGGCGGTCCATGCTCTCGGACAGGATCCGGCCGTCCTTGGTGATGACGGTGAGGGTCTTCATGGGATAGCTGCCGTCCTGCATCAGCTTAAAGGAGCCCCGAAGGGTGTGCTGCTGGCTGGGGCCGGCATGGACCTTTCCGGCCAGCTCAAGAATGCTGGGGTCGGTCATATTTTCGGGGCTGTACCAATAGGCGCCGGGCCGGGGATGGTGGATGGCCACCGAGACCGCGTAGGGGATGGAGAACTGGGCGTGGGTCAGAGAGGTATAGCCGTCGGGGGCAAAGGCCATCCGCTTGGCGGTGGGCGGGTCGATGATGATCTCCTGGATCTCCTCAGGCTTGAGCTGATACTTCTCGGTGAGCACATGGGCCAGCTCCACCGGGGTCTGCACCCACATATTGGCGGGCCAGTGCTTGAGCAGGGTCTCCATGATGAGCCACCGCTTGCCCAGATCCCGGGTGTACCACTCGGGGGCCTCGTCAGGGGTCATGTGGATGGCGTAGGCCGTCTTGTAGTCCAGGGCGTTCTTATAGTTCATCACCCCGTTTTTCACCGCGTGGGCGATGGCCACGCCGCTGTGGGCCCGGAAGCCGTGCTCATAGTGATAGGCGTCCGACATGGTGGTGTTGTGCAGACTGGCGGGAATGGTACTGCAGGAGGTGCCGAAGCCGATGGCCTGGTTGATCTGCTCCGCGTCCAGATCCAGCAGCTTACAGGCGGGGATAATGGCCCCGAAGATCTGCCAGCTCACCAGTCCCCAGCCATGTCCCGCCTCCTGACCCTTGGGATCCTGAACCGCCATGGCGATCCGGGTATAGACCTCATAGGCGGCCACAATGGCGGTGATGAGATCCTTGCCGCTTTTCTTCTGCGCCTCGGCCACCGCCCAGGCCACCGGGATTACCCCGGCGGCGGGATGGCCCGTCCAGGCACAGTCCTCCCAGTCCAGCATATCGGACAGGGTGCCGTTGACAAAGGCAGCGTTGGCCATGGACAGGGGCGCGCCGTCGATCCAGGCGGTGGCTCCGCCGCCGGCGCCGCCGTTGAAGGCCTTGCCCGTCTCAATGGCCTTGCGGGACATGTCCACCCCGCTGGAGGCCAGGGCGGCGCCGAAGGTGTGGATCAAAATGCACTTGGCCCGCTCCACCACCTCGTCGGGCAGATCTTCATATTTCAAATTCCAGGCGTACTCGGCCAGGGTCTGTGTGTAGTGGGTGGAAAGGGTGGGATCTTGGAAGGCCATAGCAAAAACTCCTTTTTGTTTTGTGCCGTGGCGGCCCGCTTCCTCCTCCGGGAGCAGACGGGCTGCCCCGGTCTGCGATCCGGCTTGCTATTTCATCATACTGGGCAGCCACAGGGAGATCTGGGGCACGAAGGAAAAGAGGACGGTCAACAGCAACAGGATTATGGTAAAGGGCATGGTAGCTCTGCTGACCTGTCCCAGGGACCGGTCGGAGATGTTCATGGTGACGAACAGATTGGTGCCGAAGGGGGGTGTGACAAAGCCGATCTGGGCGTTCATGATGGCGATGATGCCGAAGTGGATGGGATCCACTCCGAAATAGGCCAGGGCGGGCATCAGAATGGGACTGAGAATGACCACCAGGGAGATCAGGTTCATGAAGCACCCGGCCACGATAAAGATCAGGTTGATCAGCAGGATAAAGAGAATGGGGGAATTGACATACGTGGTCAGGAACTCCACGATCATGGAGGGGATCTGGTTGACCGTCACCAGCCAGTCCAACACCTTGGCGCAGCCAATCACGATGGTCACGGTGGCCGAGGTGACCAGCGCCTTATAAACTACGGTGGGCAGCGCCTTGAAGTCCAGGGTGCGGTAGATGAATATCTCAATAAACAGAACATAGACCACAGAGATGGCCGAGGCCTCAGTGGCGGTGGCCCAGCCGGTATAGATGGAGCCCAGCACGATCACCGGGAAGATGAGGGCAGGGATGGCCTTGATGAGGATCGTTTTGACCTCCTGCCTGGTGTAGGTCTCGGTGGTGCCGTAGTTGTGCTTCCGGGATACCAGCCAGACATAGGCGCTCCAGGCGATGGCCAGCAGTACACCGGGAATAAAGCCCGCCATAAACTGCTTGCCCACAGAGGTCTCCATGGCCACACAGATGGAGATCATGGGACTGCTGGGCGGGATCAGGATCCCGATGGAGCCCGCCGCGCAGATGACGCCGATGGCCAGCTTCTCCGGATAGCCCGCCTTGATCAGTCCGGGGATCATGATACTGCCGATGGCCACAATGGTGGCCACGCTGGAGCCTGAAATGGCGGCGAAGAAGGTGCAGGCGAAGATGGCCGCGATCACCGGGCCGCCCTTGATCCGGCCGAAGAGAACGTTCATCACCTTGATCAGGTGCCCTGAGGTCTCTCCCTTGGCCGCCAGGTTTCCGGCGATGATAAAGAAGGGGATGGCCAGCAGTACGGAGTTATTGAGTCCTCCGAACAGCTGCTGGATTACAATGAGCATTGAGGTGGAGGTGGTGGTGGCCACACCCGCGGTGGCCGACATGAGAATGATAAAGCCAATGGGAAGGCCCAGCACCAGCAGCAGGAAAAACAGCGCGATCACGATCATGTCTCAGCCCCTCCTCTCAGCTTTTTTACCGTCTCCCACATCCGGAAGCAGTAGCGCACGATCATCCCCGCGAAGGCCAGGGGCACCACCGCGAAAAAGATGAACAAGGGCAGCTGGATCGTGGAGGTCAGCGTTCCCATCAGGTAGGAGTTGCCCGTCTGTTGAAGGGCAAAGGGGATCATATAGGCAAAAAACAGCGTGCAGATAACGTCAGACACAAGGATCAGCACCAGCCTGGCCCTGGGCCCCACCACAGAGTGCAGCGCCGTCATTCTGGGGTGCTCATCCGAGGTGACGGCAATGCTGCTGCCCAGGAAGGAGACCACAATAAAGGAATACCGGCACAGCTCCTCCAGCCATGGGAACCCGTTGGCCGTCATCTTCCGCATGAGGACCTCGGCCACAATGGCAAAGGACAGGAAGAGAAACAGTACGCTGAAAAACACTTTTTCAAAGCCACATAACAGGTCATAGAGCTTTTTCATAACGCTCATGGCTCAGAAACCTCCCATCAGGCGATCTTGGACGCCACCAGCTCCGTATACCAATTGTAGAACTCCTCGCCGATAATATCCTTATACTTGTCGTAAACGGGCTGGCAGGCCTCACGGAAAACGGCCCGCTCGGCCTCATCCAGATGGATGAGCTCCACGTCCATCTCCGCGGCCTTGGCCGCCTTATCGGCAAAATCAGCCTCCATGCGCTCCAGACCGGTGTCCCAGATGACGCTGGCGCTGTCACGCAGCACCGTCTTCTGCTCCTCAGAGAGCTTGGACATCACGCCGTTGTTGATCACAACGCAGGTGGCGTGGAACACGTGGTTGGTATCGGTGTGGTACTTGGCCACCTCAAAGAACTTCATGGACACGCTCATACCCAGATCCACGTCAAGACCGTCGATCACGCCCTGCTGGAGGCCGGCATAGCACTCGGGGAAGGGCATTACGGTGGTGCCGCAGCCGAAGGTGGCAAAAATATCGGTATAGATATTGCCGTCCATGACCCGGATCTTCTGCCCCTTAAAATCCTCCGGGGTACGCATGGGGTTCTTGGTGGTAACGGCCCGGGGGGCAGTGGTGCTGGTGGTGAGGAACTCGACTCCCTTGGGAAGCAGTACCTTGTTCATCCCCTCCCGGAACTCCTCGTTGGTGACAATGTTCCAGAAGTCCTGATAGGTGGGCACCAGGAAGGGCAGGCACAGGGCGTTCATCTCAGGCACGGCGGTGGCCATGGTGTTGGCGCTCAGGGCGGCCGCCTCAATGGTGCCGCTCAGGACCCCCTCCATCATCACCGTCTCGTTGCCCAGCTGGCTGTTGGGATAGAGCTCAAAGAGCACGGCGCCGCCGGTGCCCTCTTTTACGGCCTCGGCATACATCTGGAAGTTTACGTCGGTAATGGAGTTGGGGGGTGCGGAATAACCCAGCTTGACGGTGAGGGGCTTTTCGGCGGTGGGATAGTCAGCTGCCTCGGTCTGCTGTCCTCCCTGTCCCTGGGAGGCGGCGGGTGCGGGGGTCGTTTTCTGACCGGAGCCAAAGCCGCCGCATCCGGCGAGCAGGGACACTGTCATGGCCACAGACAACGTGAGGGTAAGGATCTTTTTCATTTTTTCTTCCTCCTTGGTTTTTTGTTTTGGGGCCGTATGGAACTTCGTGCTCTGCTGGGGATGTGCTAACAACGTGTCGGAAAGCACCGCCGCCGGCCTTTCCGGAACACAACGTGGAAATCGCCGTCCCTTATCGTTGGGACGTCTGATCAGATCAGGGCCGTATATGCCAGCAATCGCGCCTTTTTCTCCCGGTTCCTTTGTTCAAACTCCTCCTGAGATACCAGAGACAGGGCCTGATAGGGGCAGACTTTGACACAGGCAGGCTGCAGGCCCTGGCGGACCCGCTCAATACAGCCGTCGCACTTGACCATCTTCCCCTCCCGGCCAAAGCCCGGCGCGGCAAAGGGACAGGCCATGGCGCAGGAGTGGCAGCCGATGCAGTTGGTGTTGTCATAGACGGTAAAGCCGGTCTCCGGATCCTTTTTCAGGCACCCGGAGGGACAGCCCTGAATACAGGGCGCGTCCTTACAGTGCATACAGCTCATGGACATATAGGTCACAGGGTCATACTTATTCTCCCCCTTTTCCACCGTAAAGCATCGGCGGAAAACCGGATCCCCCTGCCGGGGCTCCAGATCGTTCTGATCCATACAGGCCACGGCGCAGGCCCCGCAGCCGATACACCGCTTCGTATCCAGCACAAAGATATAGCTCACATCGTCACCTCCGCCTTCTCCACCCGGCAGCGCAGCTGCTTATAGCCGGGAAACCCGGAATAGGGATCCAGATGCTCTTTGGGGATGATCTCGTTGACGTTTGCCTCCCGGTAGCCGTGGTAGAAGTTGACCTCGCCGGGGGCGGAGATGGCGCTGAGGTTGGCCTTGACCCGGATCCGGCCCAGGCGTGTGACCAGGCAGATCTCGTCGCCCTGGGCGATCCCCAGCCGCCTGGCGTCCTCCGGGTGGATATCCGCCGCCGGCTCAGGGCGCAGATCCCGCAGCCAGGGCACATCGTGGAGCCGGGAGTGGACGGCGTTGGTCAGCCGTCCCCCCGTGATCAGACTCATGGGAAACTCCGCCGTGGGAGGGCAGTCAAAACCGTCGGAGAAGACCGGCAGGGGATCCAGGCCATAGTCAGCCTCATATTTGGCAATGCGCTCGCTGTAGAGCTCGATCTTCCCCGTGGGGGTATTCAGCGGGGCGGCAAAGTAGTCTCTCCCCGCCCCGCACTCCACTTTGGAGGGCAGACCGGCCGCCTTCACCTCATCCAGATCCAGAGGCACATCCCGGTAGATGTGCTTGACCGAGATGTCGTAGCCCGCGCGCAGAAGGGGATCGTCCAGTCCCAGCGCATTGGCGGTCATGGTAATGATGGCCACATCGTCCCTGCTCTCATAGAGGGGCGCAATGGCGGGACTTGTGTAGTTGATGTAGCCGCCGGGGTAGGACTTTACCTCACCCCGCTCAAAGGAGGAGCAGGCGGGCAGTACGATATCCGCATGGCGGCAGAAGTCCGTCATAAACAGATCGGCGGCCACCACAAGCTCCATCTCTCCGGCCATCTCCAGCAGCCCGGAGGACTCCGGATACATCCGGTGGTTCACCCCGTGGGCATACATGGCCCTAATGGGATAGCTCTCCTCCGCCTTCCAGAACCGCAGCAGATCCATGGCCTGGGCCTCGTAGAACATCTCACACCAGAGGGGAAAGCGCCCCGCCCCCACCCTGGGTCGGGCCTTTTGGGGAAAGCGCTCGGTGGCAAATTCCCCCTCATAGGTCCGGAACCCCGCCGACATATCCGCCGCGGTGTCCCAGGCGGGAAACAGCGTTCCCGGCTTGTTGACATTTCCGGTCAGCGCGTTCAGGCAGATAACCGCCCGGTGGGTGCTCAGGCCGTTTTTGTGGTGGCTCAGACCGTTGCTGGGCTGTACGATGGCCTTCTTCGCGGTGCCGATGAGCCTGGCCAGCTCCCGGATCTCCTCTTCGGGAACCCCGGTGATCTCCACCGCCTTCTCCACCGTATAGCCCATGACCATCTCCCGGTAGGCGGGAAAGCCATGGACGTGGGCCTGGATAAACTCCATATCCGCCCAGCCGTTTTCGATGATGAGCCGGGCCACCGTGTTGGCCAGATAGCCGTCCGTCCCCGTCCTGGGCCGGATGAACAGGTCGGTGCACTGGGTCGCCGTGGGGGTGCGGCGGGGATCGATGATCACCACCTTGCCCCCCTGCTCCTTGTACTGATAGTAGCTGCGTCCCATGGGATAGGCGCTGACCAGCGGATTGCAGCCCCAGCCCACCAGCACCTCCGGCATACCCAGGATATCCTGACGCATCTCACAGCCATAGGTGAGCCGCCAGCTCATGGTCTCCGACTTGTGGCAGGTGCTGGACTCGGTAAAGTAGTTGGGACTGCCGAAGGAAAAGGCCAGCCGCTGCAGCCAGGGCCTGTACCACTTGGGATAGCCCGTCATAAAGGCCACCGACTCAGGGCCATAGGTCTCCTTTACCCTGTTCAGTCCCCGGGCGATCTCCTCCATGGCCGTCTCCCACGAGATGGGTTCAAACCGCCCCTCGCCCCGCTTTCCCACCCGGCGCAGGGGGGTGCGGATCCGGTCGGGCCGATAGATGTACTGCCGGTTGGCGGCTCCCTTGGTGCACAGCGCCCCCTGGTTGGTGGGAAAGCCGGGCGTTCCCTCCACCTTAATGACCACGCCGTCCTTCACATAGGCGTCGATCCCGCACTGGGGGCCCGGGGTACAGATGTCACATATGGTATGTCTGATCTCAATTCCCGTCTCCGAGCCCGGCAGCTTTCCTTTTGTCATTGCCCTCAAATCATTCATAGGGCTCTGTCACCTCCTATGAGTTCCACGAAATCGGCGCTCATACCCTCCGCGCGCAGCAGTCCCTGCTGGGCCGTGGTCAGCCTGGCTCCGCCGTCCAGCAGACGCTTGGTGAGGCCGCTTTTCAAAATACCGCTGATGCGATAATTTCCAAAGATATTCACACTGTTGAGCCGTTCCCCCTCCAGGGCGATCTCCACCGTGTAATTCTTCCCCTGGAACAGATGACGCTGCCCGGGAAGGCGGGGATCTCCAAGACCGATGAAGTCCATGTCAAAGAAGTGGGTGATGTTGTGGAGGATGTTGCCGTAATACCGGGCGGGGAGCCCGGCCATATTCCGGCCCGCGCAGTCCCCCTGCGCCCCGGCATTGGCCCAGAGCCCGATGATCGCCGTCTTTCCGGTCTGAAGATCGATCCCCTCACAGCAATCCCCGGCGGCGTAGACCCCCGGACAGTCGGTGGCCATCCGCTCATCCACCACGATCCCCCTGCCGATGCGTACGCCCTGCCCCTCCACCACCTGGGTGTTGGCGGCCAGCTCCACATTGGCCCTGGTACCGATACACAGACACACCAGATCGGCCTCCAGCAGTTCGCCCGAGACCAGCCGGACGCCGCCGGGCTCTATGGTCGACACCTGGGCGTTGAACACCAGCTTCAGTCCGGCCTCCCTCAGCCGCGCCTCAATGGCCTCCGCCGTACTCCGGTAGGCGGCCAGGGGAAAGAGATAGGGGGCGGCGTCCGCCATGGTGGTTTGGATCCCCCTTCGGTGAAGGAGTTCCGCCACCTTGATGCCCACCATGGAACCGCCTACCACCACGGCCTTTTCCACCCGGTGGGAATCCAGATGATCCCGCAGTCCCTGGGCGTCCGCGAGGGTGCGCATCAGGAAGAAGTCCCCTCCCCCCTGCCGGAGACTCTCCGGCACCAGGGCCCTGGCTCCGGTGGCAATAAGAATGGCGTCGAAGTCCTCTCCCCCCGCCTGAGTCTCCACCCGCCGGGCCCGGGCATCCACCCGCAGGACCGGCTGATCCCCGTGGAGCTCCAGAGACAGTTCCCGCTCTACCTCCTCCAGCGTCCCAAAGGGGAACACCCCCTCCAGGCTCAGCCGCTGGGAGGCGTAATAGGTGGTGAGCATGGGATTAAAGGGGGGCTGGCCCGTGTCGCTGAACACCGCGATCCGCCCATGGGGGTCGGCTCCGCGTATGGCCCGGGCGGCGTGATAGCCCGCACAGCCAAAGCCTACAATGGCATAATTTTTCATACAGCTCTCCCAACCCGTGCGGCCATTACCGATGCAGCAGCTGAGCGATGTGTGCCATATCGGGGCAGTCCTCCACGTGTGCCAGGAGCTCCACGGCCTGCTCCAGCCGCTCACCGCTCATGCAGGGGGCGGCCTGGACGCGGAAGCGCTCCTTGAACTGCTCCAGGCTCATCATGTTGTAGGGGTGGCCCAGATGGCGCTCCATGGTCTCGGAGAACTCTCTGCCGTCCTTGGTCCTGATGGTGACGGTGATGACAGGGTGCCTGCCCTTCTGGAAGTTCTTGAAGCAGGTGGGCATCAGCAGGGGCTCGCTGGGCCCGGACTTGACCCTGGCGGCCATGGCAAGGAGCTCCGGATCGGTGAGCCGCTCAGTCCGGAGCCACCTGCTGCCGGGGACGGGATCGCAGATATAGCTGGCCAGCATAAAAGGCATGCTGAACTGGGCCTGGGTGAGGGAGGTGTAGCCCTCGGGGTAGTAGGCCATGCGCAGATAGGTGGGGGGATCCACGGTCAGCTCTTCAATGTCGTCCTTGGTCAGATGGTTCTTGGTCATGATGCTGTCGGTGAGCTCCATGGGAGTCTGGATCCACATGTTGGCCGGCCAGTGCTTGAGCAGGGTCTCCATGATGAGCCACCGCTTGCCCAGCTCCCGGGTGTACCAGCTGCTGTCCGGGGTAACGGAGACGTGGTTTTCAAAGGACCAGGGATCGTCGAGCACGTTCATATAGTTGTCCACACCGGCCTGGGCGTTGTAGGCGCACATGACCCCCTCCATGGAGCGGAAGCCGTGCTCGTAGTGGTAGGCGTCGCTCATGGCGGACTGGTGGAAGCTCTGGGGGATGGGACAGCTGGTGGCGCCGAAGCCGATGGCTTGGTTGATCTTCCCCGGGGAGAGGTCCAGGAGCTTGGCGGCGGGAACCACGGCGGCGAAGATCTGCCAGGCGGTGAGGCCCCAGCCCTTGTAGTTGGGCCAGATCTCTGGAGGCTGCACCGCCATGGCGATGCGGGTGTAGACCTCGTAGGCGGCCACGATGGCGGTGAGGAAGTCCTTGCCGCTCTTGTGCCCGGCCTCCGCGCAGGCGAAGGCCACGGGGACGATGCCGGCGGAGGGATGGCCGGTCCAGGCGCAGTCCTCCCAGTCCAGGGCGTCGGCCAGGGTGCTGTTGCAGAACACGGCGCCGGGGATGGTGGTCTTGCTGCCGTCGATCCACAGGGTAGCGTCGCCGCCGGAGCCGCCGCACAGCTTGCCCAGGGAGATGGCCTTTTCCGCCACGGGGATCCCGTTGACCGCCAGGGAGGCGCCGATGGTCTGCATGGCGATGCCCTTGGCCCGCTCCAGCACCTCCGGGGGGATGTCCTCATACTTCAGGTCTCTGATGAAATTGGAGAGGATCTCTGTGTAATGGGTCTCCTCGCCCGCGCCCGCAAACAGATGGAATGCCATATAAATGCCTCCTTATTGTTTTTATAGCTTCATCCCATGGAGAGCCTGTCCTCTCACTCTCCCGAGAACAGATATCGGTTGATCTCCTCAGGGGTCTTTCCCGTGATCCCCAGCGTCTCCAGCTTGAGTCCCCTGGAAAAGTAGTCCTCCTCATTGATCGCCCCCGCCACCTGGATCAGGGCCCAGACCGTGGGCGTGGGGATGGACAGAAGCCGCCCCAGCTGGAGCAGGATGGAATCGCCCATCGTGGCGTCCTCCTCCACATAGCGGTGGCGCATTCCGTCGGGGCCGGCCAGACTGCGGAAGCAGTCAAATTCGGGGTATTTGTCGTACTGTACCAGCCGCTCCATCTGCTCGGTGTGGATCACCATCTGATAGCCCATAGCCTCCATGATCCGCTTCTTCTCAGCCTGGACCGCCTTTTGACAGCTGATTACCCCCTGGGAAAGGCCGTCCCGGTACAGAGCGAAAGCCGGATTGCGCTCGATGGCGCCGGTGTTGAGCACGGAGCCGGCCAGATGAATGACCACATTGGGGGCATTGAGGGCCGCTTCAAATACATTTTGAGCCGGTTTACAGGGAAAATATTTGGAAAACCGCTCCATCAGCGCCGGGGTATCCCGTCCGGGGAAGGCCGCCACCAGCTTGGGTGCGTAGGTTCCGGCGGCAATCGCCTTTCCCGGCCCGATCATCCGGCAGGGAAACATGTTTCCGCACGTCTCCCCCACCACCGCTCCGCACCCCGGGCCAAAGATCCGCTTGAACAATATGGAACCAAAGTTGCCGGCGGAAAAGACGATCACCATATCCTCCCTCACCAGGGGCTTCATGGCCTGGGCCAGTTTTTTGTGCCGCCAGGCCACCATGGAGACGATGACCAGATCACACCCCTCCAGGGCCCGGGACAGATCGTCGGTGATCTCCCCGATCCTGGCAAAGCCGTTGACCCCAAGCCCGGTCATCTCCACGCCTCCCTGTTCCAGGATGCCGTCAATATTTTCATGCCAATAGGCCTTCTCCTCATAAAGGGCAACGGAAAACCCCCGCAAAGAGAGCTCCGCCGCGATATAGCAGCCGGTTCCGCCGCCCCCTAACACAGCGATCTGCGCCATGCTCCCATCAACTCCATCTTTTAAATTTGCCGGGATGATCCCTTACAGGGAAAACAGTCTGCCCAGTCCCACATCGTCCCGGATGGACAACGCCCGCAGCGCCCCCCAAATGGAGGCCTGATTGCTGGTGACCACAGGAAGCCCGAAGTCCCGCTCCATCATATTGATCCCATAGCAGATCCCCAGACCGGTGCAGCTGATAAACACAGTGTCCGCCCCCGGCGTCAGCGCCCCCTTTGTCAGGTCATACAGCCGGTGGAGGGGCTCCAGGGGCATCAGATCGGGGTCCAGATTCTGAAGTCCCTTTATGTTCAGCACTTGGAAGCCATTGTCCTCCAGGAACTTCTTTTCAATCTCATTGACCCGGTCAATGTAGGGGGTGGTCACCACCAGCCGCCGGGAGCCCAGCGCCTGAAGCGCCATAAGCACCGCGGAGGAGGTGGTCAGCGCCTTGATGCCGGTCTTGTCCTCAATGCGTTTGATAAGCTCCTGATCGTAGCCCAGACCGTTGATGAGACTGCCGCTGGTACAGCCGAAGAGAATGATGTCCGGATGGGCCCGGGCCAGCATCTGAGCCGCCTCATCCACCCGCGCTCCCATCTCCCGCAGTCCCTCCGGATCCACCCGCTCAAACAGCACCCTCTGGGTGACCACCGTGACCCCCTCGGGGGCATACTGATGAAACTCATGCTCCGGGTTCGTCCCGCTGCTGGGCATGATCAAGCCGATCCTGGCGCGCCAACCACAATACATTTTTTATACCTCCGGTTTCGTCATTCTGTCTAACCCCGATTCTCTTTCTTCTGCTATCATATCTCTTTCGACCAAAAAAGAGAAATAATCAAATGCGATAAGCCCCTCCTTTTATTCCTTCTGGTTATAAATTCTTGTTGACAAAGCCCTTGCCGTCATATAGAATTTCTTATATGCCAAAGGGGGGAAGGCGCCAATGTTCCAACGGGATATCCTTTGTTTTGCCGAGCTGGCGGAATGTCTCAACTTCACCACCGCCGCCCAGCGGCTCTACATGTCTCAGCCCGGTCTGAGCAAGATCATTTCCAACATGGAGCGGGATCTGGACGTCCGACTTTTTTCCCGCAGTACCCGAAACGTCCGCCTGACCGCGGCGGGAGAACAATTTCTCATCACCTGCCGGGGGTTTCTCCGGCAGTGCGAAATGCTCAAAAGTCAGAATCCCCAGGATGCCATCACCGTCTCCGGCGCCCTGGAGATCGGCATCGGGGATCTGAATGAAAATCGCTATTTCCCACAGATCGTCAACAAATTTTCCGCTAGGCATCCCCACTGCGCCATCTCCGTCAAGCGCTATAACCCGGAGGAATTACTCAAGGCCATCGACGCCGGAAAAGTGGATTTTGGCGTCATGACCTCCTACACCGTTCCTGAACACGGCTTTCAGTCCCTTGTCTATTACCCCTCCCCCCTCATGCTGGTCACCTCCCCCTCCCATCCCCTGGCCGACCGAAAGAAGGTCGGAATCGGGGAGCTGAGAAACGAGCGCTTTATCTTTATCGACCGAACTCTGAGCCGGGCGGACGAGCGCATCCTTGAGATCTGTGAAAAGGGCGGCTTCAAGCCCAATATCGTCACAGAGACCAACTCGCTGAGCTCCATGATGATGCTGGTGACCACCGGGATCGGGATCAGCCTGAACTTCAAGCTCCACAAGGAGTCGTTCAACTATGATCTTCGCTTCATCGAGCTGGATCTAGGGGAGGATGAGGACGCCCCCACCACCGACGGCGCTACCCTGGTCTGGAAACAGGAAAACACCAATCCCATCGTCCCCCTGTTCATCCGCTGTGCCAGAAGCTGTATTTCAAATTTCTCCTCCTCGGAGGGATAAAACAGAAAAAACGCCGCCGTTTCCGAATCGGAAACGGCGGCGTTTTTTCTCTCTGTCACCCGATGTGCAGCAGTCTTTTAAAGTTTGCCCAGATACCTTGGAACATATCCGCCACTCTCTGCCAGAAGGTGGTCTTTTCCACCCTCTGCTCCTCCGGGAGCTCCTCCGTCGGCTCCTCTACCCTAATCTCCTGGGTGCGCATGATATACTGCACGCTCCGGGGCGCGGCGTTGCGCTGGTCGGTCATGGACACCGGCGTGGCGTTGGCGTCCATGTTCAAAATTCCGTCCACCCGGCCGCTGTGGTCGTCCCACTCGTCGTCGATGAGGTCGGAAATGGTGCTCTTGGCGTCCCGGATGGTGCCGGTCTGCTCCAGTCCCATGGTGGCTTTGCGCAGGGCATCGGAGAGCCCGCTCAAGGTGTTGGCGGTGCCCGCGTCCAGCTGGGGCCCGGCCTGCCGCAGCAGACTCTCGGCGGAGCCGATGGCGGAGGCGGTGCCTCCCAGGGCGGTCTGGGCGGAGGCGGACAAGCTCTGGACGTCCGTCACGGCGGCCTGGAGCTCCAGCTCATAGGTATTGAGCGTGGCGATGAGGCTGTCCAGATCGGACAGGGCCGTGTCGGCGGTGATCGTAATACGGGAGAGAAGATCGCCCACCTCGTCCAGATCCCCCAGAAGGGCGGCGCCCTCCCCCTCATGCTCCTTCAGGGTCTTCAGGAGATCCCGGCACAGCTTGGCCAGGGAGTGGAGGTCGTCCACAGTCCCCGTGTCCCCCACCAGCTCGCAGATGTCGGACAGCTCCCCCACCAGCCGGGCGGTGGGGTCGGTAAGGCCGGTGATCAGGTTGTTGATCTCTTTGATCTTCTTGTTCACGGTGTCCACCATGGGCATCTGGGCGGAGAACTCCGCGTAGGCCGCGTCGGCGGCGGCCGCCTGATTTCGGGCGGCGGTCAGCTCACTGCTCCCACCGGCCAAAAAGGCGGCGTAAGCGCTTTGAAAATTCGCCTCGGCCTGCTGCTTTACCATGGCCACGATGGCCTGCCCCTGCGGCCCGGCGGCAAACTCCTCCGGAGTCATCGGGGTATCCCCGGGCTGTACGCCGGCGACATAGCCCGCATACGCAGCGGCCACCTGATCCTTGGCGGTCTGTTCCACCTGCTTTTCATACCCCTGCTGAAAGGCCCCCAAAACGATAAAGTCCTGGAAGGACATATCCGTTTCGCTCAGCCCGTTCTCCGCCAGATAGCTCTCGTACTGCCGGCGGTATTCCAGCACCGTCTTCATCTGGGCCGCCTGGTCGGGAGAGAGCATCCCCAGCATGTCGGAGTCCTTGATGGTGGAGATGCCCTTGGTGCTCTTCAGCGCCGCCTCCAGCATATCCAGGGCGAAACGCATCCCCTCCATCTCGTCGTCCAGCTCTTCCATGCCGCTGGACAGGCTGCTGGCGATGGCGCTGGCCCGCTTGTTGTAGCTCTCCACGTCGGTGAGTAGTTCGCTGAGGGCCTTGGTATCGGCCTGGATGGCGGCGATGGTCTTCCGCGCCCGCTCCAGCTCCGGGGCCAGGCCCTGGGTGGTGGCGTTGAGCCGGTTGAGATCGCCGTTGAGGTCAGTGATGGCCTGAGAGGCCACCTGGGCGTACCTGTCCATGCTCCCCAGGGTGTCCACCAGGCCGTTGAGCCCCTCCAGGGCCAGATCGGTCTGGTCATAGACCTCCCCCTTCCCCCGTGAGACGGTGCTCCGGGCGCCGCTGAGCTGATCCAGGCCGTTGGCGGTGGCATTGAGACTGCCGCTCATGCCGTCCAGGGTATCTAAGATCACGTCCAGACTGTCGCTGATGGCGTCCAGGGAGTCCTCCCCCTTCTCCTTGGCCTGCTTCAGGTCAGCCACCTTCTCCATCTGCTGGAGGGTGGCGGGCACCGCCAGGAAGATGAGGCCGGAGAAGGAGAAGTCCTCGCTGCCCACCCGGATGACAAAGTGATCCTCCTCCCCGGGCAGGGCGGCAAAGAGCACAGTGCGCAGGTTGCCGACAAGCTGTACCTCCGCCCCGGGGGCCTCCAGGGAGACGATGTCGTCGTCATTGAAGGCAGCGGCGGCGGTGAGCACCAGGTTGTCCCGGCTGTAGGCCGGGGCGGAGGCCCTGGGCGTCACGTCCAGGCAGATCTCCACAAGCCCCGTCTTTCCCGCCAGCTCCTCCGCCAGCGCAGGTGCGCCGTTGAGCCGGTAGGACACCGCAATACTCCAGGGCAGCTCCTCAAAGGGCTTCACGGTCTTGCCCTCAAAATAGAACTTCTCCGGGGCGGCCTCCCCCATCTGGAAGGTGACCTTCCCGCCGTCAATGACGGGGGCAACGCCGTCGGTGAGGTTGATCACCTCGTCATATGTCCCGTAGTCGGTGACGGTGTCGGCGCCATTCAGGCGGTAGCTTTTCACCACACTGGCCTCCTGCACCCCGCCATAGTAGTCCAGGGTGGCGTAATAGGCCTCGTCGTAGGAGGCGGGGATGGTCATTGCCTTGGCGGCGGGGACGAGGGAGGCGGCGGTCACGCTCAGCGCCAGAGCCAGCGCCAGGGCACGGTTACGATTTTTTCTCATTGGGGATCGGACTCCTTTCCTTGGACAGCTTGCAGGGCCGGGACTTTTTTCTCCCTGGGGGGCTTGGGCGTGCGCCAGTGGAGGGTGGTCTTATGGATCAGCGGCTCAAAGACGCACAGCACCGAGGGCAAAATGAAAATACTTACAAAGGCGGAGATGATGGCGCCCCTGGAGAGCATCATGCAGATGGCCTTCACGATGTCCATGGTGGACACCGCCGCCACGCCGATGGTGGCGCAGAAGAACACCAGCGCGGAGGTGAGGATGGAGGTGTCTGCCGAGGTGGCGGCGCGCTGGATGGCCTCCAGCCTGTCATGGCCCTTTTGCAGCTCCTCCTGGAACCGGGTGGTCATCAGAATGGCGTAGTCCACCGTGGCGCCCAGCTGGACGCAGCCGATGACTGTGGGCGCCACAAAGGCCACCACGCTGCCGGTAAAGTAGGGGATGCCCTGGTTGATGAAGATGGCCAGCTCGATGGTGGCCACCAGCAGAATAGGCACGGCGATGGATTTAAAGGTGATGGCCACCAAAATCAGAATGGCCAGGATGGACAGGTAGCTTGTGACCTTGAAGTCCACGTCCGTGACGGTGATGAGGTCTGCCGTAAGGGCGGCCTCGCCGGTAATGTAGGCGTTGGGGTCGTGGGTATGGAGGATATCCTTCAGCGTCTCCAGCTGGGCGGCCACCTCATCGGAGGCGGTGACGTAGGAGGAGTTGATCATCATCATTTGATATCCGTCTTTTTTGCAGATATCCTTGACGGCGTCGGGGATAAAGAAATCCGGGATGCCCGCGGGGAGAAATTTGTCGTAGGCCGCCACGCTGGTGATGCCGGGCACCGCCTCGATCTCGTCGATGAGCCGGAGCATCTCGTTGTGGCTCAGGTCGTCCTCCATGACAACAAAGTGGCTGGAGGCCATATCAAAGTCGTCCTTGAGCTTGTTGGTGGAGACAATGGAGGGCATATCCTGGGGCAGGGACTCGTCCAGCTTGTAGTACATCTCCACATGGTTGTTGGCGTATACCGCCGGGATGAACAGCGCCAAAAACAGGATCACAAAGCCCTTCCGGTGCCGGACGATGAAGGCGTTGACCCCCGCCATTTTGGGCTTGAGGCAGGGATGGCGGAAGCGCTGGATGCCTCTATCCATCTGCAGGAGGATGGCGGGCAGCACCAGCACCACCGTGGCCACCCCCAGCACCACGCCCTTGGCCATGACAAAGCCGATGTCCTTGCCCAGGGTCAGGCGCATGAAGCACAGGGCCAGAAAGCCGGCGATGGTGGTAAGAGAGGAGCCGGAGAGGGACTTGAACGCGGCCACGATGGCGGTGGCCATGGCGTCCCGCTTGTCCTCGTAGTTGTGCAGCTCCTCTATGTACCGGTCATAGAGGAAGATGGAGTAGTCCATGGTAACGCCCAGCTGCAGCACCGCGGCAATTGCCTGGGTAATAAAGGAGATCTCGCCAAACATGATGTTGGTGCCAAAGTTATAGATCACCGCCAGGCCGATGCTGAGCAGCAGAGCTACGGGGAGGAGCCAGGAGTCCATCATCAGGCACATGGCCACCATGGACAGGATCACCGCCATGACCACATACAGCGGCATCTCCTTGATGACCAGATCCTTGGTGTCCTTGATAAACACGGAAAAGCCGGCCAGGAAGCACTTCTCATTGCACAGCCGGCGCACCTGGGCGATAGCGTTCATGGTGGATTCCGAGGCGCCGGCCTGGTCGTACTGGACGATCATCATGGTGGCCTTTCCCGAGAAGAACACATCCCGCACCTCGGCGGGGATCATCTCCTGGGGAATCTGGATCCCGGCCATATTGGAGATCCAGATGGCCCCGCTAACGCCGGGGACTTCCTTCACCTGTTCCAGCAGCTGGTTGGTGTACTGGGGCGGCATATCCTCCACAATGAGCATGGTGGTGGCCGCCATCTGGAAGGGCTCCTCCAAAAGGGCCTCCCCCTTTACCGAGTCCAGCTCCTGGGGCAGGTAGGTCAGGATGTCGTAATTGACCCGCGTTCCGAAATAGCCCAGGATACTGGGAATGAGCAGCGCTACGGCAATGGTCACCACCAGTTTGGGTCTTCTCGTCAGCTTGTGGGCGATTTTTTCCAGCAATTCGATCACCTTCCGGGGAATAGTCAGTCCCTGTTAAGCGGGGCGTCCCCTCTTTGCGGGGACGCCCCTATCTTAGTTTTTTCCAGGCCCAAAAGTCAATGGTTTGGGGGCCTTTCTCATAATTCTTCATGAACGGGACTGCCCTTGGCTTTTCATACTTTTTCATGGATTTTTCGCCCTGGGTATGGTATGATTCAGAGTGAAAGGGAGTGGCTCAAATGAGCGCTAAAATACTTGTGGTGGACGACGACGCCTCCATCCGCCTCCTGGTCTCCGACGTGCTGAGCGACCAGGGTCTCTCCGTCACCACCGCCGCCTCCGGCGAGGAGGCCCTCGCCATTCTGGAGGGGGAGAGCTTCGAGCTCATCCTGCTGGATATCATGATGAAGGGCATGGACGGCCTTGAGGTCTGCCGCCGCGTCCGGGACAGCGTAGAGTGCCCCATTCTCTTTTTGAGCGCCAAGGATTCCGCCCAGGATATCATCGCCGGCCTTGGACTGGGGGCTGACGACTACCTGACCAAGCCCTTTGAGCTGGAGGTGCTCTCCGCCCGCGTCCAGGCCCACCTGCGCCGCCAGGAGCGCATCCTCTCCTCCACCCCCGCCTCCCGGGTCATCCAAATCGGAGAGATCTGCCTGGACGCGGAGAACGTCACCGTCACCAGGGCCGGCGTGCCCGTCCCCCTGTCCACCCGGGAGCTGGAGCTGCTCCACTACCTCATGACCCATGCGGGCCAGACCCTCTCCCGGGAGCGCATCTACCGGGACGTGTGGCAGACCGAGTACGGGGACATGAGCGCCGTGGCCATCAACATCAAAAATCTGCGCCTGAAATTGGATCCGGAGTGGCGCTACATCAAGACCGTCTGGGGCCAGGGCTACCGGTTCGTCACCCAGAGCGGCCTGATCGAGGGGGAGTGAAGGGGACATGGATACACAGCAAGCACAGAACAAAAGCGGCTTCCCCGGCGTGGGCTGGCTCTCCAGCCGGCTGAGCCGCAAGCTCATCGTCATTGTGGTGGCCTTGGCCCTGCTGGACTGGTGTGTGATCTCCCTCCACTTTGTGGACGCGCTTCAGGCTATCTACACTGCCGCCGACCCGGCGGTGGCCTCCCGGTACGCCGCCCTGAGCATGCTGCTTTTCAATCTGCTGGTGCTGGCGGTGGCCGCCATCCTCTTCTTTCTGCTGGTCATCGCCCCCATCATCCGCCTGCGGAAGGCCATGCGGCAGTATTCCGCCTCCGGCCAGGCCCCGGAGCGCACCGTCCGCTCCGACGAGATCGGCCGGCTCCAAAACGCCTTTGTGGAGCTGACGGAGACCATCGCGCGCAAAGAGCAGGCCGAGCGGCGGCTCATCGCCTCCATCTCCCACGACATCAAGACCCCGCTCACCTCCGTGCTGGGCTATTCCGAGCGTCTGCGCGCGGGCAGCCTCTCCCCGGAGCGCAAGGAGCAGTATTTGGATCTTATCCATGAAAAAGCCCTCCACCTGAAGGCGGTGGTGGATGAGTTCGACGACTATTTGGATGTGGGGCTCCGGGACGCCGCCCCCATGGTGCTCATGGAGGCGGGGGAGCTGTGCCGCCGCCTCCGGCACGAGTACAGCGACGAGCTGGAGGATGCAGGGGTGTCCTTCCGGGTGGAGTGTCTCGACCCCGGGGCCCAGCTCATCTGCAGCTGGGAGCATATGCGCCGGCTCTTCGGCAACCTCATCTCCAACAGCATCAACCATGCCCAGGCCCCCCGCCTGGCGCTGGAGCTCACCTGTGAGCGTCAGGAGGATCGGATCCTGTTTTCCTTCCGGGACAACGGCGTGGGGGTGCCCCAGGAGCTGTTGGGCCAGATCTTCGAGCCGCTCTACACCTCCGACCGGGGAAGGAAGGTCTCCGGCCTGGGCCTGGCCATCTGCGGCAGCATCGTCAAGGCCCACGGGGGCGTCATCCACGCCCAAAACGCCCCCGACGGCGGCCTTCTCACCCAGATATCCCTCCCCTGCGTGGAGCTCTGAGGCCACTGAAAAAGAGGGACACAGGATCTCTGTCCTGTGTCCCTCTTTTTCCATCATTTATTCCACTGTGCTGTGGGCAATGTAGGTCAGGTGGTCTCCCAAACGCTCCAGATTGGACACCAGGTTGATGAACACTCCGCTGGAGGCGGCACTGCACGCGCCCTGGTTGAGCCGCTCAATGTGGCTTTCAATGAGCCGTTTGCGCAGGGTGTCGACGTCATTTTCCACCCGATCCACCTCACCCAGCAGGCCCGCATCCTTTTCCACCATTACCCGCCTGGTCAGGCCGTAGAGCTCCTCCACCCGCTGCGTCATTCCATCCAGCTCTTGGCGCACGCTTTGAGAAAAGTCCAGGTTCCTGTCCACGGAGGCACGGGTATACTTGGTCAGGTTGTCGGCGATCTCCGCGATACGCATAATATCCGCCAGACTCCCGTGGAGCCGGGAGATATCCCGCTCGTCGGAGAGCTTGCTCTGGGCGGCCAGACGGATCAGGTAGTTGACCACAGCCTGCTCGACGCCCCCCGCCCGGTCGATCAGTTTTTGTGTGGGGGCAATAAGCTCCTTGTCCCTGTCCTGGAAAGACCGGTAGCCTGTCCGAAAGGCCTCCATGGCCGTGTCGGACAGGCGAACCATCTCCTTTTCCAATTGGGAAATGGCCAGAGAGGTGGAGGCCAGCATACGCTCGTCCAGGTAGGTCTCCTGGGGCTCCTCCCGGACCTCCCGCTCCCGGATCAGCTGCTCCGACACCCGGACAAACCAGCCGCACAGCGGCAGGAACAGCACCGTACAGGTGACATTGAAGAAGGTGTGAAACATGGCGATCTGGGTAGCGGTCTCTGGGAACCACCGGCCGAAGGTACTCGCCATGAATCCCGGCCAGAACGCCAGAACCAGGAAAAAGATCCCCGAGCCCAGGGTGTTGAACATCAGGTGGATGAAGCTTGCCCGCCGGGCGTTGGCCCCGGCGGTAAAGGAGCTCATCAGGGCCGTAACGCAGGAGCCGATGTTGGTGCCCAGAATGATGTAGAGCACCTCGTTGCCCCCGGTGCCCACGGTGAGTCCCGCCACCGACATGGCGATGATGATGGAGGTGGTGGCTGAGCTGGACTGCACCAGGGCGGTGAGGAAGATCCCGATGAAAAACAGCAGCAGCGGATTGCGCACCACCGTGAACAGGCTCTGGATGGCGTCCCGGTCGGCCTTCATGGCATCCGACATCAGGGCCAGTCCGATAAAGATCAATCCCAGACCCGCCAGAAGAAGGCCCAGCTTCTTCTGGGTGTCCTCCTTCCCGATCATACTGAGCATGATGCCCACAAACACCAGGACCTGGATGTAAGTGGTGATGGGAAAGGCGCTCAGGGCGGCGATCTGGGCGGTGACGGTAGTGCCGATGTTGGCGCCCATGATCATGGCCGCCGCCTGGTAGAGGTTCATCACCCCCACGTTGACAAAGCCCACAATGAGCACCGTGGTCACCCCGGAGCTCTGGATGAGGGCTGTGGCCGCGGCGCCCACGCCCACATTCACCAGCCGCTTGTCGGCGGTCTTTCCGAACAGCTCCTTCAGTTTCCCGGTGGCAAGCTGCTCGATGTTGGCTGTGAGCAGGTGCACCCCCACCAGGAACACACCCG
Organism: uncultured Pseudoflavonifractor sp.; assembly: GCA_947651395.1. GTDB lineage: Bacteria > Bacillota > Clostridia > Oscillospirales > Oscillospiraceae > Vermiculatibacterium. The sequence goes on along the minus strand of CANSYW010000004.1, from coordinate 42,662 downwards.
TTCCGGCCAAAAGGCGGACAAAAAACAGGGCCAGTCCTCCCAATGTCATAGCGTCTCTCCCTCCGTTTCCCAGGGGTAGTTTGCCCATTTCAGGCCAAAAAAGGCGAGGCTTCGCTGTCGAAATAACAGCAAAGTCTCGCCTTTTCATCACGCAGCCGGGCCAAACGGCCGTATTGACGACTCCGCGAACACGGACTTTCCGTGCAGGCTACTCCCTTTGTTTATAACATATATAACTTATTTTTTCCGGCTTGTCAATCCCTTTGGCTCAATATCCAGCAGATATCGTCCAAAGGCGTTGAGAACCGTCGTATCTCCGCACTGGTGCTGCCGGGGAAGATTGGGCCCGTAATTCAGATGGACGTGGCCGTGCACCAGGTGGGAGGGCTTCCACAGCTCCAAAAGCCGGTTGAAGGTCTCAAACCCCTGGTGGGCATAGTCCTCTCCGTCCCCATAGCCCCTGGGGGCGGCATGGGTGACCAGCAGATCCACCCCGCCCCGCCGCAGCGCCCCGGGGAGGAGCCTGGCCGCCCGGAGGGCCATCTCCCCCTCCGTGTAGCGGTGGGGCCCGGGCTTATACCTGCGGGAGCCGCCCAGCCCCGCGATGCGAAGGCCATTTACCGTGACCACTTTTCCGTCGATACAGTCGCAGCCCTCGGGTGGGGTGCGGGCATAGCGCTCGTCGTGGTTGCCGTGGACATAGAGCAGGGGCACTCCCGCCATGGTGACCAGGAAGGAGAGATACTCCGGATCCAGATCTCCGCAGGAGATCATGAGCTCCACCCCCTCCAGAAGCTCCGGGCGGTAATTCCCCCAGAGGGCGGGGCACTCCTCATCGGACAGACAGAGGATCTTCACAACAACACCCCCTCCTTCTCAGGCGGGATCTCCTCCCGATAAACGCCCTGAAGGCGTACCATCCCCCGGGCGGCGGGAATGATGGTCTCAAAGGGCGGGATCTCTCCCTCCACATTCTCACACAGCCAATCCATCTTCAGGATCTCCTCCGGAGAAAACCACCGCTCCCCGTCGCTGCGCTCTTTTCCGGTGTTGTCCCGGATGACCCGGCGGAAGGGATCCACCGCCCCCTCCCGGACCTCCCGCTCCATGATCTCCACCAGCCGGCGGGCCCCCTCGGGAAGCGTGGGGGCACAGCGCATTCCCACCACGCCGCTCTGGATCCCCCACCAATAGTTGATGGCCTGGCCCTTTCCATGGCTGCCCGCCATGTCCCAGCCGCCGTCCAGAATGCTTCCCACCACCTGCTCATAGAAGATGCCCCAGTTCCAGAAAGGGGAGAGCAGGGGTTCCCGGCTTCCATCCTCCCGCAGCCGGCTCAATCCCCACTGGGCCTGATACTGGCTGGGAGTGGGCACGTCCCGGTTGGACACCAGCCGCACCCCCTCCTCATCAAAGCGCTTGAGCGCCTCCGGGTCGCAGCAGGACCAGCGCAGACGCACCTTGACCCCGGGACAGGTGAGGGTGGCCCCCAGGGCAAAGGCGTTGATACCCGCAGGAACGCCGAAAATAGGATAGCTGGCAATGTAGCCGATATCCTCCCCCCGGCACAGGGCTCCCGCCGCCACCCCGGAGAGGAATTTGGCCTCATAGATGCGGCTGTAGTAGGTGCGCACCCCGGTATAGGGCATAAAGAGAGAGCAGTTGAGCAGCTTCACCTCCGGGTGGGCCGCCGCCATCCTCCGGCAGGCGCCAATCTGCTGGGGCGCGGTGGCAAACAGCACCTGGGCTCCCTGGGCGATAGCCACCTCCATCAGTCCCTCGTCGGTGTCGTCATCTTCCTCAGGCCAATAGGTCTTGGTGCTCACCCTGCCCTCCATGGCGGCCTCCATATATCTCCGGCCCTGGTCGTGACCCAGCACCCAGTGGCTGTTCAGCGGGGCGTGGGAGTAGACAAAGGCCACCTGCAGATGGCTGGGCCGCCCCACGCCGGCCAGCAGCCCCTTGATGCCCTTGTCCGGCTCCACGGGAAGGGTATCCACCGTGATGGGATCGGGCTGGACATCGGTGACCACATCGGGCCACACCGCCGCCAGGGTCCTGGTCAGCTCCCCCTCGCTCAGCTCCCGCAGCAGCTGGAAGGGATAGACCTTCAGCCACACCAGCAGAGCGTCGGAGACGGAGAGACCCAGCTCCTCCCCGTGCCTGCGGGCGAAAACCGCCTGAAAGCGGGCAAAGCCCGCCAGAAAGCTCTGCCGCTCCGCCTCGCTCCAGACATGCTCCGACTCAAACCCAAGGGCCGCCTGGAGCTTGGAGTACTGCCCCGGGCGGTCGAAGCGGATCTGATAGATGTGGGCGCAGTCATAAAAATGAAGGAACTCATAATAGGCCACGATCTCCGGATCCTCGCTCCACAGCGGCAGGATCCGGGTAACATAGGCGCTGACCGTGGCCGCCCCAAAGCTTTTGAGTACGCTGCAGCGCTTGTTGCCCTCCTGAACGTAAAACCGGCCCAGATACTCTACACAGCGGATGGGGTCTGTGATCCCCGCCTCCCCCAGATGGTCGTCGCACAGGCGCACCCACTTGGCGGCAAACTCCGTATCGGGCCCCAGAAGCGGCATGAAATTGGCGGCAAAGGCGTTCCTCCGGGCGTCGGTACGGGTGCCGATCACGTCCTCCATGGGGATCTCCATCACCCCCAGGTCGGCGACCCCCGCCATACTGGGCCCGCCCAGCCGATCCTCCAGGGCGGGCAGATAGGGGTAACTGCCGTGGGCCGTCAGCTCCTTATAGCATTTTTTGCCCAGCCTGAGGGCTCTTTGATAGTGCTCCACGGCCTCCTGCATGGACATGACCGTCACTCCTTTTTCTTATCCATCCCGGTTCCCCTCATTGCGGAAAGGGACCCCGGCCCACAGCTCCCGGGGATAGAGCCCCTGGGCCGTCATGGCGGCGATGGAGGTCTTCAGATCCTCCAGATCCTGGGGATAGGTCATACCATGCCACACGTCCTGGGTGGGAAGCACCCGGACGCTCCCCTTCCCCTCCTGGATCTGGAGGTTGGGGATCAGGGGCAGAAAATACTCACATTTCAGGGGATTTTCAGGCAGCTTCTCCTCCAGGAAGGCGGGGAAGCGACCGGTAAACTCCTCCAGCAGTTCCCACTGAAAGCCCCAGAGATTCATGGACACCACCGTCTCCCCCGGCAGGTGGATCCAGCTCCCGCCCCCATCCTCGGAATAGGCGGCGTCCTCCCCACGCTTTTCGATCCGCACCCGTTCCACCACCTGGGTGAGAAATCCGTCCCGGGTGGAGCAGACCCCCCGGGAGACATACCCGTTTTCCGTAACGGTGTTGCGCAACAGGTAGCCCACCATGGCATGCTCCCCGGGCCCGTGGGGCGCGGCCAGGAAATCGTAGATGGTCTTCAGCGAGGTGGGCCCATAGTAGTCGTCGGAGTTGAGCACCGCGAAGGGCCCGTCGATGGCCTGGGCGGCACAGGCGATGGCGTGGGCGGTGCCCCAGGGCTTGACCCGCCCCTCCGGGACGGAGAAGCCCTCCGGCAGACACTCCAGCTCCTGATAGACATAGCGCACGTCAAAAATTTTCTCCATCCGCTCCCCTATCGCCGCCCTGAAGTCGGCCTCAATGGCCCTCTTGATGATGAAGACCACCTTCCGAAACCCGGAGCGCCAGGCGTCGTAGAGGGAAAAGTCTATGATCATATGCCCCTTGTCGTCCACCGGGGTGATCTGCTTGAGTCCGCCGAACCGGGAACCCATCCCGGCGGCCATAATGACCAGCACCGGTTCCTTCATATCCAACCACACCTTCCCTTGAAAGGATATCCATACAACCAATAAGCATACAACCTCACGCCCCATCCGTCAACAGAAAAAAAGGATCCCCGGACGCTGACAGCGTCCGGGGATCCCAGCACGGAAAGGCTTACAGTACCCCGATCTCCTTGTAGTACTTCTCCGCCCCGGCGTGGAGGGGCAGGCCGGCGATGTCCTTCACCGCCTCCTCAGGGGTGAGACCCTCCAGATTGGCCTGGGCCTGGCCCAGGGCGTCAATGTTCTCCCACAGGGTCCTGGTCAGGTCGTAGACGGTCTGCTCGTCCAGATCTCCCCGGCAGAACATCACCATCTTGATGGCGGAGGTCTGCACGTCCTCGTCCTGGTTGGGATAGGTGCCCGCGGGGATGGTGCAGGGGGCATACCAGGGGTAGTCCTTCTGGAGCTGGGCGATGAGCTCATCGCTGATATTGAGCAGCTTGCAGTCGGCGGACATGGCCTGGCTCACGGCGCCGGCGGGGGCACCGGACATGATCCAGGCCCCGTCGATGGTGCCGTTCTGGAGCATGTCGGCGGCGTCGCCGAAGGCGATGTACTCCGCCTGGATGTCATCGGGGAAGTTCAAACCGGCGGCGGTAAAGTGGTTGTCGCACTCGCCGTACACGCTGGAGCCCGCGGCGGCCACGGCGAAGTGCTTACCCTTCACCCCGGCCAGGTCGTCGATGCCGGACTTGTTGGTGACCACCACCTGATTGGGATTGAAGTACAGCCCGGCGATGACCTTCAGATCGCCGTAGGCGCGGCCGTCAAAGCTGTCGGTGCCGTTCATGCACTGCAGACAGTTGGAGCTGATGGCGATGGACACCTGGCTCTCCCCCTCGGAGATCTGGTTGAGGTTGTCGATGCCTCCCTCGGAGGCCTGGCTGGAGGCGGAGACATAGCTGATCTGCGTGTCCCACAGGTTGGTGATGGCGGCGCCCACGGCGTACAGGGCGCCGGAGGCCCCGGCGGTGGGGAAGTTGATGGTCACGGGGGCGTGCTCCCCTTCAGACCCGGAGCTCTTGCTCTCCGCGGGGGCGGGGGTGTTGGCGCTTCCGCCGCCGCAGCTGGCCAGGGCGCTCACCAGCAGGGCGGAAGCAAGGATCACAGACAGAGTCTTTTTCATTTCATTTCTACTCCTTTTCAACGAGGCTTTTATGTCAGGCGACGCCCTTGGCAGGGCTCGCGGGACGACGGGTAAAATGCTGAAAGGCGATCACCGCCGCCAGCAGGGCAAAGCCGACGGCGTCGGTGAGGTGGCCGGGGGAGAGCATCAGGGGCGCGATCGCCACCAGCACCACCCGCTCCCACCAGGCGCTCCTGCGCAGGAGCCAGCCCTCCAGTCCCCCCACCAGGGTCACCGTCCCCACCGAGGCGGTGAAGGCCGCCCAGACCGTGGCCCATACGGTGACCGTGGGGTCTACGCCGATGAGCAGGATGGGGCTGTCCAGGAAGAAGAAGGGGATGAGAAAACCAATGAGACCCAGCCGCACCGACAGAAGTCCCGTTTTGGTCTGGTCGGAGCCGGCGATGCCCGAGGCCACATAGGCGCTCATGGCCACCGGGGGCGTGATGTTGGAAAGACAGGCGTAGATGAGGCAAAAGAGGTGCGCCGAGATGTCCAGCACCCCCACCTTGATGAGCACCGGCACCGCCACCGCCTGAACGATGACATAGGCGGCCACGCCGGGCACGCCCATGCCCAGAATGGCGGACATGATCATCACCAGGAAGCCGGTGAGGTAGATGCTGCCGTTGTCCACCACGGACAGGATGAGATAGCCCATATTCAGCCCCAGGCTGGTGAGGGTCACGGTGCCGATGATGACGCCGATGATGACGCAGCACACACCCACACTCACCGCGCTGCGGGCCCCCTCCACCGTGGCGGCCACGATCTTATCCCAGGTCATCCGGGTATCCTTACGCAGCCAGCTGGCGGCCACGGTGGCAAAGATGGCGATGACGGCGGCGTAGAGGGGGGTGTACCCCACCGCCATCAGGGCGATGAGCACCACCAGGGGGATGACCAGGTGCCCCTGCTCCTTAACCACCTTCATGGCGTCGGGGATGTTCTCCCTGGAAAGGCCGGAAAGGCCCAGTCGCCTGGCCTCAAAGTGGACGGCAAAGAGAAGGCCCAGATAGTAGAGGAAGGCGGGCAGGATGGCCGCCAGCATCACCTTGGTGTAGCTCATGCCCAGAAACTCCGCCATAACAAAGCCCACCGCCCCCATGATGGGGGGACAGAACTGTCCGCCGGTGGAGGCCACCGCCTCCACCGCCCCGGCAAACTCCTTTTTGTAGCCCGTCTGCTTCATCAGGGGGATGGTGATGGTGCCCGTGGTGGCCACATTGGCGATGGCGGAGCCGTTGATCATCCCCATAAGGGCGGAGGCCAGCACCGCCACCTTGGCGGGACCGCCGGGGGTCTGCCCCACCAGGGTCAGGGAGAAGTCATTGATGAATTTGGAAAAGCCGCTGTACTTGAGGAAGGCGCCGAAGACCACAAAGAGGAAAATGTAGGTGGCCGAGACGCCGATGCCGGTGCCCAGAATGCCCTGGGTGCCCCAGAACTGGGTGGAGAGCACCCGCTTGAGGGTAAAGCCGTTGTGGCCCAGCCGGCCGGGGATGAACTTGCCGAACCAGTTGTAGGCCAGGAAGATGAGGGCCAGCACCGCCAGGTTCCCCGAGCACCGCCTTGCCGCCTCAAAAGCCAGCAGCAGCCCCACGCCGGCAATGACCAGTTCAAAGTCGGTCAGCCGGCCGCCGCTCTGGGCGATGCGGGTGTAGTTCAGGATCAGATAGCCGAACACCGCCGCCGTCAGTCCCATGAGCAGGATATCCCACACCGGCGGCACCCTGCGCACCCGCTGTTCCTTTTTATAGGTCGGGTAGAGCAAAAAGGTGAAGCACAGCAAAAAGATACAGTGAAAGGCCCGCAGATCGATGGCGCTGATCACGCCCACCGTGCTGTAGTAGAGCTGGAACACCGCCCACAGGCACAGCAGGACAGTGAGCAGCGTCCCCATGGGCCCGTTGTAGACGCGCACCCGGGACTCCGCTTCCTTCTCCTCCAGTAGCTCCTGGGCCTTTTGCTCCTCCCGCGTCCCCCTTTGCTCACGTTTTTCCTCCATGGGTCTCCCACCTCACTTTACCAGTTAAAAGTGTTGAAGTAACAGCTAAAGTTTTACCACATTTCCCCGGGAAAGTCAAGTGCCCCGCCGGAGAAACTCCGGCGGGGCGCTGACTCATCCGCTCGAACTTTCGGTTTTGGTCATCTCTTCGGCGGTGAGCCCCTCTCCGTAAACCAGATCATAGACCAGGTTGCGGTAGCGCTCCACCACCTCTTTGTCCTCCTCAGGGGGCTGCTTGTAGGGCACGCCCTCATCGTCTATATAGAGTCTGGTCCGGTAAAGCTCCATGGTGTCCATGCTCTGCTCCACCCACTGGAAGTAGAGGGGCTTGGCCACTCCCGCCCAGTTGAGGATGTGGACGCCCAGGGCGCTGGGCCCGGTGCTTTCGGGCACCTCGATCTGCGCGTCATAGTTGTTCCACACCAGGAAGGGGGTGGTGTGCATCCGCTTCATGATCTGGGCGTCCCACTCCAGGGTATTCACTGTGGGCACATATTCCAGCATGGAGTAGATGGTACGGTTGTCGTCCACGTAGAGCCCCGGCAGATGGTCTCCCCAGAACACGATGATGGTGGGCTCTTCCACCGTCTCGAAGTACTCGATCAGGGCCCCCAGCGCCCGATCCGCGGCCTGAATGCCGTAGACCAGAGCCTCCACCGTTTCCAGCTCCCCGGAGCCCAGCTTGTCGCTCCCGGGCTCCAGGCCGGAGCGCTCCGGGAATTTTCCGGCGTAGTAGGGCTGGTGATTTTCCATGGTCAGACCGTAGAGGAACAGGGGCTCCCCCTCCTCCTTTTCCTCAAATGCCCGGATCATGGCGTAGGTCAGTTCCATATCCCGCAGGTAGGGGCCGTCCCACTGCGCGTCCTCGGGGAAGCCGTCCTCAAAGGTCAGCTTGTCAAAGCCGATGGCGGGCAGGTTGTCCACCCGGTTGTAGAGCCGGGTGGTATAGTTGTGGATAAATTCCGTGGTGTAGCCGGCGCTCTTAAAGCTTTTGACAATGGAGGGCAGGCGGTCATAGACCCCCTCGCCCCGCAGATTGGTCAGATCCTCTCCCTCCCGGAGGAAGGCCATGGGGATCCCGGTGAAAACCTCCATCTCCACGCTCCCTGTCCCTCCGGCATAGGTGTTGGAATAAAACTCCCCTGAGGGCCACTTGGAGGCGAGATCGTGGTAATAGGGCACCGGATCGGTGGTGAACTCCACTCCCGGCAGCATCACCGTGGGGTCGCAGAAGCTCTCCGACATGACCAGGATCACGTTGGGCGTCACCGGCTCCGGGGTTGGGGTGGGCTCCGGCGTTTGGGTGGCCTCCGCCGAGGGCTGGGGGGAGGGGGACTGCCCCATCTGACTCAGAAGCTTGTCCAGATCCTCCTTGTCGTAATCCTCCCTCTGGAAGGCCCGGTTCAAAATGGCGCTGTACATCCCTCCCAGCAGGCCCAGCCGCTGGTTCCGCTCCGCTTGGGACTCCCCCTTGGGGCCCATATAGAACCCAAAGGGGAGGAACATCACCAAGGCCAGCAGCAGCGCCGAGATCTCAATGACCTTCCGGCGCAGGCTCCACCGGGGAGTGAGCTCCTTGGGCCGCCAGCCGATACGGGTGGACAGCACGATGCCCACCACCGTCAGGATCAGACCCGCCCAAACCCCCAGGCCGATCCTGAACTGGGGGTTGACAAAGTCGGCCACCGCATCCGCGTCCCCCACCAGGGTAAAATCGCTCAGCAGCAGGGGCGTACCGTTAATACTCTCCTTGATCCGGTTCACCACCGCCAGCGTCACCGACGGGATGGCCAGAATGAGAAAGGCGCTCCAGATCTTCCAGATCAGGGCCAGAATGATGACCATGGCAAACAGGAGAGCCAGGTAGCAAAGCACCCCCGCCCCCAGATGGGTAAAGAACCAGGAAAACGCCTTGAACAGGGAGGCAAAGGTGATGGTCTGCACACAGAAGAGAATGGCCAGAGGCCCCAAAAGCAGAGTGGCCAGCCAAAGCCACGGGTTATATTTGCGCCGCTCCAGCCGCTTGCCTCCGCCGCGCTTGCTATGCTCCATCTCCTTTCCCTCCTCTCTTTATGTACTATGGTCTGTGTCCGGACAGGGGAACGGGTCTTCCCTTTGCCCCTGTCCCTTTTTAAAAGCCCTCGTAGATAAATTCGCCGTTGCCGGTAAAAAAGACCAGCACCGCGCAGAGCATGGCCAGATAGACCACGGCCAGCAGGAGCTGACCCGGGAGGGTCAGACGAAATTTTTTCCATCCCTTCAGGACTTCAGCCATGGATCCATCACCTCCGTAAATACAAACGCGCCATACTCCATATTGAGGTGGCCCACATCGTGGAAGCAGTCCGCCGCCAGGCCGTCCTCCATGTCCAGCACCTCAATGCCCGCTTCCGCCAGGATCTTGTCCGCCGCCTGTCGAAGCCCGGCCGGCCCCTCGGGCATGGGAACCGTGGGGTTCCAGGGCAGCCACACCGCCCGCAGGCGGATCCCGTTTTCCCTGCAGAAGCGGATGACCTCCCCCAGGGCGGCCAGATTCTCCCCATAGTGCTCCAGTCCCAGGCCCCAATAGAGCTCCCGGTGGGTGGCCACCTTCTCCGCCATGGCCTTTTCATCCAGCTGGCCGGAGTACATGAACTTGGCCTCCTCCCCATATCGGGGAAGCTCCAGCCGCCCGGTCTCCCGGAAGCCCTCCCAGAGGGTCTCCCCCAGGGCCTGAAGCCTGTCCCTCTGAAAGTAGAGGTAGGGCTCCAGGCTCCCACGGTGCCAGGGATAGGTGGGGTTGGTGTCCATGTCGTCGTAGAACACAAAATAGTTAAGTCCCAGAACGATGTCTTCGGTGACGGTGATATCTCCCCGCAGGAGCATGTCCCGCAGGTCGGTGATCACCCCGTAGTCGATGCCGAAGTTCACATACCCCGAATCGGAGGCCCACTCCACATAGGAGGAGATGACCACCGAGTTGCCGAAAAAGATCTTGTCACAGACCCTCTCGCTCCCGTGGGCCAGAAGGGTCTTCTCAAAGTCATTGTGGTGGAAGCACTCGCCCTTCTCAATGAACTCCCCCCGGGTCAGCCAGACGTCCAGCCCCAGGAAGAGCAGGCACAGCGTCAGCAGAAAGCAGCCGCCCCTTTGGAAAAATTTCTTCATCCGCCCCACCCCCTCAAACCCGCAGGAAGCCCCGGAGCACGGCCAAAACCGTGTCCGGCGGCAGGGTGAAGACCAGGGTGTTGAGCCCGAAGAGGAAATTCACCAGCACGCAGCGCAGGACAAATACGCTCCTTTTGCCCCCGCGCCTGCTCACCGTGGTCCACCCCAGCAGATTTTCCAGGGCCAGCAGGGCCCCGTTGTAGCAGCCCGCCAGCAGATAGGGCAGGTTGAAGCCGTGCCACAGACTCATGACCACCATGGTCCCAAAGGCAATGAGGGCGGAGGCCGGCCGGCTGAGCTTCTTCTTGGCCACCACCACATAGATGTGCTCCCGGATCCAGTCCGAGAGGGTGGCGTGCCAGCTGCGCCAGAACTGGGTGAAGCTGGCCGCCCTCAGGGGCCTCTTGAAGTTTTCCGGGGTGTCCAGCCCCCCCAGGCGGCCCAGGGCGATGGCCATATCGCTGTACCCGGACAGATCCCAGTAGAGGATCAGCCAGCTCACTGCCACAATGAGCAGACACACCGGCACACAGAGCCTCCCGCCGGTGAGCCGCGCCATGATCTCCACCGCCAGGCGGCAGAGCACCACCTTCTTGAAAAGGCCCCGGATGAGCCGCTGGACGTCCCCGGTGAATTCCGCCACATCCAGGCACAGCGGCTTTTCACAGGAGCGTATATAGTCCCGGTAGCGAAACAGCGGCCCGGCGGTAAACAGGGGCAGATAGAACAGATACCCCAGATAGGCCGCCGGCCTCACCTTCTCGCCGCCGTAGTACACATAGTAAAATACATCGATGACCTTCAGCATCTGGAAGGCCAGCCCCACCGTCTCAAAGGGCAGAGTCAGCCCCAGCCCCAGCTCGGGGGCCCGGCTGAGCACAAAGGGGAGGATGGCCAGAAGGCAGAACAGAGGAAAGCAGAACCTTTTCCCGCCGGGCACTCTGCTCAGCAGACCGGCCAACGCCAGTCCCGCCAGGGCGTAGACCAGGCTGAACCACGCCAGAGAGGGGCTGATCCAGGCGATCACAGCCAATGAGGCCACAGGGGACAGCACCCCCATGACCTTACCGGGCAGCACCTTGCGCAGGAGCCCCAGCGCCAGGGAAAAGCCCGTCAGGGCCAGAAGGGTGTCAGTCTGCAGAAACCACATGACCGTCCTCCTTCGCGCCCAGGGCCCGGGCCCGGGTAACGCTTACCGGGGCATAACCCCGCCGGGCCCAAAACTCCTGCCCCAGACCGTTGTCCCAGACCACCTGACACTCGGCCACTCCGGCCCCCGCCCGAACCATCCATTCCTCCGCCCGATCCAGCAGCTCCCCCGCCAGTCCCTGTTTCCGGGCAGGGGGAGTCAGGTACAGATCGTGGATGAGGCCCAGGGTATTTCCACCTCCATAGGAGAGCTTCCGATCCATCCTCGTCACCCCGGCGCACAGGAAGCCCACCAGCTCCTCCCCCTCCTCGGCCACCGCCAGGAAGCACCGCTCCGAGCGTAGCATGGTCCTGAGGGAGGACTCCAGTCCTTCCTCCTCCAGTCGAAAGGCCAGGCCATGGCCCTCCAAATGGTCGTACAGGGCCCGGTAAAGGCCCATCACCCTCTCCAGATCCCGGGGTTGACCGTCACGGATCAGCGCCATCTTACAGCTTGGAGGCCACCACGGCGGCGATCTCCTCCACCGTGTTCATGGGGTAGAGGGTCAGATCCCGCTGGGTGATCTCAATGCGCCAGCGCTCCTCGGCAAACTCCACGATCTCAATGGCTCCCAGAGAATCCACAAAGCCGGAGTCAAAGAGATGGACGTCGGGGGTAAAGTCGGGGTCGTCCCCAATATTGAAATTCTCTCGGATAAAGTCGTAAATGGCCTGCTCAATGTCGTTCATCAAGAAGCCCTCCTTTCAAAAGGTGCTTTTCAGCTTGACTCTGTCGATCTTCCCATTGGGCGTCTGGGGAAGGGCCTCCATGCACACCAGCCGGCCCGGAAGCATATAGGCAGGCAGCCGCTTGCGCAGCTCCAGATTCACCTTCCGCGGTACAAGCGCTTCTCCCGTCTGGGCAAAGAGGACGATCTCCTCCTTCCCGGCGTCAAAGAGGACGCAGGCGTTCTCCACCCCGGGAAGGGTCTTGCAGGCCGCCTCCACCTCTCCCAGCTCGATCCGGTTGCCCCGGAGCTTGATCTGGGAGTCCTTCCGGCCCACAAACATCAAAAGCCCGTCGGGGGCCACATAGGCCAGGTCGCCGGTGCGGTAGAGCCGCTGGTCGTAGTCCGGGCACAGGGGATTCTGGACAAAGGCCGCCCGGGTGAGCTCAGGGGCGTTCCAATAGCCCAGGGCCAGGCCGCTGCCCAGCACGCACAGCTCCCCGGTCTCTCCCACCGCCGCCTGGGTATTCTCCTCGGTGAGCACCACCGTTCCCATGTTCCGGCAGGGCCGGCCAATGGGGAGGGGATCGGCGTCCTCAAAGGGCCTGTCCACCACATAGTAAGTACACACGTCGGTGATCTCGGTGGGGCCGTAGAGATTGGCGTAAAGAGCGCCGGGGTGATCCCTGCGCCAGATGTTCAGCTGCCGGTTGGGCATGGCCTCTCCGCAGAAGAGGATCTTGTTCAGCCCAGGCATGGCCTTCTGAGCCAAAATACCGGAGTTGGCCACGGCGATCATCACCGTGGGCACCCAGAAGACGGCGTTGATCCCCTCCTCCTCAATGAACTCCGGCAGCTTGGCCGGAAAGCGGAAGAGCACCTCGGGGATAATGACCATCTCCGCGCCGGTGTACAGCATGGTGTAGATGTCCAGGGTGGAATTGTCAAAATAGAAGGCCGACTGGTTTCCCAGCACGGTCTTCTCGTCGAAGTGGAAGGTCTCCTCCAGCCAGTGGGCATAATCCAGGATCCCCCGGTGGGGGATGGTCACCCCCTTGGGTGTACCGGTGGAGCCGGAGGTATACATGATATAGATGGGATCCACATCCCGGACCTCTTCCAACCGGGCCATAGCCCCCGCCTCGTCAGGGGGCAGCGTCCGCAGTTCCCGGGAAATATGGACGGTAAAGCCGGTCAGATCCAGCCCCTCCAGATTTCCCGCCAGCTGGGGGCAGGTGATGAGATGACCCTGACGCAGGCTTTTGAGAATGCTCTGGAGCCGCAGCATGGGGATGTCGGCGGCCACGGGCACATAGGGCTCCCCGGCGTACATCGCCCCGACAAAACAGGCCACGGCGTCGGCGCTCTTGGGCAGATAGACCACCACAGGCAGTATGCCCCGTCTCTCCCCGCGCTTCGAGGCGAGCCCGCCCCCAATGGAGAGGGCCCGTTCTCTCAGCGCCTGAAAGGTCAGCCCCTCCCACTCGTCCCGGACGGCGGTCTTGTCGGGAAAGTGCCGAACGGTATTCTCCAGCATCATCACAGCGGAATTCATGTCCTCCCCTTCCTTTCCTCAGTAAATAAGCTCCAGCGTTCCGGCGGGGCCGTACCCGGTGATCCGGTCTCCCTCCACCGTCCAGCCCGGGGTCAGGACCTGGACGGGGCCGTCGACCCAGACCTGCATCATCCCCCCGTCCCGGAACTCCAGCCGGGTGACCCCGTCCTCCCCTCTGGTGATCAGGGCGGGAAGGTTCACTCTGGTCAGGTGGCTCCCCTGGGGCTGGGGGATGTCAAACCGAATACAAACAGGACTATTCAGCCCAACATATAACTCATTGTTGATCCACGTCCACACGTCGGCGTCGGTGCTCACCCCGGAGACGTCCACCTCCTGGCTGAAGCTGATACGGACGCCGCAGGCGTTCTGGTAGTCCTCCTGATAGAGGGGGAAGTCGGTGCGCAGTCCATGGGGGGTCAGGGTGAGGGTCTCCCCCTCCCGGCGGCAATCCAGCTTCAGATTGTAGGCCGCGGCGGTGGCCAGCATCATCTGATCCTCCCGGACGAAGTTATATTCATACGCCCTCTGGAACCGGTCCAGCTGCCGGATCTTGTCCTTCACCTCCGCCTCAATATCGGGCAGGAACATCCAGTCACAGTGATAGTAGACACAGGTGGGCATACCGTATTTGGCGGAGATACTGTCCCAGGGCTCTGTTACGTAGGTGTAGGTGGAACAGTTTTGTATCAGCAGTGTCCTCCTCCCGTCCTTGGTCAGGAAGAAGGGCAGGGCCATCACATTCTCGGCGCTGACCTGGGGGACAATGGCGCTGCGGGGGGGCTCAAAGCCGGAGTTCCACAGCAGTCCCGCATCCCACATGGCCTCAAAGGACTGGGTCTGATCGTTGGCACTCAGATGCCAGGTGTGCTGGTTGCAGCCAATGCGGGATATGTCCGCGCCGTAGCTTTCAAGGGCCCGCTTGTGGGCATTCAGTTCCCAGAGCTCCCGCTCCCTGGTGGCGCCCACATTGGTGTAGTAGTGCAGCCCCAGGTAGCTGCCCGAATCCAGAATGGCCTTCACCTCGGCCTGCAGGGCCTCCCGATAGGGGAAATTGGGGTCGTCGATGGGATAGGCCAGGCCGTATTCCAGGCTGCCCACGATCAGATCCATGGCGCCGTCGGCGTTCAGATCCGCAAAACAGGGCACGCTGTTGTTTCCAAATTTCAGATTGTGATCGCCCTTGTAGTTGGGTTCATCAGCGGTGATATAACCGCAAAAGTCCAGCGTCCCCTGCGGGTTCTGGACAAAGCGGGCCACGTAGCCGTGGAAGGTGCCCACCGCCAGATCCGTACGGCCGTCGCCGTTGAAGTCGGTCATCCGGGGCGCCAGCCAGTCTCCCTCCACATCGCCGCAGTGACCGGACAGCTCCCGATACCGGCGGGGAGACACCCGGAGCGCGCGCCTGGAGGCGCCGGGGTAGAGCCGCAGCACCCCCTGGTTGCTCCCCACCATCAGATCGGGACAGCCGTCCCCGTCCCAGTCCCCCGCCTCGGGGAAGACCTGGCCGGTGAGACCGGTGCGCAGAAGAATGCCCTGAGGCTCGAACTGAAAGCCGCCCTGATTTTCAAACCAGTACAGATTCCCGTCCTCACAGCCCGAGATGATGTCCCACATCCCGTCGCCGTTCACGTCAAAGGCCACGGGGGCGGCATACCCGCCGGGGACCTGGGCCAGAATATGGCCCTCCCCATCCAGGGTAAAGCGCTCTTTTCCACCCACGCCGGCATAGAACCGGATCTCACTGTCGCTTCCGCCGCAGAGCAGATCCAGGTTTCCGTCCCCGTTCAGGTCGGCCACATAGGGATACACCCGCTGGTCGAACTCCGGATAGTCCGTAAAGTAGCTGCCGCCGGCGCCGTCGATGCCTCCCAGCCGGAACCAACCGCCCTCCTCAAAGGCCACGTGCGTACCCGAGGAGTAGGCGCTCTCGTTGAAATCCATCTGGAAGTCCATGCCCCCTTCCCCGTTCCGGTTCAGGGCATAGGTGACGCTCTCCAGCCGGGAGAGCCAGTAATAGGTAGAGCGGGTAAGGGAGAAGGAGGGGATCTGCCCGGCCTGTCTCGTGAGGTCAATAAAAGGCTGGGCGGTGTTGAGAGACATCCCGGTCACATCCTCCAGGTGGAGCTCCCAGGCCATGGAGGGCCGGCCCAGCACCCCGAAGACCCGGTAGGGGGCGTATCCGAATCTCTTTTTGGACACAAAACCGGCAAAGGCATTGCGGATAAGCTGATTGGCCCCGGCGGTGGAGTTGGCCAGGGAGACCTGGGCCTCACTCCGGCTGTTCAGGGAGAAGCCGTTGACCGAATAGATATTGGGCAGAAGGGGGTTGGTAAAAAAGACCCAGCCCTCTCCGTAGCGGTTCATGGTATAGAGCCCCAGCTCCCCCTCGCTCACCAGCACCTGCGCGGTGCCGGCCTTCACGGCGTAGCCGTAATCATAGCCGCTGAGGCGCTCATAGTCCATATAGTCGGGATAGAGGGATGCAAAGTCGGTGATGATGCCCTGAAGCTCCTTCAGATCCCCCTCCACCTCGTGAACCGTCAGCGCTCCGCCCGCCGGGCAGTGATCCAGCTTCACAAACTCCCAGGCCCCGATGACCTCCGCGGGGAGGAAATTCCAGAATTCATTTCCCAGGAAAAGGGCGCCCCCCTCCGCGGCAAAGGCGGTGAGCTCCTCCCGAAGGGCGTCGGCCCCGGCGCTCGTCATCACGCTGGGATCGGGGTAGAGAACATCGTAGCCCTCCAGAGAGTAGCTCCCCGACACGTCCACCCCCTGAAGGGTCATATTCAGCAAAAGGGACTGTTCCAGATGGGAGTAGGCGTCCCGCCAGTTCTCCCCGTCTCCCGCGTAGAGCACAGCGCATCGCAGGGTCTGCTCCGCCTCCTGCGCGGCCTCGGCCCCAAACAGACAGGGCGTCAGCAGCGCCAGGGCGCATATCACCGCCATGAGCCTTCGTCTCATCTTCCTCTCCTCCCCTCACAAGCTACTATAAAACCCATATATTTTACCATAAGCCGGCCAAAATGTCCACCGTAGACCACGCTTTTCCCACAGGCAAAAAGCCCCTGTCCTGTCCCCGGCAGTTCGGGGATAGGACAGGGGCTCTTTTATCGGTTCTGCTTTGTCTGGCCGCTCTTCTTACACCAGCTGGACGATGGCCATCTCAGCGGCGTCGCCCCGGCGGGGGCCGATGCGGACCACGCGGGTGTAGCCGCCGTCACGGGTGGCGTACTTGGGTCCGATCTGGTCAAAGAGCTTCTTGGCCACATCCTCCTTGGTGATGAAGGCCATGGCCTGACGGTAGGCCGCCAGATTGTTCTTCTTGGCCAGGGTGATCATCTTCTCCGCCAGAGGAGCCACCTCCTTGGCACGGGTCACGGTGGTCTTGATCTGGCCGTTCTCCAGCAGGTAGGTGGTCATGGCGCGAAGCATGGCCATACGCTGGTCAGTGGGCTTTCCCAGTTTACGAACTGCAGGCATTTTCTCTCACTCCTCTCGGCGTGTATTAGTTATTCTCGTCATCCGCAAGGCTCAGGCCCATCATGGCCAGCTTGTTGATGACCTCCTCCAGGCTCTTGCGGCCCAGATTGCGGACCTTCATCATCTCATCCTGTGTCTTGGAGATCAGATCCTCCACAGTGTTGATGTTGGCCCTCTTCAGACAGTTGAAGCTGCGCACGGAGAGATCCAGCTCCTCGATGGTCATCTCCAGCACCTTGTCCCGCTGGGCCTCGGCCTTCTCCACCACAGTGGAGGCGGAGCCCATAGTCTCAGAGAGATCGGTGAACAGGAGGAAGTGATCCACCAGGATGCGGGCGCCAAGGCTCACGGCGTCACGGGCGTCGATGGTGCCGTTGGTCCACACCTCCAGGGTCAGCTTGTCAAAGTCGGTACGATCTCCCACACGGGTGTTCTCCACTGTGTAGTTGACCTTCTTCACCGGGGTGTAGACAGAGTCCACAGGGATAACTCCGATGACGGTCTGGGCGTTCTTGTTGCGCTCGGCGGGATCATAGCCCCGGCCGTGGGCCAGGGTCAGCTCCATGTTGAGGCTGGCGCCGGGGCCCAGAGTGGCGATATGAAGCTCGGGGTTGAGGATCTCCACCTCACCGTCAGCCTTGATATCGCCGGCCGTGACCTCGCACTCACCGTTCTGCTCAATATAGACCGTCTTCACACCCTCGCAGTGGAGCTTGGCGATGATGGACTTGACGTTCAGTACGATCTCGGTCACATCCTCCTTGATCCCGGGGATGGTACAGAACTCATGCTGCACACCGTTGATCTTGATGGAGGTCACCGCCGTGCCGGGCAGAGAGGAAAGGAGCACACGCCGCAGGGCGTTGCCCAAAGTGGTACCGTAGCCCCGCTCCAGGGGCTCTACCACATACTTCCCGTAGCTGGTGTCGCTGTTGTCATCGCATTCGATGCGGGGCTTTTCAATTTCAACCATTCATTACCCTCCTTCAATGGGGCGGCGTTTCCCACCGCCTGTTTGGTTGCTTGCCGGGGCGAGGGTATGGCTTACTTGGAGTACAACTCGACGATGAGATGCTCCTCGATGGGCAGGTCGATGTCCTCCCGGGCGGGAAGCTTGGTCACGGTGCCCTTGAGGGCGTTCTTCTCCTTCTCCAGCCACTGGGGCACGTTGACGATGATGGCGTCCTCGCCCACAAAGCGCTTGAACTTCACGCTCTGGCGGCTGGACTCCTTGACCTCGATCACGTCGCCCACCTTCACCAGGTAGGAGGGGATATTGACCTTCTTGCCGTTGACGGTAAAGTGGCCGTGGTTCACCAGCTGACGGGCCTCACGGCGGGTCATGGCAAAGCCCAGACGGTACACCACATTGTCCAGACGGCGCTCCACCAGGATCAGCAGGTTCTCGCCGGTCTCGCCGGGCATACGGATGGCCTTCTCGTAGTAGGAGTGGAACTGCTTCTCCAGAATGCCGTAGACGAACTTGACCTTCTGCTTCTCCTGAAGCTGGGTGGCGTACTCGCTCTGCTTCCGGCGCACATTGGCCTTCGGCTTGCGGTTGGTGGTCTTCTTGTCATAGCCCATGGCGGCGGGGGAGATCCCCAGCGCCTTGCAGCGCTTGGCAATGGGCTGCATATTCTTAGCCATATTGGATTCTCCTCCTTCTTACACTCTGCGGCGCTTGGGCGGACGGCAGCCGTTGTGGGGCACGGGAGTCACATCCTTGATGAGGGTGACCTCCAGGCCCACGGCCTGAAGCGCCCGGATGGCGGCCTCACGGCCCTGGCCGGGCCCCTTCACGTAGACCTCCACACTCTTCAGACCCGCGTTCTCGATGGCGGCCTTGGCGGCAGTCTCGGCGGCGGTCTGAGCGGCGAAGGGGGTGGATTTCCGGGAGCCCCGGAAGCCCATCTCGCCGGAGGACGCCCAGCTCAGAGCGTTCCCGTGCGTGTCGGTGACGGTGATCATGGTGTTGTTGAAGGAGGAGCGGATATGCACCTGACCCTTTTCAACGTTCTTCTTTTCGCGGCGACGACGCACCACTTTTTTGGTAGCAGCCATTTGCTTATCCCTCCTTACTTCTTCTTATTGGCGACCGTGCGCTTGGGACCCTTGCGGGTACGGGCGTTGGTCTTAGTCCTCTGGCCCCGGACGGGCAGGCCCTTGCGGTGACGCACGCCCCGGTAGCAGCCGATCTCGGTCAGCCGCTTGATATCCATGGCCAGATCACGGCGGAGGTCGCCCTCCACAGTGTAGCTGTGACCGATGATCTCACGCAGCTTGGCCTCCTCGGCCTCGCTCAGATCCTTCACACGGGTGTTGGGGTCGATCTTGGCCTCAGCCAGGATCTTGGTGGCGCTGGTGCGCCCAATGCCGAAGATATAGGTCAGACCGATCTCGATCCGTTTGTCCTTCGGCAGATCAATGCCAGCAATACGAGCCATACTGTTTCAGCACCTCCTTATTTAACCTTGTCTTTGTTTATGCTTGGGGTTTTCGCAGATAACCATGACCTTGCCCTTGCGCTTGATGATCTTGCACTTCTCGCACATGGGCTTCACGGACGGTCTTACTTTCATGATAAACCTCCTTGTGAATGCCTGAATGGCCCCTCGTCGTCGCAAGCTCCGCATCCTTCGCTTCCGCCTAAAGGCGAAAGCTCAGTCGCTCCGCTGCTCCTCCTCTCCCCACGCTGCCCAGCCGTTGGCGGCTTTGCCGCCTTACGGATGGGGCGTACCCCTTGCGGGTAAAAGCTAAGGACCGCTTTTGCGGGGACCCCATTTAAGGTCAAGGTCAAGAGCAAAGGGCAAGGTCTGCGGCGACTCGGTCGTTTATATTTTCTTTGGGTCTTTGCGAACTTATTTGGTTCTCCAGGTAATACGGCCTCTTGTGAGGTCGTAGGGCGACATCTGGACCGTGACCTTGTCCCCAGGGAGGATGCGGATAAAGTTCATCCGCAGCTTGCCGGAGATGTGGGCCAGGATGATGTGGCCGTTACCAATGTCCACCCGAAAGGTGGTGTTGGGGAGGGATTCGACGACGACGCCCTCCACCTCGATCATGTCGTCCTTTGCCAAAGCGTCAAACCTCCTTGGCTCGGAAGGCGGCCAGCGCCCTCCGCAGCTCTTTGTCTGTCAGGGCCTTTCCCTGCTTCAGCTTTTCGATGACGGGATGGTCATACATGTGAAGCTGGTCGGTGAGGCAGCATACATGCCCCAGCTTCTTCGGCTTGGGCCCGGCCACTTTACGGCGCTTGCCGTCAGCCAGAAGAAGTCTTTGCTGCTCATCCACGCCTATCACACAGAAAATGCCGTCCTTATCCCGTCCGGCGTTAGAGCGGACGATCCAGCCCGTGTAATCATACATCAGGCCGGCTCTCCGTTCTCGTCCACCGTCAGGAGTTCAGGCTCCCCGTCGGTGATGAGGATGGTGTTTTCGTAGTGGGCGGTGAGGCTGCCGTCGGCGGAGACGGTGGTCCACTTGTCTCCCAGCACCTTGATCCGCCAGTCGCCGGCACAGACCATAGGCTCCACCGCGATGACCATACCGGGCTGGAACCGGGCGCCGTGGCCCGCCGCGCCGTAGTTGGGCACCTCAGGAGCCTCGTGCATGTTCCGGCCTACACCGTGGCCCACAAAATCCCGAACCACACTGTAGCCAAAGCTCTCCACGTACTGCTGTACCCCATGGCCGATGTCGGAGACCCGGGCGCCCACTCTGGCATTCCTGATGCCTTCGAAAAAGCTCTGCCGGGTCACTTCCATCAGCTTACGCGCCTCAGCGGAGATCTCTCCGCAGGGAAAGGTGGCGGCACAGTCGCCGTGGAACCCGTCCAGATAAGCGCCTACATCCACGCTTACCAGATCCCCCTCTTTCAGCTTCCGGGGGCCCGGTATGCCGTGGATGACCACCTCGTTGACAGAGATGCAGGTGGAGGCGGGAAAACCGCCGTAGCCCAGAAAGGACGGCTTGGCGCCGTGGCTTTCAATGAACCTTCGCACTTCCCGGTCGATCTCGGCGGTGGTGACCCCCGGGCGGATCAGCGACCCGGCCAGCTTACGGGCCTGGGCGGTGAGCCGTCCGGCGGCACGCATCTTCTCGATCTCCGCGGGAGACTTGATAGAGATCATGTCCATATTACGCCAGGACCTCTTCAACAGCCTTGGTGGTCTCTTCCATGGTCTGATCTCCGAAAACCCCACGGAGCTTTCCCCTCTCGGCGTAAAACGCCTTCAGAGGTTCCGTCTCCTCGTGGTAGATGTTCAGGCGCTTCCGGACGGTCTCCGGGGCGTCGTCAGCTCGGATGATAAGCTCCCCGCCGCAGGCGTCACAGACGTCCTGGGCCTTGGGCGGCATATTCTCCACATGGAAGGTGGCGCCGCACTTGGCGCACACTCTGCGGCCGCTCATCCGTTTGACAATGACCTCATCCTTCACTTCCAGAGAGATCACCCGATCAAACTCGATGCCGCCCTTCTCCAGAGCCTCGGCCTGGGCGATGGTCCGGGGCATTCCGTCCAGAATATAGCCCCTGGCACAGTCGCTCTGCTCCAGCCGCTCCTCCACGATGCCGATGACCACCTCGTCGGGGACCAGCTTGCCCGCGTCCATGAAGGCCTTGGCCTTCACGCCGGTGGGAGTACCCGCCTTGATGGCGGCGCGGAGCATATCGCCGGTGGAGATGGTGGGAATGCCCAGCTTTTTACTGATGATGGAAGCCTGAGTGCCTTTTCCGGCACCCGGAGGGCCCAGGAATATCAGTTTCATCCGCTCACACTCTTTTCTTACTCAAGGAAACCCTTGTAGTGACGCATCATGAGCTGGGCCTCCAGGGCCTTGCTGGTCTCCAGGGCAACGCCCACCACAATGATGATGGAGGTGCCGCCCAGAGCCAGAGCGCTCACACCGATGATATTGCCGCTGACGATAGGCAGGATGGCAATGACCGACAGGAACATGGCGCCGAAGAACGTGATCTTACTGAGGACCTTGTGAATGAAGTCGGCGGTGGGCTTGCCGGGCCGGAAACCGGGGACAAAGCCGCCGTTCTTCTTCAGGTTGTTGGCCACCTCAGTGGGGTCAAACTGCATGGTGGAATAGAAATAGCTGAACGCCAGGATCAGCAGGAAGTACACCACGGTGTACACCCCGCCGTTGGCGTCAAAGATGCGCAGGAACTGCTCCCAGAAGCTGCCCACACCGGGCTCCTTGGCCGCCTCGATGCCGGCGAAGGCACAGATGGTGGCGGGCAGGGAGGCGATGGACTGGGCGAAGATGATGGGAAGCACGCCGGACATATTCACCTTCAGGGGAATATGGCTGGACTGGCCGCCGTACATCTTCCGGCCCACCACCCGCTTGGCGTACTGCACGGGGATGCGGCGCTCCGCGTTCTGGATGAAGACCACGAAGGCGATGAGAGCCAGAATGCCCAGGACGATGAGGATGATGCCCCAGACGGGAAGCTCAAAATAGTTGTTCATCTGAGCCTCGCTCCAGCCGGCGGCCACCATCTGCTCATGGCTGACGCTGTGCATGGAGTTGTACACACCCTGATAGAGCTGGCTGATCATGCTGGGGATCCGGGAGAGGATACCGGCAAACAGGATCATGGAGATGCCGTTGCCGATCCCCTTGTCGGTGATCTGCTCGCCCAGCCACATGACGAAGGCGGAGCCGGCCACCAGGCAGGTGACGATGACCACGCCCGCCCAGACGCCGTTCATACCGCCCAGCGCCAGGAAGTGGTTGGTGCGGATGATGGTGTAGTAGCCAAAGGCCTGAAGCAGGGCGATGGCCACGGTGGTGTACCGGGTGATGGCCGCGATCTTCTTCCGGCCCTCCTCGCCCCCCTCCTTGGCCAGCCGCTCCAGAGCGGGGATGGCCACGGTGAGCAGCTCGATGATAATGGAGCTGTTGATATAGGGCTGTACGCCCAGGGCAAATACGGCGGCTACGGAGAAGGCCGTGCCGTTCATGGTACCCAACAGTCCAAAGATGGTGCCCGACATACCGTTGATATAGTCGGTCAGTCCCTGGGTATCGATAAAGGGTACATAGACCGCGGAACCCAGGCGGAAGATGAGCAGAGCGAAGACGGTAAAGAGGATCTTGCTCTTGAGCTCAGGCACCTTCCAGGCGTTCTTTAGTGTCTGGATCAACTCAGATCACCTCAGCCTTTCCGCCCGCAGCCTCGATCTTTTCCTTGGCGGAGGCGGAGAAGGCGCTGGCGCGGACGGTCAGCTTCTTGGTCAGAGTGCCGTTGCCCAAAACCTTCACGCCGAACTCACACTTGGAAAGGATACCCTTTTCCAGCAGGTCGCAGACATTGACGGTGGCGCCGTCCTCAAACTTGTTCAGGGAAGCCACGTTAATGGCCTCCAGACGCTTGGCGAAGATATTGTTGAAACCGCGCTTGGGCACCCGGCGGGCCAGAGGCATCTGGCCGCCCTCAAATCCCACGCGCACGCCGCCGCCGGAGCGGGCCTTCTGGCCCTTGTGACCGCGGCCGGCGGTCTTCCCGTTTCCGGTGCCCGCGCCCCGGCCCTTGCGCCAGGCCTTGGGGTTGGAACCGGCTACGGGGGAAAGATCATGCAGATTCATGCTCGCTCCTCCTTACTTGCCCTCGGTGACCTGGAGCAGGTAACCGATGCTGGCGATCTTGCCGCGGGTGGCGGCGTTGTCCGGCTGGACGGTGGTGTCGCCGATCTTGCGCAGGCCCAGAGCCTCGGCGGTGGCCTTATGCTTGGCAATGCGGCCATTGAGGCTCTTGGTCAGCTTGATAGTCAAATTAGCCATTTCGCTGTCCTCCTTAACCCACGATCTCGCTGACGGTCTTACCACGGACAGCGGCCACCTGCTCGGGGGTCCGCAGGGCCTTCAGGCCCTCAAAGGTGGCGGAGACCACGTTCTGGGGGTTGTTGGAGCGCAGGCACTTGGCCCGGATATCCCGGATGCCCACAGCCTCCATCACCGCACGCACCGGGCCGCCGGCAATGATGCCGGTACCGGCGGGGGCGGGCTTGAGCATCACCTTACCGGCGCCGAAAATGCCGATGACCTCGTGGGGAATGGTGGTGCCGGAGACGCTGACGTGGATCATGTTCTTCTTGGCATCCTCGATGCCCTTGCGGATGGCCTCGGGAACCTCGGCGGCCTTACCGGTGCCGAAGCCCACGTTGCCCTTCTCGTCGCCAACCACCATCAGGGCGGAGAACTTGGCCACACGACCGCCCTTGACGGTCTTGGATACGCGGTTCAGATAAACGAGCTTCTCGCTGTACTCGCTCTGCTCTTTTTCAAATCTGGGCATATTCGTTTCCTCCTCCCGTTAAAATTCCAGGCCGCCCTCACGGGCGCCCTCGGCCAGAGCCGCCACACGTCCGTGATAGACGTAGCCGCCCCGGTCGAACACCACGGTGGTGATGCCGGCGGCCTTGGCACGCTCGGCCACCATCTGGCCAACCTTCTTGGCGGCCTCGCAGTTGGAGCCGACGCCCTCGAAGGCCTTGTCCAGGGAGGAAGCGGAGACCAGAGTCTTGCCGGCGACATCGTCGATGATCTGGGCATAGATGTTGGTCCCGCTGCGGAACACGTTCAAACGGGGTCTCTCGGGCGTGCCGGAGATCTTGCCCCGCACTCTCTTGTGGCGCTTGAGCCGCTGAGCGTTGGTATCAGGTCTTTTAATCATTTAGGCACACCTCCTTACTTCTTCTTGACGCCGGTCTTGCCTTCCTTGCGGCGGATGACCTCGTCAGCATATTTGATTCCCTTGCCCTTATAAGGCTCGGGAGGTCTTTTCTCTCTCACTTCGGCGGCGAACTGACCCACCTTCTGCTTGTCGGCGCCGTGGATGACGATGTGGTTGGGATCGGGCACCTCGATGGTGATCCCGTCCTTCTCCTCCATAATGACCTGGTGGGAGAAGCCCAGGTTCATCACCAGCTTCGTGCCCTCCTTGGCCACACGGTAACCCACGCCGTTGACCTCCAGCTTCTTCTGGAAGCCGTCGGTGACGCCCACTACCATGTTGTGGAGCAGGGTCCGGGTAAGCCCGTGGAGGCTCCGGTTCTCCTTGGCGTCGTCAGGCCGGGCCACGGTGAGCTCAGTGCCCTCCTGCTTAATGGTCATGGCCGGGCACAGCTGCTCGGTGAGGGTACCCTTGGGGCCCTTCACGGTGACCAGGTTGCCCGCCTCGATCTTCACGTCCACACCGGCGGGGACAGAGATCGGCATTCTACCAATTCTAGACATTCTCTCTTCCCCTCCTTACCACACGAAGGCCAGGACTTCGCCGCCAACATGGGCGGCGCGGGCGGCCTTGTCGGTCATAACACCCTTGCTGGTGGAGACGATGGCGATACCCAGGCCCTTGATGACCCGGGGCAGCTCGTCGGCGCCGGCATACATACGAAGGCCGGGCTTGCTCACCCGGCGCAGGCCGGTGATGACCTTCTCTTTGTTGGGCTGGCTGTACTTCAGGGTGATACGGATAATACCCTGGGTGCCATCGTCGATGAGCTGGTAGTTCTTGATATAGCCCTCATCCAGCAGGATCTGCGCGATGGACTTCTTCATGTTGGACGCGGGAACGTCCACAGTGTCGTGCTTGGCGTTGTTCGCGTTGCGGATGCGCGTAAGCATATCCGCGATGGGATCTGTGATGTGCATGAGTTGCTTACCTCCTTATAGAGTACAGGCTGTGCCTGTTTCAGTGGAAGGTATCGGAGTTAGGCAGCTCCGACCTTTTACCACCGGCCGGGGATATTTCAAAAACCGGGGAAATCCCCTTGGTAATTTACCAAGAGGATTTTTTGACCCCAGGAATTTGACCTTTGTACGCCAGCTCCCGGAAGCAGATACGGCACACGCCGTAGTCCCGGAGATAGGCATGGGGACGCCCGCAGAGCTTGCAGCGGTTGTAGCTGCGGGTGGAGAACTTGGGAGCCCTCTGCTGCTTGAGGATCATCGATTTCTTCGCCATGATATTCCCTCCTTACGCCTTGTCGGCGAAGGGAGCGCCGACAAGCTTGAGCAGCTCCCGGGCCTCCTCGTCGGTGTTGGCGGTGGTGCAGAACACAACGTCCATGCCCCGGATCTTGTCGATCTTGTCGTACTCGATCTCAGGGAAGATCAGCTGCTCCTTGATGCCCAGAGCATAGTTGCCCCGGCCGTCGAAGGAGTTGGGGTTGATGCCCCGGAAGTCACGCACACGGGGGAGGGCCACGTTAAAGAGGCGGTCCAAAAACTCCCACATCCGGTCGCCCCGGAGGGTGACCTTGGCGCCGATGGGCATCTCCTCACGGAGCTTGAAGTTGGCCACCGACTTCTTGGCCTTGGTGATAATGGCCTTCTGACCGGTGATCTTGGTGAGATCTCCCACGACAGCCTCCAGGACCTTGGAGTTGTCCCGGGCCTCACCGCAGCCGCAGTTGACCACGATCTTGTCCAGGCGGGGGATCTGCATGACGGACTTATAGCCGAACTTCTGCATCAGAGCAGGAGCCACCTCGGCCTGGTACTTTGCCTTCAGATTGGGCACTTTCTTCTCAGACATTTGGTTCTCCTCCTCTCTTAAATCTCAGCGCCGCACTTCTTGCAGACGCGGACCCGCTTACCATCCTTGCCCACCTTGCTGGCGGGACGGGTGGGCTTATCGCACTTGGGGCACACCCGCATGACCTTGCAGGCGTAGATGGGGGCTTCCTTCTTCACGATGCCGCCCTGCTCGCCCTGCTTGCGGGGCTTCTGGTGGCGGGTGGCCACGTTGACCTTCTCCACAATGACCTTGCGGCTCTCGGGCATGGCCTCCAGGACCTTGCCCTGCTTGCCCTTGTCCTTGCCGGAGAGAACGACCACAGTGTCGCCCTTCTTGATGCTCATAGTGTTCATGTTCTTCTCCTACCCCCCTTACAGCACTTCAGGGGCCAGGGACAGGATCTTCATGTAGTCCTTGTCCCGGAGCTCCCGGGCCACCGGCCCAAAGATACGGGTGCCCTTGGGGTTCTTGTCGTCCTTGATGAGGACGGCGGCATTCTCATCGAAGCGAACATAGCTGCCGTCGGGACGGTGAATACCCTTGGTCGTGCGGACGATGACGGCCTTGACCACCTCGCCCTTCTTCACGGTTCCGCCGGGCTGGGCCTTGCGGACGGAAGCCACGATCACATCGCCGATGTTGCCGAACTTCCGCTTGGAACCGCCCAGCACACGGATGGTCTTGATCTCTTTGGCGCCGGTATTGTCGGCGACCTTCAGATAGCTTTCCTGCTGAATCATACCAGCACCTCCTTATTTCGCCTTTTCGAGGATCTCGACCACGCGCCAGCGCTTGTCCTTGCTGAGGGGCCGAGTCTCCATGACCCGCACGCGGTCGCCCACGCCGCAGGCATTCTGCTCGTCGTGAGCCTTGAGCTTGTAGGTTCTCTTGACGATCTTCTTGTACAGGGGATGGGCCACACGGTCGGCAATGGCCACAACTACGGTCTTGTCCATCTTATCAGAGACCACCAGGCCGACTCTGGTCTTGCGGGAAGAAGTACGCTTCTCTTCGCTCATTTCCTACTCCTCCTTATCGGCCGGCGAGCTCTTGCTCGCGGATGATGGTCTTGACCCGGGCAATATCCCGCTTGACCTGAGCGATCTTCACGGGGTTGTCCAGCTGGTTGGTGGCGTGCTGAAGGCGGAGGTTGAACAGATCCTTCTTCAGCTCGCCCAGCTTCGCCTCCAGATCGGCGGCGGACATCTTACGAACTTCATTGGCCTTCATTACGCTTCACCACCCTTCTCGGTCTCAACGGGGGTCTCCCTCTTGACGATCTTGCACTTGACAGGCAGCTTGTGGCTGGCCAGACGGAGGGCCTCACGGGCGACTTCCTCGGAAACGCCGGCGATCTCAAACATGACCTTGTCGGGCTTCACCACGGCCACCCAGTGGTCGGGAGCGCCCTTACCGGAACCCATACGGGTACCCAGAGCCTTGCTGGTCACGGGCTTGTCGGGGAAGATCTTGATCCAGACCTTACCGCCACGCTTGGTGTAACGGGTCATGGCCACACGGGCGGCCTCGATCTGGTTGGAAGTGATCCAGGCGGGCTCGGTGGACTGCAGTCCCCACTCACCGTAAGTCACGGTGTTGCCGCGCATGGCCCGGCCGGTCATACGGCCGCGGTGGACACGGCGATATTTGCTTCTCTTAGGCAGCAGCATGATTAGTCTTGGCCTCCTTCCTGGGTCTCAGGGGCGGTGGGAGCGGCCTCAGGAGCAGGGGCGGCCTTGGGGGCCGGACGGCTCTGCACCCGGTTATAGGTGGGGCCGCTCTGACGGCGGTCGCCATCCCGACGGAAGCCGCCGCCACGGCGGTCACCGTCCCGGCGATCCCGGCGGGGCCGGTCGGGGCGCTCCTTAAAGTTCTTGGTATCCAGAGTACGGGGGGTGGTCCGCAGGGTCTGGGTGAGCACCTCACCCTTGTAGATCCACACCTTCACGCCGATGCGGCCGTAAGTGGTGGCAGCCTCGGTAAAGCCGTAGTCGATGTCGGCCCGGAGGGTCTGCAGGGGAATGGTGCCGTCATGGTAGTGCTCGGTACCGGCGATCTCCCGACCGCCCAGACGGCCGGAGCAGGAGACCTTGATACCCAGAGCGCCGGCCCGCATAGCCCGGCCCATGGCGTTCTTCATGGCCCGGCGGTGACCGATGCGCTGCTCCAGCTGCTGGGCGATGTTCTCCGCCACCAGCTGGGCGTTGGTGTCCATGCTCTTGACCTCAACGATGTTGAGGGCCACCGGCTTGCCGATGAGCTTCTCCACCTGGAGGCGGATGCGCTCGATCT
The DNA here is from genome assembly GCA_947651395.1 of uncultured Pseudoflavonifractor sp. Taxonomy (GTDB): domain Bacteria; phylum Bacillota; class Clostridia; order Oscillospirales; family Oscillospiraceae; genus Vermiculatibacterium. Next base: position 13,860 of record CANSYW010000004.1, on the reverse strand, counting down.
CCGTGCCGCCCTTGCCGATGACCACGCCGGGCTTGGCGCAGTGGAGGTAAATGCGCACCTTGGCGCTGTCCCGCTCGATCTCGATGCGGGGGATACCGGCGGAGTAGAGGCTCTTCTTCAGATACTCACGGATCTTGTGATCCTCCACCAGCAGGTCGCCCACCAGCTCGTTCTTGGCGTACCAGCGGGAGTCCCAATCCTTGATGATGCCCACGCGAAGGCCGTGGGGATTGACTTTCTGTCCCATATTACTTGGCCTCCTTTTCTGCCACCGCGACGGTGATATGAGAAGTGCGCTTGTTGATCCGGAACGCCCGGCCCTGGGCCCGCGGACGGATCCGCTTGATGATGGGGCCGGGGGTGGCAAAGGTGCTGGACACGTACAGCTTCTCAGGATCCATCTGATGGTTGTTCTCCGCGTTGGCCGCGGCGCTCTTGAGGAGCTTCAGGAGAAGCTCAGAGGCGGCCTTGGGAGTGGTCATGAGGATAGCGGTGGCCTGGGCCACGCTCTTGCCCCGGATGAGGTCACACACGACGCCGACCTTACGGGGAGAGATACGGGCGTATCTCAAAGTTGCTTTCGCTTCCATTTTCTCTCCTCCTTACTTGCCGGTCTTGCTGCCCGAGTGACCCTTGAAGGTGCGGGTGGGGGCGAATTCGCCCAGCTTGTGACCCACCATGTCCTCGGTGACGTAAACGGGCACGTGCTTGCGGCCGTCATGGACGGCAAAGGTATGACCCACGAAGGAGGGGAAGATGGTGGAGGCACGGCTCCAGGTCTTCAGAACCTTCTTCTCGTTCTTCTCATTGAGCTCGTCGACCCGCTTGAGCAGCTCGGGAGCGCAAAACGGGCCCTTCTTAACGCTTCTGGACATATTTTACTGCCTCCTTACTTGCTGTTGCGGTGCTTGACGATGAACTGCTCAGTGCGGCTCTTCTTGGAGCGGGTCTTGTAACCCATGGCGGGCTTGCCCCAGGGAGTGACCGGGCCGGGACGGCCAACCGGGCTCTTGCCCTCGCCGCCGCCGTGGGGGTGGTCGTTGGGGTTCATGACGGAGCCGCGCACCGTGGGCCGCCAGCCCATGTGGCGCTTCCGGCCGGCCTTACCGATCTGGATGTTCTCGTGATCGGTGTTGCCCACCTGGCCGATGGTGGCCATGCAGTCCAGGCGGATATAACGCATCTCGCCGGAGGGCAGACGGACCTGGGCCATGCCGTTCTCCTTGGCCATCAGCTGAGCCGCCACGCCGGCGGAGCGCACCAGCTGGCCGCCCTTACCGGGATAGAGCTCGATGTTGTGGATCAGAGTACCCACAGGGATGTCGCTGATGGGCAGGGCGTTGCCGGGCAGAATGTCGGCGCCGGGGCCGGTCATGATGATGTGGCCGGCCTTCAGGCCCACAGGAGCCAGGATATACCGACGCTCGCCGTCCTCGTACTCGATGAGGGCGATGTTGGCGGAGCGGTTGGGATCGTACTGCAGGTTCACGACCTTGGCAGTGCCGTTCTTGTCCCGCTTGAAGTCCACCACGCGGTACTTCTTCTTGTTGCCGCCGCCGCGATGACGGACGGTGATGCGACCGTAGCTGTTGCGGCCGGCGTTCTTCTTCAGGTTCTCCAGAAGGCTGCGCTCGGGCTTGGCCTTCTTGTCGATCCCCTCAAAGGCGGACACGGTCATGTGGCGCCGGGAGGGGGTCGTGGGCTTATAAGTCTTAATAGCCATCTTCTATCTCCTCCCTTACACCATGTTCTCGAACAGCTCGATGGACTTGGAATCGGGCGTCAGAGTGACCATGGCCTTCTTCCAGGAAGCGCGGCGGCCGGCGGGCCAGCGGCCCTGGCGCTTCTCCTTGCCCTGCATGTTCAGGGTGTTGACCTTGGCGACCTTCACACCGAAGATCTCCTCCACCGCCTTGGCGATCTGGATCTTGTTGGCGTCCTTGGCCACCTCAAAGGTGTACCGCTTCATCTCGGTACCGGCCATGGAGCGCTCGGTGATGATGGGCCGCTTGATAATGTCGTAAGCAGTCATGGCAGACATTACGCGAACACCTCCTCGATCTGGGCCAGAGCGGCCTTGTCCACGATGAACTCATTGGCGTTGAGAATGTCGTAGACGTTGATGAGCGTAGCGGGGCTGGTCACGATCCCAGGGATGTTCCGGGCGGACTTCACCACGTTGGGGCAGGCGGTGACCACCAGGGCCTTCTTGGAGCCCAAAGTGTTCAGGAAGCCCTGGAAGGTCTTGGTCTTGATCTCGTCCATGCCGAGATCGTCCACCACCAGCACCTTACCCTCAGCGGCCTTGGCGGAGAGGGCGGACTTCAGAGCCAGGCGGCGCACCTTCTTGTTGAGGGTGTACCGATAGCTGCGGGGCTTGGGAGCGAACACGATACCGCCGTGGGTCCACTGGGGAGCCCGGATGGAGCCCTGACGGGCCCGACCGGTGCCCTTCTGGCGCCAGGGCTTTCTGCCGCCGCCGGAGACCTCCGCACGGGTCAGGGCGCTCTGGGTGCCCTGCCGGCAGTTGGCCAGGTGGTTCTTCACCACGTCGTGCATCACGCTCACGTTGGGCTCGATGCCGAAAATGGCCTCGCTCAGGTCGATCTCGCCGACCTGCTTACCGGCCATATTAAAAACGTTAGCCTTAGGCATGTCTTACTCTCTCCTTTCCTTAAGCGTTGCGGGCCGAAGCCTTCTGGGGATTGCGGCCGGAAGCCTTCTGCGGGTTCTTGCTCTCCGCGGCGCCGGCGCCCTTCTCCTTGACGTTGATCACGCTGTTGCGGACGTAAACCAGACCGCCCTTGGCGCCGGGAATGGCGCCCCGCACGGCGATGATGCCCAGCTCGGCGTCCACCTTGATCACGTCCAGGTTCAGTACGGTGACCTGCTCAGCGCCCATGTGACCGGCGCCGTCACGGCCCTTGAAGATGCGGCTGGGATCGGTGCCCGAGCCCAGAGAGCCCTGATGACGGTGGACAGGGCCGCCGCCGTGGGTGTTGCGCTTAACGGCGGCGCCGTGGCGCTTGACAACACCCTGGAAGCCGTGGCCCTTGCTCACGCCGGTCACGTCCACCCGGTCGCCCTCGGCAAACACGGTGCAATCCAGAACGTCGCCCACATTGAGGCTGTCGCTGTTCTGGAGTTTGAACTCCTTGAGGTGTCTTTTCAGTACACCCTCACCCGCCTTCTTCAGGTGGCCCAGCTCAGGCTTGGTCAGCTTGCGCTCAGGCACATCCTCGAAGCCCAGCTGGACGGCGGTGTAGCCGTCGGTCTCGTCGGTCTTCTTCTGCACGACGGTGCAGGGGCCGGCGGCGATGACGGTGACCGGGATCACGTGCCCGACCTCGTCGAAGATCTGCGTCATGCCGACCTTCTTGCCGATAATGGCCTTTTCCATGTGTCTTTTCCTCCTTGATTAAGGTTATTGGTTGAGAGAGTTATCCACATCGGGATATTGCTCTGTCAACATGACCCGTCTGCCTCGATAGGCGGCAGACCGCGGTACACAAATTTAGCTTGCCCCACGCCGGGGCTGTCAGGCTGCGAACAGGTCAGGACGCTCGGTCGCTTTCCCTCCGACTCGGGCTGGTCTCCGGGCCGCCATGCGGCCCTGCGCTCGCCCTCGCTTCAGTCCAAGCTCCCTCGCCGACCTGTTCTCCGCCCTTCTCAGAGCTTGATCTCAATATCCACACCGGCGGGCAGCTCCAGGCTCATCAGGGCCTCCACGGTCTTGGGGGAGGGCTTGATGACGTCGATGAGCCGCTTGTGGGTGCGGCGCTCAAACTGCTCACGGCTGTCCTTGTACTTGTGGACGGCCCGCAGGATGGTGACCACTTCCTTCTTGGTGGGCAGGGGAATGGGCCCGGAGACGGTGGCGCCGGTGCGCTTGGCGGTCTCCACGATCTTCTCGGCGCTCTGGTCGATGAGCTGGTGATCGTAGGCCTTGAGACGAATACGGATCATTTCTTTCTGAGCCATGCTTGTTTCCTCCTTAAAATACGAAGTGCGTTGGTTCTGGTTGTCCTCGCTTCGTATCGGTGAGAGTCATTTTTTCTGTCCACTTTCTCGTGCGTATCACTCCGTGGCAGAAAGAAAACCGGCACATAGCTGGCCGGTTTACCCTCCTCACGGCGATATACGCGTGAACAGAGGCTCTCAGCCGCCCGATTCAACGGACATACTCCGCGAAAGTTACCTCATTTCTGAGCAATCTCCCGCATCATCGCATAGTGCGCCCTAAACAGGCGCTTGATTATGATACATCAAACCCGTTCCGAAGTCAAGAGAAAATTTCATTTTTTACGCAGAATTTTCGGGCAAACCCCCGCTTCTCTCCCCGCTTTTCCCTTGTGGCATACTTTCGGCACAAAAATACCGGGTCGGGGCCTCTGCCCCGCCCGGAATTTTTGTGAATGTTTTTATTCCCACGGATACGCGCTCCCGGTCTCTTCCCTGGGGTCGATCCTCTTCGGCTCTTTCTCCTGTGTTATCCAAAAGCCATCCAGGAAGGTCTCGGTCTCCCTGCCGGCGGTGTCGGTATAGCGCACCGAGAGGATCAGCCGATCCCCCGGCGCCGGCTCCAGACCCTCAGTCGGGATGGAAAGCTCCTCCACGGCCAGGCCGCGCTCCAACTCCTCCCGCGCCTCGCTCCAGACCACCGCGTCGTTCTTCCACAGCCGCAGCTCCGCCTTTTCCAGGGTCAGCTCCCGCCACTCGGAGCCGTCATGGTACCAGCCGGAGCCGGCCTCCCATACGCCGGCCTGCAGCCGGGTAAGGCTCCCCACCCCATCCCTGTAGCTGACGGTCCAGCTCAGATCTCCGCGCATATCCAGTTGAGCCCCGGACAGCAGATATCCCTCCTGCCCCAGCTGCTGGGTCACGGTGGACTCCTCCGTGACAAAGCCCACCGACAGGGTGATGTCGTCGGTGAGGGGGCAGGTGAGCGAGCCCGTAAAGGTCTGCCCCGCCCCCAGGACACCGGGGACCTCCACCGCTTCAAAGTCGCCCACGGCGGAAAACACCGCCCGCATCCCCTCCCGGTACTCCCGGGGGGTGGCGGTGAGGGCAAAGGTCACCTTATTGTTCAAAAGATCCATACCTGTCACCTCATAGCCCTCCCCGGCGGTGACCCTGTTCTGCTCCTCCAGGATCCTCCGCACCTGGGAACCGATGGAGCCCACCTCCCGGGAGACGGTATTCTGCACATCGGACAGATTGGATCGCAGACCTTGGATCTGGTTTTCCAGGCCGTTGATGCGGCCCAAAAGGGCCCCGAGGGCTGCCGCCACGACCAGAGCCGCCAGGGCATAGGGCCATCTTTTCCGCTTTTTGGGCTCGGCTTCCGGCGGGGTCAGCCGACCGGCGATGGCCTCCAGGGCCTCCAGCTCCCGCTCTGTGAGCTCGCGCTCCGGCTCCCCCGTCTCCTCCAGTCCCAAAATGCTCCCCACCGACACCCCGAAGAGCCTGCTCATGGCGATGAGCTTGTCCAGCTCCGGTACGGTGGCGCCGCTCTCCCATTTGCTCACCGACTGCCGGGCCACCCCCAGCTTCTCCCCCAGCTCCTCTTGGGAGAGTCCCTTTTCTTTTCGCAGGGCCTGTATCTGCCGTGCCAACGTCATGTGGCATCCCTCCTTACGGTGTAAGAATAACCCGGCGGAGGGCCAAAGGGCAACCATCCGCCGGGTTCTTTTTGTCACCTGTCAGGCGCATCGACTCCCGTCCAGGGCTTTCAGGGCCTCAGGAGCCGTCCTTTTTGTCTGTTGGCCTCCTCAGCACAGCTTGGCCCCGGCGGGGATGGCGTCGTCCACCATGATCAGGTGGAGCTTTTCCTCCCCCTTTTCCGTGTGGACCGCGGACAGAAGCATACCGCAGCTGTCCAGCCCCATCATCTTCCGGGGAGGCAGGTTGACAATGGCCACCAGGGTCTTGCCGATGAGCTCCTCAGGCTCGTAGAACTTGTGGATGCCCGAGAGGATCTGCCGGTCGGCGCCGGTGCCGTCGTCCAGGGTGAAGCGCAGCAGCTTCTCGCTCTTCTTCACCGCCTCGCAGGCTTTCACCTTCACCGCCCGGAAGTCGGACTTGCAGAAGGTGTCGAAATCCACCTTCTCCTGCGTCAGCGGCTCGATCTCCAGCGCCGGCAGGGCTGCTTTCCCGGCCGCCTCAGCGGCGGCCTCCAGCTCGGCCAGCTCCTTCTCCGCGTCAATACGGGGGAACAGGTTCTCTCCCCGCTTTACCGTAACAGTGACGCTGAGGCTGCCCCAGTGCCCGGCGCTGTCCCAGGTACGGCAGCCCTGGCAGGCGCCGATCTGGTCGAAGATCTTGGCGGTGGTCTCGGGCATGAAGGGGGTCAGCAGCACCGCGCTCAGGCGAAGGGCCTCCAGCAGGTTATACATGACCCGCCCGAGCCGGGAGCCGTTGGCTTCCATGTCCTTGGCAAGGGCCCAGGGGGCGTTCTCATCAATATACTTGTTGGCCCGGCTGATGACCTTGAATACCTCTTCCAGGGCCTTGTGGGGGGCGTAATGCTCCATGGCCTCCTCATAGCGATCCCGCAGGCCCGAGGCCAGCTCCGTCAGGGGCGCGTCCAGAGCCTCATCGGCGGCCTGTTCGGCGGGCAGAGTCCCGCCGAAATACTTGTCCACCATGGACACGGTGCGGCTAAGCAGGTTGCCCAGGTCATTGGCCAGATCGGTGTTGATGGTCTGGATCAGCAGCTCGTTGGAGAAGTTGCCGTCCGAGCCGAAGGGGAAGGTGCGCATCAGGAAGAACCGCAGGGCGTCCACCCCGAACTTCTCCGCCAGGATATAGGGATCCACCACGTTACCCTTGCTTTTGGACATCTTACCGCCGTCCAGCAGCAGCCAGCCGTGACCATAGACCTTTTTGGGCAGAGGCTCCCCCAGGCTCATAAGCATGGCGGGCCAGATGATGGAGTGGAACCGGACGATCTCTTTGCCTACGATGTTGACCCCGGGCCACCAGCCCTTGTCGTAGTCGTCATATTTGTCGTTTTCATAGCCCAGGGCGGTGATATAGTTGGAAAGGGCGTCGATCCACACATAGACCACATGCTTGGGATCAAAGTCCACCGGCACGCCCCAGGAGAAGGAGGTGCGGGACACGCACAGATCCTCCAGGCCGGGCTTGATAAAGTTGTTCACCATCTCGTTGACCCGGCTGTGGGGCTCTAAGAAATCGGTGTCCTCCAGCAGATGCTGGACGCGGTCGGCGTACTTGGACAGGCGGAAGAAATAGGCCTCCTCCTCCGCGTCCTGCACCTCCCGGCCGCAGTCAGGGCACTTGCCGTCCACCAACTGGGACTCTGTCCAGAAACTCTCACAGGGTTTGCAGTACTTGCCCTTGTATACGCCCTTATAGATATCCCCGTTGTCGTACATCTTCTTAAAGATGCGCTGGATGGCCTTCACATGGTAGTCGTCCGTGGTACGGATAAACCTGTCGTTGGAAATGTTCATCAGCTTCCACAGATCCTTGACCCCCCGGGGTCCCTCTACAATATTGTCCACGAACTCCTTAGGGGTAACACCCGCCTCTTTGGCCTTGTCCTCGATCTTCTGGCCGTGCTCGTCGGTGCCGGTGAGGAACATGACGTCATAGCCCTGGAGCCGCTTATACCGGGCCAGTGTGTCGGTGGCCACCGTGCAGTAGGTGTGGCCGATGTGGAGTTTGTCCGAGGGGTAGTAGATGGGTGTGGTGATATAAAACTTTTCAGGCATGGTCTTGTGCCTCCTTTTCTTCCGTAAGCTCCGGGGTCTCTTCCTCTTCTTCCTCCTCCGGATGATCCTGCAGCAGCAGGGCGGCGTGGGCGCTCAGAAACAGCACCGAGAAGCCGCAGCGCAGCAGCTCCGCCGGGGAGATCCCTCCCCCCATGGCCGTCAGGGAGAAGAACGTCCCCATCAGGCAGGCCAGCACCGTCCGCCGGGGCCGCCCCTCCTTTAAAAAGGAGTAGCTGGCCACATAGTAGAGTCCCAGCAGGCTCAGGCAAATGGCCAGCACCTCCCAGATATAATCCTCCACCACCGGATTGGCGGCGCAGTTCTGGTAGTTGGACACCAGCCACACACAGTAGAGCAGACACAGCTCCAGCAGAGGAAGGCTCTCCCTTCCGCCCTTTCCTCCCCGGTAAAGGTTCCGGGCCCAAAGCAGCGTGCAGGGGCAGCCGCCCAGACACAGAAGGATCCGCAGAGGGGAGAGCACCATTCCCGCCGTCCGCAGTCCCCAGTTCTCCGCCGACCTGGCCGCCTGATAGGCGCCCGGATAGGCCAGCACCTCCACGCCGGCGCTGAGCAGCAGGAGGAAGGCCGCCAGGACCACGGCCGTCATATAGACCGGACAGTCCCGGGCCCCGCGGAACGCCCGGCTCCAGGAGCGTCGCTCCCGGTTGCCCAGAACCGCCAGAAACACCAGCGTCGCCAGGGCCGCCGCACAGACGGCCAGGGCCACGACGGCGGGAGCGCCAGGGATGGCCAGGCCGGTGTCCGGCTCAAAGCCGGAGGCCAAATGCCACCGCCGCAGGCCAAAGCCCAAAGCGCCCACGGCGGCCGCGGCTCCGGGCAGGATAATATCTTTTCGCATACTGACTCCCCCCTGCGAGGAATTTTGGGAATAGAATAGTATAGCACACTTTTCCCTGTTTGAAAAGCGACCCCTTATTCCGCCTGGGCCTGACGGGCCAGATACTCGTCGTAGGTCATGGGCATGTCGATGAGCTTACCCTCGGGGGTGAAGTCAAACACCCGGTTGGCCACCGTCTCCACCAGCTGGTGGTCGTGGCAGGAGAAGAGCACGTTGCACTTCACCGCCTCCAGGCCGTTATTCACCGCGGCGATGGACTCCAGATCCAGGTGGTTGGTGGGCTGATCCAGCAGCAGCACATTGGCCCCCGAGAGCATCATCCGGGAGAGCATACACCGGACCTTCTCTCCGCCGGAGAGAACCTTCACAGGCTTGTATACATCGTCTCCCGAGAAGAGCATCCGGCCCAGGAAGCCTCTCAGATAGGCCTCGTGAGGATCGGAGGAGAACTGGCGCAGCCACTCCACCAGGTTGTCGCCGCAGCCCTCAAAGTATTGCGTGTTGTCCTTGGGGAAATAGGAGAAGGTGGCGGTCTGGCCCCACTTCACCGTGCCCTCGTCGGGCTCCCACTCCCCGGTGAGGATCTTGAAGAGGGCGGTGTGGGCGTTCTCGTTGTCCCCCACAAAGGCGATCTTGTCCCCATGGCCCACAATGAAGGAGACCTTGTCCAGCACCTTCACCCCGTCCACAGTCTTGCTCACGTCGGTGACAAAGAGAATGTCCTTGCCCACCTCCCGATCCGGGGAAAACTGGACCCAGGGGTAGCGGCGGGAGGAGGCGGGGATCTCCTCCAGGGAGATCTTCTCCAGCAGTTTCCGGCGGGCGGTGGCCTGCTTGGACTTGGACTTGTTGGCGGAGAACCGGGAGATAAACTCCTTGAGCTCCTGGGCCTTCTCCTCGTTCTTTTTGTTCTGGTTCTTCATCAGCTGCTGCATGAGCTGGCTGGCGTCGTACCAGAAGTCGTAGTTGCCCACATAGAGCTTGATCTTATTGTAGTCGATGTCCACAATGTGGGTGCAGATGGTATTGAGGAAGTGGCGGTCATGGCTGACCACGATGACGGTGCCCTCAAAGTCCAGCAGAAAGTCCTCCAGCCAGTTGGTGGCGGCGATGTCCAGGTTGTTGGTGGGCTCGTCCATCATCAGGATGTCGGGATTGCCGAACAGAGCCTGGGCCAGCAGCACCTTCACCTTGAGCCGGGCGTCCATATTCTCCATCAGGGTGTCGTGGTACTGGGTGCCCACCCCCAGCCCCTGGAGGATCCGGGAGGCGTCGGACTCGGACTCGTAGCCCCCCAGCTCGGCGTACTCCGCCTGGAGCTCCGCGGCCTTGATGCCGTCTTCATCGGTGAAGTCCTCCTTCTCGTAGAGGGCGTTCATCTCCTTGCCGATGTCGTAGAGGTGCTGATTGCCCATGAGAACGGTGTCCATCACGGTGTAGGCGTTATACTGGTTCTGATCCTGCTTGAGCACCGACATACGGGTGTTGGGTAGCACGGACACCTCTCCGGAGGTGGGCTCCAGCTGGCCGGAGAGGATCTTCAGAAAGGTGGACTTTCCCGCCCCGTTGGCCCCGATGATACCGTAGCAGTTGCCCTTGATGAACTGCAGATCCACGTGGGAAAACAGGGGGGTGCCCGAATAGTTGAGGGAAAGATCGGAAACGGTGATCATGGCGTACTCCTTTGGAAATAAAAATTCAGCCCTGCTATTGTATCAGCAAGGGGCGGGAAAGGCAAGGAAAATATCCCTTTTCCTTGTTTCTTTCCTCCCGATCTCATATAATAGGTAAAAACGACGCCCAAACAGGAGATCACTATGAAACGAACCTCACACCATTTTTGGCTGGATCTTGTAGCCTGCTTTCTCATCCCCGCCTACACCCTGCTCTTTGCCGGGAGCAAGGAGTGGTTTGCCTCCAACTTTTCGGTCATCGCCGTCATGGGGGCGGATCACTACCGGGGCTTTATCTATTGGGGAATCCTGGCGGGGGTTTATTTTCTGGTGATGCTGGTGGGTCTGTCGGGACGGTTGCCCCGCCTCAGGGCCAGAGTGGGGGTGCTGATCCTGACCCTCCTGGCCATCCTCAGTCTGGGCTACGCCCTGGCCATCCCCTACCTCCCCGCCCGCTTCCCCAAATACGCCGCCCTCCATGTGCTGCTGGCCGCCCTGGCCTGCGCGCTGCTCATGGCCGCCTTGCTGATCCTCCTTCTCTCCCTGCGCCGGGAGGATCCGGAGCGTTGGCGCGCCCCCCTGAGGGCCTGGTGGGCCATCGTGGCCGTCTCCGCCCTCCTTTTTTTGATCCCCCAAATGGTATCCACCGCCCTGGAGGTGTTTTTCACCATCTCCGCCACCCTGCTGGCCCGGGACATATGGCTGCGGGGGCGGAAGGGGTAAATGCGGCTTCTATGGACAAGGGCAAACACGCCCCCGGCGGGAGATTCCCGCCGGGGGCGCTTTTTTCTTACTGGGGCAGGACGTGGTTGACGTTGAGGACGGTCTTGCTGGCGTAGAGGGGCTGGCGCCAGAGGGTATGGGCCTTGTAGAAGTCGTCGTAGTTCATGTTAAAGTAGCTGCCGAATATGCTGCGCTCGGCCTGGGGCTCCAGGTGATCCTTGGGGGCGCGGACCTCAAAGATAAGCTCCGGGTCGTCGTAGGTGCACATATAGCCCTCCCCCGGGTTCTTCTCGTAGGTCAGGGAGCTGTCCCAGGTGTTGTCGATGACCACCCACTCCCCGTCCAGGAAGGCCACGTTCCAGCCGTGGGTCAGGCGGTTGCCCTGGCCCGTCTCCTCATAGCACTCCAGACCGGCGGCCCGGAGCATGGCCAGGGTCAGGGCGGAGTAGCCGTCGCAGATGGCGGTGCGGCGCTCCAGCACGGCGGCGGCGCTCTGATCCTTGATATCGTCGATATGAGCTTTGAGATCCACATAGTCGTAATAAATGTGGGTGGCGATCCACTCACACAGGGCGTCCGCCTTCTCCAGCTCGGTCTTCTTCCCCGCGGTGAGCTGATCGGCCAGGGCCTGGATCTCCGGGGTGATCTCCTCCCCCCAGTCTTGCCGGCGGAGGGCCTCCCAGTGATCGTCGCTGCGGTAGGCGTAGATGTAGGCGTAGTCGGGGGCGTAGTTCTCCTCATCCCACTTGGACAGGGACCACTCCCCGTCGGCGTAGGTCACGGTGAATTTTTCATTATAGCCCTTGGCGCCGTAGAGAGGATCCCCATCCTCGTCATAGCCGGCCAGAAAACGGTCCTGGTAGCGGAGGGCGGAGGTAAAGGTCTCCTTGGGCAGGGTGATGGGACTTCCGGCGGAGACGCTGCCCGAGGGAAGATCCACCGACATGTCCCCCTTGCGGCTGTCGTCCACGGTGAGCTTGCCATTCTGGATGGAGAGCGTTACGGTCTTACCGTCCCCGGTGAAGTTCTCCAAAGTCAGGCTGGTGGTCCCCCGCATATCGTAGGCGGTGCGGCGGACGTAGTGGTCATAGAGAAGGACGTCGGACATACCGTACTCGGAGGCCAGAATGTCGCCCAGGCTCTCCTTCTCAGGGCCGGCATTGAAGTTGAGCATCAGGTACATCACGTCGGCGGTGACCTCCCGGGTGAAGGGGCCGTCCTGGTCAAACCAGTTTTTCAGCCCCGTGGCAAAGTTTTCCGGCGCGAAGGGCAGGGACCAGCCGCTGCTCCGGAGATCCCGCAGCTCCTTTACACCGGAGACAAAGTCCTCCAGAGCGGAGGCCCAGGCGTAGTCCTCCCCCTCGGTAAGATGGGTCAGCCGGTAGAGCATGGTGATGAACTCCCGGGCGCCGCACACCCCGGAGGGGTCAAAGCGGCCGTTGCCCACCCCCTTGGCGATCCCCTTTTCAGAGGCCAGATTCACATAGCCCTTGGCCCAGTCGGGAACGTCGGTGAAGGGGGAGGGCTTGGAGGCGGCGGCCTGGGCCTCCTCGTCCATGCCCATGAGGCGGATGATCATGGTCACCGCCTCGGCCCGGGTGAGGGTATCGTCCCAGTTCAGGGCGCCGGACTGGTCTCCCCGGAAGACCTGGGAGGCGATGGCAAAGCCCTTTGAAACCTCGGTCTTCAGTCCGGAGCGGAGACCGCCCTCCACGGTGACGGTGGTCTTCAGGTAGTATTCCTGTCCGCCGGCCGCCAGGGTGGGGGCGGACAGACCGACGGCCAGGGCCGCCGAGAGCAGCAGGGAGAGCAGGCGAGAGGTTTTCTTCATGGTATCCCTTCCTTCCTGAACGGAAATTTATCTCTATCATAGCCTACCCACCTGGCCTTGTCAATCTTCCCGCCCTTGTCCCCCGCGCCCCCCTGTGGTATACTGGGGAAAAAGGAGGGGGCCGGATGGAAAGTCTGTTTTGCTGTCCCATCTGCGGGAAAGGGTTGGGGCGGGAGCCGGGGCGGTATTCCTGCCCCCGGGGCCACAGCTTTGACCTCGCCAAAGAGGGCTATGTGAATCTTCTCCCCGCCAACCGCCAGCACTCCAAAGCCCCCGGGGACGACAGGGAGATGGCCGCCGCCCGGACCCGGTTTCTGGAGGGGGGCTGGTATGGACCCCTGCGGGAGACGCTGTGCGCCCTGGTGGAGAAATATGTCCCCCAAGCCCCTGCCCTGCTGGACGCGGGGTGCGGGGAGGGGTGGTATACCGCCGCTCTGGCGGAGACCGTAGCCGCCATGGGCGGGCGGACGGCGGGGGTGGACCTTTCCAAGCCCGCCGTTAAGAAGGCGGCCCGGCGACTGCCCGGCGGAGAGTTCGCCGTGGCCTCGGTGTACCATCTGCCCTTGGGGGATGGGTCGGTGGACGTCCTCACCGACTGCTTCTCCCCTCTGGCGGCGAAGGAGTTTTACAGAGTGTTGAAACCGGGCGGTATATTCCTCTATGTAGTCCCCGCCCCCCGGCATCTGTGGGAGCTGAAATCCGTACTCTACGAACACCCCTACGAAAACGAGGACAGGCGGGAGGAATACCCCGGCTTCCGCTACCTGGACATCCTCCCGGTGGAGACCGTCTTTACCCTCCCCACCCCCCAGGCCATCGGCGACCTCTACCGGATGACCCCCTATTTCTGGAAGACGCCCAGGCAGGGCGCGCGGCGGCTGGAGAGGCTGGAGGAGCTGACGGTGACCGGTCAGTTTCGGATCCACCTGTTCCAACGGCTGTAAAAAAACGTGGGGCCCGGCCCCAAGCGAACGCGGCCCCCCCCCGTTTTAGGGGGGGGGTAACCACAAAAAACCACCCCCCGGGGGGCGGTGG